>NZ_PVBJ01000026.1:0-15670 GCF_002968565.1 Neorhizobium sp. T25_27
TCTTCTGGAGCCAATCGGAAACATTCCGCCTGCAGAGGCAGAAGAACAATACTACGCCATGCTGGACGCGCCAGCGATGGCCGCATAACTTAAACCAAACGGTCTCCGGCAAACCCGGGGCGGTTCACAGTGATAGCATTGGCCGCTCTGGTCCTTTACCGGATCTACACGGAGCTATGACCGCCAATGGCGCGAAGCTGCCCCCTCAAGCATCGGTCGCACTTGCCGTCAAATTCCCGAAAACTCGCGTTTCTGTGTGTTTCGTCCGGTTCCGCTTGAGGCGGGGCTAGGTTTCCCATAGAAAATCACCTGCCTCCGAACGGTCGGGCGGTGTGGGGCTTCTGAAGCGTGGAGATGACATGGCTGCCAATGCGCCGGCGTTGACGTTCTTCGCACTCTTCCTTCCCTTCCTCGCTTCCGTTCTGGCGCCTGTCCTCACCCGTCTTCTGGGCGACAGGGCCGCCTTCGTCCTGGCGCTGGCCCCGGCGCTCGCATTTGCGCATTTCTGCACCTTCCTGCCCGAAATCGCCGCCGGCGAAGTGGTGACCGGGGGGTATGCCTGGGCGCCGAGCTTCAACCTCTCCTTCTCGTGGTTCCTCGACGGCCTGTCGCTCACCTTCGCGCTTCTCATCACCGGCATCGGCGCCCTGATCGTCGTTTATTCTGGCGGCTACATGAAGGGTCATGAGGGGCAGGGGCGCTTCATGGCCTTCATCCTCGCCTTCATGGGCGCCATGCTCGGCCTCGTCGTCTCCGACAGCTTTCTGATGCTGTTCGTCTATTGGGAACTGACCTCGATCACCTCCTTCCTGCTGATCGGCTTCGATCACGAGCGGGAGGCGGCGCGGCGTGCGGCGCTTCAGGCGCTGGTGGTCACCGGCGGCGGCGGGCTCTGCCTGCTCGCAGGCCTGGTCTTCCTCTGGAACATAACCGGCGTCACCCAGCTTTCGCTGCTCGTGCATCTGGGCGACGGGCTGCGCCAGAGCCCGTTCTATCTGGCAACCCTGCTGCTGGTGCTTGCCGGCGCCTTCACCAAGTCGGCGCAGTTTCCGTTCCATTTCTGGCTGCCGAACGCCATGGAAGCGCCGACGCCTGTCTCGGCCTATCTGCATTCGGCAACCATGGTGAAGGCCGGCGTCTACCTGCTGATGCGGCTGAACCCGGTCATGGGGGATACGCCCGCCTGGGTGATCCTGCTGCCTTTCTTCGGCGGTATTACCCTCATTGCCGGCACCTTCCTCGCCGTCCGCCAGACGGACTTGAAGCTGATGCTCGCCTACACGACCATGGCCTCGCTCGGTCTCCTGGTCATGCTGACCGGTTTCGGTTCGGCCCATGCGGTCGAGGCGGCGGTGCTTTATCTCGTCGCCCATTCGCTGTTCAAGGGCGCACTGTTCATGGTCGCCGGCACGGTGGATCATGAGGCAGGCACCCGCGACGTCACCAAGCTCGGGGGCTTGCGCGCCGCCATGCCGGTCACCTTCGGCGCGGCGCTTTTGGCGGCGCTCTCGATGGGCGGCCTGCCGCTGTTTTTCGGTTTCCTCGCCAAGGAAGAGATCTATGCGGCACTCGCCGCCGGCAATCCGCGCGCCGTGTTTTTCACCGGCCTCGCCGTAATAGGCAATGCGCTGATGTTCGCGATTGGCTTTGCCGTGGCGCTGAAACCCTTCCTCGGTCCCCATGTCGAGACGCCGAAACATGCCCACGAAGGACCAATGACGCTCTGGCTGGGCCCGGTGGTTCTCTCCGTGCTCGGCTTGGCGGCCGCACTCTTTTCCGGTGTGGCGCATCGTTACATCTCCTCGCCGATGGCAAGCGCGATCACCGACGAAAAGATCGTCATCGACATTTCCACCGTGCCGCATCTGGGCCTGCCGCTGCTTCTGTCGGTGATCACCGTGTTGCTCGGCGCGCTCGCCTTCTGGCGGCTGACGGACCTTCGGGCCTTCATGGTGCGGGCGGTGGAAAGCCTTGGCCCCGGACCGGACCGAGGTTTCGATCATGTCGTCTCCGGCCTGGTGCGGCTTTCGGCCGCCGTCACCCGTTTCGTCCAGCCGGGCCGGCTGGAAATCTACATCACCGCCACCTTCATCCTGCTGGCCGCGACGCTGCTCGTCCCGCCCTTCCTGTTCGGTGAACTGCCGGCAATGCCCGCCTGGCCGGAGCAATTGCTGGTCCAGGAAGCGGCGTTTTTTGCAATCGCGGTGATCGGCCTTATTGCCGTGCTGCGCGCAAAGGACCGGCTGACGGCGATCGTCTCGCTCGGCATCCAGGGTTTTGCCGTCGCCGTCATCTTCCTGCTGTTCGGCGCGCCGGACCTGTCGTTCACCCAGTTCATGGTCGAGACGCTGTCGGTCGTCATCCTGGCGCTGGTGATGACCCGGCTGCGGCTCACCCCGCGGGATCATCGGCCCCTGGGACAGTCGCTCTTCGACGGCATGGTCGCGGTCGCCTGCGGCCTCGGCTTCACGCTGCTGCTTTTGAAGTCGACGCAGGCGCCGTTCGACACCGTGCTCACCGATTTCTTCAATACCTATTCCAAGACCGTCGCCCACGGCGCCAACGTCGTCAACGTCATCATCGTCGACTTCCGCGGCACGGATACATTGGGCGAGATCGCGGTGGTGATGGTGACCGCGCTCGCGGTCCTGGCGCTGATCCGGGTGAGGGCGGGTAAACGCGCCGGATCGGGGGAGGGGCGATGAGACTCGTCATCATGGCTTACCCCCCTATGCCCTGCCGGGCATCTCCCCCACAAGGGGGGAGATCGACTCGCGGTGAGATTTCGACCACCATCGAGCGTTGCGATCGGGGCTTCTCTTTTGGGGGGAGGTTGCTTAGAGGCAGGCCAGCGCGCCCAGCCGATCTCCCCACCCGTGGGGGAGATGCCCGGCAGGGCAGAGGGGGGCTGGCAGGGTTCGACCTACGAAGGGAACGGACCTTCTTCAACCTCAAAGAAGTGGTGGCAACCAACGGGCGAGGTGCGCATCCATGAACACTCTCATCCTGCGCACCGTCGCCCCGTCTCTTACCGCGTTGATGCTGCTGTTCTCCGTCTTCGTCCTGCTGCGCGGCCATAACGAACCCGGCGGCGGGTTCATCGGCGGGTTGATCGCGGCCTCGGCGCTGGCGATCTACGGCATCGCCTTCGGCGTGCCTTCGGTACGCCGCGCGATCCGGTTCCATCCGATGGCGATTGCCGGTTTCGGCCTGCTGCTCGCCACCCTTTCCGGAGCGCTGTCCATCTTCTTCGGCGTGCCGTTCATGACCGGGCTCTGGGTCTATCCTGTCATTTTCGACGTGGAGCTACCGCTCTCGACGGTGATGTCCTTCGATATAGGCGTCTATCTGGTCGTGGTCGGGGCGATTACCTCGATCGCGCTTGCGCTCGAACAGGAGCCGGGCTCCGACGTGGAGGGGGAGGACTGATGGAAGCGCTGTTTTCGATCCTGATCGGCCTGTTCTTTGCGGGCGCCATCTATCTCATCCTGTCGAAATCCACCGTGCGCATCCTGCTGGGCGTGGTGCTGCTCGGCAACGCGGTCAACCTGCTGCTCTTCACCGCCGGCCGGCTCACCCGCGAAGTGCCGCCGATCATCCCGGCCGGCATGGACACGCTGTCGCCAGGCGCCGCCAATCCTCTGCCGCAGGCGCTGATCCTGACGGCGATCGTCATCTCGTTTTCCTTCTTCGCCTTCCTCCTGGTGCTGACCTACCGCGCCTACCAGGAACTCGGCACCGACGATACCGACGAGATGCGGCTCGCCGAACCGCGGCAAGAACCACTCCCGCCGCTGGGATATTGAGAGGATGGTTTTGCAGGTTGTCATGTTCTTTCCCGCCACCGGCTTTGGATACCGCGGCACCCCCCTCTGCCCTGCCGGGCATCTCCCCCTCAAGGGGGGAGATCGAATCGTGGCGGCGCCTTGGCCTTCATCAACGACACTGATTGAACCTTCTCTTCCGGGACTAAGGCAGCTTGTGGCAGGTCAGTGCGCCCATCCGATCTCCCCCCTTGAGGGGGAGATGCCCGGCAGGGCAGAGGGGGGTATCTCGACTTCGACGATAACCGTCCGGAAGGGCCAAGTTACCGCGGCGATATTCGCCGACAGCCCACCCGGAGGTCTCCACTGATGGCCTCTCCTTCCACCGATCTCTCCGCAGCCCTGATCCTCGCCGCCCCGCCGCTTGCCGACTGGCTGGTCGTACTCCCCGTCGCGCTGATGATCGGCCTCGGTGCCGTGCTGATGATGGTGCGCAAGTCCGTTCGCCTGCATGGCGGCATCGCGATCGCGGGGTTGGCGCTGCTCGTCCTCCTCGATGCCGCTCTGCTCTGGCGCGTCTCGGTGCATGGTCCGGTCACCATGGTGATGGGCCGCTGGCTGCCGCCGTTCGGCATCGCTTTTACCGCCGACCTTTTCGGCGCGGTCATGGCGCTCGCGGCGGCCGTCGTCGCACTTGCCGCCGGCATATTCGCGCTCGCCGATATCGACGCGAGCGGCCGGCGCTACGGCTTTTACCCGTTCCTGATGCTGCTGATGGCCGGCGTCACGGGCGCGTTCCTGACTGGCGACATCTTCAACCTCTATGTCTGGTTCGAGGTGCTGCTGATCTCGTCCTTCGGCCTCCTGATCCTCGGCTCTGAGCCGGAGCAGATCGATGGCGCGCTGAAATACGCGGTCCTCAACCTGATCGGCACGACGCTGTTCCTGATCGCGGTCGGTTACCTCTATGCGATCTTCGGCACGCTCAACATGGCCGATATCGCCCGCAAGGCGGCAGGCCTGCGCGAGACCGCGCCGCTGACGACGCTGACGGCGCTGTTCGTCCTGGCGTTCGCGATGAAGGCTGCCGCCTTTCCGGTGAATTTCTGGCTGCCGGCCTCCTATCACACGCCGCGCGTGGTCGTGTCGGCGCTGTTCGGCGGGCTGCTCACCAAGGTCGGCATCTATTCGCTGATCCGCGTCACCATCATGCTCTTCCCCGTCGAGCGCGAGGCATTGAGCTTGATCGTCGCCATCTCGGCGGCGCTCACCATGCTGGTCGGTGCGCTCGGCGCCCTGGCGCAGAACGATATCCGCCGGCTCGTCGGTTACGTGGTCATCGCCGGCATCGGCAACATGATGGCGGGCGTCGCGATCGGCACGCCGGCGGCCGTCAGCGGCGCCATCCTTTATGCGCTGCATTCGGTGGTGACCATGACCGCGCTTTATCTGGTGTCGGGGGAAGTCGGCCGGCTCGGCGGCACCTGGGCACTCTCCGGCCTCGGCGGACTTTACCGGAAGGCGCCGTGGTTCTCGGGCGCCTCCTTCCTGCTGTTCCTCGCCGCCTCCGGCCTGCCGCCGCTCTCCGGCCTGTGGCCCAAGGTGGCGCTCCTGAAAGCTTCGCTCGATATCGGCGCCTGGTGGCTGGCCGCGGCGATCCTCCTTTCCGCCTTCCTGGTCACGCTGGCGCTCGCCCGCGTCTTCCTGCTTGCCTTTTGGCGGCCGCAGCCCGACCCTGTTCCCGAGGCCGCCGCTCCGGCCGGCTCGTCCGCCGATTGGCGTATCGTCCTGCCGCTAGGCTGCCTGACGGCGCTGGTCGTTGTTTTCGGCCTGCTGCCGGAACCGCTGCTCGATCTGGCCCAGAGGGCGGCGGAGGGGCTCGGCGAGCCCGCGGCCTATATCCAGTCGGTCTTCCCGGGAGGGACAGCGCGATGATCACCTATATCCTGTCACTGGTCTTTGCCGTCGTCTGGGTCGCGGTCACCGGCAGCGCCACGCTGCATAACCTGATCTTCGGTTTTGCGCTGTCGACGCTCGTGCTCTGGATCGTCCGCGACGAGATGGGCGCCCGCGGTTACTGGCGGCGGCTCGGCCGCATCCTGTCGCTACTCGCCCTGTTCCTGAAGGAACTGGCGCTGTCGGCCTGGAAGGTGGCGGTGCTGGTGATGAGCCCGCACATGGACCTGAAGCCCGGCATCTTTGCCTTCCCGCTGACCGTCACCCGCGATTTCGAGATCACGCTGCTTGCCAACCTCATCACGCTGACGCCCGGCACGCTGTCGGTCGACGTCTCCGAGGACCGCAAGACGCTGTTCGTCCACGCGATCGATTGTTCCGATATCGAAGCCACGAAACGGGATATCGCCAACGGCTTCGAGCGCAAGATCATGGAGGCGTTCCGATGACGACGGCTGAAATGATCATCTCCTATGCGGTCTGGCTGGCGCTCGTGGTGCTCGGCTTATCCTTCCTGCTCACCGTCTGGCGGGTGATCAAGGGGCCGACGCTTCCCGACCGGGTCGTGGCGCTCGACATGCTGACCGGCATCGTCATAGGCTTCATCGCGCTGATCGCCGTCCGCACCGGCTTCACGCTCTATATCGATATCGCCATCTCGCTCGGCCTCGTCGGCTTCCTCGCGACCGTGGCTTTTGCGCGGTTCATCCTGTCGCGCGGCAACAGGGAGGCGCCGAAGGGGGACATGATGAAGACGTTCACGGCGTCGGTGCCCGAACCGCGACGCAAATCCGCGGCAAGGCGCCCATCCGGCATCGGGCCGGCCGTCCGGCGGAAGGCGAAGAAATGATGGATATTCTATTGGCCGCGATCACCGCTCTTCTGATCCTTGGCGGCGCCGGGTTCGCGCTGGTGGCGGCGATCGGCCTCAATCGTCTGCCGGACCTCTATACCCGCATGCACGCCGCATCCAAGGCCGGCACGGTCGGCTCCGGGCTCCTGTTGCTTGCGGTCGGCGTCCACGCGGGCGATCTGCCGACTTTTGCAAGAGCGCTTGCAGGCTTCTTTTTCTTCGTGCTGACAGCGCCGATTTCGGCGCATCTGCTCGCTATGGCAGCACACAAGGTTGGCTATCCACTTTGCGCTGAGTCCGTCCGGGATGAAATGAAGGATTACGATAAGCGAATATAATCCATTCTGGACCGAGTTATAACCCTGTCGCGACTGAGCAAATGCCCATCTATTCATCAGTAAAGCTGATGTAGGGGCGATATAGGTGGCAGAAAGGCTGGTAACCGGCAAAATTCGCACTTGGAGATGAAGCGAAGCAGTGGTACTTCATTACAAGTAGAGTGCAGATGTTGTTCTAGATTAGGCGTTCCCTCGTCATTTTGGTGAGTCGACAAGTTCTTCCGATGAGGAACAATAACGCCGTTCACACGCAAGGGAAGGTTCCAATCGAGCGCAATATCCGGTGTGAACCGTTTTCTTTTCCGCATGAAGCTTAGGGGTAGGCTTCGGTCGCAAGACGGCGGGGCGGCATAGGTTTTCTCCGGGAGACTCTACGAACGGGCAGGTGTCGCGGAGGTCGCGGGGCCAGCCAGTCACTTAAACAGGAGACAGGAAATGACAGACGTCGCATTGGGCAAAAGCCCGGATCTGCTGGTAGAGCTGACCGCAGATATTGTGGCCGCCTATGTGAGCAACCATGTTGTGCCAGTCAGCGATCTTTCGAATTTGATCGCGGACGTGCATTCGGCGTTGAGCAACACCTCTTCGCCGGCACCGGTTGTCGTGGCCATCGAAAAGCCGAAGCCCCCGGTTCCGATCAAGAAATCGATCGAGGATGACTATCTCATCTGCCTGGAGGACGGGCAGAAGTTCAAGTCGCTGAAGCGGCATCTGATGACTCACTACAACATGACGCCGGAAGAGTATCGCGAGAAGTGGGGCCTGCCGGCCGACTATCCGATGGTGGCGCCCGCTTATGCGGAAGCCCGCTCCAGGCTCGCCAAGGAAATGGGTCTCGGCCAGCGCCGCAAGCGCGGCAAGGCCTGATCCGGGCGACGCCCGACAAGGCAGGGAGGATTTGAGACCAGCCCGATGAGGACCGATCGCAACAGCGGCGGGGTGGCTGGTTTTGGCATCGACGTAAAAGATGCGGATAAAGAACCGGGCCGATTGAGTGCCCGGTTTTTCCTTTTTGAAACAGGCATCGCGGGGATGGGTAGAGGAAAAAAATCCCATTATCTTTCGGGAGCTTGTGGAAATTATCAACAATTTCAGCTTATAATTGCGTGGAGGCGGTTTCCAGCGTCCCCGTTTTTGCTCTAGGGTGTATGAATTAATTCCTATTAATTGAGGAGTTGTCATGCCTTTCGAGAGATATTTCCAGTCCTCCGCCCCGCCTTCCTCATTGCCGTTTTCCCCGCCTGTGCCGCTGGACACGGCCGGTTCACCGATGCTTCCCGCCAGCCTGCCGCTCAAGAGCGCCTGCCGCATCGTCCGCCAGATGGTTTCCGAACTGGTCCAGCTTTTCGGCGATAGGGTGATGCTGCGCCGCGACCGGCGCCGGCTTTCCTGCCATGTGCGCCAGATCGCCATGTATGTCTGCCATGTGGCGCTCCAGATTTCGATGAGCGACATCGGCGAGGCTTTCGGCCGCGACCGCACCACCGTCGGTCACGCCTGCCACGTGGTCGAGGATCGCCGCGACGACCTCGCCTTCGACGAGTTCGTCTCGGCCGTCGAGCGCATCGTCACCGCCGTTTTCGGCCTCTCGGAGGTAGCGGCCCATGATTGAAGCAATCCGGAAACCCGTGATGGACAAGGCTGCGGACCCGACCCTCAGGCGGCACCTCCTGCGACTGATCCGCCAGCTCGCCCGCGGCGACTGCGCGATCACGGCGGGTGAGGCGGGTGAGATCAGGCTCGTCGGGGCGGAGGAACGAACCTATCCCGAAGCGGTGATCGCCCAGGCCCGCTCGCTCGGGCTGGCGCAGCTCGGCGACGGAAGGATTGCCGCAAGTGCGGCGGCGTCCAGCTTCCTGCGCCGTGCGCTGGTGACGGGCGAGGAGGCCTTCGTCGAGCAGCATGGCGAGATCGTCGTGACCTCCACCGAGATCGACGGCGCCCGCCAGCCGGTGCGCCGGAACCTGGCCGAATCACCGCTCGGCGTGATCGCACGGATGAAGGACCGCGACGGAAAACCCTTTCTGCCGGCCGAAGCCTTGGACGCGGGCGAGCGGCTGCTCGCCGATTTCACCCGCGGACAGCTCCAGCCCCGCGTTACCGCCTCCTGGGAACCGCGGCTCGCCACCCGCGCCAAGGGCACCGCCGGCGGCCATGCCGACATCGCCGACAGCGCGATATCGGCCCGCAACCGTTTTTCCAGGGCAGTGGAAGCGATGGGGCCGGAACTTTCCGGCGTCGCGGTGGATGTCTGCTGCTTTGCGAAGGGTCTTGAGACGGTGGAACGCGAACGCCAATGGCCGGCACGCTCGGCCAAACTCATGCTGCGTACCGCGCTGCTCGCACTTGCCCGCCATTATTCGCCGCCGGTTCCGGCAAAACGCCGCCAGAACCACCACTGGGGAGCCGAGGATTACCGGCCGGTCCTGTGACGGAAAAGACTTGTGAGGTTGACGCTGCAAATGCCGCCCGTGACCGGCTCCACAAGCACCGGCCTACTGCGCCGCCCGTTTCGCTGCATAAGCGGCGCGGGCGGCGTCGATCCTCGGGGAGTTCGCATGGGTCCAGTCGGCCAGCGCCTGGACCGGTTCCCAAAAATCGCGGCCGAGGTCTGTCAGGGCATATTCCACCTGCGGAGGCGTCGTCGGGGTGACGGTCCGCGTCACGAAACCATTCTCCTCGAGATCGCGAAGAGTGGAAGCCAGCATCTTCTGGCTGATCTCACCGATCTCGCGCTTCAGTGCGTTGAAGCGAAGAGGGCCGTTACCCAGAACGCGCACGACCAGAAGCGTCCACTTGTCGCTGATCCGGGCCAGCATGCGGCTGATTGGCCCGCAGGACACGGTATCCTCGCGGTTACCTGGTTTCCGAAAAGTGCTGTCTTGATGGGGCACCGGATCCTCGGATAGATGGTTACGGACAGAAACCAACATACATGAGGATACCATGGTTCCGAAGCCCAAAATCGCGGTCATTATCGGCTCTACCCGCCCCACCCGCTTTGCCGACAAGCCGGCACAGTGGATGTTGAAGCAGGCGCAGGCGCGTGACGACATCGAGGTCGAACTGATCGATCTGCGCGACCATCCGCTGCCGTTCTTCGACGAGATGGCCTCGAACATGTGGATGCCGAGCCAGAATCCGGAAGCTGTACGCTGGCAGGAAACCGTCGGCCGCTTCGACGGTTACATCTTCGTGGTCGCCGAATACAATCACTCGATCACCGGCGTGCTCAAGAACGCCCTCGACCAGGCTTACAAGGAATGGATCCGGAAGCCTTTTACCGCCATCGGTTACGGCGGCACGGGCGCGTCGCGCGCGGTGGAACACCTGCGCGGCATCGGGGTCGAACTGCAGATGGTATCGACCCACGCCGCCGTCCATATCGGTGGCGGAGACTTCATGGCGGTCGCCCCCAGGGGCGGCAACAAGCCGATCGAAGAGATCGAGGCAAATCTGCTGGCTTCTGCCAAAACGGCGCTCGATGAGTTGGTCTGGTGGGCAAAGGCCACAATGGCCGCCAAAGCAGCGGAAGCCTGATTCCTGACGCCCAATCCCTGAGCTTCGTTTGAAGCTCAGGGATTCTTTTTGGGCGGTGACCCGGACCTCTGTCGAAGCTCCGGCTGTGACACTCAGATCCCGAGACCGCCTGCCACGTTGATCTGCTCGCCGTTGATGTAGCCCGCATGCGGCCCGGCGAGGAAGCAGATGGTTTCCGCCACTTCCTCGAGTGTTGCGATGCGACGGATCGGATGCATGTCCAGGATGGCGTCGCGGTTCGGAAGCTCGCCGGCAACGTCCGCCGCCATGTCGGTCGGCATGATGCCGGGCTGCACCACGTTCACCGTGATGTTGCGAGGCCCGAGGTCGCGCGCGATGCCCTTCGCATAGCCGGCGAGGGCCCACTTGGTTCCGGTATAGTCGGCGACGCCGGGGAAGGGGACGTAGGAGCCGAGGAGGGAGCCGACGAAGATGATCCGGCCACCGTCGGTCAGCTTTTGCGCCGCCGCGCGGGTGTTGGCGATCGTGCCGAGCACGTTGACCTGCCACTGGCGATTATAGTTGTCCCCGTCGAGTTCCGGATCGTCGACCAATTGACCCTGGATGGCGATGCCGGCATTGTTGACGAGGATGTCGAGCCTGCCGAATTCCGCCATCACCCTGTCGATCAGGGGTTTTGCCGAAGAAAGATCGGCCTGGTCGCTCTTGACCGCAATCGCGCGAACGCCCTTTGCCCTGAGTTTTTCGACGACGGCTTTCGCCTTGTCGGCCGAGGCCGCGTAGCTGATCGCGACGTCTGCTCCGTGATCGGCGAAGGCTTCCGCCGTCGCGGCACCGAGGCCGCGCGAACCGCCGGTAATGAGGACGACCTTCCCCTTGAATATGTTGGACATGAGTATCCTTTCCCAATTCGACGAGGGCTCCGCTCGATCCTGCCAAGCGGCGCCCAATTTCATAACGTATGTTACGATAACGATCGGTATGGAATTTGACAGGGCCGGTCAAGCCGTTTAATAACGATCGTTATGAAAATAACAGGACAGAGCTGATGGGACGCCATCGCGAATTCGATGTGGAGAAGGCGCTCGACGCCGCGTTATGCGTCTTCTGGCGCAAGGGCTATGAAGGTGCCTCCTATGCCGACCTGACGGAGGCGGCAGGTGTCGAAAGGCCGGCCCTCTATTCCGCCTTCGGCAACAAGGAAGCGCTCTTCCGCAAGGTCCTGGCACGCTATTACGAGCGGTACGTGGATTATCTTCCCGCTGCACTCCAGTTGTCCACGGCGCGCGAGGTTGCGGCGCACGTTCTCCAGGGTGCGATCGACCTCACCACCCGTTATCCCGACCATACGGGATGCCTCGCCATCCAGGGGGTGCTGGCGGGATCGGATGAAGCGGAGCCTGTCCGCCAGGCCTTGATAGAGTCGCGCGCCGAAGGCGAAGCGCAGCTTCGTGAACGCTTCGAGCGAGCAAAGGCCGAGGGCGACCTGCCGGAGACGGCCAGGCCTGATACTCTTGCGGCATTCCTGATGGCCGTTCTTCACGGCATGGCAGTGCAGGCCAAGGCCGGCTTCAGTCGCGACACGCTGGAGGCCGTTGCCGAGCAAGCGCTCGCCACCTGGCCCGAGGGCAAGGGCGAGGGGGCTTTGCGCCCTAGGCCGCAGCCCTGATCCTTGCTTCTTCCCGGATACGCTTGACCATCGAGCGCAGCCCGTTGGCGCGCTGGGACGACAGGTGTTCGACAAGCCCGATGCGGTCGAAGATTTCGATCGCGTCTGTGGCGGCGATCTGGGAGGCGGTCCTGCCGGAATAGACGGCGAGCACGATGGCGACGAGGCCGCGCACGATATGGGCGTCCGAATCGCCGTCGAAGGTCATCACCGGATCGGCACTGCCGTCCCCGAGATGGCTGACCAGCCAGACCTGGCTCGCGCAGCCCTGCACCTTGTTCTCCGCGGTCTTCTGGTCGTCGGGAAGGTCCGGCAGCGCCTTGCCGAGTTCGATCACGTAACGATAGCGGTCTTCCCACTCGTCGAGGTATTCGAAATCTTCGATGATCTGCTCGAGGCTGGCCATAAGCGCTCCGGTTCTTCTATCCGCTCCATATAGGCACTGCAGGCCGGGATAAAAGCAAAAAAACGCCGTGAGGGGTAATCCTCACGGCGTCAGCAAATGCTGAATGACAGGGCAGGCAGATCAGGCACCGGGAACCGTGGCATTGAGAGCCCGGTGCAAGCTTTGAAATTCGAATTCGGATCAGACGTCCGGTATCAGGTCGATCTGGTGCGCCGACCTGATGCGCGGGATTAGTGGGTCGGCCGTTTCTGCGGGACCGGAACGGTGCCGGTGAAGATCGTGTCGGCGCCGGTTGCGGCTGCCGTTTCGGCCTGCTTGGCCGGGAATGGGGTCGGCTCCGGATCGGCAAGCACCGCGGTCCGGGTGCCCTTGTCGCCGAACTGCTTGTCGAGCAGCTCGAAGGCGACTTGGGCGCCCTGCCTGGCCCTCGTGCCGAGCGCCGAGAAGGTCTCGGCACCCTTTTCACAGACCTCAGGCTTTTCGGTGCAGATGGCGCTCACATATTGATAGGCTTCGGTCGCAGCCGAAAATGCATTGCTGACCTGCAGGGGCGAAAGCCCGTCGGTCTCGGTCGCCGGCTTGCTGCTGAAGTAGGAGAGCACTACCAGCACCGCCGCGAACCACATACTTCCCTTGATGAGAAACCACATCGTTCTATCCACCTGTTTTTCCCGCTCTTGGGTATCGAGCGGGCCGCCGGATCTGTGCCGGTCTTGAACATGGTTGTACCGCCGGGAAGCAAATATGGCTTTGACGGGATCGTTCGGTTTTTCGGCAAATTTGCTTAAAATGCGAAATATCGGCATTTGCAGCGTCTTTGTCGCGAACTTGAATCGAATTTTAGCGATCGATGTTAAGCATAATTGCGGCGGTCCGCCCGAAACCTAGGGCTTTGTCGGGCGCCGGTTTGCCACAAAGGTTAACGCATTGCGAAAAATCGAAGCAAATCCACCGCTTACGTGGCGTTAACCACAAACTCGGAAGGCTTGGCCCTTCTGTCCCAAAGCCGGATTTTGGCCCATTGCGGGACTTCCAGACACCCCTTCTTTTATCCTTTCCTTAAGCCACGGGGGCCTATTGTCGGCTTCGATAAACGAGTCTGTGCAGGGTTTTGCGTGCGCGTATTGAGTAACATTGCCGGAAAGGCGGTCATGCTGGTCGACGAGACCGCAAGCCGCTGGCTGACGCGCCTCGGCGAGGGCGACACCGCGCGTCCCGGTGAAATTGCCCAGTTCCGCCGGCTCGTGTTCTGTGGCCTTGCCGCATTCGTCACCGTGCCGCCGGCGCTTGCGCTGCTCCTGCCGCCGGCGCTGGCCCTGCCGGTCGGCGTTGCGCTGGTTCTGTCGCTTTTCCTTCTGGCCGCGGCCGCCTCCTTCGCCTTTCCGCGCCATGCCGTGGCCTCCGTTGCTGCGCCCCCGCCGGAAGATGCTGCCTTCGATGCGATGCCGGGCCTGTCGCTCATTCTCGATCCGCATGGCCTGCTGGTGAAGACTGGCGGCCGCGATCAGCATCTGTTTCCGCCAAGCCTGCGCGAGGCGGCCGGTGAGCCACTTGCCGAGCGCGTCCACGTATCCGACCGGATCGGCCTCGTCCAGGCTTTCGACATGCTGCGCCAGGGTGTGCCAAGCGCCGCTGCCGATGTCCGCATCGAACGGCCGTACTCGGCGGCCGGCCGCCAGTTCCTGTCCGTTCGCCTCGACATGACCGCCATCCGCGACGGCGAAGGGGAACTCCTCTACGTCCTGGCGCAGGCGCGCGACATGTCGGAAGAAGAGCAGCTCCGTCTGGAAGCCGCGGCCAATGTCGCCGAGGCCCGTTCCGCCCATGAGGCGAAGTCGAGGTTCCTCGCTGCCGTCAGCCACGAGCTGCGCACCCCGCTCAACGCCATTCTCGGTTTTTCAGACGTGCTCATCGGCGAATATTTCGGCCGGCTCGAAAACGATCGCCAGCGCGAATATGTCGGCCTGATCCGCCAGTCCGGCGGCCATCTCCTGTCCGTCGTCAACACGATGCTCGACATGTCGAAGATCGAGGCCGGCCGTTACGAACTGCTTGCCGAGCCCTTCGCCATCGCCGAAGCCGTGGAAACCTGCCGTGCCATGCTCGATCTGACCGCCCGTGAAAAGGGCGTGACGCTCACCAGCCGCGCCCCGCGCGGGCTTGGCGAAGTGATCGCCGACCGCCGCGCCGTGCAGCAGATCCTCATCAACCTGGCCGGCAACGCGATCAAGTTCACCGGCCCCGGCGGCGTCGTGTCGATCGACGCCGTGCTCGAGGGCGATGACGTCAAGATTTCGGTCAGCGACACCGGCATCGGCATCGCGGCGGAAAAGCTGCAATATATCGGCCAGCCGTTCATGCAGGTGGAAAACGCCTATACCCGCACCTACGAAGGTACCGGTCTCGGACTTTCTCTGGTAAAAGGTCTGGTGGCGCTGCACGGCGGTCGTTTTACGATCGTCAGCCGTCCGGGCGAGGGGACCGTGGTGACGATCTCGCTGCCGGCAGACGGCTCGGGCGTCGAAGCAAAACGGGATGACTCCCGGGAGGAAAAAGTCGAATTCCCGCCGCGGCTGAGGGCAGCCCGGCATGCGGCCATGATGGACGAACAGGATTTTATCGATGACCGCGCGGAAGCGAAAATCGCCTGACAGGAAAAAACCTGTCAAGCAACCGGGCATTCTATCGAACCTGCTGCTGGCGGGAGCGCGGGCTGCTGCGCGCCGGCCGAAGGCCCTGATCGGCTGCGCTGCCTTCGGCATCGTTTTCTCCTTCGTCGCCGCCAATGCGCTCTGGTACCAGCCGGGCGGCCATCCGTCTCCGTTCCTCGCCACCCGCGATTCCAAGAACCCGAACCAGATCGCCGGTTATCGTCCGGCAAGGCGCACCGCGCCCGCCGATGTCACCACCTTTCGTATCGAGCGGGCCGACCCGAGCGTCGTAGCGCCAGCTCCAGCCGCCGCGCCGACCGCAATGCCAGCCGCAGCGCCTGCCCAGACGGCAGCGCCCGCGCTGACGGTTGTCGCGCCGATGCCGCGCCCGGCGCCGCAGCAGGCCGCCGCCCAGCCGGAAGCATCCCCTGACGCCCAGCCCGCAGCGCCAAAACCCGCCGAGACAGCCCGGGCCGCGCCGGCAAGGCCCGCGCCGTCCCTGGTCCAGCCGCCCCGGCCTGTTTCTCCGACC
>NZ_PVBJ01000027.1:0-13834 GCF_002968565.1 Neorhizobium sp. T25_27
GGGATCGTGACGGAACTCCACGTTGGGACCGGGATCGCAGCTGGAGGCCGGGCGACCGGCAGCCGCCGCTTCCGCCACTCTGGCAGGGAGATCGCGACCGTTTCTACAGGGATCGGGGTTGACTGCAGCCGGCCCCTCCGCGGTTCGGCCGTGAGGATGACCCGCAACCCGAACCGCTGATCCCGCCCAAAAATTCAAGGAGGCCGCCTACGGGTGGCCTTTTTTGCGCCCGGCATTAGGGCAAGCTTACGCCGAAGCGTACCGTTCGGCCATGTTCTGACCATTGCGCCTTTTCAGCCTTTTCGATAAGAGACGCCGCAACTCGATGATCCTGTCACAAACGACGGGATTTCGGAACGGTTTGAAAGCAGGCGCCCAAGGCTCCCGAGCCTCTTGGCGAAACAGTGGTTTTTGTCGGTATGGCTCGCATCGTCATGAAGTTCGGCGGCACTTCGGTCGCCAATCTCGAACGCATTCACAACGTCGCGCGCCATGTGAAACGTGAGGTTGAGGCAGGGCACGAGGTCGCGGTCGTCGTCTCCGCCATGTCCGGCAAGACCAACGAGCTTGTCGGCTGGGTTCAGGACATGCCGAAGGTCTCCGGCGCCAACTCGCCTTTTTACGACGCGCGCGAATATGACGCCGTCGTTGCATCCGGCGAGCAGGTGACGTCCGGCATTCTGGCGATCGCCCTGCAGTCGATGGGCATCAATGCCCGGTCCTGGCAGGGCTGGCAGATCCCGATCCGCACCGACAGCGCCCATGGGGCGGCGCGGATCATGGAGATCGACGGTTCCGAGATCGTCAAGCGGATGGGCGAGGGCCAGGTGGCCGTCGTCGCCGGCTTCCAGGGGCTCGGCCCGGACAACCGGATCGCCACGCTCGGCCGCGGTGGTTCCGACACGTCGGCGGTGGCGATCGCGGCCGCGGTCAAGGCCGACCGCTGCGACATCTATACGGACGTCGACGGCGTCTATACGACCGACCCGCGTATCGTGCCCCAGGCGCGGCGCATGAAGAAGGTTTCCTTCGAGGAAATGCTCGAAATGGCGTCGCTCGGCTCGAAGGTTCTGCAGGTGCGCTCGGTCGAGCTCGCCATGGTCCACAAGGTCCGCACTTTCGTGCGTTCCAGTTTCGAGGATCCCGATGCGCCGGGCATGGGTGACCTTTTGAACCCGCCCGGTACTTTGATTTGCGACGAGGAAGAAATCGTGGAACAGGAAGTCGTCACCGGCATCGCCTATGCCAAGGATGAAGCGCAGATTTCGCTCCGGCGCCTTGCCGACCGGCCGGGCGTGTCGGCTGCGATTTTCGGCCCGCTCGCCGAAGCGCATATCAATGTCGACATGATCGTGCAGAACACGTCGGAAGACGGTTCGCGCACCGACATGACCTTCACCGTACCTTCGGGCGACGTGCAGAAGGCCATGAAGGTGCTCGACGACAACAAGGAAAAGATCGGCTTCGACGTCGTCCAGACCGAATCAGGCCTGGCGAAAGTCTCGGTCATCGGCATCGGCATGCGCAGCCATGCCGGCGTTGCCGCGCACGCTTTCAAGGCACTTGCCGAAAAATCCATCAACATCAAGGCGATCACCACCTCGGAAATCAAGATTTCGATCCTGATCGACGGTGCCTATTCCGAACTCGCCGTTCGGACTTTGCATTCCGCCTACGGTCTCGATAAGAGTTGAGAATGAACCGTTTGGACGCGCCGGCAGTTGTGGGCGCCGTCTTGCGGTTGGGGTGACCTCGTTTCGGGAGAGCATAGGCGATGAGAGACCTGTCGGCAGGTCCGCGCGTTCTGTTGAAGCGGCTGCGCGAGTTGATGGCGGAGCCGCTCGAGCCACAGGAGCGCCTTGACCGGATCGTCCGCCAGATCGCCAGCAACATGGTGGCCGAGGTCTGCTCGGTCTATGTGCTCCGCTCCGACGGCGTTCTCGAACTCTACGCGACCGAAGGCCTCAAAAAGGAAGCCGTCCACACTTCGCAGCTGAAGATGGGCCAGGGCCTCGTCGGCACGATCGCCGCCTCCGCGCAGCCACTCAACCTTTCCGATGCGCAGGCGCATCCGGCCTTCCGCTATCTCCCCGAAACGGGTGAGGAAATCTACCATTCCTTCCTCGGCGTGCCGATCCTGCGGGCCGGCCGCACGCTTGGCGTTCTCGTCGTCCAGAACAAGGCGAGCCGCAACTACCGCGAGGACGAGGTCGAGGCGCTCGAAACCACGGCGATGGTGATCGCCGAGATGATCGCCACCGGCGAGCTCAAGAAGATCACCCGGCCGGGCCTCGAGCTGGACCTCACGCGCGCCATCACCATCGATGCCGACGCCTATAACGAAGGCATCGGCCTTGGTCATGTGGTGCTGCACGAACCGCGTATCGTCGTCACCAATCTCCTCAACGAAGATGCGGAGAAGGAAGTGACCCGGCTGGCGGAATCGCTCGGGTCCCTGCGCATCTCGATCGACGACATGCTGTCGCGCCGTGAAGTATCCCAGGAAGGCGAGCATCGCGAGGTGCTCGAAACCTACCGGATGTTCGCCCACGACCAGGGCTGGGTCCGCCGCATGGAAGAGGCGATCCACAACGGCCTGACGGCGGAAGCCGCGGTCGAGAAGGTCCAGAGCGATACCAAGGCGCGGATGATGCGCCTGACCGACCCTTATCTGCGCGAGCGGATGCATGATTTCGACGATCTGGCCAACCGGCTTCTGCGCCAGCTGACGGGTTTTTCCGGCCGCGCCTTCGACGAAGGTTTCCCGACGGACGCCATCATTCTCGCCCGCGCCATGGGGGCGGCCGAACTGCTCGACTATCCGCGCGCCAGCCTGCGCGGCCTGGTGCTCGAAGACGGAGCGGTGACGAGCCACGTGGTGATCGTCGCACGCGCCATGGGCATTCCGGTCGTCGGCCAGGCGGCGGGTGTCGTGGCGCTTGCCGAAAACGGCGATCCGATCATCATCGACGGCGACGATGGCCAGATTCATCTGCGGCCGGTTCTCGACCTGCAGAAGGCCTACGAGGAAAAGGTACGCCTGCGGGCCCGCCGGCAGGAGCAGTTCAAGGCGCTGCGGGACGTCGAGCCGGTCACCAAGGACGGCAAGCGTATCAGCCTGCAGATGAATGCCGGGTTGCTGGTGGATCTGCCGCAGCTTGCCGAGTCCGGCGCCGACGGCATCGGCCTCTTCCGCACCGAGCTGCAGTTCATGATCGCCTCCACCATGCCGAAGCTCGAGGAGCAGGAGAGCTTCTACCGCAACGTCATCAAGCAAGCGGCCGGCCGGCCGGTGACGTTCCGCACGCTCGATATCGGCGGCGACAAGGTCGTCTCCTATTTCCGGGCCCAGGAAGAGGAAAATCCGGCGCTCGGCTGGCGGGCGATCCGTCTGTCGCTCGATCGTCCGGGCTTGCTGCGCACCCAGCTTCGGGCGCTGCTCCGGGCTTCCGCCGGCGCCGAGCTCAAGATGATGCTGCCGATGGTAACCGAGGTTTCGGAAATCCACGCGGTACGCGAGTTGATGCAGAAGGAAGTGCAGCATCTTTCGAAATTCGGCCACAGCCTGCCGCGCAAGCTGCAGTTCGGGGCGATGCTCGAAGTGCCGGCGCTGATGTGGCAGCTCGACGAACTGATGGCGGAAGTGGATTTCGTCTCGGTCGGCTCTAACGACCTGTTCCAGTTCACCATGGCGGCGGACCGCGGCAATGCCCGGGTTTCCGATCGTTTCGACAATCTCGGCAAGCCGTTCCTGCGCATTCTGCGCGACATCGCGCGGGCCGGCGAACGCAACAAAACGGTGGTGACGCTGTGCGGCGAGATGGCGGGCAAGCCGCTCTCCGCCATGGCGCTTCTGGGGGTCGGTTTCCGCTCGGTTTCGATGTCCCCGACTTCGATCGGACCGGTCAAGGCGATGCTGCTCGGGCTTGACATCGACAAGCTGTCCGCCGAATTGAACGTGGCGCTCGACGATATAAGGTCGACGGAGCCGATCCGCGCGCTGCTTGTGCGGTTCGCCGAGGCCAACAATATTCCCGTCTAGCGGATAAAAAGAATAAACGGAGTTAGTGGGTGGCGAAGCTTCCTATCGAAAAGATGCGCGAGCTGGAACGCCGGTTCGGCGAGATCGAGGCGCGCATGTCGGAAGGCCCGGCTGCCGACGTCTATGTGAAGCTGGCGTCCGAATATTCCGAACTGCAGCCGGTGGTGCGCAAGATCCGCGAATACGAGAAGTCGATCGCGGAAGTGGCCGACCTGCGGGCGATGCTGACCGACAAGGGCACCGACCGCGAGATGCACGAGCTTGCGGAAATGGAGCTGCCGGAAGCCGAGGAACGGCTCGAGGCGCTGGAAAAGGACATGCAGGTCCTGCTTCTGCCGAAGGACGCGGCCGACGAGAGGAGCGCGATCCTCGAAATCCGCGCCGGAACGGGCGGCAACGAGGCGGCTCTTTTTGCCGGCGACCTGTTCCGCATGTACGAGCGTTATGCCGCCACCAAGGGCTGGAAGGTCGAGGTGTTGTCAGCAAGCGAAGGCGAGGCGGGCGGCTACAAGGAAATCATCGCGACCGTGACCGGCCGCGGCGTCTTTTCCAAGCTGAAGTTCGAATCCGGCGTGCACCGCGTGCAGCGTGTGCCCGATACCGAAGCAAGCGGCCGCATCCACACCTCGGCTGCGACCGTGGCGGTGATGCCGGAAGCCGAAGAGATCGACATCGAAATCCGGCCGGAAGACATCCGCATCGACACGATGCGTTCGTCGGGCGCCGGCGGCCAGCATGTCAATACGACCGACTCCGCGGTCCGCATCACCCACATGCCGAGCGGCATCGTGGTGACCAGTTCGGAAAAGTCTCAGCACCAGAACCGCGCCAAGGCGATGCAGGTGCTGCGCACCCGCCTCTATGACATGGAGCGCCAGAAGGCGGACAGCGAACGTTCCGCCGACCGCAGGAGCCAGGTCGGCTCCGGCGACCGGTCCGAGCGCATCCGCACCTATAATTTCCCGCAGGGGCGGGTGACCGACCACCGCATCAACCTGACGCTCTACAAGCTCGACCGGATGATGGAAGGCGATATCGACGAAGTGGTCGACGCGCTGATTTCCGACTACCAGGCCGGCCAGCTGGCGCAGCTCGGCGAGCAACACGGATGACGACGCTCGGAGCAGCCGTCACGGATGCCAGATCGCGGTTCTCCGCGGCGGGCCTGCCGGATGCGGCGATCGAAGCGCGGCTGCTGATCGGCGGGTTGCTTGGGCTTTCCAGCACCGAGGTCTTCACCGGCGGCGAGCGGCTGCTGACGGAGGAGGAAATCTCCCGGATCTCGAAAGCGGTCGAGCGCCGCTTGAAACGGGAGCCCGTGCACCGCATATTAGGATTACGTGAATTCCACGGCATGGAGCTCCTGATTTCGAAGGAAACGCTGGAGCCACGCCCGGACACCGAAATCCTGGTGGATTCGATGCTTGCCTATGTGAGGCAGATTGTCGCAGACAAGGGTTCGGCACGTATTCTCGATCTTGGTACCGGAACCGGAGCGGTCGTTTTGGCACTGCTGAAGGAAAGCCCAAAGGCCCAGGGGATCGGCAGCGATATTTCGCAGGATGCCCTGCAGACCGCGGCGCGGAACGCGGAGCGGCTGGGAATGGCCGAGAGATTTCAGGCGGTCCGCAGCCATTGGTTCGACGCAATTTCCGGCCGGTTCGACATAATCGTGTCAAATCCGCCCTATATACGAAGCGATGTTATCCCCGCATTGGACCCGGAAGTCCGGGATTTCGATCCGCTGGCAGCGCTAGATGGAGGTCCGGATGGGCTTGAAGCCTATCGCGCGATTGCAGCGAGTGCAGGAGATTTCCTCGAAAAGGACGGCGTTATCGGCGTCGAGATCGGGTTCGATCAGAAGGAAACCGTGACCGCGATTTTCCGCGTCGCCGGCTTTACGCCGATGGAGGCGGTCCGCGATTATGGCGATAATGATCGGGTTCTCGTATTTACCGTGAATCACCCTTGATTTTGCAGGCAAAAGAAAAGGCTTGGATTTCCGGAGGAAGCGGGATAGCTTGCAAATACGCACTGGGACGGCTGGGAATGAACAGCGATTCGTTCGGGTTACAGGGCAACCCTTTGATCCTTCTCTTTTCGAAGAGTTGCGAAGGTTGAACAATTCCCGGTGCGTGAATCAGTTAATTTGACTTTCACAAGCGGCAGGACGCTTTGATCGGCCTGTGCGCGGCACGCGAAGTCTTGTTCGGCTCTGTCCGGCAGACCGCGTGGCCCCTTATCAGCGAAGACAGAGAATTGGTGAACGATAGATGAGGCCAGGACAGCAGAACAAACGCGGTCGAGGTCGCGGCAGTAACAATAATAACAATAGCGGCGGCGGCGGCGGCGGAAATAACAACTTCAACCGTAAGGGCGGCAATCCTCTCAGCCGCACCTACGACAGCTCCGGCCCGGATGTGAAGATCCGCGGGACCGCCCAGCATATCGCCGAAAAATATAGCCAACTCGGCCGTGATGCCCAAAGCTCCGGCGACCGCGTGATGGCGGAGAACTATCTCCAGCACGCCGAACACTATAACCGCATCATTGCCGCCGCACAGGCGCAGATGCAGGATCGGTTCCAGCACGACAATCGTGGCGACTACCAGGACCGGGACGGCAACGTTCAGGATCAGGACGACATGGACAATAGCGATGGCGAGGACAACGGTTACTCGCAGCAGCCATCCATGGACGAGGCTCCGCAGCCGCAGGTCCAGCAACAGCAGCCGCGCCGGGAGCAGCGTGAACAGCGCGAGCCCCGTGAACAACGCGAACCTCGCGACCAACAACGCGAACCTCGCGACCAGCGGGAACCCCGCGAACAGCGTGACCAGCAGCGCGAACGCCCCCGCCGCGAAAACCGCCAGGAACAGCCGGCAGTGGCAGCGGTTCCGACCCAGGTCGCAACACCTCAGCCAGTTGCTCCGGTGATGGATGGTTCCGGCCCGCAGCCGGTGATCGAAGGCACGCCTGCCGAAGTGGCGGTCGAGGAAGAGGCACAGGCAGAAGCCACGCCGCGCCGTCGTCGCGCCGCCGGCAGCCGCCCGCGTCGTCCGCGTCGTGGCGAAGGCGCCGGTGAAGAGGGTGGTTCCGAAGGCGAAGCCTCGGGCGACGGCTCGCAGCCGGCCCTGGCGGATGCAGCTTCTGAATAAGCCATCCTTCAAATAACGAGATCAAAAGGCCGCTCGCGAAACCGGGCGGCCTTTTTCTTCGAGCGGAGATTGCCTTCTGCTTCAAGCCGTCGGCTGGCGCCGATCACGGACGGAGCGGGCAAGCTCCTCGAGCACCAGGACCGATGCCTCCCAATCGATGCAGCCGTCGGTGATGCTCTGTCCGTAGACGAGAGGCTTGCCGGGCACCAGATCCTGGCGGCCGCCGACGATATTGCTCTCGATCATCATGCCCTTGATGGCCATGTTGCCGGCAGCGATCTGCGTCGCGACGTTTTTGACGACCCGCGGCTGGTTCATCGGATCCTTGCCGCTGTTGGCATGGCTGGCATCGATGAGGATGCGCGGCTCCAAACCGCGTTTTGCGGCATCCCTTGAAACGGCCTCGACGTCGGCCGCGTCATAGTTCGGCAGCTTGCCGCCGCGCAGGATGACGTGGCAATCCTCGTTGCCGGTCGTGGTGGCGATCGCGGCTCGGCCGTCCTTGGTCACCGCCGGAAAATGGTGCGTCTGCGAGGCGGCCAGTATGGCATCGAGTGCAACGGCGACGCCGCCATCGGTGCCGTTCTTGAATCCGATCGGGCAGGAGAGGCCGGATGCCAGCTGGCGGTGTACCTGGCTTTCGGTCGTGCGGGCGCCGATCGCGCCCCAGCTGACGAGGTCGGCGATGTATTGCGGGGTGATCGTATCGAGGAATTCGCAGCCGGCCGGAAGGCCCGTCGCATTGATGTCCAGAAGAAGCTGCCGGGCGATCCTCAAACCCTCTTCGATCCGGTAGCTGCCGTCGAGATGCGGGTCGTTCATCAGGCCCTTCCACCCGACGGTGGTGCGCGGCTTTTCGAAATAGACGCGCATGACGATTTCGAGATCGCCGCTGAAACGTCGTCGTTGTTCTTCGAGCCGGGCCGCATAGTCCCGCGCGGCAATTGGGTCATGGATCGAGCAGGGACCGATGACGACGATCAGCCGGTCGTCCTCGCCATGCAGGATGCGATGGACGGTGTCACGCGTCCTGGTCACCGTCCCGGTGACTGCGTCGTTGCGCGGAATTTCGGCGATGATGTCGGCGGGGATGGTCAGCGGGGTGATTTCGACGATTCGGCGATCGTCGACAGTGTTGGCGGGACTGGCATTCGGCACGGGTATGGCTCCTGTTTGGTGCTACCGCGCGGAATTGAAAAAGCCGCCAGGTAGACTAGCGGCTTGAGGGAATGTCGTTGCGTCGAAATCAGCTACGCACGGACCCGCATCCGCTGGGGAAAGCGGTAGCTATAAAATCGCGAGGCGTGGGCGGACGTGAAAGACATGCGGTTTCTGTATTCGCTCGATTGTGGATTGTCACGCGGAAAATTTGTGAGGTTTCCGCTCGCGGATTTTGAGCTTCTGAACACTTTAAACACGAGAATCCGCTTACCATATTTCCAGCAACGCCGAGACTTCGGCAGGGCTCGCCTTTGAGGGAGCTCAATCTCAATCATCGGTCCGTGCCTTATAATGGGCGGGTCGATCACTGGAGGTACCAGAATGAATATCGAAAAATACTCCGAGCGCGTCCGCGGGTTCCTGCAGTCGGCTCAGACGCAGGCTTTGGCTTCGGGTCACCAGCAGTTTACGCCCGAACATGTGCTGAAGGTGCTGCTTGACGACGACCAGGGCATGGCGTCCTCGCTGGTCGACCGCGCGGGCGGCAGCGCCAAGGAAGCGCGCATCGCCAACGACGCCGCGCTCGCGAAACTCCCCAAGGTTTCCGGCGGCAATGGCGAGATTTATCTCTCCCAGCCGCTCGCGAAGGTTTTCTCGACCGCGGAAGAGGCAGCCAAGAAGGCCGGCGACAGTTTCGTCACCGTCGAGCGCCTGCTTCTGGCGCTTGTCATCGAGACGTCCGCTTCGACCTCCGCGACCTTGAAAAAGGCCGGCGTGACCGCGCAGGGGCTCAACCAGGTCATCAATGACATCCGCAAGGGTCGCACGGCCGACGGCGCCAATGCCGAGGCCGGTTTCGAGGCCCTGAAGAAATATGCGCGCGACCTGACGGCGGAAGCCCGCGACGGCAGGCTCGATCCGGTGATCGGCCGCGACGACGAAATCCGCCGCACGATCCAGGTTCTCTCCCGCCGTACCAAGAACAATCCGGTGCTGATCGGCGAGCCCGGCGTCGGCAAGACGGCGATCGCCGAAGGCCTGGCGCTGCGCATCATCAACGGCGACGTGCCGGAAAGCCTGAAAGACAAGAAGCTGATGGCGCTCGACATGGGCGCCCTGATCGCTGGCGCCAAATATCGCGGCGAGTTCGAGGAGCGCCTGAAGAGCGTCCTGAACGAAGTGCAGTCGGAAAACGGCGAGATCATCCTGTTTATCGACGAGATGCACACGCTGGTGGGCGCCGGCAAATCCGACGGCGCGATGGATGCGTCCAACCTCCTGAAGCCCGCGCTTGCCCGCGGCGAACTGCATTGCGTCGGCGCCACCACGCTCGATGAATACCGCAAGCATGTGGAAAAGGATCCGGCGCTTGCCCGTCGTTTCCAGCCGGTCATGGTCGAGGAGCCGACGGTCGAGGACACGATCTCGATCCTGCGCGGGCTCAAGGAAAAATACGAGCAGCACCACAAGGTCCGCATCTCGGATTCGGCCCTGGTTGCGGCTGCTACGCTTTCCAACCGCTACATCACCGATCGGTTCCTGCCCGACAAGGCGATCGACCTGATGGACGAGGCCGCATCGCGGCTGCGCATGCAGGTGGATTCAAAGCCCGAGGAACTCGACGA
This sequence comes from Neorhizobium sp. T25_27, assembly GCF_002968565.1. Classification (NCBI taxonomy): domain Bacteria; kingdom Pseudomonadati; phylum Pseudomonadota; class Alphaproteobacteria; order Hyphomicrobiales; family Rhizobiaceae; genus Neorhizobium; species Neorhizobium sp. T25_27. The sequence continues at coordinate 9,987 of NZ_PVBJ01000027.1, forward strand.
ACTCGACCGCCGCATCATGCAGCTGAAGATCGAGCGCGAAGCCCTGAAGAAGGAAACCGACAGCGCCTCGGCCGACCGGCTGCAGCGTCTTGAAGGCGAAGTGACGTCGCTCGAAGAACAGGCGGATGCCCTGACGGCCCGCTGGCAGGCGGAAAAGCAGAAGCTCGGCCTTGCCGCCGACCTGAAGCGGCAGCTCGACGAGGCCCGCAACGAACTGGCGACCGCCCAGCGCAAGGGTGAGTTCCAGCGTGCCGGCGAGCTGACCTATGGCGTGATCCCCGAACTGGAAAAGCGTCTCGTGGAAGCGGAAGCCCAGGATACCTCGACCAATGCCATGGTGCAGGAAGTCGTGAACCCGGATGCGATCGCCCACGTGGTGTCGCGCTGGACCGGCATCCCGGTCGACAAGATGCTGGAAGGCGAGCGCGACAAGCTGCTGCGCATGGAAGATGAACTGGCGAAATCCGTCATCGGCCAGGGCGACGCGGTCCAGGCTGTCTCGCGTGCGGTTCGCCGTTCGCGCGCAGGGCTGCAGGATCCGAACCGGCCGATCGGCTCGTTCATCTTCCTTGGCCCGACCGGTGTCGGTAAGACGGAGCTGACGAAGTCGCTGGCCCGCTTCCTGTTCGACGACGAGTCCGCGATGGTTCGCCTCGACATGTCGGAATACATGGAGAAGCATTCGGTCGCGCGGCTGATCGGTGCGCCTCCGGGTTATGTCGGTTACGAGGAAGGCGGCGCGCTGACCGAGGCGGTGCGGCGCAAGCCCTACCAGATCGTGCTGTTCGACGAGATCGAGAAGGCGCATCCGGACGTGTTCAACGTTCTTCTGCAGGTGCTCGACGACGGGCGCCTGACGGACGGGCAAGGCCGCACGGTCGACTTCAAGAACACGATGATCATCATGACCTCCAATCTCGGAGCGGAATACCTGACCGCTCTTCGCGAGGGTGAGGATTCCGAAAGCGTGCGCGAACAGGTGATGGACGTCGTGAAAGCCTCGTTCCGGCCTGAATTTTTGAACCGCGTCGACGAGATCATCCTGTTCCATCGCCTGAAGCGCAACGAGATGGGGGCGATCGTCGATATCCAGATGAGGCGGCTGCTGTCGCTCCTGGCGGAGCGGAAGATCGCCATCGATCTCGGTCCGGACGCCCGCGAATGGCTGGCCGACAAGGGTTACGATCCGGTCTATGGCGCGCGTCCGCTGAAGCGGGTGATCCAGAAGTTCATGCAAGATCCGCTCGCCGAGCAGATTCTCGGCGGCCAGATACCGGACGGCTCGGCCGTTGCGGTCAGCGCAGGTTCCGACCGGCTGCTCTTCCGGGTCAAACGGGTGGTGAGCGAGGCTGCGTAAGCCGAGCCGAACGTTGAAAAGCAGAATGGCGGCTTCGGCCGCCATTCTTGTTCGTGCCAAGCTGATCCGGTAAAGGCCTCAGCGGCTCGCGACCTCGTCGGCCGACTGGGTGTTGAGCAGCGTATCGATCCGCTTGCGTTCCTCTTCGAAACGGGCGAGCGCCTTGCCGTTCAGCGAATTGCCGCCCGGCAGGCGGATCTTCATCGCATCGACCTTGGTGCCATTGACGATCAGCTCGTAATGAAGGTGGGCGCCGGTCGATTGGCCGGTGGAGCCGACGTAACCGATCACCTGGCCCTGGGTGACCTTGGCACCTTCGCGAACACCTGGCGCGATGGCGCTCTGGTGATTGTAGGATGAGACGTAGCCATTGGCATGACGGATGAGCGTCTGGTTGCCATAGCCGCCGGAATCCCAGCCGGCCTTTTCGACGATGCCGTTGCCCGTGGCGATGATCGGCGTGCCGCGCGGGGCGGCCCAGTCGGTGCCGGTATGCATGCGGGAATAACCGAGCAGCGGGTGGCCGCGCATGCCGAAGCCGGAGGTCATGCGGCCGTTCGGAAGCGGGTTACGCAGCAGGAATTGCCGGATGCTCTTGCCGTCCTCGTCGAAATAATCGACCGCGTTGTCGTCGGGGTTCTGAAAGCGGTAGAAGCGGCTCGTCGTGTCGCCAAACCGGGCGTTCACGTAAAGCAGCTGGGAATCCTTGTTCGCCTGGCCCTTTTCGTCGGCGACCGAGAAGAAGGCCTCGATCTTGTCCGTCGGCTTCAACTGGGCCTGCAGATCGACATTGCTGGCAAGCAGTTTTACCAGCGTGCCGGTCATCTCCTTGCTCATGCCGTAGGAGAGGGCTGCCCGGTAGATGCCGTCATAGACGCGCGGCAATTCGCGGCCGGCAACGATCTGTGGTGATTGTTCGCTGAAGGCGGAGGCGACCGCATCCAGCATCGGCGGCTCCTGGCCATCCACAAAGCGGCCGTGATCGTCGAGAGCGACGGTTACCCGGTGGTCGCCGCGCCGATAGAGGCTGGCGCGGACGACGAGGACCATGTCACCTTCCTGGATGACGCCGATGCGCAGCACGTCGCCGATGGAAAGGTCGGCCTCGCCGAGGCGGGACTGCAGATAGCCGGAAATCTCGCGCGCCTTGCCTTCCGGATAACCGACCTCGGTCATTGCCTGGCTGACCGTCTCGGCCTTGCGGACCGGAATGATGTCGTCGGCATATTCGCGGGTGCGGGCGTTGATCGCCTCAGGCACAGAAACCGAGATGTTTTCCTCGACGACACGGGCCGACAGGCCGGCGGTGATGTCAAGGCCGCCGCCGTCCTCCTTCGAGGAGAAGCGCTGGGGGTCGACATAATAGAGCGCCGAAAGCTGGCTGTTGCCGTCGGTGAGAACCGAGCCGTTGGAGCGGACGTTTTCTTCGACCTCTTCCAGCGTCATCGCCTGCGCGAAGGCATACATGCTGCCCTTGATGGGGAAGGCCACGGTCTGGAGACTGACCTCGGACTCGACATTCGAGCCGTAGATGACGCCGGCACGCGCGGCAGGCGGCGGCGGGGTCTCGCTCGACGAGAAGATCGTCATCGGGTCGAAGTTCGGATAATCTTCCTGCGCCACATGGTTTGCGGCAAGATTCATCTTCACATGCGCGAAAGGCTTGCGGCGGACGACTTCCTTATTGCCCTCGCGCACGACCGTCGAGACTTCCATCACCTTCCGGTCGGTCGGCATGGCGACGATATTGCTGCCGAGCAGCCTTTTGCCGCGCGAGGCGGCATCTGCATCGTTGGTCGGGATGGAGGCGGAGGCTTCGGCGGGGATGGCAAGCTGTTGCCGGCCGTCGAGGGCGGCAAACAAAGCAACGCCCATCAGGATCGAAGAGGTAATGCCGGTCAGGAAGGTGCCGGACAGCCAACGCAACGAAATCTCACGTCGATCCGGAGCACGACGGCCGTCGGCGAGGATCGGCGGTTCGTTGCCGAGCGAGCGGATCATGCTGCGGGCCGTCATCATGCCAATTTAAGCCAGTCCCTGATACTCGTTATTGCCGTAGGCAGCTTCTATACTGCCTGCGGGACCTTGGGCCAAACATGTGCCCCTTTCAGTCTAGAGAGTCAAATCCGCCACGGTGCAAACGCGTACACTGCCCGAGGCGTCGTTTCGATTCCCTGCTGGGATCGTGGTAACCATGAGATTGTGAATTTGTCGGGGCGGTTTTGGGGCAGGGGCCGAAAGGGCGCTGTTTATGCACGTCTCAAGGGCTAGAAAGTCGGGAGAAAACGGCTTTCATCGAGTTTTACAGGAAATTATCATTTAGAATCAGCTAGATGACGTTTTTCTCAAGATTTCTGAATCAATGCTGTTGACTTCAAATGGTGGTGGGATCTATAACCCGCTCACTGAACGAGGGCGGCGGCGCTGCTGGCGACGACGACTTTCGTTCTACAGAAATCACTGATTGATTGGCGCATGCTGGTTGGGACCG
>NZ_PVBJ01000028.1:0-10367 GCF_002968565.1 Neorhizobium sp. T25_27
ACGAAGTTCAACCCGCGGATCGCGGGAACCAGCGACACGTCTATGGCGGACATGCTGGAGCAGAGTCTGGCCAACCTCGGCACCGACTACATCGACCTTTACTGGATTCACAATCCAGCCGATGTGCGGCGGTGGACTCCGCACCTGATTCCGTTGCTGAAAAGCGGGAAGGTCAGACATGTCGGCGTCTCGAACCACAACCTCAGCGAAATCAAGCTTGCCGACCAAATCCTGGGCGAAGCCGGGTTCCGGGTCGAAGCCATCCAGAACCACTATAGCCTTCTCTACCGCGGCTCTGAGCACGCTGGCATCCTGGATCACTGCCGCAGCAAAGGGATCCGCTTCTTCGCCTATATGGTGCTCGAACAGGGCGCCTTGACCGGAAAATACAACACGGAGAACCCGCTGCCGGAAGGCAGCAGCCGGGCGAAGATTTACAATGGCATGCTGGCTCAGTTGAAGGCTCTGACGGACAAGCTCGCCTCGATCGGCCAGAGCCAGGGTGCAGCAACGGCCGATGTCGCGACAGCGTGGGCCATCGCCAAGGGTACGACGCCGATCATCGGCGTCACCAAGCCCCACTATATCGATGGTCTGGTCCGCGCCAGCAGCATCACGCTCTTCGGTGACGACATCGCGGAGTTGGAAGCTCTTGCCGACGCCGCTAAGGTGAACACCCGCGGCTTCTGGGAACAAGAGATGTAAGTCTAAGTCCTCGGACTGCAGTTCTGGGCAATATGACAGGGCGATCTCGCGTCCGACTCTGGCGCAATGGGCCGATAGGCCTACTTGTGCCAGATGCCGCTTTCGGGCTCGGTCCGCCGCCTGCTCAGTGGGCAGAATGGGGCGCATTCCTTCCGCAAGATTCGTCGCTCCATGGCCAAAACACTCAGCTTCCAAGCTACCTGGGAAGCCGTCACGCCATCTCAAGGTGAGAGGGTTCCATTCCCTGCGCGATAAGCGGCGCGGGAGACTTCGAATGCGGGTGGGAAGCGTTAAGTCGCCGAGCCACGATATCGTGGTTGAGCCACAGGACGGGACCGGAGGGTTCGGAAGATTCGCCAAAAATTAGCTGCCCGGTTGCCTTCACAACGAGACTGCTCAGGAGGTCGCTGATCATCAACTTGCTATCCCGATGCATCTGGGTGATCTCGTTGGAGGTGCCGATGGTCAAATCGGCCTGTGCCTGGCTGTTTGCCATGGGCCATGCCGAAAAGTCATAGAACGGACGCATGACCTCGCTGGCCTGCATGTCGGTGATCTTCCGGAAGACATCCTTCATGGTTAAGCCGTTGGCCAGAAGCTGCTGGCAGGCCTGCCACTGTTCGTCTGCCCATGGGCCCCCGTTTTCTTTCTTCAACGCAAGCAGCAGCGGTATCAGGGGCAGCTCGATACCCGTAAACACATCGGACGAATTGGTCCGGATTTCGGGACAGTTATAGACAGTTGCCTTGATCCCTGTCGCCCAGGCTTCCTCTGCAATACCTTCGAGCCGCATCTTCGCATAACCCTGGGTATAGTTGGTGTAGGTCTGCCAACGATAGTTTCCGTCAATGAGGACCGCCGATCCGTGGTAACCATAGGCCGTATATCGTATTTGACCGCCCGAAGCCTCCACGCGCTCGCGGATCGCCGCGCTAAAATCAATGAGATGGCGAAAGGTGTTTGCGGAGACGTCGTCAAAATTCTGCAGGATGAGTTTTCCCATGTCACTGTCGAGCAAGGTCTGCGACGACATGTGGCGGGCTCCGGTCCCCTTGTAGATCCGATTGGCGACGACCAAGAATACCTTCGCCTTCGGGATGCCCCCGGCCATTGTGTGGGCGAAGAAAACATTGCGGCCAGCGGCGATCATTCCGTCGAGAACGGTCATGACTTTTGAAAGCGACTCCGTAAAACGCGCAGTGGCGATGTCGCGGCATTGCCCGACATAGTCCCAGTCGAGCTTGTCGCGTTCCCAGCTCTCAAGCGTCATCTTTGCCAGGAGATCAGTGGGAGTTGGGCCGTCTGCGGGCGCATCGAGATCAAAACCCGCCATAAGAGGTATGTTGATGATCCTGCCGCCCAGCCGGGCCTCCGCCGAAGACAGTTCCTCGGCGTCGAGCGGCCGCAGCGCGTTGTTCTCGTCGCGCCGCCCGACGGTGATCCCCACAATCTCCATTCCCGCCCGTCTGGCTTCCTCGAGCAAGCCGGTGGCGTATCCGCGGCCGAACAGTTCGCCGAAAAGCACGAAAACATCACCTTTACGGAAGACCGTGTTCTCGGAAAGACGATTCAGTGCAATCGGATTTTCCATCTGTCAGCTCTTTGATTCGTGTGTCGTCGAGCAATGGCTCATACGAGCTTTCACAAAGACATGACCGCACTGGCATAAAATGGGAACTCATTTTCGATGACCGTTCATTTCAAAACGTGAAGTCGGCCTCTGTTGTTCCTACAATGCGGCGAAATGCCGAGGCCGTTGGAGATCGGCGCGCCGATACCGAAACGAGTTCGCTGGAAACGCTCGTCCTACGGATGCTTGCGAGGCCATTGGCTGTCTGAGGCTCAATGTTGGCGCGTTCTATCATTGTCGAAGTCACCTATCGGCCGCATTCCGGACGTGACCGCTCGAACGGCAGACCGACAGCTTCCAGGAACTAATGCGGGTGGTGTGAACGACCGGCATGAGGGCGCGTTGCAGATTGGCAGCTTTCTCCTCACCCGTGATCACTGATCTCCAGTATCCGACCCTCACGTGTCGTCGGGCCTTCTCAAGGATCTTAATGGCTGGGTCATGATCGAATGATCGTCGGTGCCATCGTCGCCTTGCCGGGTGACCAGATCCTTTAGTTCAAGGGCACTGAGAATAGGGAGTACCCGACCTTGCCACCCGCATCCCAAACATACTGGTCGCTCCCAAAGTCGGCCGACATCGCCGTCGTATTCTCCGACCTCCGGATGTAAATGGGAGGAGCCGCACTTGGGGCAGGCCAGTGGGACGCCACGGATTTCGTGGAGAATGATGGAGCTGATATTTCCGACAGCGAAATCCATCATCGAGAGCGCCAGTTCGGCGTCTCGCCAAGTCGATGATTTCGAGTGCGCAAGCCAGTTTGCAAAGGTCCAGGCTGACTCTGCTGCACCTTTCAGTAGGCCGCGCCGTTCCTTGTTCGTGTCGCCTGGATAAAGGTCGTTGATGATGATCTCGATCCAACCTCTGAAATTTTCTCGTTTCGGAGGATCCCCGGTCCATCGCGCAGAGTCCTGCGCAGCGCCGATGAAGTCCAGCATCACTTCTCGAGATCTCACTCCTATAGTCTGAAAATCAGAGAGCCGCATCGCGCTGGAAAGCGAGTCATGAGCGTCACGGAGTTTCGCGAACGTTGTTCCGAAAGGGAGCAGCCGCATTGCTTCAGGAGCTTGATCTTGAGGTCGTTCCTTCGGTGTCCGGATCCGCAATCCCATGTGGAAGGTGAAGCAGAGATCCATGTTGGGAAACTGCTCTTGGGAATAGAGGTTAAGCGGATTTGTTATCACCCACCACCGGTCCTTGGTGGTATGGATGTCCCAAACGGCGTGTGGCGTACCAAGTATTGCCTCGACGTAAACCTTCTGCAGGAAGGTGATCTCAAGCTCGGGAGCTTGCCATTCGAAGTACCCGCGAACGTCGTCCTCTTCTTCTTTCGTTGCTCTTAGCATCATTTACCTCCACACGAGCTCGCGACCTCCGAAGTTGCCGCCGCAGGGAAGTGCCCCCCAACAAAGACCATGCGCATTGCTCTGGTTGAAGACAATCCCTGCCAGGGCAAAGACCTAGATAAGTCTGATACCCAGACGACATATGTCACTTGTGCGACCCGCTTCCGCAATGTCCGCTTTCGGATTTCGTGCGGGGCTATCGAACGGCGGATTTGAAGGCGCATTGCTGCCATTCGCGTCGCCGTGAACGAAGGCTCCGTTGGCAGTATGCGGAAATAATTTCCGATCCCGCGTAATGGTCCCAGGTGTAGGTCTCGGGCCTGATTGCACGGAGACTTGTAACGTCGGGACCACTCTCGGTGAGTCGCCTGCGAAACTTTTCATCACCTATCTGATACCACGAGCCAATTGAATATCTGCCGGCAATGTGAATACGAATTTCGCGCCCTGCGGTTCGTTTTTCTCCACCCATAACTGCCCACCATGTGCCTCCACGATCGAACGGCAAATCGCCAGCCCCATCCCCATCCCCTGCTCTTTCGTCGTAAAGAACGGCTCGAATATTTTGGCTGGAAATTGGACACCCTCACCGAAGTCACTGATTTCGATCCGAACCAGGTCCTTCTCCCGGCGTGCACGTATCTGAAGGACCCTCTCAGTCGAGACCGCCGCCATTGCCTCCATGCCGTTGCGGATAAGGTTGACCACTACTTGCTGTACCTGGACGCGATCGAATGCAACGAGCCGAAGGTCGTTCTCAATTTCGCCGTCGATGCGGATACGCCGACGCAGCGCTTCCTCGGCCATCAGATCACGCGCCTCGAGGATAACACCGTCGAGCGTCGTACAATCCCGTGTGTCGGCAGAGCGCTTGAACAAAGCACGGATGCGGCTAACGACGTCTGCCGCTGAGTTTGCACTCTGAATGATGCGTCCCAGCGATTTCTGCGCCCTTTCTAGATTTGGTGGATCGGTCGTAAGCCAACTCTGGCAGGCGCTCGAATAGTTCATCACCGCCGACAAAGGTTGATTGACCTCATGAGCAATGGATGCCGAAAGTTCGGCAAGACTCGCCGCCTGGCTTGCGCGCGCGAGGCTATCCTGTGCCTGGCGCAGATTTTCCTGCGCTCCTACCTCCGCGTCGATGTCTAGGAAGATGGCGTTCCACTGAACAATAGCGCCGTCCGCGTCGCGCATCGCCGCAGCACGGGTCTCCACCCAGCGAAACTCGCCGTCAAAGCGCCGCAAGCGGTGCCTCCGCGCATAGGGTTCTCCCGTGGACAATGAATGGGCATATTGCTTTTTTATGCTGGCGAGATCGTCGGGATGAAGGCAAGCCTCCAGAGTGCGGTCCAACCGTGTTTTCCCTGCACCGTCCAAGTCGGTAAGCTCGTAGCCAAAAAAATCGCTCAACTGCTGGCTGCGGAAGATCGGCTCGCCATCGGGCGTAGCGCACGAAATCATTGCCGGCAGCGTATCGACCAGTTGCCAGAGAAACCGCTCTCGCTCGCGCAACGCCTCCTGCGCGCGCATTTCGTCTTCGATGTCGATTGAGGCAATGTACCACTGTACGATCGCGCCCTGCGCGTCACGCAGCGGTTGTGCGCGCGCCTCAATCCAACGATAGACGCCATGTTTATCGCGCCGGCGAAAACGGTTTACGAAAGGTTCGCCGGTTGCGAAGCCATTTGACGCCTTTTGAAACATTACAGGAAAGTCTTCAGGGTGGGCCACGTCACGGGCCAGGGCCGTGAAATCCTCGATGTGCGCCATTGGCGAACCAACCTGCTCCAGGTATCGTTTGCTGATGTACACAAGTTTACCCGACGGCGCGAAACTCAGGATATTTATGGGCACAGCATCGATCATTTGCTCGAGCTGCTGCTTGCTGCTCCGGAGCGCTTCTTCGGCCTGCAACTGGTCATCGATATCGTGGCAAAGGCCGTACCACTGAAGAATGCGACCGTCCTCATCTCGCATCGGTTCAGCGCGACCTAACATCCAGCGATAGACGCCATCCGCGCGACGCAAGCGATAGTTCAAGGAGAAAGCTTCCCCAGTGGCGAGGGAGCGATTGAGCGTCTCTGCCAGCCGAGTTGCGTCATCAGGGTGAACGACGGCTGCAATGGCCGATGCCAATCCACTCATTCCCGGCCTATCGTAGTCCCCTACGCCCAAACCGAAGAATTCGATCATGCGCCTGCTGAAGAAAACCGGCTCGCCCTCAGGAGTCAGCCGCCAGAGCAGACTTGGAACCATGTCAACGAGTTGCGAGATTTCCCTCTCCCGGTTGCGCAACGCCTCCTCGGCTTTCTTACGCTCAGTGATATCAATAAAACCGACGAGACTCTTGTCGGCCACGGCGCCGGGGCGGGCGGTCGTGAACAGAACGTCGATGACACTGCCGTCCATGCGCGCCACCTTAGTTTCTTCTTGGAAGACCTCCTCACCGCGGTAACGCGCCTCAATGGAACGCCTTATGGTGGAAACGCCCGGTTCCCAGTAGCGGGTGATTGGCGTGAGCAATTCTTCCGCATTTTTTGCGCCGAACATTTCGATCGTGTGTCGGTTGACTTCTTCAACCTCCAGTGCCTCCACCGCCTGCGCTAAAAATTCGGGGTGCTCATCGATATAGGCTTCGAGTTCCACCACGCCCTGCGCTCGCAATTCCTTAAAGAGCGGAACGAGCTTGCTGGCGTCTATCTGAGTAAGGCCTATCGGCATATAATGGAATAGGTCCCGATAGCGGCGCTCGCTTTGGCGCAGGCTCTCCTCCGCCGTCACCAAATCATTGATATCGAGGCACACACCATACCATCGCAGAATCCGGCCATCCCTGTCGCGCAACGGCTCCGCACGCCCCTCAGTCCAACGATGTGTTCCATCTGATCTGTGCTGGCGATACTTCATTACAAAAGCGGTGCCTGTTTCGAACGCATGCGTGAGCGCCTGTTCAACCGCCTGCCTGTCCTCCGGGTGAACATCGGCCAACGAACGTGAGGCGTCCGGCGTGGTCAAGTCTTCCAGAGTGAGACCAACCGTGTCCATAAGCCGCTTGTTGATATAGGACGGCGTTCCTTCAGGTGTTGTACTCCAGATTTGAGCGGGAACAGCGTCAATCAGCTGTTGGAGCTGTCGTTCACTTTCGCGCAATGCTTCCACACTCCGACGCAAGGCGAGCATCGCCTGCTGGTGTTGCCGGGAGATTGCGGCCACGATAAGCGCCGAAAATGCCGAGATGGCCAGAAACAGCTGCAGCATGACCTGTTGCTGCCTTTGGGATTCGGGATCGCCGACAAACTGGCTGTCACCGGATATCGTAAGTGCCATCGTCATGAGTGCGAGGAGTGTCAGGGCGACGGCTGCTCCTCTGAATTCAAAGCGCACCGCGACCCAAAGAAGAGGAGGCAGGATGATGTAGGGAGAAGGCAGGTAGTCATCGGTCAAGGCAAGCGCTGCGATCCCCAGAAAAATCAAACCCAAGACTGTGGCTTCAACCCAGTGTGCGGCAGAAAGTCTGGCCTTGTTACGCCAGGACTGGATCAGGACGAGCGTCGCCGGCGCCACGAGCAAAACTCCGGTAGCGTCTCCAATCCAGAACAGCGGCCATACCGCCGTGAAGGTTTGTGACTTTACCCCAAACCACGCAAGCGTCGCACTCCCCACTGTCGCGCTCAGGAGCGGCCCGACGCCAGCGCCCAGTGTGACAAACGCAATAACTTCACGCACGTTTTCCAGGCGGACCGGGCGCTTACATGCGCGATTAACCAGCGCTGCGCCGGCAGCCGCGCAAAGGGCGTTTCCGAGATAGATCAAAAAGCCGACAGGCAACGGACTCTGGAACCATGTGAGTTGCGCGAACATCTCCGCCATGCAGCCAACCAACATCCACCATGGCCAACTGTACGGAGAAGTGAGGGCGAGCGTCGCGAAAAAGATCCCGCCCGGAGGCCAGATAGAAACAGTTATTCCTGGAACGATAGCAAGCGCCTGTGCGAACCCGCAGCCCAACACATAAGCTATAAAAAAAAGCCCGAGGTACAAAGATTGGGGGCGATGCGACCAGACGGACATCATCGGTTGACTCCTGGAGGAACACGACAGGCATGGAACGGTGAGCGCTTCGTTCAACAGCTGTCCACCTCTCCGATAGTCCTATTCATGCACGATAGTAGTCCCATCATGCTAGTCGTCGCGGCGACCCACCATGTAAAAATTAATAGAGGTTGGAATTTTCTGATCTGCAACTATTGCGCAGAGATAGCCTGAACTACGCAGTATTCGGCAATACGGCAATACGACGTGCGGTCCTTCCATATTGCCAAATCGAACGCGCGACCGCTGTCCTCCGTCTGACCTTCTGACATATCATCAATGTTAGGTCCTTGGGAAAAGAGCCGAAACCATACGGAGGTTTAGACGGTTGAGAGCGGGCTTAGTCGGGTCCAGACTGAAGAGCTTTCCGATTGAATACCCAATGGAAGGCACTTCGCGCTGCGGATAATCTTTCACACCTTCTTGTTGGCGCAAAACGCAAGACGAGGCCCGGAAGGATTGCCGGACCTCGCTAGAGCCGCGGATGAAAGCAGCGGTCGGCTACCGAATTTTCCCGGTAGCACAGGTAATAATGCGTCGTTGCCTACCGGAACGCTTAGCAGTCAGACGCATGGTAAACTGCTTCTGCCGGATGCGGTCGCCGTCAGTAGTCCCAGAAGACCGGCACCCAACGAAAAGCGTCGCCGGCAACAGCCACTCGCCCTAAAGAAGGGAACGGGAGATGGGTTGCCACCAGCAGCTCGCCGTTTGTCGCCAACTGCCGCAAAAGATCGACCCGGACGCGAGCCGCTTCTTCGGGGTCATGTTCGAACCCATTGTGCCAATCCGGCTGATCGAAGCCCACGGCAAATACCGCGTCACCTGCGAATGTCAGCGCATCGCTTCCGGACGCAACGCGAATTACACAGTGACCCGGTGTATGACCGCCGGTGCGACGGGCGATCACGCCAGGAGCGACCTCGTGCTCCTCGTCAAATAGCCGTAGATAGCTGCGGTACTCGTTCAGGAATTTTTTGGCGGTCGCGCGAAGTGCATCAGGAAACCCCTGCGGCATCTGGGTGTGGGAGAAGTCGGGTGCCTCCCAAAACTCGACTTCGGCGGCAGCAACATGAATCCGCAGATCGGGACGGAGCCGTTCCTTCACCCCTTCGACGACAAGCCCACCAATGTGGTCCATGTGCAGATGGGTGAGCACCAGGTCGGTCACGGATGCTAGATCGATATCGGCAGCCGCAAGGCGTTTGACCAACTGTCCAGCCCGAGGCAGGTTCAGATCTGGATCCAATCCCAATCCCGCGTCGAGAAGTATGGTCTGCTCGCCGCTGCGGACAACGACCGCGTTCAGCGGCCAGTCGAACGCATCCGCTGGCAAGAACATGTTTTGCATCCATGTCGCCCGAACCGCGGGGTCGGCGTTGTGTCCCAACATTTGAGTTGGGAGCGGCAGAACCCCATCACTGACGATCATCACATCAATTTCACCGATCCGCAGCGCGTAGCGCGACGGAACCAGTTCTCCAGTGCCCGGCTTACCGGGATGAAAGGTGTTTTCCGCTGGGATTTTTATTTCCTGCGGACCCGAGGTCCGGGTTTTTGTTGCTGATTGCGACATGACGCACTCCTGTGTTGCTTGGAACGAGCCTTCCACTTTCCATTCGGTCGTACGCTGCAGTCGCGTACATTTTTGAATTCGGCGCACAAACGAACGTGCCTGGACACAACCGTATTCGAACGCTTCCTCTGTGGCGGCTCCCAACACATTTACAGTCGCTGTCAGGTGTCAGTAATCCAAACTTAGGTTTAGGGATGACGGCCGCGGCACACAGCGATTTGGAATCCGTTCACGGTTGACGTTTGCTTCGAATGCGAAAAATTGCCGGCAACCACAACCGATCCCGTTGGAGCCTGGTGATCGCCCAATATCTGTCTGCTGTTCACGTAGCCAGCAGCGCAGTCGTCTCTCCGGCAGGAACGACGAGACCCGTCGCCCATCTCGACGGTGCAAGCGTCATTCGAAATGAGCCACCCATCCATCCGATCTAACGCCAAGATGGACGGGTTTCGGGAATAGCTTCGACAGGCATACAGGCGCCCCTCGCGGATCGCCTGTTACCGAAGTGGTTTACACTAGGCCGGCCTTATCGAGGCCGTAGGCCTTGTCCGCGGAACCAGGAACAGAGCGCATAGCCACGCTCACGCGATTCCCGGCGTTGATGGACATGATTTGGAACGTTAGATCCGAGATTTCCTTTTCCGAAAGCTGGCCACGCACCCGTTCGTAAAGCTCATCCGATACACCGGCGTCCGGAAGCTTGGTCAGAGCTTCCGTCCATGCTAGCGCCGCTCGTTCGCGCGGGCTGAACAAGTTGGAGTCCCGCCAGCTGGCAAGATGATGGATGCGAAGAGGCCGCTCCTGATGCAGCGTTGCTTCTTTGGTATGCATGTCGAGGCAAAAAGTGCATCCGTTCAGCTGGGACGCGCGAATATCGACGAGATCAAGGATTGAACCGCCCCGGGTTTGCCGGAGACCGTTTGGTTTAAGTTATGCGGCCATCGCTGGCGCGTCCAGCATGGCGTAGTATTGTTCTTCTGCCTCTGCAGGCGGAATGTTTCCGATTGGCTCCAGAAGA
>NZ_PVBJ01000029.1:0-8870 GCF_002968565.1 Neorhizobium sp. T25_27
GAAACCGCCGGCTATGGAAAGACCCGGAAGCAACCATCAAGTCCGCCAAGGCCTTCCTTTATGCCGCATCCATCATGACCCTCGTCAGACGGATCGCACGCCCATCATGAATTCTCGGACGGACTCTGAGGTTCGCCCGCGCCAGACGGGCTGGCGCGAGCGGATCGTGGCTGCTTCAAGCCGCCTGCGGTATCCGGGCAATCACCTTGATTTCGAAATCGAAACCGGCAAGCCAGTTGACGCCGACGGCCGTCCAGGTCGGATAGGGCGGCTCGCCGAGCACCTTTTCCCGCACCGCCATCATGGTTTCGAATTGAGTCTGAGGATCGGTATGGAAGCTCGTGACGTCGACGACGTCCCGAAACGTGCAGCCGGCCGCCTTCAGGACGGCCTCCAGGTTGTCGAAGGCCAGTTGCACCTGACGTTCGAAGTCAGGCTCCGGTGATCCGTCCGGCCGGCTACCGACCTGGCCGGAAACGAACAGAAGGTCTCCCGAGCGGATGGCCGCCGAATAACGGTGCTGCTCATAGAGTGCGTGCCGACCGGCGGGAAAGATTGCCTCGCGTGGGCTCATTGTTTCATTCCTCTTTGGAAAGCCGGTTTCCGCAGCGCGATGCCACCGGGGATGGTGCACACGGCTTCGGCTTCATGTCCGGCCTTGGCTTCATCATACGGGCGTTTACATCCGCCGCGTACGCTTCCTATTTCAACATACGCCACGTATGTCAATTGGCATACGTGGCGTATGTGATTGAAACCATCAAGAGGAGGAGATAGTCACGCTGCCGGCGGAACGGATTTACGGATCAAGCCCGCGGATCGGTGCCCCGCGCCGGGCGTATGAAACTACGCCGCCCCGCTCATCCCGCCCGGCAAGCGGTTGCCGCGGTAGATGATGTCGATTTCCTGCGACGACATCGGCTTGCCGAACAGGTAGCCCTGCAACTCGTCGCAGCCGGTCAGGCGCAGTTGTATGGCCTGCGCCTCGGTTTCGACGCCCTCGGCCGTAACCGGGATTTCCAGCGAGCGGGCGAGCGCCACGGTCGCCTGCAGAAGATCGACGGCGCGGCCGCCCTCTTCCAGCGCGTGCACCAGCGACTTGTCGATCTTCATCCGGTCGAAGCCGAACTGGCGCAGGTACCCGACGCTCGAAAAGCCGGCGCCGAAATCGTCGAGGGCGATCTTCACCCCGAGCTGCTTCAGCTTGGCAAGCGCAGCGCGAGCACGTTCGGGGTTCTGGATGAAATAGCCCTCGGTCATTTCGAGCGTGATGCGGGAAGGATCGGCACCGGTCTTGCGGAACACCGAAGCGACGTGCAGGGCAAACGCCGGATCGCGGAACTGGCCGGGGGAGATATTGACCGCGAGCTTGAGCTCCGGCCACAGCGTCAGCGTCTCGCAGGCGCGGTGCAGCACGAACAGGCCGAGTTGGTCGATGAGGCCGGTCGATTCGGCGATCGGAATGAAGACGTCGGGAGATACGGGGCCGTAACCCGTGCGATGCCAGCGCGCCAGCGCCTCGACGCCGATGATGCGCCATGTCCTGGCATCGACGACCGGCTGGTAGACGACGTTGACCTCGCGGCGCTCGATGGCGATCCTGAGGTCGATCTCCAGCATGTTGCGCTCTTCGCGCTCGGCATCCATTTCCGGCCGATAATATTCGGTCCGGCCACGGCCGGTTTCCTTGGCGTGATACATGGCCATGTCGGAACGCCGCACCAGTTCCTCGCCGGAGACTTTGCCGCGCGGCGAAATGGCGACGCCGATGCAGGTGCCGATGGTGGCAACCCTTTCGCCGATCACGAAGGGCTCGCCGAAGAAGCCGAGAATATGATCGCTCAGCGTCTCCACCGCCCGGCCGATATCCGTGGCCGTAAGCGCGATGGCGAATTCGTCGCCGCCGACGCGGGCAAGGATCGCCGCCTGTCCGACCAGTGTCTTGAGGCCGGCCGCAACGCCGCGGATCAGCTTGTCTCCGGTGCCATGGCCATAGGCGTCGTTGACCTCCTTGAAACCGTCGAGATCGAGATAGAGCAGCGCCACGTCCTCGTTGCTGCGGCGGCTCTGGAGCACCAGCGCGTCGAGTGCTGCAAAAAAGCCGGCGCGATTGAGAAGCCCGCTCAGCCGGTCGCTCATCGCCAGATGCCGCGCCGCCGCCTCGTCCGCCTTGAGGCGGTTGAGCGTATTGCTGCCGCTGACGAAGAGCAGGAGGAAAAACAGGCCGACCATCGCCAGCGCGCAATAGACGAGCGGCCGGACCTGCAGATAGGCGGTATTGCCGGGCATGCGTGAATTCCAGACGAGCCGCTGCAGCGCCTTGCCGTGGATATTGCGGATCTCCACCATGTTGGGAACCGTATCGCCGGCACCGGCAAAACGAAGCCCCCCGATGACATAGGTTTCGGAGAGCTTCAGGATCTTCTTCTCGTCGAGATGGCGGCCAAAGATCAGGAACCGGCGCCCCTCGACGGGTTGGGTGAGTTCACCGGACTTCGGGCGGATGAGCGCCACGCCGACGGCCGCGACGCCGTTTTTGGTCCCCACGAAACCCACCGCCTCCGGCACGGTTCCGGCACCGGCACTGCTTGCCTTGTCGAACAGCGTCCATAGCGAGGTGTCGAAATAATTCTGCGGCGACCAGGTGACGGGGGCGCCGTCCTGATAGGCCATCAGAACATTGCGGTCCGTATCCATGACGAGCGCCACGTCGAAAAGATCGCTGTTGGCGGTCATGTCGCCGTAATTGCCGACGACCCAGGCATCATCGCCGGCATAGACGAACTGGGCAGCGTCGTCCCACGCCGCGTAGTCATTGAGCGTCGCATGCAGCTGCTCCTGGAACGTCTGGATCGCGCCCGAGGTCGTCTCGCGCGAGCGTTCGTCGTCGAGGCGATTGGCATAGTCGGTGATGCGGTCGAGCGCGGTCAGGATGAAGATCGTCACCAGCACCACGACCACCGCGAAGGCAAGCAGCATCGACGTCACGGCGGAGCGACGACCAAGTGTTGCGGAGCGGCGAAAGCGGGACGGAAGAAGCCGCATCTAAGACCTCGTGAAGCCCTACATCTTTCGCGGGTATTCCTTCAGATAGCGTTAAAGGAAAAGGCCGGCCCCCACGCTTGAGAGCCGGCCCACCAAGTATTTTCGAAAATTCTATATTATTACCAGGCGGCGATGACGGCGCCCTTGAACTGGGTGTTGACGAAGTCCTTCACCGGAGCGCTGTGATAGGCTTCCACGAGCGTCTTGACCCAGGCCGCATCCTTGTCCTTGGACTTGACGGCGATGATGTTGATGTAAGGGGCCTTTTCGCCTTCCTTGGCGATCGGATCGGTCTTCGGGTTGAGGCCGGCCTCCAATGCGTAGTTGGTGTTGATCACCGACGCATCGACGTCGTCGAGCGAGCGCGGCAGCTGGGCGGCGTCGAGTTCGGCAAACTCGATCTTCTTGGCGTTTTCGGTGACATCGGCGGGGCCGATCTTCAGGCCCTTGGCGGCGTTGACCTTGATCAGGCCCTGGTCGGCGAGGATGAGTAGCGCGCGGCCGCCATTGGTCGGATCGTTCGGGATGGCAACGGTGGCGCCCTGCTTCAGGTCGGCGAGGCTCTTCACCTTCTTCGAATAGACGCCCATCGGGAAGTTGACGGTCTGCGCGACGCCGACGATGTCGAACTTGCGATCCCTGACCTGGTTGTCAAGATAGGGCTGGTGCTGGAAGGAATTGGCGTTGAGTTCGCCATCGGCCAGCGCCTGGTTCGGCACGACGTAGTCGGAGAATTCGAGAATCTGGATGTTGAGGCCCTTGGTGGCCGCGACTTCCTTCACCTTTTCCATGATCTGGGCATGCGGGCCGGGGGTGACGCCGATCTTGATGTCCTCGGCAAGCGCCGGGCCAGCCGCGAAGGCGGCGAGTGCCGCAGCGATGATGAGCTTCTTCATAGTGTCTCCTTGGGTTTGCTTATACGCGCCAGTCTTCTTGGGTATGTCTTGGGAGGCTGGTTTTCGGAATGATTTCAGGTCTTGCGGTTGCGCTTGTCGAAGCGGCGGGCAAGTGCGTCGCCCAGGCTTTGGATCGCCTGGACAAGCACGATCAGCACGACGACGACGGCGAGCATCACATCCGGCATGAAGCGCTGGTAGCCGTAGCGGATGCCGAGATCGCCGAGGCCTCCGCCGCCGACCGCCCCGACCATGGCCGAATAACCAACCAGGCTGACGAGGGTCAGCGTCAGCGCCAGCGTCAGGCCCGGTTTGGCCTCGGCCAGCAGCACCTTGAAGACGATCTGCAGCGGCGTCGCGCCCATTGCGCGCGCTGCCTCGATCAGGCCCTTGTCGACCTCGCGGATCGCCGCTTCGGCAAGGCGCGCGACAAAGGGAATGGTTGCGACCGTCAGCGGCACGATCGCCGCATAGGTACCGATCGAGGTACCGGTGACGAGGCGCGTGAACGGGATGATCGCCACGACCAGGATGATGAACGGCGTCGAGCGCGCCGCATTGACGATCGCCCCGATGATGCGGTTCGAGGCCGGTGCGGGAAAAAGCTCGCCCTTGCCGCTGGTTGCGAGGAACACGCCGATCGGCAGGCCGATCAGTGCGCCGATCAGGCCGGCGACCGCGACCATCTGCAGCGTCTGGCCAAGCGCTTTCAGGAGCAGGTTGAAGAGCATGTCAGGCGACATAACCGAGCACCTCCGTGGAAAGACCGGTTGCGGCATAGAAGCGCTCGGCGCGTTCCGTGACGGCAGGATCGGCCGGATAGGCGACGACCAGCGAGCCGTAGGGTTCGCCGGCGATTTCCTCTATCGTGCCGGCGAGGATGTTGACGTCGGCGCCGAGTTCGGTGACCAGCCGGGCGGTCAGCGGCTGAAAGGCCGTCGAGCCGAAGAAGATCAGCCGCACCAGCACCCGGTCGCCGACAGACGGCTGCGGCTTCAGGTTCGAGCGGATCCATTCCGGCAGGTTGGTGCCGAGGGCCGCCGACAGAAGCGAGCGGGTCGTCTCGTGCTTGGCGCCGGTAAAGACGTCGAAGGTGCGGCCCGCCTCGACGATCTTGCCGCGGTCGATCACCGCTACGTCGGAGGCGATGGTCTTCACCACCTCCATCTCGTGGGTGATCAGAAGCACCGTGAGGCCAAGCTCGGCATTGATGCGCTTCAGCAGCGCCAGGATCGACTGCGTGGTTTCCGGGTCGAGCGCCGAGGTCGCCTCGTCCGAAAGCAGCAGTTTCGGTGAGGTGGCGAGCGCCCGGGCAATGCCGATGCGCTGCTTCTGGCCGCCGGAAAGCTCGGCCGGGTAGCGGTCCGATTTGTCGCCAAGGCCAACCAGATCGATCAACGGCGCCACCTTGTCGCGGATCGCCGTGGCGGAAAGCCCGGCGATCTCGAGCGGCAGCGCGACATTCTCGAACGCCGTGCGCGACGAGAGAAGGTTGAAATGCTGGAAGATCATGCCGACCTGGCGGCGCAGGTCCCGAAGCCCGTTTTCCGACAGGCCGCCCACCTCGACACCATCGACAACGACGTGGCCGGAGGTCGCTTTTTCCAGCCCGTTGACGAGGCGGATCAACGTCGACTTGCCGGCGCCCGACCGGCCGATGATGCCGGTGATCGCGCCACGTGCCACGGAAAGGTCGATGCCGTCGAGCGCGGTGAACTGGCTCTTGTCGTCGGCACCGCCGAACCGCTTGGTTACCGCCTCGAACGCCACCATCGGCCTTTCGGTTACCAAGGGAGACGGCGCGGTTTCGACCGCAGTATGAAGGATTGTCATTTCAGCTCTCAGATTTAAGTCGGATCATCCCGGCGACCGACACCGGATATTTATCGCTGTCCAGCTATCGGACGAGGCGGCACATTCGATGACAGGCGACTTTCCGGAGCATCTTGGTCGTTTTCCCAGAGGGCAATATCTAAGGCCGGCGGCCTTTTCGATGCCGCATAAATGCCCGGATGCGCCTGCGTTTGACAGGGATGTTTTTTCAATTATCTCGCAAAGCAGAAAAAATCTTCTCGCACCTGCGAAATCAACCCTGTTTATGGTTGCCCTTGGGGAATAACGAAGCGAGCTCGCGATACCACTTGCCGCTGTTCTTGATCGTCCGTTCCTGGGTCTCGTAATTCACATGCACGAGGCCGAACCGCATGCGGTAGCCCTCCGCCCATTCGAAATTGTCCATCAGGCTCCAGGCGAAATAACCCTTCATTGGGTAGCCGTCTTTGATCAGGTCGGCGACCACCGACAGGTGCTGGACATAATAATCCAGACGCGGCTGGTCATCCACCTCGCCGTCCGCCGGCTCCATATTGTAGCAGGCGCCGTTCTCGGTGATGTAGCAGTTCGGCAGGTCGTAGCGGCGGTAGAGATCCTCGACCAGCAGCTTCAGCCCCGGCGCATAGACTTCCCAGCCGATATCGGTCTTGACGTCGCTGGCGGGTTTGGCCTCGATCGTCCAGGGGAAATCGCCGCTGCGCGCGGGTTCGTCATGGACGCGGTCCGGCTTGTAGTAGTTGAGGCCCCACCAGTCGAGTTTCTGGTTGATGACCTTCAGGTCGCCGTCTTCGACGACCGGCATGCGGTCTCCGAGCGCTTCCAGGAATTGCTGCGGATATTCGCCCTTGAAAACCGGATCGAAGAAGGCGCCGTTGTGGAACTGGTGGGCGCGCTCGGCAGCTGCGAGATCGGCCGGGCTCTCGGAGCCGGCGATGATCGACGCGGCGTTGATGACGGTGCCGACCGGCACGTCCGGGGTCACATGCCGGATCGCCTCGACGCCGAGGCCGTGGGCGAGATTGACGTGGTGCATGGCGGCGAGCGCCGCCTGCATGTTCTTTTCGCCCGGCGCATGAATGCCGTAGAGGTGGCTGAGCCAGACGATGCACCAAGGCTCGTTGAAGGTGGCAACCGCATCCAGCCGGTCGCCGAGCCGCGCCATCACCACCTTGGCGTAACGCTGGAAGGCATAGGCCGTCGAACGTGCCGCCCAGCCACCCTCGCCCATCAGCGAAAGCGGCAGGTCCCAATGGTAGAGCGTCGCATAGGTCTTGATGCCGCGCGCCTTGCAGCCGTCGATGAGGCGATCGTAGAAATCCAGCCCCTTCTCGTTGATCCGCCCGGTGCCGTCCGGAATGATCCGCGGCCAGGCGATCGAGAACCGGTAGGCCTCGACGCCCATCTCCTGGATGAGATCGAGGTCCTCTTCCCAGCGATAGTAATGATCGCAGGCGACATCGCCGTTGTGCCCCTGATAGACCCGGCCCGGCATCTTCGAGAACGCATCCCAGATCGAGGGCTTGCGGCCATCCGCCTTGGTGGCCCCTTCGATCTGGTAGGAAGCCGTCGCGACGCCCCAGAGGAAATCGCCGGGAAACCCGGCCGCGAATTTTTCGGCGTCGGGCGTTTTGAGAATGCGAGGCTGGGGATTGCTCATCTTGGGATCGGTCATGAGGATGCCGCCATATCTGTTGCGCGAGGGGTCTGCCGGACCACCTTTCGCGGCGGTTTAACCAAGCGAGGCGCAGTTGTACAGATGAGAATTCTGAAACGTTGCAGGATCGCTGTCTGCTCCCTCCCCCTTGTGGGGAAGGATCTTCTTTTTCGTGAGAATCTTCTACAGGAAAACCCTCCCGCCTGCAGGCCACCCTCCCCACAAGGGAGGGGTAGGGATACCGCGCTTACCTCGGGCTACCTCTCCTTTGGCGAGAGGCGTTACAGAGTCATGATTTATTGCAGCCAATCATGAGGATGCTTGCTATTTAGTCGCCTAAAGCTTCACCCACGCCCCGTTCTTCTTCGAGGACGCCACGCACGCCTCGACGAACGCAACCCCCTTCACGCCGTCGTCGACGGTCGGGTAGATCACCGCCTTGTCGACCGCGACGCCTTGTCTGGCCGCGTTGATGGCGCGGGCGGCTTCCGTGTAGATGGTCGCAAAGGCTTCGAGATAACCTTCCGGGTGACCGGACGGAATGCGGCTGACGCGTCCTGCCGCGGCACCGGATCCGGCGCCGTTGCGGGTGATCAGGCGCTTCGGTTCGCCGAACGGCGTGAACCACAGATAGTTCGGATCCGCCTGCACCCATTCGATGCCGCCCTTGGTTCCGTAGACGCGGATCTTCAGGCCGTTCTCGTGGCCGGGTGCCACCTGGCTGCACCAGAGCATGCCCTTGGCGCCGCCCTCGTAGCGCAGCATCACATGGGCGTTGTCGTCGAGCCTGCGGCCCTCCACGAAACTGTCGAGATCGGCGGCGAGACTTTCAAGCGTAAGCCCGGTGATGAAGGCGGCGAGGTTGTAGGCATGCGTGCCGATATCGCCGGTCGAACCGCCGGCACCCGACTGGGCCGGATCGGTGCGCCAGACGGCCTGCTTGGCACCTGTCTGCTCGACCGCCTCGGTCAGCCAATCCTGCGGATATTCGACCTGGACGACGCGGATTTTTCCGAGTTCGCCGTTTGCGACCATTTCGCGGGCCTGCCGCACCATCGGATAGCCGGTGTAATTGTGGGTGAGGATAAACAGCGCACCGCTCTCGTCGGCCGCCTTCTTGAGCTTCTTGGCGTCGGCGATGTTGGACGTCAGCGGCTTGTCGCAGATGACATGGATGCCGCGCTTCAAAAATTCCTTGGCAGCCTCGAAATGCACGTGGTTGGGCGTCACGATCGACACCGCCTCGATACCGTCCTTCAGCCGCGCCTCGCGGATCGCCATTTCCTTGTAGGAGCCGTAGGTGCGCGACGGATCGAGACCGAGATCGCGGCCCGAGGCGATCGCCTTTTCCGGCGTCGACGACAGCGCGCCGGCGACGAGATCGAACTGGTCGTCCAGCCTTGCCGCCATGCGATGCACCGCCCCGATGAACGCCCCCGCCC
>NZ_PVBJ01000002.1:0-688516 GCF_002968565.1 Neorhizobium sp. T25_27
CGCACCGCGATAAATCCCGCAGGGATTTACGCTTAACGCGGGGTGGAGCAGCCCGGTAGCTCGTCAGGCTCATAACCTGAAGGCCGCAGGTTCAAATCCTGCCCCCGCAACCAAATTCCAAAAACTCCCGAAGCAATCGCTCCGGGAGTTTTTTGTTGTCGAGCGATATGGTCTACCGGTTCTGTGCCGGAAGCTGCTTGTCGGTCCAGGTGGGCGGCATCCCGACCTGGGAGGCCGCAAAATCCACCAGACCGGGCGACCGGCCAAATTTCTCGCAGGCAGGGTATTTCGGCTTTCCACCAAGTCCCGACTTGATCCTCTGCCCAGAAGGGATCTTGGGCAGACCCTTGAACGGCGTCTTGCCGCTGACGAGCATCCTGGAAAAATCACTGCCGAAGCTCGCCGCAAGCGAGTAGGCGTCCCCGATCTGCGAAACGCGCGCACTGGTGGTCACGAAGTTCGCTCCCTTTGCCCATACCATCGCACCGACTTGCTTGCCGTCCCTTGTGGTTGCCTCGGCCTCCACGGCAAGACCTCCAAGCCCGATAGGCAACCGCGGGACGGGCACCGGAGCGACGAAGTTGGCTCCGAGCGACGTTGCAGTCGACAGGGCCGCCACCGCGGTATTGGTCGGCACAATGCGAGTGATTGTGGCGTGAACGACGAGATCCGCTTCCTCTTTCCGCTCCACAACCATGAAACGATCGCTGGCGCCGACGCAGAGGGCGCGGCTGATCACATTCGCGACCAGGGCGCGATCGGAAGATTTGCTGATGGATAGTGCAGCACCGTCCGAAACCTTGGTTGGCTCGATGTAGATCGTTCTGGCGGATACAAGATCGGTTGATGCGACTCGATAATTTGCCTTGGTCATTCGCCCGTTGTTCGATGTCAAACTGTCATAGGACGTGAGCGAACTTGCCCGTTCGAGCGGCACGGCGGCGCAACCGCCAAGCAACAACACAAGGAGAGCGGGCGCAATCAGCCGATGGCACGGCTGGATGCCTGCCAAGCCAAGGCGGGGATGTAACATTTGGTTCTCCTATTGGATTTAGGGGGAGGTCGGCGCGGCTATCGCCACTGTGCCGTCTGTGCGGCTGTGAGCGTGTCGGCGAACGAAGGCCTGTCTTTCCACAGGTTGCCGCTCGCCATTTTTGCGTATCCGAGGTTGAAGACCGCACGCATGTAGTTGGTGTTGAACGGATCGGTCATATTGTAGGCGAGCTGCGCATCGATCGAGGCCACGCGGAACCGAATGCCGCTCCTTTGAGCATAGATGTAGGTGGCCACCAGCGCGCTACGTGTCTGCGCCTTGATGAGGGAGGAATTCGCCCTGGCCATGACCGTAAACGTGTTGTTCGTGGTGGTTGAAAATTCAGACATCAGCGCGTTGTTGATGATGATGTACATGTTCAGCTTCACGCCCTTGGGCCACTCGACCTTGTCCGAATTGGCCATCCATCCCTCCGGAATCGTCAGGATTTGGGACGCCGCGCCTCCGTCGGAATGCATTTCCTCGAAGGACTGATCGCCTGACTTTGCCTTGATGAGTACCGCCGGATAAAGGCCGGGGATGCTTGCCGAGGCGATGACAACGTCGCGGAAGAGTTTTAGGGCGTCGGGCCGACCGCTGTCGGCGATGGCGCCCATGTTCCAGATCACCGCTCTTTGGGAATCGAGGTTCGAGGTCAAGACAAGCAGGCGCCGGCCCTTGCGGTGTTCTGCGGCAATCTTCGCCAGCACCTCCTGCGTCAGGTACCGCTCGACCATCGTTCGAAGAGGCTTCTGCTTCAGGAGGCTCGCGCCGAGAAGGCCCTGGGGCAGGAAATCGGCATCGACCAATGTCTTGGCGACCCCGCTCGTGTACAAGTCGACGAGGGTATTGTCATAGCCGGGACCGAGGAAGGCGTAAGGCGCGATCAATGCGCCGGTGCTGACGCCGCTGACAATGTCGAATTCGGGCCGCTGTCCGCTATCCGACCAGGCCTTCAGCGCCCCGACGCTGAACGCGCCTCCGGCGCCACCGCCCGACAACACGAGGTAGTTGACTTCCTTGTGTCTCGGGATGGGCAGCCATGCACGTGTTTCAGGCAGGCTCCGGCTTGCATCCGCGTAGATACGGACATCGCCGAACCCCTCGATACCGGCGGTCGCGGCGGCTTTCGGCCCATAGGCAATACGGTCCGGCGCCATGCAGCCGGCGAGAAAAGCCAGCAGGAAGATAGCTACCACGTGATACACGGCTATAGCCTTGCGCCGGGCGAATATCTGGAGGGGACGTTGAAATTTCCACCGACCGTACAGCCGATGTCATCCGCGGATGTTGCCTGCGGACTCCATGATGGACCGATCGCCCAACGCGGCGGGCTCACCAGATAACCTTTGAAATTCACGGTAACTTCCTTCGGAATCGAATCTGGCGGTATCAATGCAGAGTTCGTCGTTGCCTTGGGTTTTGTAATGTTAAGAATCATTGGCCGCTGCGATCGGGTGTTCACCACCGGCTCGGCGGCGGGCTTCATGGATTGCCGACGCCTGGCAGTTGTCCATGTGGCGGCCGGCTGACGAACAACGGCCATGCATTCCCGATTGATATCCCGCAACAAAACTTCATCGATCGCCTTGGTTTCGTCCCTGTTCTGACATCGCGCGGTTGCTTGCCGCGGTTATCGATCGCGACAGCAAAACGGGAGGTCGTTATGACCGATGATGAGATGACGATTGCCGAGGTCCTGAAGGATCCTCTGATCCGGCTAATGATGCGGGCAGACCGGGTGTCTTTGAGAGAGATGGAAAAACTGCTTCGGGAGGCAGCATTGGGGATTCCGCTGGCTCTCTCCGAAGACCGCCGGGGTGACATGCACTACCTCGTCAGGCCGGCAATCCTTGAGCCCAAGTTGCCGTCGATATCGTCAGCGGCACCAGCTGATCGGCAGCGCGTGTGACCATCATCGGGGATTGCGCCAGCATGTGGTCGATTACCTCTGCTTGACGAGAGCCTCTTGAGCTAGCGCCTGTTCTTTCGCAGATGAAGCCTGGCTGCTTCGATGCGGTGCGGTCTCCACCGGCGGCAACTGTAGCGTCACCCGCAGACCATGCGGCAATACGTTTTCAAGTAGCAGCGAGCCACCGTGGCCCTTTGCAATTTCATCCGCAATCGAAAGCCCCAGCCCAAAACCGCTGCTGGAATTGAGTGACCGGGCCTCGTCAACCTTGAAGAAGGGCTCCAGGACCTTGTCCTCAAGCCCTTCTTCAAGGCCTGGGCCGTTGTCGCTCACAATTATTACCGCTCCACCCTGCGGGCTATTGCGCAACTCGACAGCTACCTTCGTGCCGAACCTTACCGCGTTCTCCACGATATTGGTGACAGCGCGTATGAGAGCCTTTTGTTGGCACACGTATCCAAACCGCTCGGGTCCGCAGTAAATTACGTCATGGCCGAGGTCACAAAATTCCGACGCGATAGTCCGCAGAAGGCTGGAAATATCAACCTTTCGAGGCGGTTCGGCTGTAACGGTGCTGCTTAAATACTGAAGGCTTTCCTCAATCATGGTGGTGAGGTTGTCAATATCCGCCAACATTGCTTCCCTGGAGGCGGGGTCCTTCGAACGCTCCACGCGCATTCGCAGTCGTGTCAGCGGCGTCCTGAGATCGTGGCTCACAGCCGTCAGCATCCGTGTGCGATCATCGACCATCTTACGGATGCGGTGGCGCATGTTGTTGAGTGCCGTCGCAAGTGTGCGAAGTTCCCTGGCGCCTTCGGCGGTAAATTGCTCTTCTTCGTTACCGTCGAGGCGCAGTCTCTTTGCCGCGTCGGCAAAGCGGACGAGAGGCGACGTGATCATGCGGCTTATATAGAGCACCAGGAGGAGCATCGGCAGCATCAGGATGTTGGCCTTGGCGATGAACTCGGCGACTGCGCTGAAAGACGAGGGGGAAACATCGGCACCGGTGAACCCGATAACGAGGGCACGGTGCGCGTCAAGGCGCACCGCAACCGTACTGTGTCCCCCGCCGTCCGAACTGTCTTTAAGAACCACCACCTCAAAATCGGCAGGCAAGACATCCTGAAGCGCGTCCGAGATGAGGGGATCACCCGTTTGACGCGCCAATTCGCTACGGACGTCGCTCCATGGCAGAACCTTCAATTCGAAATTGCCGGAGGCGCTTGCCCTCACCAGATGCTCGATTTCGTCGTCATTTCTGGCGCTTCTGACCTGATGCACAAGCAGCTCGATTTGAGCGCCTTTGCCCATAAGCATTTTTTCATTCTGGAAAATGAATGGCTCAGGGAGAACAGCGATAAGAAAGATAACGAGCAGCGGAACAATAGATGCGAACACCATGAATTGGGTTCGTATGGATGCCCTGCGCAAGCGGCCAATCATGGTGCTATCGCAACCTCCGGAGTGAAAACATATCCGCCCAGGCGCACGGTTTTAATAAATGTCGGCTCCTTGTAATTAGGTTCGATTTTCTGCCGGACACGACTGACATGGACATCAATGCTGCGTTCGACAGGTCCTGCAGAGCCTGCGTGGGTACGGGCCAGTATTTCCTGGCGGTTCATTACCTGCCGGGGGTTCTGGCAAAACACCAGCAGCACATCAAATTCCGCCGTCGTGAGCGACACATGAAAACCATCGCGGTCGGTCAATTCACGCGTGACCGGGTCGATCCGCCAGCCCGCAAACGTCATGGGTGCCTGCTGTGGCTTGACCTGCGCTGAATACGACGACCGCCGCAGAAGCGCCTTTATCCTCGCCAGAAGTTCCCTGGATTTGAACGGCTTCGTGACGTAGTCATCGGCGCCCAGCTCCAGTCCGACAACCCTGTCTATCTCTTTCGTTCGCGCCGTCAGCATGAGGATGGGTATCGTATCAGACGACCTGATTCTTCTGCATATGCTGAAACCATCCTCACCCGGCAGCATTCCATCCAGCACTATAAGGTCGAATTCCTTCTTCTTCAGGACACCGTCCATTTCAACCGCAGATCCGACCGCCTCTGCGGCATAACCCGCCTCCTTGATCAGATCGATCAGCATGCTGGCGATATCCCGATCATCCTCGACGACCAGGATTCGGGCTGACCCTTGTACAAGAACATTGGATGCGACGTTATTCATAGGCTTGGCCATTCGTGCCGGAATCCCGATTATCAGTTAGCCCGTTTCGCAGCATGGTTGTCAGCAACAATTATGCTTAATTTTGTTTTTGCGCTTCCGCCACGGACTCTGATTCGAT
This sequence comes from Neorhizobium sp. T25_27, assembly GCF_002968565.1. Classification (NCBI taxonomy): domain Bacteria; kingdom Pseudomonadati; phylum Pseudomonadota; class Alphaproteobacteria; order Hyphomicrobiales; family Rhizobiaceae; genus Neorhizobium; species Neorhizobium sp. T25_27. The sequence continues at coordinate 5,247 of NZ_PVBJ01000002.1, forward strand.
GGGTTCGTCAGCACTGGCGGCCAGCCTCAATCTTCGGTTCATGGAGCACGGCCTCGCGGTTCTCGTCCCTCCCGAAGCTTTAGAAGCAGCAGGAAATCGTCGACAAAGGTGAAGATCACGGGAATGACGACGAGGCTGAGGACGGTGGACGTCATTAGGCCGCCGATCACGACGATCGCCATCGGTTGACGGAAGCTTGCATCGCCGCCGCTGAGGCTCAGGGCCACGGGAAGCATGCCGCCGCCCATGGCGATCGTCGTCATGACGATCGGGCGGGCGCGCTTATGGCAGGCGTCGACCAGGGCGTCGAAGCGCGAAAGACCTGCGCGTCGCGACATGATCGCATATTCGACCAGCAGGATCGAATTCTTCGTGACCACTCCCATCAGCATGAGCAGGCCGATCAAAACGGGCATGGAGAAGCTGGTTCCGGTCAGCACGAGCGGCAGCAGCGCTCCGCCGAGCGATAGCGGCAGCGCCATAAGGATCGTCAGCGGCTGGAGGAAGTCATGGAAGAGCAATACCAGAACCGCATAGATGCAGAATACGCCTATCCCCATGGCGATGGCGAAGTTGTCGAAGAGTTCCGAGCTGCGCTCCAGTTCGCCCTGTTCGACGAGCCTGACGTCGTCCGGAAGGTTTTGGAGGGCGGGCAGCGCCTGCGCTTCGCGATAGACCTCGCCGAGGATGCGGCCGTTGAGTTCGACCGACAGCGTAACGTTTCGCGAGCGGTCGATGCGGCTGATCTCGGACGGACTGCCCCCGATGCGGATGTCGGCGACCGAACCGAGATCGACGCTGCCCCTGGCACCGGCAACGCGAAGATTTGCAATGTCGTCAAGCGTCGTCCGGTTACCGGGATCGAACCGGACGCGGATGGGAAGCTGGCGCTGGGGCAGGTTGAGCTTGGCAAGCGAGGAGGAATAATCCCCGCTCGTGGCCACGCGAACCGCTTCGGAAATCGCTTCTGCCGTGACGCCGAGGGCGGCGGCGCGATTGAGGTCCGGGACGATCTGGACTTCCGGGGCCTGCCGGGAGGCGCTGGACGTCACTGCGCCGATGCCTTGAAGGCCTCGCAGCTGTTCTTCGAGTGCTCCCGCCGCCCGGTCGAGTGCTCCGGAATCGTCGCTGGCGAGCGTTATTTCCAGCGTCGTACCGCTGCCGCCCGTACCCACTTCGATCCTGACGCCTGGGAGAACCGCGAGCGCCCGTCGGATCTCGTTTTCGATCTCGGCCTGCTTGCGGCTGCGTTCGCCGATCTTCTTCAAATCGGCGACAAGCGAGGCGGTCGCCGTATCGACGGTCGTCGATGAATCGATCATGTCATCCGACGAGGCGCTTCCGACGGCGGAAAACACCCGCGTGACGTCCGGCAGGCCGGAAACGATATCCGCCGCCCGCCGCGTCATGGCGTCCGTTTGTTCAATCGGGCTGCCGGGCTGAAGCGTCAGAGTGACCTTCGTCTGCGAATCGTCGGATGCGGGCAGGAAGCCAGCGCTGAGCATGGTAATCGTCGAGAGCGAGAGCCCGAGGAATATGCAGACGCCGAGGACCGTCAACTTGCGATGGTGCAGGCAGGTTTTGACGACGGCCATGTAGGCGCGCATGATCGCGCCGTCCCTCTGCTCGATGGGACGCGCCTTCATCAGATAAGCGGCCATCATCGGCGTCAGAAGGCGTGCGACGACCAGTGAGGCGAGAACGGCCACCGCTGCTGTTATGCCGAACTGGCGGAAGATCAGGCCGGGAATACCGCTCATGAAAGCGGTCGGCAGGAAGACCGCGACGAGCGTCAAGGTCGTTGCGACGACGGCTAGGCCAATTTCATCGGCGGCCTCGAGCGCAGCCCCCTTCGGAGTTTTTCCCATTTGCAGGTGGCGCGCAATGTTCTCGATCTCGACGATCGCATCATCGATGAGGATGCCGACCACGAGCGAGAGGGCGAGCAGCGTCACCGTATTGAGGCTGAAATCCGCCAGATACATCACGAGAAAGGTCGGGACGACCGAGAGCGGCAGCGCCACCGCCGAAAGCAGGGTCGCCCGCCAGTCGCGCAGGAAGAGCCAAACCACCACGACCGCCAGGATTGCACCTTCATAGAGCATGTTCATGGAGCCGTCGTAGTTTTCGATGATCGGCCCGACCGTGCTGTAGGCCTGAACGATCTCGACATCGGGGTTGGCTGCGGCAAAGTCCTGCATGGCCGCTTCGATGGCGGCCGCGACGCCCGTATCCGAAAAGCCGTTGGATCGTTTCACCTCAACAGCGATCACGGGTTCGCCATCGAGATAGGCGATCGACGAGCGGTCGGCAAAGCTGTCCGCCACCGCGCCAATCTCGGCCAGCTGCACCAGCTCTCCGCTCGGAAGCGGGATTGCGAGCGCTTTCAGTTCCTCGACCGACGAAACCGCCCCAAGCGTGCGGATCCCCTGCTTGCCGCCGCCGATCTCAGCCCGGCCGCCCGATGTGTCCGACTGCACGGACTTGAGCTGCGAGGAAACGGTAGCAGCGCTGAGGCCGAGCGCGCTCATGATCTGGGGGGTGAGGTCGATGTGCACTTCGCGCTCGATGCCACCGATCCGGCTGGCCTCGCCGACGCCGGGTACGGAAAGCAGGGCCTTTGTCATGTCGTTGTCGACGAACCAGGAGAGTTCCGTCTCGTTGAGGCGGGCGGAGCGCACCGCGTAGGTGAGAAGGGTGGAGCCCTGCACTGTCACCTTGGTCACGCCCGGCGCCTGCATCTCGGAAGGCAGGTCGCCGCTCGCACTATCGACGGCATTGCGCACCTCGTTCAGTGCTTCCTCGCTGTCCTTTCCCAACTGGAACGAGACATTGATGATGACCGATCCGTCCGTGACCGTCGTTGTGATGTGGTCGAGGAGGCTCAGCGATGCAAGCCTGTCTTCGATCTTGCGCGCGACTTCCGTTTCGAGCTGCGCCGGCGCGGCGCCTTCAAGCGAGGCGCTGATCTTGATCGTCGGCAGATCCATGTCGGGAAAGTTCTGTACAGCGAGCCGGTCGAACGCAATGAGGCCGCCGACGGTCAGCAGGATGAACAGAAGGATGGCGGGAACCGGATTGCGGATCGACCAGGCGGAGAAGTTCATCGCGATTCTCCCTTTTCGAGCTTGACGAGCGCGTCTCCACCCACCCGGACGAAGGCCTTGTCCGAAAGGAAAGCACCACCCGTCGTCACGACGGCGGTCGAGCGGTCGAGGCCAGAGAGGATTTCCACTTCACTGCCATTGCGGCGGCCGGTTTCCACGCGAATGCGTGACGCGCGCCTGTCTGCATCCACGGTGAAGACGTAAGCGATGCCGTCACGCAGGACGAGCGCCGTCTCGGGTACGGCGAGCGCCGTGGTGGTCTCAAGCTCGATCTGGCCGGTGACGTACAGACCGATGGGCGGGCGCGCCGCCGCCGGCAGCGCCACGTAGGCGAGCGCCCGTCCGGTATCGGTGCTGACCGTCGGAGCGACAAGCCGAACGGTTCCTTTGACGCGTCGATCACCAGGACCGACGATCGTGGCTGTGAGGCCTTGCCTGATGCGAGGCAGATAGCGCGCGGACACTTCCGCCTGCCATTCGACGCGTTGCTGGCGGATCATGCGGAACAGTTCCGTGCCGGAAGAGACGACGGCGCCGAGCTGGGCCGAGCGGGATGTGATCAGTCCATCGTCCACGGCCAGGATAGTCGTCTTGGCGAGTTTGATCTTCTGGCCTTCCAGCAAGGCTTCGGCGGATCCCACCCCTGCCATCGCCGTCTGTTCGGCGATCAGGTATTCGTTGATCTTTTCATCCGACAGCACGCCGCTTCCCTGCACCTTGCGCGCCCGGTCGGCATTCGCCGTCGCCTTGGCGAGGTCCGCCCTGGCGCTTGCCAAGGCGGCCTCTTGGTTACGCAGTTCTGCACGCACGGCTTCGTCGGCAAGCCGGACGAGGGGCTGACCCTTCGAAACGACCGATCCGACATCGACAAGGACGGCGGTCACGCGCAGGCCATCGATTTCCGCGGCGATCACCGCTTCATGCCAGGGCTTGAGCCAGCCGCTGGCCGGTATCGTTTCAGGCCATCGGCGTTCTGCGGGATTGGCCACGGCGACGGTAAGCGCTGCCGCCTTGTTCTGTTGCGCAAGCACAGGCTCCGCTGCGGAAGCAAGGTTCACGCTCACGAACAGGGCGAGAAGAAGAGTTGTCGGTCGCATCGGTTGAATCTGCTTTTCTGGCATCGCGCTTACTGCCCGTAGTCATCAGCCGCGATTTCATGTCCGACCAGTTGGGCCGGCCTGCGGCTCCAGACCCGGCCAGATGGAATGCCTGCTCGCCGGGAGGGAATGACCGCGATGTGGAGTTGACTGCGAGAAGCCGAGGATAAGAGGCCGGCGAACGGAGAGGATGTCTGCGGCTTCTCTGCGCCTATTGGGTTCCTAGAACTTGTACCCGACCATCAGCATCGCAGATGGCTGAACGTCGTTCTGAACGATCGGACTATCCTTCGCATCGCCGGTCAGGAAACCGACCGCTGCCTGGCCACGAATAACCCAGTGTTCGGTCGCCATATATGTGACGGACGCCTCGATATCGAAGCGCTTCAGGCCAGCGCCTGCCTCGTATTGCCGTAATCCCGATCTCGCAGACTGGGCGGCGGTTACCCCAAAATAGCTTTCCATGTGATTGTCGTCGGCGAACGTCGCGGAAGCGCCCGCGGAAAGAATAAAGCGATCATAGTGATGCGAGACATTCGCACCGACCTGACCGATCAAGCCGTCGCTGCCCCCGATTGTCTTGTCGACAGACGCATAAAATTCCAGCGGACCCATTTCATACGAAAGCTGCGCTCCGACGACAGCCCCAGCGTCGATGTCACCCAGTCCCTTCAGGTGATCGGAATCGTCTTCATCGCGCCCGCCCCCCATGTCGTAACCGCCTTTCACCGTGAGCTTAACGCCGTTGGACTTCAGCACATCGATTTCCAGCCCGCCCGGATCGACCGTGACGCGATCGCCGAAGGTGGCGGAAATCATGGGAATGGGGACCAGTTCGAACTCGTCCGATCCTTCGAATTTAGGTGCATACATGGCTCCGGCGCCAACCATGACGTTCCAGTCGGAAAGCTTCTGGCGTATCCCGCCAAACCGTCCCTTGTCGAAATTCTCTGTCGCGGGGATAGCAGCCTCTTCACCTTCGTAAGGGTCGGCCGCGCTCGCCTGGGTAAGGGGGCAAGCGACAACCGCGAGCCCCGCAGCGATGGCGACGCGCCGCGGATGGCTTAAGAAGGACTTGGTCAATGACATTCGAATTGGCTCCTGGGATCCGGTAGAGAGTTTTTGGCGTGCAGGTGTAAGCCCGACGCGCCAGCCTCTTGCGGAGCGCACTGTCCCAGACGACGCCGTTAACTTGGGTTTTGTGATGTTAAGAAATGTTGTCCCGGTCGATACCGCTGAACCGCGGACGGCGGCTGCAACAAAATCAAACAAAACCAAACACACTCTTGCACCGGCAAAAGCTAGGTTTTCTCATCTCCGTATGAGGAACTCGCTATGTCTATCGAAACCATTCACCCCAAGAGAATTCTTGTGTTTCTGCCCGTGGCGGCGGCCAATGCGATCGTCGCGATACTGGCGGCCCACGGATATGAGTCCGTTGCGGTGTCGACGTTTCCGGAGGCTTTTACGGCACTCCGTTCGGACAATTATTCCTTCGCCATAACGACCCGACCTGAGATCGATCTCGTGCGCAATATCCGCTCCATCCCGGTGGTCAATCTCGAGGTTTTCTTCCACACGGAGCCTTCCGGCGATGGTCCGTTGATAACGTCGAAACGGTTCGACAGCAGCGCATTCATGAAACGGATCGAGTTCCTTGTTCAGCCTCTGGCAACGAGAGTTGAACACGCTGGCATCGAGCAAACAAAGAATGAAGGGATGCGAGAACCGATGGTGCCCCGATGGCGGGTGGCGTTGAAGTCCGTCTTTGGTTTGCTCCGTCGGCGAGAAGGATTGAAGGATGTTCGATCCTGAGAGGCTTGCAGCGGTCGCGCCCGGCTTCAATCCGGCGATAGAGAGAAACACCAACAGAAAAAGAATAACCGCAGCCGGACAGGAGCCTTGGACGATGGAGCTCTGGCGGATTGCAGTTCCACGGCAGGAGCAGGCTTTTTTCGGGATATGTCTTTTGGTTCACTGGCTGATAAGCGCCGCCTCGTTGAGCGGGTACATCATAGTAGTTCTGTTTCTGATCGTGGCAGTGGGCCGGCTTGTGCGGAATGCCGCGACGCTTTTTGCATCAACACTGCCAAGGAGGTCGCAACTCAGACACTATATCGTGCTGTGTACGTCAGTGGCCTTCTTTTTCCTGCTGGCCGTCCGAGGTTGTTACCTCGCTGCTGTGATCGTGGACGTCGGATTTCATTCCGATCCGTTTGAAGCCCGTGGCGATATCGGTCAGCATTGATTGGCAGCCGGATTGAGTGTCGGGGGTCTTCTCGCCATCGGCGCTGACCGCATCAGAGTTCGTCGAGCCCTTCATTCAGCGTCTCGATGTGGCGTAGCCGCTTTCTCCCCTCGACGCCTGCCTTCTCCAGGCATCGGGTGATCAGCAGATGGCAGAGGGCCATGACCGCCGTGTGGTTGAAGAGCGGGCCAGGCGCCAGGGTCTGGCATTGGAAATGCCAGGTTGCCGACGTCTCGAACGCGGCACCCTCGTCGGTGATGTAGAGGAATTTCGCTTTTGACTTCCGGAGCTGGGCGAGGATGGCGTCCACCTGAGCAATTCTTCGGCGCATGGCGAAGAACACGACCACATCGTCTTCCCGCAGGCTGACAAGATGTTCTCCAAGCGTCTGCCCCGCGCCGGGGATTGCGACGATATCCTCGATGACCTGGGTCAACTGCCATTGCAGGTAGGAGGCAAAGGGATGGCTGCTCCGGAAACCGAGCACCCAGACCTTCCGCGCCGCTATCATCGCTTCCGTCACGGCCTCGATCTGGCCCTCGGAAATGGAAAGGAACGTTGCTTCAAGATTGGCGACCCCCTGGGCGACATGCGCCTGCATCGACTGGGCGGCCGCGGCGTCGGCAGCGGCCGTCAGGAAGAGCCGGGAGCCGGTCTGCCTTTCGGCCCGGGCATGGCGACGGGCTTCCTCGTAGTTTTCGTAGCCGAGGCGCTGGATGAAGCGCGTCACCGTGGCCTTGGAGACATGCGCAAGCGCGGCAAGCTCCTGCGCCGAATAGCTGGCAAGTTCGCCGGGAAAGTCGCAGACGAACTCCCCCAGACGCTTCTCGGCAGGGTGCATCTGGGGAATTGCCTGCCTTACGCGATACAGGAACGATTTATCCTTCGGCACGGGAAGCTCCGCCAAGACATCAGCGCGCGGACTTTCCGGTGGGATGCCGCGACTTGCAACAGAAAAAACGACCTCTCCATGCCTGGGAGATGCCCCCATCAGTTCGCCCTCGATCCGGCTTCAGGAGGATGGGCGATCCGGGAAAGCAACAGTTCGACAGCGGAGCGGATAGGCGCAATCACAGGTGAAGAGAGAGCCCGCTGAAGATCGTCCGCCGCCTGGCCCAGCGGGCCGCCGCCGATGATGACGGCTTCAGCGCCATCCCGTTCGAGACATTCGCGAACCGCGATCTCAAGGGCCGCGTGCAAACGCGCGGGGTCGGAGGCAAGCACCAGCGGATCGCCGCTGGTCAGCCGCGTCCCGGTAAAGAGGTGGGCAAGGCCAAGCGTTTCAGCCTTGGCGGCGAAGCTCGCCACGAGGTCGGGGGTGACCGTTGCGATGCCGAACCGCCGGCCTCCGGCGGAGGCTTCGTACATGCTCGCCTCGCAGATGCCGACTGTCGGCAGGCTGGACAGGGCCTTCAGGCGATCGAGGCCCGGATCGCCGAATGCGCTGACGATCAGCCCATTGCTAAATTGCTCCGCGGCCAATCCCATTTCGACGACGCCGCCGGCCGATGCAGCAAGCTCCTCGCCATTCAGGATCATCGATACTCCTCTCGTGGCGGTGACCCCCTCCACGGAGAAATTTTCCGGCAGGTATTTCCGGGCGATCTCGGTCATCATGACCGTCGTCGCACGGGACGTGTTCGGGTTGATCAATGTGATACGCGTCATGTCTCGTTCCGTGCGCGATTGCACGGGCGCCCTCCCTGCCTTGTCATCGTCTCTCATCATCTTTGGCGTTCAGGCACATTGCACACAAGCGACGCTGCCGGCCCCGCCGACCGGCATCAAGGCCGGTACTTCCGTGCGGCAGAGATCGGAAACCTGGGCACAGCGCGGCGCGAAGGCGCAACCGGGCGGCATGGCGGCCAGGTCCGGCGGTGCCCCGGGGATGGTGATCAGGCGGTCGCGTCCGTGGGCCAGTTCGACGCGGGCGCCGAGCAGACCCTTGGTATAGGGGTGCCTCGGTTCGCGGATGATGTCGGCGACCCTGCCTTCCTCGACGATCCGCCCGGCATACATCACCGCGATCCGGTCCGCGACTTCCGCCGCAACGCCGATATCATGCGTGACGAAGATGACGGAGAGCCCGTATTCCTTCTGCAGATCGCGGATCAGCAGGAGGATCTGGATCTGGACCGTCGCATCGAGAGCCGTGGTCGGTTCGTCGGCGAGCAGGACCTTCGGATTGCAGGCGAGCGCCATGGCGATCATCGACCGCTGCAGCATGCCGCCGGACATTTCATGCGGATAGTTTTGCAGCCGGCGCTCCGGGGAAGGGATCTTGACCTTCTGGAAGAGGGCAAGCGCGCGCGCCGCCGCTTGCGAGCGCGATATGCCCTCATGCCGCATGATGGTTTCTTCTATCTGGCGGCCAAGCGTGTAGACCGGGTCGAGTGCCAGCCGCGGCTCCTGGAAGACCATCGAGGCGACGGCGCCGCGAAAGGCACCGAGATCCTTGGCCGTCAATCCCGTCACATCGCGGCCGGCGACGGTCATCGAGCCTTCGATCGTTGTGCCTTTTGGGTGCAGGCGCAGCAGTGAGCGCATGGTGACGCTCTTGCCAGACCCGGATTCGCCGAGCAGCGCAACGACCTCGCCCGGCTGGACCGAAAGGCTGACGCCGTTGACGGCTTTGACGGGCTTTCGGCCGCGGTTGAACGTCACCGAAAGATTGCGAATATCGATCATCGCGGCGGTTTGCATGGTCATGCCTCCATCAATGCCGGCGCACGGCTGTGGCGTGAGCCCGGTACGGACATCAGGCAGGCTGCGGACTGGCTTTCGGAAACGCTGGCGAGCGGTGGCAAATTCTCGCTGCAGATGCCCTCGGCGAACGAACAGCGGGTATGGAACCGACAGCCTGACGGCGGATCGATCGGGTTCGGCGGGTCGCCCGAGAGCGGCGGCTCGGAGGTTCTTTCGGCGGGGTCCATCTTTGGCATCGAGGCCAGCAGCGCCGCCGAATAGGGATGCCGGGTGTTCTCGAAGATCGCATCGCGGCTGCCGATCTCGGCCACCTTGCCGAGATACATGACCATCACCCGGTCGCACATGAAGCGCACGACGTTGAGGTCGTGGGAGATGAACAGGTAAGTCAGGCCGAAATCCCGCTTCAGGTCGAGGAGCAGGTTCAGGACCTGGGCCTCTACCGACTTGTCGAGCGCCGACACGGCTTCGTCGAGGATGATGAGCCGCGGTTCGAGCGCGAGCGCCCGGGCGATGTTGACGCGCTGCCGCTGTCCGCCCGACAGCTCGTGCGGATACCGGCCGGCAAAGCGCGATGGCTCCAGCCCGACCCGGTGCAGCAGGTCGTGGGCCCTGGCGATCGCCCTGCCCGCGGCAATGCCATGCACGCGCGGCGCAAAGGCGATGGATTCTTCAATCGTCAGCCTGGGGTTGAGCGAGGCGTAGCTGTCCTGAAAGACCATCTGGACCTGGCGGCGGTAGTCGGAAAGCGGCAGCGCGCCGCCAACCGTCTCACCGTCAAACAGTATATCGCCTCGGTCGGGCAAGATGAGCTGCATCAGCAGCCGCGCCGTGGTGGACTTACCGCAGCCGCTTTCTCCGACGACCCCGAGCGTCTCGCCCTTGAAGATATCGAAATCCACGCCGTCGACGGCGCGGACGACCTTCTTCGGCTTCATGAAGCCGCTGCCCTTGACCGGGAAATGCTTGATCAGGCCGCGCGCGGAGATGAGCGGCTGCGCGGGCCCGCCCCTTTCGCCGACGGGAAGATCGTAGGCGGGTTCTTCGACGATGCTGATCATGACTTCACATCCATGGCTGAGCGCAACCCGTCTGAGAAAAGGTTGAAGCAAATCGAGGTGATGAAGATCATCAGGCCGGGCAGGGCCGCGACGAACGGGTTGTTGTAGATCGCCGTGCGAAGCGTGTTCAGCATCAGCCCCCATTCGGCGTCCGGCGGCCGCACGCCGAGGCCAAGGAAGGAGAGGCCCGAGGCGAGGATCATCGAGACGGATATCAGGCTTGTGGCAAAGACGAAGATCGGGCCGAGCACATTGCCGAGGATATGGACGCGGATGATCGTCATCGGCGGGGCGCCGGAGGCACGCGCCGCGTCCACGTAGTCGAGCTTGCGGACCTGGGTGGTGACGCTTTCGGCGACGCGGGCGATCTGCGGGATGAAGACGACTGTCAGCGAAACCAGCGCATTCGTGAGCCCCGAGCCGAGTGCGCCCGACAGCGCCACGGCCAGAAGGACCGACGGAAAGGCGTAGAAAACGTCGACCGTGCGCATGATCAGCGTGTTGACGATGCCGCCGGCATAACCGGCGACGATCCCGATCGTCGAGCCGATGATGAAGGCAATCGGTACCGGAATGACGCCCATGATCAGCGAGAGCCGCGCGCCATAGATCAGCCGGGAGAGCATGTCGCGGCCGAGTTCGTCGGTGCCGAAGATATAGCCTGGCGTGCCGATCGGCTTGAGGCGACGGATGACGCTGCCCTTGGAGGGATCGTAAGGCGCGATATAGGGAGCGAAAATCGCGATCAGCACCAGGATCAGGAGAATGAAGAGGGCCGTCATGGCGACCGGGTCACGGGAGATGCGGCGCAGCACGCCGCTCCAGAAGCCGGGGGACTTGGCGATGGCGGCAGGAGAAGGGGCCGCGATGTCTGCGGTGACGACAGCCATGTGTCAGCTCCTCTGGATGCGGGGATCGATCGCGCTCTGCAGCACGTCGACGACGAGGTTGAGGAAAACGAAGAACATGGCGAGCACCAGGATCGTGCCCTGCAGGATGGGCAGATCGCGGGTGAAGATCGCGCCGTTCAGCAGGAAGCCGGTTCCCGGCCAGGAGAAAACCGTTTCGATCAGGATCGAGCCGCCGAGCAGGTAACCGAGCTGCAGTCCCATGACCGAGAGCGCGGTCGGCGCGGCGTTGCGCACCACATGGCGCAGGATCTGCGGTGTCATCAGCCCTTTGGCGGCGAGTGCCTGGGTGAAATCCTGGGAGAGGATATCGGCGACCAGCGAGCGGATGGTGCGGGCGATGATGCCCATCGGGATGACCGACATGGTGACCGCAGGCAGGATGAGGAACTGCAGATATGCCCAGCTTAAGGCTCGGCCCGACGATCCCTCCGGCCCGCCGCCCATGGCCGGCAGCCAGCCGAGGGTGACGGAAAAGGCGATGACCAGCACCATGCCGAGCCAATAATGGGGCACGCTGACGCCGAGCATCGAAACAGCCGACGCCAGGCGATCCACCCAGCCTCCGCGGAAGACGCCGGCAAGGAAACCCAGGGAAGAGCCTGCCACGAAGCCGATAACGGCGGCAGCCAGGGCAAGGATGATGGAATTGACGGATGCATCGAGGATCTCGTTCAGCACCGGCCGGCCGCTGGCGATCGAGGTACCGAGATCGCCCTGCAGCGCATGCCATGCCCAAAGGGCATATTGGACCGGAAGCGGCCGGTCGAGGCCGTAGAAGCTGCGCATCTGTGTCTGCAGTTCGGCGGAGGCATCCGAAGGCAGGATCGCTGCGAGCGGATCGCCAGGCGCGATATGGATCAGCATGAAGCATACGATGCTCACGCCGATCGTGACGGGAATGACGTGCAGAAGCCGTTTCAGGGCATAGAGCAGCATGGTGTCCTCACCGGGGAGGTTGATCGGGCATCATGAAAGGCGGCGCGCCGATCGCCCGGCGCGCCGCCTGCTCGGGATTACTCCATGGTAATCGTCGAAAAATCCTGGAACCAGTTCTGTGCCTGGACGAAGCCCTTGACCTTGGCGGTCATGGCGCGCGGGTTGACGTCATGCGTCACCATCAGGAACAGCGCATCGTTCACGTACTTCTCGTGCACCTGCTGCATCACCTTGTCCTGCTCCACGGGATCGAAGGTGTTGCGCACCTTGTCGAACAGCGCGTCCATGTCCTTGTCGCAATAATAACCCCAGTTGGTGCCGGTCGGCGGGGCGAGCTTGCACTGCGACTGGCGGATCATTGCGGTGAAGGGGTCCTGGATGAAGTAGCTGTAGTTGACCGCGGTGGCGCCCTTGGCGCTCGGATCCTTGGCACCCGCCCGCCAGATGTTGATGACGGTGTTCCAGTCGGCGACCTCGTATTCGATATTGATGCCGACTTCGGCAAGCGTCTGCTGGATATATTCGTTCATCTGCAACGGCAGCATCTGGCCAGAGCCGGACGAGGAAATGATGACCTTGGTCTTGAGCGGCTTGTCGGGGCCGTAACCCGCTTCCTTCATCAGCTTCTTGGCTTCCTCGACATTGTATTCCACCTTGAAGGTCGGCTTGCCGAACCACTGGTGCCCGGGCGGCATGTAGCCTTGCGCGGGAACGGAAAGGCCGCCGAGAAGCTCGTTGAGGCCAGCGCGGTCAACGGCAAGGTTTGCGGCCTTCCGGACGCGGATATCGTTCCACGGGGAACCGTCGATGCGCGACAGGTGCCAGGTCCAGTTATGCGGATAGGAATTGGTGATGATCTTGAGACCGGCCTCCTTCAGTGATTTCACCGAATCCGGGGCGGGAGCCTCGATCCAGTCGACCTGGCCGGAGCGAAGCGCCGCGACACGGGTATTGGGTTCCGGCAGCGGGATCAGAACGAGCTTGTCGAGCTTGGGAACGCGCGCCTTGTCCCAGTAGTCCTTGTTGGGCGTCAGTTCGGCCCGTTCGCGCGGCGTAAAGCCGCTTTCCATCTTCCATGGGCCGGTGCCGGAGGGCTTCTGGGCAACCGTATCCCAGTTCCTGCCCTGCTTTTCCCAGTTTGCCGGCGACGAAATCAGGATCCAGCTCAGCTGGTAGGGAAGCGTCGCATCCGGCGTGTTGGTGGTGATTTCGACCGTCAGAGGATCCACGACCTTGTAGGAAACGACCGCCGGAATGCGAGACTTGCCCTGGGCCGCCTGGCGCTTGTCGAACTGCGGCGCATCCGCCTTCAGAAGCTTGTCGAGGTTCCAAACGACTGCATTCGCGTCGAAGGCGCTGCCGTCATGGAATTTGACGCCGTCGCGGAGCTTGAAGGCCCATTTGGTCTTGTCGGCCGGATCGACCTGCCAGGATGTCGCAAGGCCCGGAATGAGGGCGGATGGCTTGTCGGCTTTCGAAAGGTCCCATTCGATCAGAGAATTGTAGACCGTATAACCCATGAAGCGCTGGCCTTCGCCGCCCTGGTCTGTCTGGCCGGTGGTGAGCGGGATATCGGAAGCGGTCATGCCGATGCGCAGCGTTCCAGCCGCCAGTGCGGGGGTCGCGGCGGCTGCAAGGAGTGCTGCCGCAGTCGCGCCAAATACCGTCGTCATCCGCAGGTTCCGGAAAATGCCGAGGCCGTGCCGGCTACTCGATGATGTGTTGGTCATGCTGTTCCCTCTTTATTGAAGTCGCTGGACTTTGAGCCAGTCATCAAAGGAGAAGCAGATTTCATGCCAATTTCTGTGAAACCAGGATTTCACTTATCTCCAAAAGGAATAGCGCAGATAGATGAGCTCGATTTCGAGATGCGGACGGCTCGTGCCGAATTCTGTGGCGAGAATGCGAGGCGTCTGCCGAAAAATGCCGCGCCGCTAGCCGCAGCGGTCCGATGTGTGGCGGAAATCTTGGAGCCGCGGCTTGCCGGGGCGAATTTATTGGTTGCTTAGAGGCGCGCGGCGCTTAAAGCATATGCGTATCAGACGCCGCGAAATTGGACCGCAAAACAGACCCATGACCAACAGAGATTATTATTCGAACCTCGGCGGTTTGCCGCCGCAGACCGATCTTCTTTCCAGCAAGGCTGTTTTCACGACATCCTATGCGGTCATTCCTCGAACCGTCATGTCGGACATCGTGGCCAGCCTGCTTCCCCATTGGCAGGGAACCCGGGTATGGATCATCTCCCGCCCAATGACGGGATTTTCGGAGACGTTCTCGCAATACATCGTGGAAGTTCAGCCCGGAGGCGGAAGCGACCGGCCGGAACCCAACGCACGCGCCGAGGCGGCAATCTTCGTCGTCGAGGGCGAGATGTCGATCGAGTTCGCCGGAAGCGATCATGCGCTGAGGGCAGGCTCCTTTGCCTATATCCCGGCCGGATCGCCGTGGAAGCTGCGCAATCGCGGCACGGCGCCTGTCAAGTTCCACTGGGTTCGCAAGGCCTTTCAGGCGGTCGAGGGCCTGGAAGCTCCGCCGGCGGTCTTTACCCATGAAGACGAGCATCCGATTTCATGGATGCCGGACACCGGCGACCGTTGGGGGACAACCCGTTTCGTCGACACTTCCGACGTCCGCTACGATATGCATCTCAACATCGTCACCCTGGAGCCGGGCGCGACCATCCCCTTCATGGAGACCCATGTGATGGAGCATGGCCTCTACGTTCTCGAAGGCAAGGCGGTCTACAGGCTCAATCAGGATTGGGTCGAGGTCGAAGCGGGCGACTACATGTGGCTGCGCGCCTTTTGCCCGCAGGCCTGTTATGCCGGCGGCCCCGGCCGCTTCCGTTACCTGCTCTACAAGGACGTCAACCGCCACACCGAACTGTGGTAGTCGCTGCTTAACGAGCGCGAGCGGCGTCCTCATCGGGGCGCCGCCGTCAGCCGAGTTCGAGAGTGGTAATCCCGAACACGCCCGGCATACGAACCGCCGGCACTGGCCCGCGATACATCCGCGCGGTCGTGAAGCCTTTCACGAAACGATGGGCCTCGAGATAGGCTGAAAATTCCGTCTGCAGGGCCGGGACGTCGACATGCATGGTTTCGTTGCCGATCTCCGCGGCGCAGGCGTTCAGCAGCTTTTGCGCGTCGTCGGCGGTCTGCGCAAACAACGGGCCGATCTTGTAGCCGTCATGGCATTTGCGGCAGACCGCATAGCCGCAGACATTGCCGTCACGGATGATGACCTTGGCAGCCCGCGGCGGCTTCAGCCAGGCGGTCAGGAAAGCGCCGCGCTCCGCAGGGAAGAAAGCTTGGTCATAACCAAGAATGGCGGGCACAAGATCGTCAGTGATCGCGGTTACATCGGCATCGCGGCTTCCGGCAAGGCTGCCGCTCCAGCGAAACGTCTCGTAGGCCAGCTCGAAGCCCATGCTGCGATAGTTCGCCTGCTGTTCCGGCACGCCGTCGAGGCCGATCGTCCGGCCGTCGAGATGCGCCATGCCGGCATCCCAGACCTTTCTGCCAAAACCTTTGCCGCGAAAATCGGGATGGGTGATGTACAGGCCGATAAAGCCGAAATCGGAACAGTAGCGGACCGCGGATATGCCGGCCACCATCTGCCCGTCCACAAAGCAACCGATGAAACCTTGAGGATCGGCGGCATGAAGAGCCGGCGCATCGGCAAGGCCCGGGTTCCAGCCCTCGATCCGCGCCCAGTCGATAAGCTGTTCGGCCTCGGAGGAGGTGAGTACGCGAATGGTCGAGTGAGTCTTCATTTGGCGGCGAGTTTCCCGGGCTCGAAATCTTCGAGCAGGCCTTTATAAGGTTTGCGGACCGGCGAAGCATAGGCTCCTCGTTTGGCGGTCGACAAGCCCAATGTCACCAGCGCCTCGGCCTGTTTCACCGCCGCCGCGACGCCGTCGACCACAGGCACGCCGAATTCGCGGCGCAGTTCGGCCGTGAGATCGGCCATGCCGGCGCAACCGAGCACGATCGCCTCCGCCCTATCCTCGCTGAGTGCGGCCGAGATCTCTTTGCGCAGCCGGTCGCGGGCATTGGAGGCCGGGTCTTCCAGTGACAGGACCGGAATATCGGCGGTCCGCACCTTGCATCGTCCGGCCATGCCGTAACGATGAACCAGATGTTCGAGCGGCAGGCGCGAGCGTTCCATGGTGGTGACGATGGTGAAGCGCTGGGCGATGAAGGCGGTGGTCGCGAGTGCCGCTTCGCAGATGCCGACCACAGGAATGCTGGCCAGTGCCCGTGCGGCGTCGAGCCCCGTGTCGTCGAAACAGGCGATGATCGCCGCATCGGCACCGGCCTTCTCGCCCTTGGCGATCTCGATCAGCAGGCCGGGTACCGCGAAGACCTCGTCATAATAACCCTCGATCGAGACCGGCCCCATGGAGGAGGTGACGGCAAGGATTTCGGTGCCGGCGTTGGCGACGCGCATGGCGGAATCGGCGATCGTCGCCGTCATGCTGGCGGTGGTATTCGGGTTTACGACAAGAATGCGCATTCTGTTCACGACCGCAGGCGGCGGCGATTGAGGTGGACGATCAGGCCGAGCGTGCCGGCGATGACGAGGAAGGAGAATACCGTCGTCACCGTGCCGAGCGCGTAGAGCACCGGCGTCGTGACATTGGTCGTCATGCCGTAGATTTCGAGCGGCAACGTGTTGAACGAACCTGCCGTCATCAGCGTGCGGGCGAATTCGTCATAGGACAGCGTGAAGCCGAACAGGCCTACACCGATGAGGCTCGGCGCGATCATCGGCAGCACGACATGGCGGAAGGTCTGCCAGGACGAAGCGCCGAGATCGCGCGCGGCTTCCTCGTAGGCGGGCGAAAAGCGGTTGAAGACGGCGAACATGATCAAGACGCCGAAGGGCAGCGTCCAGGTGAGGTGTGCACCGAAGGCGGACGTATACCAGGAGGGCTGGAAACCGAGCTGCTGGAAGACGACGCCGATGCCGAGCGAGATGATGATCGACGGCACGACGAGGCTCGCGACGGCGAGATAGAACAGCGCGGTCGACCCGATGAAGCGGCGGCGGAAGGCGAGGCCCGCCAGCAGCGAAACGACGACCGTGACGCTCATCACCATGATGCCGAGCATGGCGGAGCGACGGAACGAACCGCCGAAATCGCCGACCGCCTGGGTCTCGAACAGGTTGGCGAACCAGCGCAGCGACACGCCGTTCAGCGGGAAGGTGAGGCCGCCGTTCGGCCCCTGGAAGGAGAGGATCAGGATCGCTGAAAGCGGGCCGTAAAGGAACAGCACGAAGACGATGAAGAAGATGGCGAGAAGGTAGAATTCGCGGCCGCGCTTGTCGCTGTGCATCTCAGAGCTCCCCTTTTTCTTAAAGTTCTTTGCGGATGTCGACGATGCGAAGAATGCCTGCGACCATCAGGAGAACGAGGACAAGCAGCACGACCGCGTTGGCGGCGGCTGCCGGGTATTGGAGCAGCGACATCTGGTTTTTCATCATCAGTGCCACCGAAGCGCTCTGACCCCCGGACATCACCTGAACCGTCGAAAAGTCGGCCATGACAAGCGTCACGACGAAGATGGTGCCGATCGCCATGCCGGGCTTGGCAAGCGGAATGATGACGTTGGTGAGGATCTGGGTGCTCGTGGCACCGGCATCGCGCGCGGCTTCTACCAGCGACTTGTCGATGCGCATCAGCGTGTTGAAGATCGGCGTCACCATGAACAGCGTGTAGAGATGCACCATTGCGAGCACCACTGCGAAGTCCGAATAGAGCAGCCATTCGATCGGTTCCGGGATAATCCCCGCATTGATCAGCGTCGTGTTGACGAGACCATTGCGGCCGAGCACCGGGATCCACGAGATCATGCGGATGATGTTCGACGTCAGGAACGGCACGGTGCAAACGAGGAAGAGCACCATCTGCATGGCGGTGGTGCGGATGTGGAAAGCGAGGAAATAGGCGACCCAGAACCCGACGAACAGCGTGATCGCCCAGACCAGGAAGGCAAATTTCAGCGTGTTCAGATAGGTCTTCCAGGTCACCCAGGAGCCGAGCGTCTCGGCATAGTTCATCGACAGGAAATCCGGATACATCTGGGCGAAGTCGTAGTCCCAGAAGCTGACGACTGTAATCATCAGGATCGGCAGCAGCAGGAAGGCCCCGAGGATCAGCGCCAGCGGCGTCGCTTGAAGATAGGAGACCAGCGCCGGCGACAGGCGAAAGCTCCTGGGCTTGGTGTTCTCTTCGGCCGTTTCCGGCTCGGATGATGCAATCGTCGCCATGTCTTGTCTCCCTCTGGAGGCTTCAGCGGTGCAGCGGGTTTTCACTCCCCCTTGTGGGGAGGGTGGCCGGCAGGCCGGGAGGGGTTTCAGGAGAAGGCCCCTCCCTAACTCTCCCCACAAGGGGGAGGGGACAGGTCGGAGAACGCCTTACGCCGCGATGAATTCGTTCCAGCGGCGGACCATGTAGCGGTCCTCGTCCATCACCGAGTTCCAGCAGGCCACGTGGCCCATGCGTTCCTCGAAGGAGCCGCCGTCACGGACTGCGCCGGCCTTTTCCATGACCTTGCCGTCCGGAGCGACGATATCGCCCTTGGCAGCCTTGCCTTCGATCCAGTAGCCCCATTCGTCGGCAGACATGTGTGCCTTGGCGGTTTCCATCGCAGCCGAATAGTAGCCCTGGCGATTGAGATAGGCGCCGACCCAGCCGGACGTGTACCAGTTGATATACTCATAGGCAGCGTCGAGCTTGGCACCGGAGAGGTGCGCGGCAAGTCCCAGACCGCCGCCCCACGAGCGGTAACCTTCCTTGAGTGGCTGGTATTTGCAGGCGATGCCCTTGGAGCGGACGGCGGCGACGGCCGGCGACCACATGGACTGGATGACGACCTCGCCTGAGGCCATCAGGTTGACGCTCTCGTCGAACGACTTCCAGAAGGCGCGGAACTGGCCTGCCTGTTTGGCCTTGATCAGGAAGTCGATCGTCTTGTCGATTTCCGCCTTGGTCATGTTGCCCTTGTCGGCATACTTGATGTTGCCCATGGCTTCCATAATCATCGCGGCATCCATGATGCCGATCGACGGGATGTTGAGGATCGAGGCCTTGCCCTTGAACTTCGGGTCCATGATGTCGGCCCAGGTCGAGATTTCGCGGCCGACCAGGTCCGGGCGGATGCCGAGCGTGTCGGCGTTGTAGATGGTCGGAACCATCGTGAACCACTTGGTCTCTTCCTTGGCGAACGTCTTGTCGCCGGGCTTTGCGACATAACCGACCGTGTGCGGCGCAGTGCCTTGCGCGATCACGCTGTCCGGCTTCAGCTTGCCGTTTTTGAACAGCGGCACGATCTTGTCGTAATATTTGAGTTTGGTCGTATCCATTGGCTGGATGACGCCGGCCGGATAGACCTTCTTCAAGATCCAGTACTCGATATCGGCGATGTCGTAGGAGTTCGGCTGGGTGACGGCGCGCTGGGCGGCCGCGTCAGAGTCCGTCGCGGTCATTTCGAGCGTGATGCCGAGGTCGGCCTTGCACTTCTCGGCGATCGCATTGAGGTTCGAAACGCCGGTCCCGAACTGGCGCAGCGTGATCGGGTTCTGGGCCCAGATGGTCGGGAAGCCGGTGATGGCGCCGGAGCCGGCGGCAAGACCGGCGGCCGCGGACGCCGTCTTCAGAAGCGTGCGGCGCGAAATGCCCTTGGTTGGTTTTTTGGTCTCAGTCATTGCCATGTTCTCCTCTGTTGAGTTTTTGTGTTTGGCATCAGTTCTTGAGGCGGCCGAGGACGATGGCGTCCTCGCGGCCCCAGGAAAGGGGGATCGCTTCTCCGACCTTGACCGGATTGGCGAAAAATTCGGCGTCGGTCAGGATCGCGGTGAAATCCTCGATGCCCGCGCCGTTGACCGAGAGTTTTACCGAAGAACCGCGATATTCGACGTTCGAGACGGAACCGGTGAAGCCGAGGCCCTTTTCCGAAGGCTCGCCGATGCGGACATGGTCGGTGCGGATGGCGATGTCGGCCGTGTCGGTCAGCCCGGCGGCGCCGTCGTCGGTGGCGAGGAAATCTCCGCCCGCGGGCACCGACAGCATCAGCTTGTCGCCGGAACTCTGCGCCACCCGGCCGGAGATGACGTTGTGATCGCCCATGAACTTGGCGACGAAGGCGGTCGCCGGTTTTTCGAATACCACGCGCGGATGGGCGGCCTGCTCGATGCGGCCGTCGTTCATCACGACGATCAGGTCGGCGAGCGCCATCGCCTCTTCCTGGCTGTGCGTCACATGCACGAAGGTGATGCCGAGCGAGGTCTGCAGCTTCTTCAATTCCGCGCGCATGCGGATCTTCAGGAACGGATCGAGCGCCGAAAGCGGTTCGTCGAGAAGCAGCGCTTCCGGATCGGTGATCAGCGCGCGGGCAAGTGCCACGCGTTGCTGCTGGCCGCCAGAAAGCTGGGCCGGGCGGCGGGTCGCATAGGCTTCGAGCTGCATCAGCCGCAGCATGTCCATCGCCTTGGCGCGCCGCTCGTCCTTGTCGACCCCCTTCATCTTCAGGCTAAAGGCGATGTTGTCGACGAGGTCGAGATGCGGGAATAGGGCGTAGGACTGGAACATCATCGCCGTGCCGCGTTTCGCCGGCGGCAGGTCGGTGACGACGGTGTTGCCGAGGCGGACGTCGCCCGAGGAAATGCTCTCGTGCCCGGCGATCATCCGCAGCGTCGAGGTCTTGCCGCAGCCGGAAGGGCCGAGCAGGCAGCAATAGGTTCCGGCCGGAATCTTCAGGCTGATCGCATGAACGGCCGTGGTTGTCCCGTAGATCTTTGAGACTGAAGCGATGTCGATTTCGGCGGCTTTGCTCATCAGGCGCTCCCTTGCGTCTGATATGTCTATGCATCAGCCATGCCAACTCGATTAAACGTCTAGAAAGACTTGAATTTACCTGAAAGGGTCAGTGGCCGGGCTTTGCCGGTGCGCAAAAATCAGGCGATCGTTTTCGATCCATTGGGCAAATCGTATGCAATCTTGGCATTGGATCAAAAACAAGTTGCTTGGCATCCTGTAGACACTCGGGTTACAAAGGCCGTACATTGGACCGCAGCAATGAATATCAGCGAAAAAATCAATTTTACCGATACCGCGCCAGAGGATCGCTCCCAGGAAGATCGCTCCATGGCGATTCGGGAATCCTTGCGGAATGCGATCATCGACCGCCGTCTGGCGCCCGGCACAAAACTTTCCGAAAGCGAAGTCGGATCCCTGTTCGACGTCAGCCGCACGGTCGCCCGCGCCGCCCTGCAGATGCTCGCCTTCGAAGGCTTGGTGAAGACCGAGCGTAATCGCGGAGCCTTCGTCTCCAATCCGTCGCCGGAGGAGGCCCGGCAGATTTTTGCGTCCCGCCGGCTGATCGAGCCCGGCATCGTCGCGGCCGCGGTCGAGCGCATCACGCCTGAGGACATTGCGAGGTTCCGCCGTCAGCTCGACGAGGAGCAGCGTTTTCTGAACGAGCGCGGTCCGGCCGCCCGCCGCGCCGAGATCAAGGCGTCCGGCGATTTCCACCTCATGCTGGCCTCCGTTGCCGGCAATGTCATCCTGCAGCGCTTCATGGACGAGCTGGTTGCGCGTTCATCGCTGGTGATCGCGCTCTATGGCCGTTCCGGCGTATCGAGCTGTGGGCATTCGGAACATACCGCCGTTCTAGATGCCCTGGAAAAAGGCGAGGGCGAGCGTGCCGCCAAGCTTATGATCCACCACATCGACCACATCGAAGCGGATCTTGATCTTCAGTTGAAGCAGGGCTCGGGTCTCAAGGACGCCCTGTCGCTCGCCTAACCGCGCAAGTGTCGCAAGGCCTCGGTATAGGCGGCCAGGTCCCGTTCCGGGTCGGCCGGCAGTGCGGCGGCGCGAGTGACCCTGCCGCCACCTTCCTCGATGCCGATATCGATCATCAGATTGTCGGCCTTGCCGTGGTTCTCGATCGAGATGCCGTCCGGACCGCGAGGTCTCCCGCTGCTCTCATCGATCTCGAGCCCGGAATACCAGATCGACCGCACGCGCGTTCCATAGTCGTCGGGATGGTTGGTATAGGCCCACACCCGTTTGCCGAGCGCGATCATGAAGCCGATTTCGTAGACGGTACCGGGATCGGCGCTGATGCCGCGAAACGGCGTGATATTGGCGAGGCAGACATCCGCACGCCGCATCGCGCCGTCGTTGCGCTGGTAGATCGCGGCTGCCGCCAGCTGGCCTACGGGCGCCTGATTCTCATCGCTGCCGGGACCGGTCGGCTCGAAGCCGAAGCTGCGGGCGAGTCGGCGTTTCTCGCCCATGACGATCTGGGCGTCGGGCAAAAATACTTCGGGGCCGGCGAGATAGATGGTCGGCATGAAAATCCTTTGATGAATCGGTTGGTACCAATGTTCCATAGCGTCCTGTCCGATGCATTGCGAGCATGAATGCGCCGGGCGACCGGCTTGAGCCGCCGGGAGACTGTTCATTTCATCTCTTTGCGCCAGGTTGGGCGAAAGCGCATTTTAAAAGTGGAGATTTGTAGACAAGTTTAATCGCGCGCATTAGGAATGCTCCCCGACGACGTTACCGGCAGGGGATAGATCATGGTTTCGCTCACTCGTTTCGCTTCGCGCGGCCTTCTGGCCGCCGCACTTTCCAGCCTGCTGGCGCATGGCGCCGCGGCGCAGGAGATCGTCTTCAAGGATCAGGAAAACCGGGAGATAAAGCTCGCCAAGGCGGCCGAACGCATCGTTTCGATCGTCATCCCGATGGCTTCCACGGTGATCGCACTCGACGGCGGGACGAAGAGGCTCGTCGGCATGAACCCGACCGCCAAGAGCGCAGTGCTCGAGGGTATCCTGAGCAAGATCTTTCCGGAAACCAGGGACATTCCGTCCGACGTGACCGCTCCGAATTTCGTGCCGAACATCGAGGCGCTGACGGCGACCAACCCCGATCTCGTCATCCAGTGGGGCGGCCGCGGCAACGATATCGTCGCGCCGATCACCAATGCCGGCCTCAACGCCATGCTGATCCTCTACGGCACCGAGCAGTTGACCCGCGACTACATGACCATGACCTCCCGGGCGATCGGCAAGCCGGAGCGCATCAAGGAACTGGTCGAGTGGCGCGACCGGGTCCAGAAGGACATCGAGGCGAAAGCCAAGGCGATCCCGGAGGACAAGAAGCCGACCACGCTTTATATCGCCCGCGCTCTGACGGAGATTGCAACGACCGGAACCAAGGGCAGCTATAACGCCTGGTACATGGAGCTCGTCGGCGGCCGGAACGTCTCGGCCGAACTCAACGGCACGGTAACCATCAACAAGGAGCAGATTGCCCAATGGGATCCGGAAGTCATCTTCCTCAACGCCTTCGAAGCCAGGCTCAACGTCGATTGGGTCTATAACGACCCGATCCTGTCGCTGACCAAGGCGGCCAGGAACAAGCGCGTCTACAAGATGCCGCTCGGCGGCTATCGCTGGGATCCGCCGAACCAGGAATCGCCGCTGGCCTGGATGTGGACGGCCAACCTGACCCAGCCGGACGTCTTCAGATACGATCTGCGTGCCGAGATGAAGACCGCCTACAAGACGCTCTACAACTACGACATCACCGATGCCGATATCGACGGCATCCTGTGGATCAAGGAACAGAGCGGCTCGGCCAACTACGCTCAGTTCAAGGCGAAGTAGGTCATGGCGGCGCTGACTGAAAACGAGGCGGCTCCGATAGTCCGTTCGCATCTGGCCCGGCAGACGCTGGTTTTCGCAGCGTTGCTGGCGCTGTTTGCGGTCGCCTTCGTGGTCAGTCTCTGCGTCGGCCGTTTCTCGGTTCCGGCCAGCCGGGCGCTGGAGTTGATCTGGCTCGGCGCGACCGATCCATGGCGGGAACTGACCACGATCGAGGAGCGCATCGTTCTTCTGGTCCGGGCGCCGCGCGTCGTGCTGGCGGCGCTCGCAGGCGCCGGGCTCGCCCTGTCGGGTGCGGCCCTGCAAGGCGTTTTCCGCAACCCGCTGGTCTCGCCGGATATCCTCGGCATCTCGCAGGGAGCGGCCTTCGGCGGCGCGCTCGGCATCATGCTCGGCATCTGGGGTTTCCCGCTGATAGCCATGGTGTTCATCTCCGGCATGGCCGCCGTCATCCTCGTCGGCCTGATTGCGCGCGTCAACGGCCGCAGCGAAACGATCACCGTGATCCTTTCTGGCCTCGTGGTCAGCTCGATGTTCTCGGCCGTCGTCTCGCTGCTGCAATTCATCGCCGACCCGAACACCTCGCTTCCCGCCATCGTCTACTGGCTGATGGGATCCTTCGCGACCGCGACCTGGGAGCGCACCCTGATCGCAGCACCCGGCCTCATCATCGGCGGCGCGCTCCTCTGGATGCTACGTTTCCGGCTCAACATCCTGTCGCTAGACGAAGCGGAAGCCCAGAGCCTTGGCGCCAGGACGAACCGCGAGCGCTGGCTGATCTTCGGGCTGATCGCCGTCATCGTCGGCAGCCAGGTGGCCGTCTCCGGCATCATCGGCTGGATCGGCATCGTCATTCCGCATGCCTCCCGACTGCTGGTCGGCCACGACCATCGCGCGCTCTTGCCTGCCTCGGTCATGCTCGGCGCCGGCTTCATGGTGATCATCGATACGCTTGCCCGCACCGCGACTGCCGCCGAAATCCCGCTCGGGGTCATCACCGCCCTGGTCGGCGCGCCGATTTTCGCGATGCTCCTGCGCAATCACTACCGCGAAAGGAACGGCTCATGATCGGCCTCGAAGACGCCACCGTCCGCTTCGGTTTGCGCACCATCATCGAGGGCTTGAGCTTCTCGGTTCCGGTCGGCCGCACGCTCGCCGTCCTCGGTCCGAACGGACGCGGCAAGACCACGACGCTGAAGGCGATGCTCGGTTTCCAGCAGCTCGATGCCGGCCGCAGGGTCGCGCCCGATATTGTCGGTTATGTCCCGCAGACCGGCACCAGCAACCAGCGTTACCGCGCGCTTGACGTCGTGGTCATGGGCCGTGCCGCTCATCTCGGCATTTTCGGCCAGCCGGGACCGGAGGATTTCGGGATCGCCCGTTCGGCGCTGGACCGGGCCGGCGCCGCGCGTTTCGCCGATCACTATTTCGACCGCCTTTCCGGCGGCGAGCGCCAGCTCGTGCTGCTTGCGCGTGCGATCGCCACGGGGTCGCAGGTGCTGGTTCTCGACGAACCGGCGGCAGCCCTCGATCTGCATAACCAGGAACGGCTGCTGGCGCTGCTCAACACGCTGCGTCGGCCGCGCGACAAGGCGATCGTCTTCACCACCCACGATCCGAACCATGCGCTTTCGTCCGCCGACGATGCATTGCTGATGATGCCGGGCGGCCAGCCGCCGCTGTTCGGCCCGGTCGCCGAGACGATCACGCCGGAGCACCTGGAAAACCTTTACGGCGTGCCGATGCGCGTCGTCGAGCTGGCTGGCCCCTCCGGCGAAACCCATCGGGCAGTTCTGCCCGCCTTTGCAGGAATTCGTGCCGCATGACCATCCTGATGATCCAGTCGCATTACCAGGAGCCGTACTCGATGACCCCGCCGGCGTTTGCAGATGCCATCGCCTCCGGCCTCATGAAGGTCGTGCGCGAGATGGAACTGACCGGCGGCGATTTCGCGGCGGCGCGCGGGCTGATCACCACCACCCATCTCGATCAGGTCGGTTTTACGCGTTTCGCGGCCGACGTTACCGCTTTTCTCGATCGCGGCGGACGGTGGATCTATCATGGTCATATTCTCCGCCCGATCCTGGCCGAACTCGGCACCTACCGGCCGATCCCCGATCCAAAGCGGGTGGATCTCGTCCAGTCCCGGCTTTACGAGCACCCGATCTTCGCCGGCATCGACCAGAAGATGCTGGAAACCAACCATGGGGTCGCCGGCTTCTATGGCCGCGGCTACAATCCGCCGCCGGAAGGCGCTGTCGTCATCAATGCGCTCGGCCCCGCAAAAGCCCCGGTCGATTGGGTATGGGCGAGGCCTCAGGGTGGGGAATTCCTCTCCCACGCGGGCAACGAGTTCTGGGGCTGCGGCGACGATCCCGAAATCAAGAAGCAGTTGGCGAGCCGCGCCGTTGCCTGGCTTGCCGGAGAGCTGAACTGATGAGCATTCTCGCGATCCATCCCGGCGCCTATTACCATATCGAGACCCTCGAAGCGCCGCGTTACGCCCACCATTTCGACGTGCTCGTACGGCCGGAGGACCTGGCCTCCGTGGATCTTGCCGAACACGCTGTCGTCTTCATTCCCTGCCGCACGCCGGCCGATCGCCTGGCGCCGGATGCCGCGCAGCTTCGCGCCTATCTCGACCAGGGCGGCACGATCGTCTCGACCGGCGAGACGAACTGGGACGTCTTCCTGCCCGGCATCGCCTTCACGCCGCAGCCCACGAACTGGTGGTGGTGGCTGAC
This sequence comes from Neorhizobium sp. T25_27, assembly GCF_002968565.1. Lineage (NCBI taxonomy): Bacteria > Pseudomonadati > Pseudomonadota > Alphaproteobacteria > Hyphomicrobiales > Rhizobiaceae > Neorhizobium > Neorhizobium sp. T25_27. Next base: position 31,742 of record NZ_PVBJ01000002.1, read on the forward strand.
GCCTGGTGCCGATCTCGGCGTCCGCATTGCCGCGCCCGGCCACACGCTGTTCAACCGGCTTGGACAAGACGACCTCACATGGCATCTGCATGGCTGGTTCGACCCGCCTGATGGTGTCGACGTGCTCGCCGTCAACGGCGAGGGAAAACCCATTCTCTATGTGGACGAGGTGACGACGCCCGGCCGCATGATCATCACCAGCCTCGACCCGTGTTTCCATCACGGGTCACATTTCATGCCGGCGACGACGCGTTTCCTGGACGGTTTCCTGCCCTGGATGCGCGAAGAGCTGGACGGAGCAAGGACAAAATGACAGACAAAATCAACGTTCTCGAAGACGGTAAGCCGCTTTCCTACACCTATGCGGACATGATGCATTTCCACGGCTTCGGCTATCCGGGCGGTGTCGCCCACGCCTTCAAGGTGATGCAGCGGGCCATGCCGCTCTTGAGCCCCGACGGCCCGCCGGAGCGCCGCGAGATCACCATTCGCACCGCGTTTCGCGGTCCGGGCGCCCGCGATGCCTTCGAAATGGTGACGCGCGGCCTGACCGAAGGCCGCTATACGGTCGACCACGGGTTCGAAAAGCCCGAGCGCGGCAATATTCTCGAACGCTACGTCTTCGAACTCAGCTATCGCGGCAGGACGGTGACGCTGCAGCTTAAGGAAGGCCATGTCCGCGAGGAATTCATTATCGTCAGCCGCAAACCGGACCGGACGCCGGCCGAAGAGGAACGCCTGGTTTGGCTGAAGCAGGAGATGGCCGACCGGCTGCTCCTGGCGCCGGCCGAGGCCGTTTACGAAGAGGCCTGAACCCTCAGGAGGTAAACAGGTTCCTGAGCTGCGACGGCTGGCAGCGGAGATATTGCGGTGCCGGCTTCACCTGGGCACCGAGTTCCGCTGCCGCATGCCACGGCCAGCGCGGATCATAAAGGACCGCGCGGGCGATCGCGACGATATCCGCGTCGCCGGTCGAAACGATCGCTTCCGCCTGCGTCGGTTCGGTGATCAGCCCGACGGCCACGACCGGCATCTTCACCACGGCCTTGACGGCGCGCGCCAGCGGCACCTGATAGTTCGGGCCGAGCGGGATTTTCTGTTCGATATGCAGCCCGCCGCTCGACACGTGGATCGCGTCGCAGCCCTTTTCATCCAGCATCTGGGCAAAGGCGATGGTCTGGTCGATGTCGAGGCCGCCGTCGACCCAGTCGGTTGCCGAAACGCGCACCGTCACCGCCTTGTCGGACGGAAAGGCCTGGCGCACGGCATCGAAAACTTCGAGCGGAAAGCGCGCCCGGTTCTTGAGCGAGCCGCCGTATTCGTCGGTGCGCTGGTTGGAGAGCGGCGACAGGAACTGGTGCAGCAGATAGCCATGCGCTGCGTGGATCTGGATCGCATCGAGGCCGATCCTTGCCGCCCGTACGGCGGAAGCCGCAAACGCGTCGCGCACCTTGTTCAGGCCTTGCCTGTCGAGCGCGACGGGGGCCACGTATTTCGGATTGAAGGGGATCGCCGAAGCCGATTGGGTCTGCCAGCCGTTCGGTTGGTCCGGCGCGATCTGGCTGCCGCCGAACCAGGGCGTGTCGGTCGAAGCCTTGCGGCCGGCGTGGGCGAGCTGCACCGAGATCGGCATGTCCGACCATTTGCGGATGCTGTCGATCGTGCGGCCCATCGCCTTCTCGGTGGCGTCGTCGTAGAGCCCGACATCCGCATAGGTGATGCGCCCCTCCGGGGTTACTCCTGTCGCCTCGATCGTCAGAAGCGCTGCGCCGGAAAGCGCGAGCTGGCCGAGGTGGATGAGGTGCCAGTCGGTCATGCAGCCGTCCTCGGCCGAATATTGGCACATGGGCGCAATGACGATGCGGTTCGAGAGTTCGAGATTGCGGACGCGGATCGGAGAAAAGAGAGCAGGCTGGGCCATGATTGAGTTCCTTTGCGCGATCGTTGGCGCCGAGGAGGGAGGATCGGTGACGCCTGAAATCGATCCCCGCGTTTTTGGCAAATCAACCGGGTCTCATCAAGTCACGCTGACGAGAGCGGCCCTACCAGACGACCGGATGCGTTTCGCCGGTGAGCACGTTGACGAATCCCTGCGGCGCCCGCTCCGATGGCGCCACCAGCACCCAGCGCCAGGGCGAACAGGTCAGCGTCGCAAACGACAGCCGCTCCGGGAAGCCCGGCCACCAGCGCGGCGAGAAGGTCGGCTCGTACATCCAGTCGATCGTTTCGCCGGCCTTGTAGAGCGCCTGCATTTCCGCATCGAGTTCCGCGGCCGAGCGCGCCGTCATCAGCCCGCCGACTTCGTAATGGACGCGGGCGACCACCTTGCCGCCGGAGACGAGAACCCAGCCGCCCTGCTGTTCGGCGAGCGCATTGGCCACCATTGCCATCGCCTCGTCCGAGGAGCCGACCACCCAGATATTGTGCTTGTCATGCCCGAGCGTCGAGCCCAGCGCCGTATCCGGCGTGCGCGGCCCGGTGCCGAGCCAGAACATTTTCGACACTTTCGCCTCGCCGGAGAACCGATCGACGATCGAGAATTTCGTGACGTTGCGGTCATGGTCGCGCTGGACGGCGCCATCCCTGACCGGCAGTTCCATGGTGATGAATTCGTCCGACCAGTGGAAGGGCCGCAGCAGGGCGGCATTCGCCGTGGCGCGATCCGCCGGCGCCTCGATGCGGAAATCGGCGGCGGTCACCTGCCGGTCGATCTTCACCGTCTTGATCGCCCATTCAGGCCAATCGATCTCTGGCCGCGCGCCGATAAACATCCTGCCTGCCGATACCGGCCCGCCATCCGCCCAGACCTTGGCGATCGACAGCTTTTCGACGTCGTCGAGCAGCACGACATCCGCGAAACGGCCGGGCGCGATCGACCCAACCCAGGGCGTCAGCCGCATATGCCGCGCCGGGTTGAGTGTCACGCACTGGATGGCGATTTCCGGCGAAAGGCCGTTCTCGATCGCAAGGCGGACATTGTAGTCCGTCGCGCCCATTTTCAGCGTGTCGGAGGCGCTGCGGTCGTCGGTGACGAAAGCCACCTGGGACCAGTCTGCGAGCTTCCTCTCGATGAGCCCCTGAATCACCTCCGGCAGCGAATGCGGCCGAAGCTCGATGAACAGCCCGTGCTGCAGCTTCTGCCAGATCTCCTCCAGGAACCAGCCTTCGTGATCGGAGGCAAGGCCCGCGGCGGCAAACGCGTTGATCGAGGCCAGGTCGCGCAGGCCCGCGCCATGTCCCTCGACCACGCCGCGCTGTTCGAAAGTCGCGCCGATCATGCCCCAGAGCCGGTCGTAGGAGGGGTTTGAGGGATCGGAGATCGACGGCCAGTCCATTACCTCGTCAAGGCCGGCGACCATCAGGCTTTCGCTCATGAACTGCTTCTGCTCGTCATAACCGAAATAGCCGCCGCCCCATTCATAGGCCGTCGGCGGCACGGCCGAACCCGGCAGCGGAAAGATCTTCATCGGCGACCCACGGCGGCGGGCTTCCAGCCAGAATTCCAGGTTGCGGGCACCGTTGACGTTCGAGAATTCGTGGCTCGCCTCGCAGGTCCAGGTGACCCCGTGCGGCATGACGAGAGCCGCTTCCCATTCCGGCGTCAGATGCGAGCTCTCGATATGCTTGTGCGCCTCGCCGAAACCTGGAACAGCCGAGAGATCGGGTTCGTGGCTACGTTCCGCCACCTCGCCTGCAAAACTGGCGGCCGGTCCCACATAGGCGATCCGCCGGCCCTTGATGACGATCTCCTGGTCCTCGAGCCATGTCCTGCTGTGGACGTCGAGCAGTCTGCCAACTCTCAGCAGCCGGTCCGCAGGCCGTTTGCCGAGCGCCGTCAGCACTAGGTCCTGGCGGATGCGGACTTCTTCGGCCGCGTTGATCAGCAGGTCGTCGGGGAGGCGCGGGGAAACTGTCATCGGAGGAATGCCTGTCGGTTCTGATCGCCGGACCCTAAAGACGATGCCCGGACGTGTAAACCATCGCAAACCGTGCATCGGTTATCGCCTGAGGCCCAAAATCAACCTCCGGTATAGGATGGTTCAAGCCTAAAGAAATTTGTCTCTCTAGGGGTCTATGCCTAATAATTGGGCTTGCGGCGGGACCGTTCAAAAAATAGTATCACCCCCAATTCCCGGGGGTGCCCCAGGGGAGCATCAACGCCGCTTTCGCAAAAGGACCCGCCTCATGAAGGCCATTCGTTTCACCCAATTGGCAACTCTTGCTCTCCTGGCAACGCTCGGCGGCACGGCAACGGCAAGCGCCCAGTCGAAGACGCTCACCATCTCCTGGTGGGGCTACAACGGCGAGAAGATGACCGCCAACATCATCGACCCGTTCAAGAAGATCTGCGGCTGCGACATCGTTTTCGAAACCGGCAACAATGCCGACCGCCTCAACAAGCTGAAGCTGCGTGACGGCAAGGGCGTCGATGTCATCTACCTGACCGACAGCTTTTCGCAGCTCGGCATCGAGCAGGGCCTGTTCCAGCCGGTCGATCCTGCAAAGATCCCGAACCTCTCCGAAATCTATGAGCTCGGCCGTGCGCCGCAGGGCAAATACGGCCCAGCCTATACGATCGGCCGCATCGGCCTCGTTTACGACTCGGCCAAGGTCAACCCTCCGATCACCTCCTGGAGCGATCTGTGGCGTCCGGACCTGAAGGGCTCGGTTTCGCTTCCGGGCATCACCACCACGGCCGGCCCGATGGTCGTGGTGCAGGCCGGCAAACATGCCGGCGTCGATCCCTATACCGGCACCGACAAGGCGTTCGAAGCCGTCGAAGCCCTGAAGCCGAACGTGGTCAAGAACTACAATACCGGTTCTGAACTGGTGAACCTGATCTCGACCGGCGAAGTGCGCGTCGCAATCGGCCAGGACTTCACGCTCGCCTCGATGCAGGCCGCGGTGAAGACCATGACCTGGGCAAAGCTCAAGGACGGCGATATCGCCACGCTGAACACGGTCAACATCCCGAAGGGTTCGACAAACGCCGAACTGGCCCACCAGTTCATCAACTTCATCCTGTCGAAGGACGTGCAGCAGAAGGAAGCCGAGCAGGGCGTCGATGCGCCGATCTCCACCAAGGTCCAGCTCACCCCGGACCAGGCGAAGATCTGGACCTACGGCGCCGATCAGGTTTCCAGCCTGACCCGCATCGACTACGCCAAGATGAACGCCGCCAAGACCGACTGGATCGACCGCTGGAACGAGGTTTTCGGCAAGTAGTCCCGGACGTCGCCTGACTGGTGATATGTTTGCATTGAGAACGGAGCGCCGCCACCAACGCGGCGCTCCTGCCTTTGAGAAAGACTGTCGATGAACAAGCTTGCCAGATGGGGTTTGACGATGCCGGCGACGATCGCCGTCGTCCTGCTTCTGGTCATCCCCGTCGTGCTGACGATCGCCACCACATTCGGCGAGGCGGCCGGTCCGTTTTCCACCTATATGGCCTTCTTCAAGAGCGGCTTTCGCATGGCCGTCCTCTACCGAACCCTTCAGGTCGCCCTGATCACCACGGGCATCGCGCTCGTGGTCGGCTTCATCACCGCATATGTCATCGCCCAGATGCCGGGACGTCTGAAGAGCATCATGATCGTCGCCGCGGTCTTTCCGTTGCTGACCGGCGTCGTCGTCCGCTCCTTCGCCTGGCTGATCATCCTCGGCAAGAACGGCATCATCAACAATGCCCTGATGTCGGTCGGGCTGATCGGCGAGCCCCTGTCGATGCTTTACACCCAAGGCTCCGTCATCGTCGCGATGGTCTATCTGTTCGTGCCGCTGATGATCCTGACGCTGGTCGGGGTGCTGGAGGGGATCCCGCGTGACCTGATCGAGGCCGCCGCCTCGCTCGGCGCAAGGCCGGTCCCGACCTTCCTTCAGGTCATCCTGCCGCTTGCAGCCCCCGGCCTCATCGTCGGCGCGGTGCTGGTCTTTACCGGCAGCTTCACCTCCTATGCGACCCCCCAGCTCCTCGGGGGCGAAAAGCAGATGATGATGGGCACCTTCCTCTACCAGCGCGCCATGGTGACCTTCGACTGGGTCGGCGCTTCGACGATCGCCGCCATCATGGTGGTCATAACCATCGGCGTCGTGCTCATCATGAGCCGCATGGCACGCCGGCTCAACCCGATGGCGGTCTGATGGCGACGCGTATTCACCCCCTTCTCGGCGCTTTCGCCATTCTCGTCTTCTTCTTCCTGCTCGCGCCTCTGGTAATCATCGTCGGCTCGGCCCTCAGCGACACGACATTCCTCACCTTCCCGCCGCAGGGGCTGACGCTGCGCTGGTTCGCCAACATCTTCCAGATGGAGGCCTTCCGCCGCACGGCGATCACCAGCCTGCAGGTGGCGCTTCTCGGCACCGGCCTGTCGCTGCTGATCGGCATTCCGGCCGCTTACGCACTCAATCGCTATCGGGTCGAGCTGCCACGCTGGCTCTCGACACTGTTCGTGTTGCCGATCCTGGTGCCGGAAATCGTCTTCGGCTTCGCGCTCCTGAAGTCGATCACGATAGGCCTCGGCCTGCCGGTTTTCATCAGCCTCGTCGTCGGCCATGCTCTGCTGATCCTGCCCTATTCGGTGCGCGTCGTCGGCGCCAGCCTCGCCTCCTTCGATTTCTCGATCGAGGAGGCCGCGAGAAGCCTCGGCTGCCCGCCGCTCAAAACCTTCATGACTGTGGTGCTGCCGAACATCCGCGCCGGCGTCATTGCCGCCTTTATCCTCGCCTTCATCACCTCCATCAACGACGTGTCGGTGTCGGTCTTCCTGACCGGCCCGGGCATCTCGACGCTGCCGATCCAGATTCTCGCGCATATGGAGCAGTTCTTCGACCCGACGATCGCTTCCGTTTCCGTGCTCCTGATGCTGGTGACCGTCGGCGTCATGGCGATCGTCGAAGCGACGCTCGGCCTCACATTCCTCACCAAGTAGGTTACCGTGACCGTATCCCTGACCATCGAAAACCTCTCCGCCCACTACGGAACCACGCAGGTTCTGAAAGACCTGTCGATCTCCGTTGCGGCCGGCGAACTGGTGTCGCTGCTCGGCTCCAGCGGCTGCGGCAAGACGACGACGCTGCGCCTGGTGGCGGGCTTCCTGCAGCCGACCAGCGGCCGGATCAGGCTCGGCGACCGCGATCTGACGACGCTGCCGGCCCATGCCCGCAATATCGGTCTCGTCTTCCAGAACTATGCGCTTTTCCCGCACCTGACCGTGCTCGACAATGTCGCCTTCGGCCTGAAGCAGCGTGGCCTCGCCAAGCCGGACCGGACCAGGCGGGCGATGGCGATGCTGGAACGCGTCGGCCTTGCCCCGCTCGCCGACCGCCTGCCGGCAGCGCTGTCCGGCGGCCAGAAACAGCGCGTCGCGCTTGCCCGAGCTCTCGTCATCGAGCCGCCGCTCCTGATGTTCGACGAGCCGCTCTCCAACCTCGATGCCAAGCTCAGGATCGACATGCGCGTCGAAATCCGCCAGCTGCAGCGCGCCAACGGCACGACCTCGCTCTACGTCACCCACGATCAGGAAGAGGCGTTTTCGATCTCCGACCGCGTCGCGATCATGAATGCCGGCCGTATCCTGCAGCTCGATACGCCGGAAGTGCTCTACCAGAAGCCGGCCAACGCCTTCGTCGCCCGCTTCGTCGGCTTCGAGAACCTGATCCGCATGAAGGTCGTCGATCGCCAAGCGGCAATCATCACCGCCGAGGCGACCGGCGGCACGCGGCTTCACCTTTCCCAGGATCTGTTTGGCCCGATCAAGGACGATTTCATTCTGGCCTGCCGCGCCGACGGGCTTGCGGTCCGCCGCGAGGGCGAAGGCATCCCGGCAGTCCTCGGGACGCGCACCTATCTCGGTCGCGCCTATCAATACAAATGCGAAACGGCCGCGGGCGAAATCACCGCCAACGGCCCGCTTTCCGACCCGTTGGATGCCGGTGCCCCGGCGGTGCTCACGCCGCTGCCGGAGCAGTGCTGCATCCTCGATCCGGAAAACTGAACCCGAAATAGAACACGAACGGGCCGTTTGCCGGGGGCGTTGACGCAGGTCAAACCCCCGAAGCGGCCCGTATGTCAGCACATCATGGTCACAATCCTTCAACCGGCAGCGTATTTGCGCTGTGAGGCCAAAGACCATGAATTACGTCTCAGAAACACTCTGGCTGTCGATCGGCACCTTCCTGGCGTTGCTCGCGGCCGCCTACACCCATGACAGCCTGTTTGCGGCCCATATGTGGGTCCTGTTCTTCGTGCTGCTGATCAGCACGACCGTCTTGATGCGCAGGATCTCCTTCGCGCCGCAGCCGTCCGCGATAAGCCTGCCGTCAAAATCCGAATATTTCGACGAGGTGGTGAAATACGGCACCATCGCCACGGTTTTCTGGGGTGTCGTCGGTTTCCTGGTCGGCGTCGTCATCGCTCTTCAGCTTGCCTTTCCGGACCTGAACATCGAACCCTGGTTCAATTTCGGCCGCCTGCGGCCGCTGCACACATCGGGCGTCGTCTTCGCCTTCGGCGGCAATGCACTGATCGCCACGTCGTTTTATGTGGTTCAGCGCACCTGTCGCGCCCGCCTTTTCGGCGGCAATCTCGCCTGGTACGTGTTCTGGGGCTATCAGCTTTTCATCGTCATGGCGGCGACCGGCTATCTGCTCGGCATCACGCAGTCGCGCGAATATGCCGAGCCGGAATGGTATGTGGACCTCTTCCTGACCGTCGTCTGGGTCGCCTATCTCGCCGTTTTCCTCGGTACGATCCTGAAGCGCAAGGAGCCGCATATCTATGTGGCGAACTGGTTCTATCTCGCCTTCATAGTAACCATCGCCATGCTGCACGTGGTGAACAACCTGGCGGTCCCGGTCTCCTTCCTCGGCGTGAAGAGCTATTCGGCCTTCTCGGGTGTCCAGGATGCGCTGACCCAGTGGTGGTACGGGCATAACGCTGTCGGTTTCTTCCTGACCGCAGGCTTCCTCGGCATGATGTATTATTTCGTGCCGAAGCAGGTCAATCGCCCGGTCTATTCCTACCGGCTGTCGATCATCCACTTCTGGGCGCTGATCTTCCTCTATATCTGGGCCGGCCCGCATCACCTGCACTATACCGCACTGCCCGACTGGGCCCAGACACTGGGCATGGTCTTTTCGATCATGCTCTGGATGCCCTCCTGGGGCGGCATGATCAACGGCCTGATGACCCTCTCGGGCGCCTGGGACAAGATCCGCACCGATCCGATCGTCCGCATGATGATCATCGCCATTGCCTTCTACGGCATGTCGACCTTCGAAGGCCCGATGATGTCGATCAAGGCGGTCAATTCGCTCAGCCACTATACGGACTGGACGATCGGCCATGTGCATTCCGGTGCGCTCGGCTGGGTCGGCATGATCTCCTTCGGCGCCATCTACTACATGACGCCCAAGCTATGGAACCGCGAGCGGCTCTACAGTCTCGATCTGGTCAACTGGCACTTCTGGCTCGCCACCCTCGGCATCGTCGTCTACGCCGCCGTCATGTGGGTTGCGGGCGTCCAGCAGGGCCTGATGTGGCGCGAATACGATAGCCAGGGCTTCCTCGTCTATTCCTTCGCGGAAACGGTCGCGGCCATGTTCCCCTACTACCTGCTGCGTGCGGTTGGTGGCGCCATGTACCTCGCCGGCGGGCTCATCATGGCCTTCAACGTCACCATGACCATCCTCGGTTACCAACGGCAGGAGCGGGTTCGGGGTGGTGCTTCCCCCGCCGCTCTCCAGCCGGCCGAATAAGGAGGGAACCACTCATGTCCATTCTCGACAAACATCACTACATCGAACGTAATGCGACCCTGCTTCTGGTCGGTTCGCTGCTCGTCGTCTCGATCGGCGGTATCGTGGAAATCGCACCGCTCTTCTATCTCGAAAACACCATCGAGAAGGTGGAAGGCATGCGGCCCTATTCGCCGCTCGAGCTTGCCGGGCGCGACATCTACATCCGCGAAGGCTGTTATGTCTGCCATAGCCAGATGATCCGCCCCTTCCGCGACGAGGTGGAGCGCTACGGTCACTACAGCCTGGCGGCTGAATCCATGTACGACCATCCGTTCCAGTGGGGATCGAAGCGCACAGGCCCCGATCTCGCCCGCGTCGGCGACCGCTACTCAAACGAATGGCACGTCCAGCACCTGATCGAACCGCGCGACGTCGTGCCGGAATCGGTGATGCCGAGCTACGCCTTCCTCAAGGAGACGCCGCTCAAGATCACCGACGTCTCCATGGAGCTGAAGGCGAACCGCGCGGTTGGCGTCCCCTATTCGGACGAAATGGTAGCGAGCGCCAAGGCGGACCTTTCCGCCCAGGCCGATCCGAATGCCGATACGTCCGGCCTGCTCGCCCGCTATCCAAAGGCCAAGGTCGGCGATTTCGACGGCAATGCCCAAAGCCTCACGGAGATGGATGCGCTGGTCGCCTATCTGCAGATGCTCGGCACGCTGGTCGATTTCTCGACTTATGACGACGCTGCCGGTTACCGCTGAAGGAATAAGCTCATGGAATTCTACACGGCCATGCGCCACTTCGCCGATAGCTGGGGTCTGCTTGCCATGACCCTGTTCTTCCTCGGCGTTCTCGTCTTCACCTTGCGCCCCGGCGCGAAAGCCTCTGCAGACGAGGCCGCCCGGATCCCTCTGAAGGAGGATTGAACATGCCAGAAAAACATATGGCGGAAAAACATATCGACCAATTGAGCGGCGTTGAGACCACCGGCCACGAGTGGGACGGCATTCGCGAGCTCAACAATCCGCTGCCGCGCTGGTGGCTCTGGACCTTCTATGCCTGCATCCTGTGGTCGGTCGGATATGCGATCGCCTACCCTTCCATTCCCCTCCTGACCGACGCGACGAAGGGCCTGCTTGGTTATTCGAGCCGCGCCGAGCTTGCGGCAGATCTCGATGGTGCCAAGATCGCCCAAGGCGGCATCCTGGAGAAAATCTCCAGTTCGTCGCTGGAGGAGATCGTCGCCGACCCCCAGCTTAGCCAGTTTGCAACCGCAGGGGGCGCGGCCGCCTTCCGCGTCAACTGCACCCCGTGCCACGGCACGGGTGCCGCCGGCGGGCAGGGCTATCCCAATCTCAATGACAACGACTGGCTGTGGGGCGGCGATGTCAACGCTCTTTATCAGACGATCGCCCACGGCATCCGCGATCCCGCCGACGGCGAGACCCGCATTTCGGAAATGCCGGCCTTTACGGATATGCTGAAGCCGGACGAGGTGCGCCAGGTCGCCGCCTACGTGGTGAGCCTCACTGGAACCCCGCGCGATCCAGCGATGGTCGAGCCCGGAAAACAGCTCTTCACCGACAATTGTGTCTCGTGTCATGGCGAAAAGGCAGAGGGCAACCGCGACCTTGGCGGACCGAGCCTTGCCGACGCGATCTGGCTGAAGGCTCGCGGCGAGGCGGAGATTGCCAGGCAGATCCAGGCCCCGAAACACGGCGTCATGCCGGCCTGGGGAGCCCGCCTCGGAGACGTCGCCGTCAAGCAGCTCGCCGTCTACATTCACTCGCTCGGCGGCGGGGAATGATCAGGCTTCCGCCGACAGATACCGCAGCTCGATACCGGCCGGGGCGCGAATGCCCCGGTCGTTCGTCAGGAAGACATCGCATCCGAGAGCTTCGGCGGTGGCGACGTGGATGGCATCAATGAGCTTCATGTTGAGTTCGGCGCCGAGGGCGGCGGCGCGCTTGATGGGAGCAAGACTGACGGGCGCGAGTGAGATAAACTCAGCATTGCTCAAAATGGCGAGGAAAACAGCCGAGACATCCGGGGCATCGCGAGGTACCCCGCGAAGGCATTCACCGAACGTGATCTCGCTGGAAAATAACCTCCATTCACTTCCGATGAAGGCCATCACGGCGTTTTCAGCCAGGGATTTGAACGCGGGCAAACCATCGACGTAGTAGATCAGGACATTGCTGTCGACATAGACCTTACCGGTCATATTGACGATCTTCGCGGAATTCGCGGATCTGGCGATCGATCTCTTCCGCGGATCGGCCAGGACGTCCCAGCGCATCGATCCGCGCAGACATTTCACGGAGGAAAGCCCGCCGTCTCTCTATCTCCGGCCGATCCGGCGCGTCGACGACGGCTGGGGGAAGATCCTTCAGCTTATCGACGACGACCTCTGCACGTGAACGATTGATACGAGCGGCGGCGGCATCAATCCGCGACAGCATCTCGTCATCCACTTCGATTTCCAGCTTATGCAGGCCCATGGTCTTCTCCCGGTTGCGGTGAAGAATAGTGCATTTTGCACGTCCCCGCCAGAATGTCGCGGTCTGCTGCCTTTGCTCGGGTTGACTTTGGTCAAGGGAGATTGCCTGCCCCGGTGCGAGACTATGGCCACAAAGGATTGGCCAATGAATCTCTACACCGCCTCCCATCTGCAGCAGAACGGTTCTTCCGTTGAGCGTATCGATGTCCAGCCCGTGCATTCGCCGGGCAAGCCGCTTTACGAGAAGCGCAAGAAGATATTTCCCAAAAGGGCCGAAGGGCGCTTCCGTCGCTTCAAATGGCTGGTGATGCTGATAACCCTCGGCATCTATTACCTCACTCCCTGGATCCGCTGGGACCGCGGTCCCTTTGCACCCGATCAGGCGGTGCTCGTCGATCTTGCCAGTCGTCGTTTCTACTTCTTCTTCATCGAAATCTGGCCGCAGGAATTCTTCTACGTCGCCGGGCTTCTGGTCATGGCCGGTTTCGGCCTTTTCCTGGTGACCTCGGCCGTCGGTCGCGCCTGGTGCGGTTATGCCTGTCCGCAGACGGTCTGGGTCGATCTCTTCCTTGTCGTCGAGCGCTTCTTCGAGGGCGATCGCAATGCCCGCATCAAGCTCGACGCCGCGCCCTGGAGCCTCGACAAGCTCTGGAAGCGCATCGCCAAACACGCCACCTGGCTGGCCATCGCGGTGGCGACCGGCGGCGCCTGGATCTTTTATTTTGCCGACGCACCCTCGCTCGCCTTCGATTTCGTCACCGGCCAGGCGGCGCTGGTCGCCTATTCCACCGTCGCCACCCTGACGGCCACCACCTATGTGCTCGGCGGGCTGCTGCGCGAACAGGTCTGCATCTACATGTGCCCCTGGCCGCGCATCCAGGCTGCCATGCTGGACGAGAGCTCGCTGGTCGTCACCTATAACGACTGGCGCGGCGAACCGCGCAGCCGCCATGCCAAGAAGGCTGCAGCAGCCGGCCAGCCGGTCGGCGATTGCGTCGATTGCAATGCCTGCGTGGCGGTCTGTCCCATGGGCATCGACATCCGCGAAGGCCAGCAGATGGCCTGCATCACCTGCGCGCTGTGTATCGATGCCTGCGACGGCGTGATGGACAAGATCGGCAAGCCGCACGGCCTGATCGCCTATGCGACGCTCGACGAATACGACGCCAACATGGCGCTCGCGACAAACGGCAGCACGACGCCGATCGATCCAGCCCGGGTGCGCAATCCGGACGGTTCCTTCATCGACAAAGTCCGCCATTTCGACTGGAGGGTGATCTTCAGGCTCCGCACGCTGATCTATTTCGGTGTCTGGTCGGCCGTCGGTCTCGGCCTCGTCTTCGCGCTCCTGTCGCGCGACCGGCTGGAGGTCAACGTGCTCCATGATCGCAACCCGCAATTCGTGCTGGAATCGGATGGTTCCATCCGCAACGGGTACACCATCCGGCTGCTCAACATGATCCCGGAGCCGCGCACGATCATGGTCTCGATGGAAGGCCTGCCCGAAGCGACGATGAAGATATCCGGCGTCACGGACGTACCGGGCCGCCTCTTCGCGGTGCAGGTGGAGCCCGACAAGACGCTTGCCTTGAAGGTCTTCGTGACCCTGCCCAAGGATGCCGTTTCCTCCGAGGCCGTTGATTTCCACTTCATCGCCGAAGACCGGTCGAGCCACGAAAAGGACAGCTATTCAGCCGTCTTCAACACCCCGGGAGCCAGAAAATGAGCCCGACGAAAATGAACGCGGTCCCTGCAAAATCCTTCGTCTTCACCGGCTGGCACATGGTCGGCGTGCTGGTGCTCTTTTTCGGCACCATCATCTCGGTCAATTTCTACATGGCCTATAACGCGGTTACCAGCTGGAGCGGGCTGGTGGCGGAAAACACCTATGTCGCCAGCCAGCAATTCAACGGCAAGGCGGCCGAGGCGCGGACGCTGACGGCGACCGGCATCACCGGCCGCATCACCGTCAACGGTTCCGATATCCGTTACGAGGTCTTCCACCCGAAAAACGGGCCGGTCGCGGCTGATGCGCTAACGCTGAAGTTCAAACGACCGGTCGGCGAACATCAGGATTTCAAACTCGACCTCGTTCCCGTTGGCCAGGGGATATTCGTAGCCACCCATGAAATCCTGCCCGGCCAATGGATCGTCGATGCGAGCGCCATCCGGAACGGCAAGCGCGTCCTGCATCAGGCCGAACGCATCTCGGTTTCGAGGAGGGCGGAATGAGCTGCTGCGCGCCCGGAGCCGAAGGCTATTCGGACCATCCGCTTCCGTCCTCCGAGGAACTGACGCTGTCCAGCCGGACAATTTCGCCGGGGCTGCGTCAGACCGATCTCAGCGTTCCGCAGGTCCATTGCGGCACCTGCATCGCGACGATCGAAAAGGCACTCAACGCGCTGCCGTCGGTAGAGCGGGCACGGGTCAATCTCTCCACCAAACGCGTCTCGATCGTCTGGCGGGAAAAGGCCGGAGATGTCGACACGGATCCGGTCGAGCTGGTCAGGGCGATCGTCGACGCCACCGGCTACGATGCGCATCTTTTTTCGAATGCCGAGGAGGTCGGCGAAAAGCTGCAGCGCGACCTCATCCGCGCCGTCGCGCTCTGCGGTTTTGCGGCGGCAAACATCATGCTGCTTTCGGTTTCAGTCTGGTCGGGCGCCGATGCCTCGACACGCGACATGTTCCATTGGATATCGGCACTGATCGCCGCGCCGGCGCTGATCTATGGCGGCCGTTTCTTCTATCAGTCGGCCTGGAATGCGCTCAGTCGCCGTCGCACCAACATGGACGTGCCGATCGCGCTCGCCATCACCCTTTCCTATGCGGTGTCGCTCTGGGAAACCATGCATCACGGCGAACATGCCTGGTTCGACGCAACTGTATCGCTGCTGTTCTTCCTGCTGATCGGCCGCACGCTCGACCATGTCATGCGCGACCGGGCGCGGGCTGCGATCAGCGGCCTTGCACGCCTGTCGCCCCGCGGCGCCACGATTATCGGTGCGGACGGCTCGCGCGACTATCGCCCGGTGGACGAAATACGGCCGGGCGACCGGGTGGCGATTGCGGCCGGTGAGCGGGTGCCGGTCGATGGGCTCGTCGAGAGCGGCGCAAGCGATATCGACGTCTCGATCGTCAACGGCGAAAGCGCGCCGAGGCCGGTCCGTGCCGGAGATATGATACAGGCAGGAACGCTCAACCTCACCGGCTCGCTGGTGCTGAGAGCGACGGCCGCGGCGAGGGATTCCTTCCTGTCCGAAGTCATTTCGCTGATGGAGGCGGCCGAAGGTGGACGGGCGCGCTATCGCCGGATCGCCGATCGTGCAGCGCAATATTATTCTCCGGCCGTCCATTTTCTGGCGCTCGCCGCCTTTCTCGCCTGGGGTTTCATCGGCGGCGACTGGAAACACGCGATGCTGGTGGCCATTGCCGTGCTGATCATCACCTGCCCTTGCGCGCTCGGCCTCGCGGTGCCGGTGGTGCAGGTGGTCGCGGCCGGCCGGCTGTTCCGGAACGGCATCATGGTCAAGGACGGTTCGGCCATGGAACGGCTTGCCGAAATCGACACGGTGCTCTTCGACAAGACCGGCACGCTGACCCTCGGCCGGCCGCGGCTGCTGGATGTCGAGCGGTTCGACAGGAAGCAGCTCGCCTTGGCCGCCGGCCTCGCCGCCCATTCGCGTCACCCTCTCTCCCAGGCGCTGGCGATGGCGGTGTCCGGCCCGGTTGCGCCCTTCGAAACGGTCACCGAAATCCCGGGCCTGGGCCTCGAAGCGGCGACACCCGCCGGCGTCTACCGTCTCGGCAACCGGCGTTTTGCCCTATCCGTGCCGGACGACGGAAGCCCGGGCAATAGCGTGACCGAAACGGTTCTCTCGCTCGATGCCAAGGAAATCGCCACCTTCCGGTTCGACGATTCGCTCCGCCCCGGCGCCCTGACCGCCACGGCATCCCTCGTAGCCAGCGGTTTCGAGACGGGTATCCTGTCGGGCGACCGGCGCCGGGTGGTTGCCGATCTCGCCATCCGCCTCGGCCTCGAACATTGGCAGGCGGAGCTTTCGCCGAGACAGAAGGCGGAGTTCTGCACCTCGCTCGAAGCAAGCGGCCGCAAGGTGCTGATGGTCGGAGATGGCATCAACGATGCCCCGGCGCTCGCCGCAGCCCATGTTTCGATCGCGCCGGCGACAGCGGCGGACGTCGGACGTCAGGCCGCCGACTTCGTATTCATGCGCGACAGCCTCGAAGCGGTGCCGCTGGCGATCGATATCTCGCGGCGCGCCGGCCGGTTGATCCGCGAGAATTTCGCGCTCGCCATCGGCTACAATGTCATCGCCGTGCCGATCGCGCTTGCTGGATATGCGACGCCGCTGATTGCCGCCGTTGCCATGTCCACATCGTCGATCATCGTCGTCGCCAATGCGCTCCGGCTCAGCGGATCGCGAAGCGGTGCGGAGGCCGAAGCGGCGGCGGAGAGCCACGGCGAAGCAAAATTTCCTCCCGGTGAGGCCCGCGTCGCATGAACATGCTGATCTATCTCATCCCGATTGCGCTTCTCCTCGGCGGTCTCGGCCTCTTCGCCTTTCTCTGGTCGCTGAAGAGTGGCCAGTACGACGACCTCGAAGGCGCCTCCTGGCGCGTGCTTCGGGATGATCCGCCGGAATGAACCGGCGACCCCCGACAAGCTCCGGCACGCCCTCGAGCTTCTCAGGAGTGGGCGTCGCTGGCGGTTTTCTTGCCGAGAGCACTGTCGTGAGGCATTCTTTTCGTGGAACCGCCAACAAACGGCATCTGCGCCCGCAAGGACTGCGACCTTCACGAAAGGAATTCGATGCGTTTTATCAATCCCATTCCTTTCGTTCGCGACATAAATCACTCGAAAGCGTTTTACCGAGATAGGCTCGGGCTGAGGATACTGGAGGATTTCGGGGGTTTCGTACTCTTCGAAACCGGTTTCGCAATCCACGAAGGGAGTTCGCTTGAGCAAACGATTTGGCGGCAAGGCCCTGTTGCGAACGAACCCTACGGACGGAGAAATTTGCTGCTATATTTCGAACATGAGGATGTCGATGCGGCCTTCGAAAACATCGCGCCGCATGTGGAACTGATCCATCCGGTAGAGCGGCAAGCCTGGGGACAGCGAGTCTTCCGTTTTTATGATCCCGATGGACACGCGATAGAGATCGGTGAACCACAAAGGCTAGGCCCTTCGGGTAGTTTATAGAAACTCTAAGCTCTGCAGCAGAATCTGGGGCGTTGGCCGCGGATGCATCCGTTTTATCAAACGATACTCAGTCCAGCAGTTCCCGAAGCCGCACCGCGAGTTCCCTGGCAGTATACGGCTTCTTTAGCCAGCTACCGGATTGGGCGAGCTCGCGTCCGGCAATGGCCGGTTCGGCATAACCGGAGGTGAACAGCACCTTCATGCCAGGGCGTCTGGCGCGCACTTCGGCTGCCAGTTCGTCGCCCGTCATTCCGCCTGGCATCACGATATCGGTGAAAAGAAGATGGATGCCGTCGTGCTGGCCGAGCTGGTCCAGCGCCTCCCGGCCGTTCGAGGCCTCGATGACGCCGTAACCGAGCTGCGTCAGCCGGGACACGGCGATGCGCCGGACCCGAGGGTCGTCCTCGACGACGAGGATCTTTTCGGTGCCGCCCGGAATGGTGGCCTGCTTCGAGCCGGCCTCGACGGCAAGCGGACCCGCTGCCTCCGTCTTGCGCGCCACCGGCAGGAAAATCCGCACGCTCGTGCCCTGCCCCGGCTCGCTGTAGAGCTGGATATGCCCGCCGGACTGTTTGGCGAAACCGTAGACCATGCTGAGGCCGAGGCCTGTTCCTGCGCCCAGGCCCTTGGTGGTGAAGAATGGCTCGAAAGCCTTGTCCTTGACGTCGGAAGGCATGCCGACGCCCGTATCGGTGACGGAGATCAGCACGAAATCGCCGGTGCGGACATCGGGATACATCTGCGCATAGTCGACATCCAGCCTGACGCGGGAGATCTCGATCGTCAGCTTGCCTCCACGCGGCATCGCGTCCCTGGCATTGAGCGTCAGGTTGAGAAGCGCGTTCTGGAGCTGCGATGCATCGACCAGCGCTTCGTTGGAAACGCCGGCCACGGTGGTACGAAGCTCAATCGTTTCACCGAGGGTTCGCCTGAGAAGCTCCGAGAAGCCGGAGACGAGATTGCCGACATCCGCGAGCTTCGGGTTGAGCGGCTGGCGCCGTCCGAAGGCCAGAAGCTGGCCTGTCAGTTTGGCGCCGTCTTCCGCGGCACCCTGGGCTTCATGCAGCAATTCCAGCAGGCCTGCATCCGCGACCTTGTTCTCGATCATCTCCAGATTGCCGCTGATGACGGTGAGAAGATTGTTGAAATCGTGCGCAAGGCCGCCAGTCAGCTGGCCGATCGCTTCCATTTTCTGGGCCTGGCGAAGTTCTTCTTCGATCTTGTGACGGCTGGTGAGGTCGCGGACGAAGCCGGTGAAAATGCGTTTCCCGTTGGTGACGGCCTCGCCGACCGAAAGCTCCATCGGAAACGTGCTCTTGTCCTTGCGCTGCCCAGTCACGACGCGGCCGTAGCCGATGATCCGGCGCTCGCCTGTGGTGAGGTAGCGCGAGATATATCCGTCATGGGCGTCCCGGTCGGGTGATGGCATCAGCATCTTCACATTCTGCCCGCAGACTTCGTCGGACGAGTAGCCGAACAGCTGCTCGGCCGCGGTGCTGAAGGAGGAAATGCAGCCGACCTCGTCGATGACGATCATCGATTCCGGAACCGTATCCAGAATGGAGCGCAGATGCGCTTCGCGTTCGGCAAGATCGTTCTGCACCCTTTTCATCTCGGTAATATCGTTGTTCGTTTGGATGATGATCGAAGGTCCGTCGCTCGACGGATTGACGGCCACCCAGCGGCTCGCCACGACGACGGAGTGACCGTGCCTGTGGCGATGGACGACCTCTCCCTGCCAGGTATGATAGATCTGGACATGACGGCGGATCCCGTCGAGCGGCTCGGGAAACTGCGTCGCCAGCAGCTCGTGGACGACCCTTCCGAGAGCCTCCTCCCGACGCCAGCCGTAAAGCTGCTCGCAGCCGCTCGTCCAGCGGCTGATAATGCCGTCCACGCCGTGGACGATGAGGTTGGCATCGTCGAGAAGAAGAGTGACGGCATCGAGTTGGCTTTCCGTCGTGGCTTCGGGTCCTGTCTTGCCGATCATGTCCAATCCGTCTAATGGCGCCGTCGCTCGCCGAGAGCGATCAGGTCGCGCCGCATGTCCCCACAGTCATCGTCGTCTCCGGCGAGTTGCGCAAGCATCCCCGGTCGCTCGATTCTTATGGAATGACGGGCAGCCGGGTCCAGAACATTCAACACGCCTTTGCCGATAAGCCTGGTGATAGTACGCGAAACGGTCTCGATCGTCAGTCCGAGATAGTCGGCCATGTCCTGCCGGCTCATGGAGAGCTCGACGACCGGCTGCGCATTGCGTTCGGCCATCGCGCGCTTCAGGTATCTCAGAAGGAAGGTGCAGAGCCGCTCTTCCGCGCTTTTGCTCGACAGGAGCACCATCTGGTCCTGGGCTGCGGCCATTTCGTCGCAGACGCGGGCAAAGACCTTCGGCCTCAGGCTCTCGGAATTGATGACGGCTGCCTCGAATTGCCGACGCGCCAGCCGACGGACCTTCGCCGTGGTGATGGCTTCCGCAGTGTAGATATAATTATCCCGGAACGACACGCCGATCATATCGCCGGCATGCAGAAACCCTGTAATGACCCGGCGTCCGTCCGAAATGATCCGGAAAACGCGCAGCGTCCCCTCCATGACCTCGAAGATATGCCTGGCCTCGTCGCCCTCGAAAAACAGGGCCTGGCCCGCCGACAGATATTCCACAGGCTGCTTGGCGAACAGCGAATGGAGACAATCCGGTTCGTCCAGCGGTCCTGCTGCTGCCGTGTTGAAGGTCTTCGCATAATCCGTGACAAACATGAAACTGCCCCTATCCATTTGGTTAAGGCAGTTGACCGAATCCCGGTAACGCGCGAATGCTAGCCGTGTGAAAGACGGTTCTAATTGGTAACAATCTGTAACACGCCGGTTTCCTGTTGATGTCATCCCCCGCAAGCTCAGCCAACATTCTCGTCGTCGACGACGATCCCCGAATCCGTCAAATGCTGACGCGGTATTTCGAGGGCGAAGGATATGCCGTCAGCGCGGTATCCGACGGGCAGGAAATGCGCGCTCAGCTGAAACGGCAGGAGGTCGACATCATCCTCCTCGACCTGTCGTTGCCCGGCGGCCAGGACGGTTTTGACCTTGCCCGGGAAATCCGGATGCAATCGGACGTTCCGATCATGATGCTGACGGGCCGCGATGATGTGGTCGACCGGATTATCGGGATCGAGATCGGTGCAGATGACTATATAGCCAAGCCGTTTCACCTGCGCGAAGTGCATGCGCGGCTGAAATCAATCCTCAGGCGGCGCCAGCCGGCTCAGCCGAAGCAGGAGGAAAACGAGGAGAAGATCGTCCGTTTCGAAGGATGGACGCTCAATCTTTCGAGGCGCCAGCTGCTGTCTAACGAAGATGGCGAAGTCGAACTGACGACAGGCGAATTCGACATGCTGGCGGCCTTCGTGCAGCATGCGGGCCGGGTGCTGACGCGCGATTTCCTGATGGACGCGACGAGGGGGCGGCAGCTCGATGCCTTCGACCGCACGATCGATGCCCAGATCGTCCGGCTGCGCCGCAAGATCGAGGCGGATGCCAAACATCCCCAGCTCATCAAGGCCGTTCGCGGCGTCGGTTACATTTTCACCGGCAAGCTCGGCTGATCAAAAAACGATCTGCCTGTCCGCCGCGGAAAGCCCGGCAAAGGCTCTTTCCCTGATATCGTCCGCATCGGAGCCCTGCAGCGGAACCGGCCCCAAAGGCAGGTCGTGGTCCACGGGCCTGCCGACCGAAATCGGCAGCAATTCAAGTCTCTTGCACGTACCATCATCCGCAAGCGTCAACCGGATCGCGGCGCTGCGCCAGACATCGACATGCTTTTCGTCATAGGTCGCCGGCCGCCCGGTGTGGAAGACGAAGTTGCCGAGGCCGGCGATGATCACCCGTCCGCGATAAAGGATAAGCGGCTGCATGACCGGCGCGCCGGTACCAAGCACCAGGTCGGCGCCGCAGTCGATCAGGCCGCGACAGAGATCGAGCAGCCAGTCGGGTGTCATTTTCCAGTTCGAATCCCAGTGGTGGCCGTGGAGCGCTACCGCTACCAGATCCCCTATCGCCTTTGCGGCATCGATGCCGTCGACGAGCCGCTGCATGTCCGTCTCGTCCGCCGTCCAGCGTGCGCCGATGGCGTCGCCGGCAGCGACGGGCATGCCGAAGACCTCCAGTTCCGGGCGTTCGCCGACATCATAACCCACGGCGGCACGTGCCGCGCCGCGTTTGTCGTCGCCGAGGGTCCTAACGATCCTCTTCAGCGTCTCGAATTCTTCGGCCGGCACGCTCACCGTCCGTTTCATCCGCAAGGGGGCAATGCCGCCACGCTCGGTCGAGGCATAGTTGATGTCCGGCTGCGGCCCGAGATCGACGGAGAAGATGGCGAGCGACTGCTCAGGTCCCGGCACGATGACCGGCGCAGCAGCCTGCTCGATATCCCGCCCGCTGCCGGCAAGCTTCAGCCCGGCCGCTTCCACTGCGGCGCGCGTCGACGCGATGCCCGGCGGGCCGAGGTCGAAGGCGTGGTTGTTGGCGTGCGTTACCGCGTGAAAGCCGAGTTCCCGGATGGAAATCAGCGCATCCGGGGAAGCCAGATGCAGCGTCTTCGTCTTCGTCGGCCATGCACCGGCAGTCTCCACCGTCGCCTCGAGATTGCCGAAGACCACATCCGCCTCGAGGAAATCCTGGACCTCGGCCTGTCCCTCGCCATGGAGGTCGAGGGGGCCGTGGATCAGGATTTGGCCGGTAACGGCGACGGTGAGCATGGCCTCGTTCATTTCGCGATGGGCTTCAGCGCCGCCATTGCCACTCTACCGACGATCGGCAGGCGGATGGCGGATGCACGCATATCATCGCAGAAAACGGTGTTGCGGGCCACTTGGCTTGTGCGTCCGCGGCCTTCCGGCGCATAGCTATTTGGATTGATGTCGTACTTCGGGAAGTTGGACGAGGAAATGTCCACCCGAATGCGATGACCCCTGGCAAACAAGTTGGCGGTCGCAAACGGCTCGATCGTTACCTTGAACACATCGCCCTTGACGATCGGCTCCGGCTTTTCGAAGGAGTTGCGGTAGCGGCAGCGGATGATCCCGTCGGTGATGTTGAGCGCGTAGCCGGTCGGGTAATCCTTGCTCGGCGGATAGACGTCGACGAGTTTCGCGGTGAAATCCGTGTCCGGCGCATCCGACGAGACATAAAGTTCGACCGTGATCGGCCCGACCACGGCGACATCTTCGGCGAGCGGCGCGGTCTCGAAGGAGAGCACGTCGGCACGCGCCGAAAGCGGCAGGCCCGGATGTTTCGAGCCGTAGAATTTGTCGCCCTCGCGTTGGTCGAAGCCGCCGCCTTCGAAGATCGGCTGGCCGCTCGTCAGCGATCCGCCGATGGTCGGAACCGGGTCCTTCGGGTCGAAGTCGTAGGTGAAGGGGGAAGCTTCCGCTTTCGGCCTGTCGGTCGAAAGCGAGCCGTTTTCATGGATATAGTAGTTTCGGAATTCCGTTCCCGGCAGCGGCCAGTCGGCCGCCTCGATCCAGTGCCCGCCGTGATCCAGCCGGCCGTCCGCGTTGCGCGTGCCCGACCCGCCGCCCATCACGAAGGCGCGAACCACCGGCTCCTGCGCAACCGTGTTGTCCTTGCCCTTCAGCCAGTGGTCGAACCAGTTGCGGCGGAAGGATAGCCAGCTTTCCATCACATTGCCGCCAAGCGGCGCGGCTGGCCCGAAGGAGGTGTCGCCGGCAAGCGTCGCATTGCGGTTGCCGTGCAGCCAAGGACCCATGATCAGTTGCAGCGGCCGGCTGTCCTTGCCGGAAAGCCCGCGATAGTTGTCGAGCGTCGATTTCACATAGGCGTCGTACCAGCTCGACATCAGCACGACAGGCACTTCCGGAAAAGTCTCGTAGAAACCTTCCATGTAAAGCCCGACCCGGCGCCAGCTTTCGTCGAACGTGCCGCTGCGCCACTGGTCGAGCAGGTAGCTTTCATATTCCGGCATCCAGCGCACCGGAGAGTTGCCTTCGCTCCAGGGCATGACGTTGAACCATGCGTGAAGATCCTCCGCTTCGATCGCTGCACGGGCAAACTCGTTGCCCTCGCCGATCGCCTGGTTGTAGGCCCAGGTCGCCTGCTTCAGCTCGAATGCGCCGCCCTGGCGGATGCCGCACTGATAGGCGTTCGAGAACCCGCCCGAATCCATCACCATGCAGGCCAGCCCCGGCGGGTTGAGGCAGGCGAGCGCCGCTTGCGTATGGGCCGCATAGGAAAGGCCCATCGTCCCGAACTGGCCGTTCGACCAGGGCTGTTCCACCAGCCAGCGGGCGGTATCGTAGCCGTCGGCGGCTTCTGAAATGTATTTGCTGAATTCGCCCTCGGAATTGTAGCGGCCGCGGCAATCCTGGTAGATCACGGCATATCCCGCCCGGACGAAATAGCTCGCAACCTCATGGCGCTTCATCGGCTCCGCCATGCCCACTTCGATCTCGGAACGCGAGCGCTCCGCCTTGCCGTAGGGCGTGCGTTCCATGATCGCCGGAAGCCGGCCTTCGATCGCCTTGCCGTCCTTGGCGGGCCGGTAAACGTCGGTCGCCAGCCTCACGCCGTCGCGCATCGTCACCATCACATCCCGTTCGACGACCACGTCGTCGGCAATCACCTCGAAGCGCGATGGCGTCAGAGTATCCATGTCCATATCCTCGAATTTGCAAATCAATTCCGGGCCAGCCCCACCACACGTCAGGCCGGCCCGGGACATGCCGCGGCTCCAGGAGAGAGGGCCGCAGCAAACTGTTGAGTGCGGAAAGACTTACTTGGCGATGCCGGCGAGCGTCGCGGCGGTGTCTTCCGTCATGTTGGCGACATAGGAGAGGTTTGCCTTGCCGGCCCAGTGAACCTTCTGCCAGTAGAGCGGGATGACTGGAATGTCGGAAAAGACCAGCTTGGTCGCCTTCTGCAGCAGTTCCACGCGCTTCTTGACGTCGAATTCGGCGGTGGCGGCACGCATCGCATCGTCGAAGGCCGGGTTCGAATATTTCGTCCGGTTGAACGAGCCGGTGCCCGCATCCTTGTTGGCCGTCATCAGCAGGTTGCGAAGACCCGTGGCGGAGGTTGGCGTAGAGTTGCCGAGCGAGAAGATGAAGGCTGAGAATTCGCCGGCCCCGGCGCCCTTGGTGTAGACGTTATAGGGCTGAGCGACGACGCCGTTCACCTTCAGACCGCCGCGCGCGAACATCTGGCCGAGCGCCTGCGCCACTTCCGCATCGCCCGGGAAGCGGTCGTTGGAGGTGTGGATGGTGATGCCGAAACCGTCCTTGTAGCCGGCTTCCGCAAGCAGCTTCTTGGCGTTTTCAGCGTTCATGGCGGGCGCCGCGATCGACGGATCGTTGCCGGCGACGCCCTTCGGAACCAGCTGGCCTGCAGCTTCCGCCGAACCGTCGAGAATCCGGTCGATGATCAGCTGGCGGTTGACCAGCTCGGAGAGTGCCTGGCGGACCTTGACGTCCTTCAGCGGGTTCTTGTCGAGTGGCTTGCCTTCCTTGTCGGTGATGAAGGGCGTCTTGTCGCGGGCGCTGTCGAGCGCGAGGTAGATCATCCGGGACGAGGCGATCGAGAAGACCTTGAGGCCGGAGATCCCCTGGAGGGTCTTCACGTCGCCTGGCGGCACGGCGTCGATCAGGTCGACGGAGCCGGAGCGAAGGGCTGCGACGCGCGAGGCGTCGTTCGAGATGAACTTGATGGTGACGTTGTCGAAATCCTGTTTCTTGCCCCAGAAGGTATCGTTGCGGGTGAGTTGCAGGTTGTCGCCCGGCGTCCAGGACTTGAACTTGTAGGCGCCGGTGCCGATCGCCGCCTTGCCGCTGTTGAAGTCCTCGATCGAAGCGCCTTCCGCGACCTTCTTTTCGACGATGTAGACGAAGCCGACCTGTTCGATGAAATCGGGCGTCGGCTTCTTGGTCTTGATCTCGACGGTCAGCTTGTCGATCGCCTTCATGCTGTCGATCGCCCCGACATTGCCGGAGAACGGCGCCGGGCTGTTCGGGATATCCTTGGCGCGGGTGAGCGAGAAGATCACGTCCTCTGATGTCAGCGGGTTGCCGTCATGGAATTTGACGCCGTCGCGCAGTTTGATCTGCCAGGTCAGCGGGTCGACATTGGTCCAGGAGACGGCAAGCGCCGGCTCGACATTGATTGCCGGGTCGGTCTGCACCAGGCGGTCGAAGACCTGCATGGCGATGTTCTGGTTGTTGCCGGTGCGCGAAAACTGCGGATCGATCGCCGACGGTTCGGTGGCGCTGCCGAGTATCAGGTCGGCGGCCTGAGCCGAGCTCAGCGCGATGACCGAGGCCGCAACCCCGGCCAGGAGAAATTTCATCAATTTCATTATGTCTGTTCCCTTCCTTTTTAGATGGCCGGTTCGGCCGTCGCATTTGTTGCCTGATGGGCGGCAAGATCGTTCAGGTGGCAGGCGCTGACATGGCGACCAGCGACCTTGGCCGCGTTTTCCTTCAAGACCGGCCGTTCCACGCGGCAGCGGTCGAAAGCCTTGGGACAGCGGGGATGGAAATGGCATCCAGCCGGCGGATGGAGCGGCGAGGGAATCTCGCCCTTGATCGGCGTGAACACCCGGCGGCGATCGGTGACGGACGGCAGTTCGCGGATCAACGCCTGGGTATAGGGATGTTTCGGATTGTCGAAGAGCTCGTCCGGCGTGGCGCTTTCCACCACGCGGCCGAGATACATGACCACAACCCGATCGCAGATATGTTTGACGACGCCGAGATCGTGGCTGATAAACAGATAGGTCAGCCCGAATTCCTGTCTCAGGTCCATGAACAGGTTGAGGATCTGCGCCTGGATCGACACGTCGAGCGCCGCGACGGATTCGTCGCAGACGAGCAGCTTCGGCTTTACCGCGAGCGCCCGGGCAATGCCGATACGCTGCCGCTGCCCGCCGGAAAACTGGTGCGGGTAGCGGTCCAGATAGGACGGATCGAGGCCGACACGCGTCACCAGCGCAGCCACATAATCCCGCATCTCCCGGCCCTTGACGATGCCGTGCACCTTGGGTGCCTCGCCGATGATATCGAGTACTCGCTTGCGCGGATTGAGCGTCGACATCGGGTCCTGGAAGATCATCTGGGCGGAAAGCCGCATGGCGCGTTTGTCGTCACCCTGTAGCGAGGTCAGCGGCCGCCCCTTCCAGCGTACCTCGCCGCCGCTCGCGGGCATGATGCCGGCCATCACCCGGCCGAGCGTCGATTTCCCGCAACCGGACTCACCAACGAGGCCGACCACCTCGCCCGGATAGACCGCGAGATTGACCTCGTCGACCGCATGTACGGTCTTTTCCTCGAGGCCGGCCCCGAAGAGGTTGGCGATCTTTTCCGCATAGTCGAGCTTGCGGGAAAACCGCCGGCTGACATCCACGGCTTCTACGAGGGGCGCGGCTTCCACGAGCGGGTTCGTCATGCGGCGCTCCAGAGGTGAGGGTGGAAACAGCGGAACTCGCGATCGGCGGCGATCGACCGTATCGGTTCGGTGGCGCAGACCTCGGTGGCCCGGGCGCAGCGGTCGCGGAAGGCGCAGCCGGAAGGACGCGACAGCGGCGAGGGCGCGAAACCGGGGATCGGCCGAAGCGGCTCACCGCGCGGCACCGCGGCAGGCACGGCACTGAGCAGGCCGGACGTATAGGGATGGCGCGGCGCGGTGAGCACCCCATCGACCTGCCCCGCCTCGACGATCCGGCCCGCATACATGACCATGATCCGGTCCGCGAGGGCTGCGACGACGCCGAGATCGTGGCTGATCCAGATCAGCGCCATGCCGAACTCGGCCGCCAGCCGCTTGATCTCGAACAGGATCTGCGACTGGATCGTCACGTCGAGCGCCGTCGTCGGTTCGTCGGCGATGATCAGGTCCGGCCGGTGCAGGAGTGCGATCGCGATCGCCACGCGCTGGCGCATGCCGCCGGAAAACTGGTGCGGATAGGAATCCAGCCGCTCCTCCGGCGAAGGAATGCCCACGAGGCCCAGTGCATCGCGAGCCCGGGCGCGGGCTTCCGTGCGGGAGACCCTGTCATGCGCCTGCACCGTTTCGATCATCTGGGTGGCGACCGAGAGAACCGGGTTCAGCGTCATCATCGGGTCCTGGAAGATCATCGCGATGCGCTTGCCCCGGATCGTCCGCATGGCGCCCGGCGACATCTTCAGCAGATCCTCGCCGTTGAACAGGATCTGGCCGCTGACCACCCGCCCGGGCGGGTCGACGAGACCGAGGATCGAGAACCCGGTGATCGACTTGCCGGAGCCGGATTCGCCGACCAGGCCGACGATCTCGCGCTCACCGACCGTGAAGCTCACGTCGTCGACGGCCTTCAATATCCCGCGGCGGGTCATGAAATGAGTGGAAAGGTTTTTGACTTCGAGGACGGGTGTCATCGCGCTCACCTTTCACCAAGTCGGGGATTGAGGACTTCGCGCAGCCGGTCCCCGACAATGTTGATCGAAAACACCAGTACGAGCAGAAGGACGCCCGGATAGACGCTGATCCAGTATTCGCCGGACATCAGCAGTTGATAGCCGTTTGCGATCAGCAGCCCGAGCGACGGTTCGGTGATCGGCAGGCCGATGCCGAGGAAGGAGAGGGTCGCTTCCGCCGAAATGGCGTTCGCCACCTGCAGCATGCCGATGACGATCAGCGGCGGCAGGCAGTTGGGCAGGATATGGCCGATCAGGATACGCGGCGTACCGATGCCGAGCGTCACTGCGGCCTCGACATAGTCCTTGTTCTTCTCGACAAGCGCAGCACTTCTGACGGCGCGGGCAAATGTCGCCCATTGCACAAGGATCAGCGCGAAGATCACCTTCCAGAGCCCCTGGCCCAGCAGCGCCAGCAGCATCAGCGCCACGAGGATGGTCGGAAAGCCGAGCATCAGGTCGACGACGCGCATGATCAGCGTGTCGATACGCCCGCCGAAATAGGCGGCGATCAGGCCGAGCACCGTGCCGACCAGAAGCGCGACGATGCCGGAGAATACGCCGACGCCGAGGCTGGTGCGCAGGCCGTAGATCATCGCCGAAAACATGTCGCGGCCCTGGCCGTCGGTGCCGAGCCAGTAGTTCATGCCGTCCATGCTCTGCGAGCCGGGCGGCAGCTTGGAATCGAGGATGTCCAGAACCGCGAGATCGAACGGGTTCTGGGGCGTCAGATAGGGTCCGATGACTGCGGCAAACAGCAGGATGATGCAGACGACGGCGGCAACGACCGCCTTGGGGCTGCGGCCGATGCCGGTGACCAGGCGGCCGAGCAGCATGTCTTCGGCGAAAAGAGCGCGGGCGGTCATTGGGCGCCTCCGAGCCGGACGCGGGGATCGACCAGTGAATAGAGCACGTCGACGACGAAATTGATGAAGATGAACAGGCTGACGATGACCAGCAGATAGGCGACCACGACCGGCCGGTCGAGCCGCATGATGCTGTCAATCAAAAGCTTGCCGATCCCCGGCCAGGCGAAGATCGTCTCCGTCACCACCGCGAAGGCGAGCATGCTGCCGAGTTCCAGGCCGATCACGGTGATCAGCGGGATCAGGATGTTCTTGAACACATGGACGAAGACGATGCGCCGCTCGGAAATGCCCTTGGCGCGCGCGAACTTGACGAAATCGAGCGGCATCGTCTCGCGCACGCCGGTGCGGGTGAGGCGGATCACCAGCGAAAGCTTGAACAGCGACAGGTTGATCGCCGGCAGGATCAGGTGAGTGAGGCCGTCGAGCGTGAACAGGCTGGAACGGAGCCCCAGAAATTCGCCCATCTGGCCGCGCCCGGTGGACGGCAGCCAGCCGAGCCAGACGGAAAAGATCATGATCAGCATCATGCCCTGCCAGAAGCTCGGCAGAGAGAAGCCGAAGATCGAGCCGGTCATGATCACTTCGTCGGTGGCGGTGTTCGGTTTCAAGCCGGACAGGAGGCCGAGCGGGATGCCCAGCAGGAGCGCGAAGACGAGGCCGGTCAGCGTCAGCTCCAGCGTCGCCGGCAGGCGTTCGAAGATCAGGCTGATGGACGGACGGTTGAAGACGAAGGAGCGGCCGAGGTCGCCGTGCAGCGCGTTCCAGGCGAAAGTGAAGAACTGTTCCCAGAGCGGCTTGTCGAGCCCGAGCGAGGCGACGACCTGAGCGCGTTCCGCCGGGCTTGCATCCGGCGAGATCAGCATTTCAGCCGGATCGCCGATCGCATAGATACCGATGAAGACGATAACCGCGGTCACACAGAGGACGGCAATGCTCTGCAGGAAGCGGCGAATGACGAAAACCGTCATGGCGTGCGCTCCTGCTTACCCTTCGTCCCCCAGGGACAGAGAATTCTCATGAAGACGTTCCCTTTTTTCTAGTTGTTGGGGCCGACGATAGCGGGCGGCGCGGGATGCGCAATATTATGCGCGGAATGCATGGTCCTATGCGTTTTGCGCGCGGAACCCTGTTCGATGTCTTTGCTTGTGTTCGCCGCCGCCTTCCGTAGGATCGCGGCATGAATTTCAAGCAGCTCGAAATCTTCAAGACGATCATGGATACCGGCTCCACCATAGCGGCGGCGGCACAGCTCGGCCTGTCGCAGTCGGCGATCAGCCGTCAGCTCGCATCGCTGGAGGAAGAGATCGGCCGCGAGCTTTTCCTGCGCGACAAGGGGCGCCTCATCCCGCGGCCGGAAGCGCATCTCCTGGTCGACGAGGTGGATGATGTCGCGGAGAGCGTCGCCCGGCTGCGCGTCAAGGTCGGCGACGTCCGTTCGGGTGCCTTCGGGGAGGCGCTGATCCGCGTCGCCTTCCCGCACAGCCTCGCGACCACCATGCTGCCGCCGATCCTTGCCCGCTTCAAGGCCGATCATCCGCGCGTGACGGTGGAGATCCTGAGCGGCCCTTATGATGCGATCGAACGCATGGTGCGCGGCCGCGTCGCCGATCTCGGCTTTGTCCGCCTGCCGCCGGAGGAACATTCCTTCGACACCCGCCCACTTTTCACCAGCGGCACCACCTGCGTCATGCCGGTCGGCCACCCGCTGGCCGCCAAGCAGGCCATCGACGTCAACGATCTTGCCCGCAACGACCTGATCCTGCTCGGCCGGCAGCGCGTCAACCGCAACGAACTGGAGCACGAACTGCGTCGCATGGTGCCGAGCTACCGCTGCAGCCTGGAAGTCCATTCGGTCGAAACCGCCTGCGCCTGCGCAGCCCAAGGGCTCGGCATCGCCATCGTGCCGTCGCTGATAGCCGAGTTCTTCCGCAGCGACGCAATCGCCATGCGGCCTTTCCTGCCCGACAAGCTCTCCGAATACGGGATCATCTCGATGCCCGGCACGCCGCTGTCCTGGACAGCCGAGGCGTTCATCAACATCATCAAGGCGGATTCGGGCGAAACCACGCTCTAGGTGTGAGCTTTCAGGAGGCTGTCCATTCGGAGCGGATTTAGGAGACTGGAGTTACCACACCTCAGTTTTCCAGGATCGCTCCGATTGAACATCCATAAGAATGCCCGACCCCGCTGCGTCGAGAGAAATGGCCGTCGCCGTTGCTGGCGGCGCACTCACCAAAGCGCAAGCCGCCCGCGTCTATGCCGCGGCCAAGATCGTGTCGCGCTGGATTGAACGCTTCGAACAGGATGGGTGCGCCATGGCCGCCGCTCGTCGCGGCTCAAGAACAGCTCGCGGCAGAGAGGTCAGGTTCTGAGCGAGCGCATTGTCGCTCTTCGTCGCCAGCGCCTGACCGGCAAGCATAACAGGCTAGATTCCGTAGCCTGTAGTAGCATATTTTTAAACGGCGTTTGCTAAATCTGGCCCAAATTTCGAGCTGGAAAGTCCCCATGGGAGATTTTGCGAAATCGGTTACGGATGACGTAGTTATTAAATGGCGTCCGCCTGTCTTCTGGCGGATCTTTTTGATCGTCTACATCACAGCATTGGCAATGTCCGCACTGGATATAGCAAACGGCCACCTCTTGACGGGTGATATCGACGATCGGATGCGGGCAATCCAGATACGCCAGCTCCTTTCTCCGACCGGTCACTGGTGGAGCCTTGTGCTACCGGTCGTTTCCATGCCTGAACCCTATGTTTCTCCTTGGTCGCGATTGGTCGATCTACCATACGTTGCAATTAGTATCGCTCTGTCGCCGATGCTTGGCCATAACGATGCCATCTCCTGGTCATTCCTGATTTGGCCACCCCTGATGCTCGGCATTTACAGCATACTGGTCAGTCAAATTTTACGGCGCCTGACCGAATTCCACACGACGGCAGATTATCTGCTGCTGGTCGCAACGACTATTTCCATGACCCTGGCCGTGGGCGAATTTGCGCCGGGGCGAATCGATCATCACGGCATGCAGATCCTCGCGTTGATGACGGTCGTGCTTGGCCTTGTCCGCTGGGACCGGTTCGGCGGCATTCTGATAGGACTGGGCAGCGTTACTTCCGTCGCGATAGCATTGGAGGGACTGCCTTTGGTTGTCACCGCCTTTTCGGGGCTGGTGATCTCATATCTGTGCAGAACCCGCGCATCACAACAAGTTCTCGCCGGAGCATCGGCATCTGTTTTACTTTGTACGGTGCCGGTGGCGCTTGTCCTGCTTGGCCCATCGGCTGCTATATCAACGCAATGCGACGCTTTTTCCGCTCCCTATATCTTCTTGCTCGTCGGATGCTCGGCCCCGCTGCTGTTGGTCACTACAGTTTTCCCCCGCATAACAGGGTGGGGGCAATTGGCGATCATATGTGTCGTCGGGGCGGCAGCGGTCGTTTTCGCTGCCTTGCTTTTCCCGCGATGTCTCGCAGGACCTTACGAAGTCATAGATCCCATTTCTCGTTCGCTATGGTTTGACCGTATCCTCCAGGAAAAACCGCTTTGGTCCGCGGCTGCGCACACGCCACCGGCCGTCATCTGGTGGGTTGGGCTCGCGGGGTCTCTTTTGCTGGCTGCCGTGCCACCAATGCTGGGGCCTCGCGGCCGCGAGCAGCCCGGACGGCCAGTCATCTTTGCTATTGCTGCTGCAAGCCTTTTTCTCACGATTGGAATCGCCCGCTACGTCCGTTTCCCATTTGCCTTCATTCCGTTGTTCCTGCCGATCGCCTATCACTATCTGAAGCAGGGGCAGGCAACGCCAGTTGCCTGGTGGCATACCCGCTCAATCTTTCTGGCGTCTCTTTTACTGCCGATCGC
Source organism: Neorhizobium sp. T25_27 (assembly GCF_002968565.1). Taxonomy (NCBI): domain Bacteria; kingdom Pseudomonadati; phylum Pseudomonadota; class Alphaproteobacteria; order Hyphomicrobiales; family Rhizobiaceae; genus Neorhizobium; species Neorhizobium sp. T25_27. The sequence goes on from NZ_PVBJ01000002.1 coordinate 64,393, forward strand.
GGCCGCCCAATCAGCCAGCATGTTCATGCCACCGATCGAACTGAACTACGACGCGGCCGACTACATGGCGTTTGACGAGTGCCCGCACGGCGATTTCTCCGTACTCGGGAAGGTTACGCCGGGGCGAATTATGGCACCACAAGGATTGTCCCTTCGACTGGCTGAAGGCATGCCCGACGGTTTTTCCGTCGGGGCAATTCCTTTCCATCGGGCGTCTCCTGGCATCAGACGGGCACTGGAATTTTTTATCTTGCCTGGTGCGCATGTCAGGCAACAAGCACTCGAGTCGTTCGACTATGTCGCAATCTGCCGTTTTCCGCTAAAACCGATGCCGGGCGACGCGCCTGTGTATGCAGCGCTCGCAGGCGGCGAAGAATGGCCGGGTCTTGTGCGAATACCAGGCGATGCTTCCAACCCTTTCCAGCTTTTCCGGATTAACTACCCAGCGGTCCAGTAGGAGCCGCGTGATGCCGAACGCGATGAGCTGTAAGCCATTGGCCGCGCAGCTGCGGTCTACCGAGAGAAGGATCGCTTGGCGGTTGATGGGGGCAGAACAAGAGGAATACGAAATCGTAGGCGGCCGTTATCAACCAAAGACAGCTACGGCCGATTTGATGGTGACGAGGCCAGCCAGACCGCCGCTCTAGGCACGGTCATATGGTTTCCGGGCCTTTTTGCATTTTCCGGCCCGCGCTCTTATCAATTCGTATAGATGCGCGTTCCACGGTTTCGCGTAGGCCCGCGAGACGCTAAGTAATGCCCAAGGGAATACCGGGAGCAAACATGCGAGCAGTTCTGGGTGAGGTCGAGAAACGCCGGGCGGAGGCAAGGCTCGGCGGGGGCAAGAAGCGTATTGAGGCACAACATGCGAAGGGCAAGCTGACGGCCCGCGAGCGCCTCGAGGTCCTGCTCGACGAGGGCTCCTTCGAGGAGTTCGACATGTATGTCACGCACCGGGCGGTGGATTTCGGTATGGATAGCCAAAAGGTCGCGGGCGACGGCGTCGTCACCGGCTGGGGCACCATCAACGGCCGCCAGGTCTACGTCTTTTCCCAGGACTTTACGGTTCTCGGCGGCTCGCTTTCCGAGACACATGCGCAAAAGATCTGCAAGATCATGGATATGGCGGTGCGGGTCGGGGCGCCGGTGATCGGCCTGAACGACAGTGGCGGTGCCCGCATCCAGGAAGGGGTTTCCTCGCTTGCCGGCTATGCCGAAGTCTTTCGCCGCAATGCCGAGGCATCAGGCGTCGTGCCGCAGATTTCCGTCATCATGGGGCCTTGCGCCGGTGGTGCGGTCTATTCGCCGGCCATGACCGACTTCATCTTCATGGTGCGCGACAGTTCCTACATGTTCGTCACTGGTCCCGACGTAGTGAAGACCGTGACCAACGAGATCGTCACGGCCGAGGAACTCGGCGGCGCCGGCACACACACGAAAAAATCCTCGGTCGCCGATGCCGCGTTCGAAAACGATATCGAGGCGCTCGAAGCCGTCCGCCAGCTCTTCGATTTCCTGCCGCTCAACAACCGCGAAAAGCCGCCGGTCCGTCCCTTCCACGACGATCCGGCCCGCATCGAGAACCGCCTCGACAGCCTGATCCCGGACAGCGCCGCAAAACCCTACGACATGAAGGAACTGATCTATGCGATCGCCGACGAGGGCGATTTCTTCGAGATCCAGGAAGCCTATGCGAGAAACATCATCACCGGCTTCATCCGTCTCGAAGGCCAGACGGTCGGCGTCGTCGCCAACCAGCCGATGGTGCTGGCCGGCTGCCTCGATATCGACAGTTCCCGCAAGGCCGCCCGTTTCGTGCGTTTCTGCGACGCTTTCTCGATCCCGATCCTGACCCTGGTGGACGTGCCGGGTTTCCTTCCGGGCGTGGCCCAGGAATATGGCGGCGTCATCAAGCACGGTGCAAAACTGCTGTTCGCTTATTCCGAAGCGACCGTCCCCATGGTCACCCTGATCACGCGAAAGGCCTATGGCGGCGCCTATGACGTCATGGCCTCGAAACATATCGGCGCCGATTTCAACTATGCCTGGCCGACCGCCGAAATCGCCGTCATGGGTGCGAAGGGAGCGACCGAGATCCTCTACCGCTCGGAACTCGGCGACCCGGAGAAGATCGCGGCGCGGACGAAGGAATACGAGGAGCGTTTCGCCAATCCGTTCGTGGCGGCCGAGCGCGGTTTCATCGATGAGGTGATCATGCCGCATTCGTCGCGCCGCCGCATCGCCCGCGCCTTCGCCTCGCTGCGAAACAAGCAGGTGACGACGCATTGGAAGAAACACGACACGATCCCGCTGTGACCAGCGGAAATTCGGCTGGCCGCTCTCTATATAGGTGTCGCCCCGCTAAAACCCTTGGGCGCGCCACCTGAATGGAAGGAAGATTTCATGACCGACAAATCCCCCGCCGAGAATTTTCCAGCGGGCTACGAGCTCCCGAAGATCTGGACCTGGGAACAGGGAAACGGCGGCCAGTTCGCCAATATCAACCGGCCGATCGCCGGTCCGACACATGAGAGGGAGCTGCCGGTCGGCAAGCATCCCCTGCAGCTCTATTCGCTGGCGACGCCGAACGGCGTGAAGATCGGCATCATGCTGGAAGAGCTGCTGGCCGCGGGCCACAAGGGCGCCGAATACGATGCCTGGCTCATCAAGATCGGCGATGGCGACCAGTTCGGTTCCGGTTTCGTCGATGTCAATCCGAATTCGAAGATCCCGGCCCTGCTGGACCGTTCCACGCCCGAGCCGACCCGCGTTTTCGAAAGCGGCGCGATCCTTCTCTATCTCGCAAACAAGTTCGACGACGCCTTCCTCCCCAAGGACCACAAGGCACGCACCGAAACGATGAACTGGCTGTTCTGGCAGATGGCCTCGGCACCCTATCTCGGCGGCGGCTTCGGCCATTTCTATGCCTATGCGCCGGTCTATATCAAATATGCCATCGACCGATTCTCGATGGAGGTGAAGCGCCAGCTCGATGTCCTGGACCGGCATCTTGCCGAGAACCGGTACATGGCAGGCGCCGAATATTCCATCGCCGATATTGCCATCTGGCCCTGGTACGGCAACCTGGCGCAAGGCAAGGCCTATGGCGAGGCCGGCACCTTCCTCGACGTCCAGAGCTACAAGAACGTCCAGCGCTGGACGGCCGAGATCGCCGAACGGCCGGCCGTCAAGCGTGGCCGCATGGTGAACCGGGTGAACGGCGATCCGTCCGAACAGCTTCACGAACGCCACGACGCTTCCGATTTCGAGACGAAGACGCAGGACAAGCTCGCCAAGGCTTGAAGAACGACCGCAAGGAGACCAGCATGCCCAGACCGCCCGACATGACGAAACATAGGGGTTTCCCTTCCGGCATGCCGGGCCACGGGCATCATTTCACGATCCGGCGGGCAAACGAAAAGGGGGCGACGCCGCTGAAGCAGCTGCAGCGCCTCGCCCGCCCGGGCACGATCGAACACAAGGTGGATGCCGCCTTCCTGCATGCGCTGTGGCACCATTTCGGCTCTGAGCCGTTCGAGCGGGGCAATCTCGATGCCGGCCGGCTCAACCTTCTGTTCGGCCGCGAGGTCGTTCCGGCCGAAAACGACTTCGACCCGACCTCCTACGACGCGCTTCTCAGGATCGACGAGAAGGTCGCCCGCAGAACGTTCCCCGAATCCTTCGACGACGTCATGGAGGTCTGATGCCGGCGCTCAAGAAAATCCTCGTCGCCAATCGTGGCGAGATCGCCTGCCGGGTCATCAGGACGGCCCGCAAGATGGGCATAAAGACGGTGGCGGTCTATTCGGACGCGGATGCCGAGGCGCTGCATGTACGGATGGCGGACGAGGCTGTTCATATCGGCCCGGCACCGTCTTCCCAGTCCTATATCGTCATCGACAAGATCCTGGAGGCGATCCGGACGACCGGCGCGGATGCGGTGCATCCGGGTTATGGCTTCCTTTCGGAAAATGCCGCGTTCGCGCAAGCGTTGGAAAAGGCCGGCGTCGTTTTCATCGGCCCGCCGGTGAAAGCCATCCAGGCGATGGGCGACAAGATCACCTCCAAGAAGATCGCCGCAGAAGCCGGCGTCTCCACCGTTCCCGGCCATATGGGCCTGATCGAGGATGCCGAGGAAGCGGTAAAAATCTCCGCCTCGATCGGTTATCCGGTGATGATCAAGGCGTCCGCCGGCGGCGGCGGCAAGGGCATGCGCATCGCCTGGAATGATGCCGAGGCGCGCGAAGGTTTCCAGTCCTCCCGCAACGAGGCGAAGAATTCCTTCGGCGACGACCGCATCTTCATCGAAAAATTCGTCGACCAGCCGCGCCACATCGAAATCCAGGTGCTCGGCGATCAACACGGCACCACGCTCTACCTCGGTGAGCGCGAATGCTCGATCCAGCGCCGCAACCAGAAGGTCATCGAGGAGGCCCCGTCGCCTTTCCTCGACGCCGAAACCCGGCGGGCCATGGGGGAACAGGCTGTCGCACTCGCGAAAGCGGTCGGTTATTTCTCGGCCGGCACGGTGGAGTTCATCGTCGACGGCGCCAGAAATTTCTATTTCCTCGAGATGAACACCCGCCTGCAGGTGGAGCACCCGGTCACCGAACTCGTCACCGGTATCGATCTCGTCGAACAGATGATCCGCGTTGCGTCAGGCGAAAAACTGTCGCTCGGTCAGGACGACGTCAAGCTGAATGGTTGGGCGATCGAAAGCCGGCTTTATGCCGAGGATCCCTACCGCAACTTCCTGCCCTCGATCGGTCGGCTGAGCCGCTACCGCCCGCCCGCGGAAGGTCGGCAGGATGACGGCACCGTGGTCCGCAACGATACCGGCGTCTTCGAGGGCGGCGAGATCTCCATGTATTACGACCCGATGATTGCAAAACTCTGCACCTGGGCGCCTGATCGTCTGACGGCGATCGACGCGATGGGCAAGGCGCTCGACGATTTCGAGGTCGACGGCATCGGCCACAATCTGCCCTTCCTCTCGGCCGTCATGGATCACGACCGTTTTCGCTCCGGAAAGATCACCACGGCCTTCATCGCCGAGGAATTCCCGGAAGGTTTTTCGGGCGTGCATCCCGATGAGGCGGCCGCGAGGAAGCTCGCCGCCATCGCCGTCCTGGTCAATCAGGCCCTGCAGGAGCGCGCGGTGCAGATCTCCGGCACGATCGGCAATCATCGCCGGGTAATCGGCAAGGACTGGGTGGTGACGCTCGCAGGCTTCGAAGAGGCCGTGACGCTCAAGACCGGCCCCGACGGCGCCGGCGTCCGCTTTGCCGATGGAGCACAGCTTTCCGTCGCCAGCGGCTGGCTGCCGGGCCAAAGCCATGCCCGCTTCCATGTCGGCGGCGAGACGATGGGGGTCAAGGTCAACCTCATCGGCTCCGCAGTGCGGTTGCGCTGGCGCGGCATGGACGTCACCGCCCGCGTCCGTTCGCCCCGCGTGGCCGAACTTGCCCGCCTGATGCCGAAAAAGCTGCCGCCTGACACTTCGAGAATGCTGCTCTGCCCCATGCCCGGCGTCATTACCTCCGTCTCGGTGAAGGCCGGCGACGCAGTCGAAGCCGGCCAGACGCTCGCGACCGTCGAGGCGATGAAGATGGAAAACGTGCTGAAGGCGGAGAGGAAGGGCGTCGTCAAGCGGGTTGCCGCAAGCCAGGGCCAAAGCCTGGCGGTCGACGAGTTGATCATGGAGTTCGAGGGGTGATGGAGCGAGCGAAGTGGGCGGCAAAGTGGGTTGGCATCTATGTGATCTGCAACCTGATCACTGTCGTCATTGTCTATATTGCCGCCCATATCATCGCGCCGGGAAACCTGACTGAGGTTCAGCTCGTCCAGGCTGCTAGTCGGAAGGCCGTGGAGGATTACAAGGACAATTACATCACGAAACTAATCCACGACCCCGGCACTGTAGCCTGCGACGTTGATCGGGCGGGCGGGCCAGACACTGCGGACGTCACCTGTTCCATTTTCGACGGCGGCAAACTGGTTCAGAAGCGAACATATCTTTACGTCGCGGAGGGATTGTCCGCCGGCAGCGTGGCTGGATTTCAGGATTGGGATATTCAGAGCGAAGCAACGAGCTTGGTGGAGCAGCAGCAATGATTGTGACCTCTCCTCCGGCAAGTCCGTCAGAATCCGCCGCGGCTCGCGGCCACACCAAGACGCTCCAGCATGTGCCGCTGATGGTCCTGCCCGCCGAAGAAAACCGCGATGATCTGGACCAATTCCTGCTGCTCGTACACGTCGAAATATATGATCGCCCGCCCTTTGGTGACGTGACGCAATCCGACCGCCACTTCGGGCGTCAACGTGCCTTTGTATGGAAAACGCCCGATAGAAAATATGTCATCCTCGATCCTGCGTATGCGTGCCGTGGCTCGGGAAATAGCATCTTCGACAGCTTCGCCGAGACTAAGATGCACATCGATCAGATGATCGAAAATCAAAGCGAGGTCGTTCTCACTTTCCTCCGAAAGCCTGACCTCATAGTCCATACTGCGCCTTCTTGGCCGCAATCATCGCGTCAATACGCTGACGACTCTCGTCTTCCGACAAAAATTTGCCGCGACGGCGGCGATCGACGAGAGCCCTCAAAGCTGCAAGCTCCGCGTCCTTTATCTCCGTTTCTTCGCGGACAAGCTCCAACCCACGCTGCACGACGGCGCTCAGGCTTGCGTAACGTCCCTCCTCCACCAGCTTGCGAGCGAATGAGTCCTGTTGGTCGGAGATCGATACGGAGGCTTTCACTGACATGGCACAAGCTCCCTTTCGCGCGCCAGAATACTACTGGGTCGCATACGGGTCAATCCGGAGCGCTTTGTGGCGCCCTACAGCGTGCATCATCGGAGGCATGATCTCATGACCAATAAGAAAATCGCCGACTGGGCGTCCCTGGCGACAAAAGAAATCAAAGCCTCGCCCGACACGCTGACCTGGCACACGCCCGAGGGTATCGACGTCAAGCCGCTCTATACAGCTCAAGATCTCGATGGCATCGAGCATCTCAATTCGCTGCCGGGGATGAAGCCGTTCGTGCGCGGACCGCGCGCCACCATGTATGCCGGCCGGCCCTGGACGATCCGCCAATATGCAGGCTTCTCGACCGCCGAAGCGTCGAACGCCTTCTACCGCCGCAATCTCGCCGGCGGCCAGAAAGGCCTCTCGGTCGCCTTCGACCTCGCCACCCATCGCGGCTACGACAGCGACCATCCGCGGGTCGAGGGCGATGTCGGCAAGGCGGGCGTGGCGATCGACAGCGTCGAGGACATGAAGATCCTGTTCGACGGTATTCCCTTGAAGGAGATGTCAGTGTCGATGACCATGAACGGCGCGGTCATCCCGATCCTCGCCTCCTTCATCGTCGCCGGCGAGGAACAGGGCTGTTCGCGGGCCGAACTGTCCGGGACCATCCAGAACGACATTTTGAAGGAGTTCATGGTCCGCAACACCTATATCTATCCGCCCGAGCCTTCGATGCGGATCGTCGCCGACATCATCGAATATACGGCAAAAGAAATGCCGAAGTTCAATTCGATTTCGATATCCGGCTATCATATGCAGGAAGCGGGTGCGACGCTCGTCCAGGAACTCGCCTTCACGCTGGCCGACGGCCGCGAATATGTCCGTGCCGCACTTGCCAAGGGTCTCAGCGTCGACGAGTTCGCTGGCCGGCTGTCGTTTTTCTTCGCGATCGGCATGAATTTCTTCATGGAGGCGGCCAAGCTGCGCGCCGCCCGGCTTCTATGGTCGCGGATCATGGAGGAGTTCAAGCCGCAAAAGGCGTCCTCGCTGATGCTGCGCACCCATTGCCAGACCTCGGGCGTCTCGCTGCAGGAGCAGGACCCCTACAACAACGTCATCCGCACGGCCTATGAGGCCCTGTCAGCGGTGCTCGGCGGCACCCAATCGCTGCACACCAACGCGCTGGACGAGGCGATGGCTTTGCCGACCGATTTTTCCGCCCGCATCGCCCGTAATACCCAGCTGATCCTCAGCCACGAAACCGGCGTGACCAAGGTCGTCGATCCGCTGGCCGGCTCCTATTATGTCGAGAGCCTCACCAACGAGCTTGCGGAAAAGGCCTGGGCGCTGATCGAGGAGGTCGAGGCGATGGGCGGCATGACCAAGGCTGTCGCCGACGGCCTGCCGAAGAGGCTGATCGAGGAGGCCGCCACCCGCCGCCAGGCCGCCGTCGACCGCGGCGAAGAAATCATCGTAGGCGTCAACAAGTACCGGCTGGAAAACGAGGACGAGATCGACATTCTGGCGATCGACAATACCGCGGTCCGCAAAGGCCAGATCAAGCGCCTGGAGGAAGTGCGCCGCCAGCGCGATCCGAAGCGTGTGGCGGCGGCGCTCGCCGTCCTCGAGGAAGCCGCTGAAAGCGGCGAGGGAAACCTGCTGGAAGTGGCGATCGAGGCGGCCCGCGCCCGCGCCACCGTCGGTGAAATCTCCGACGCGATGCGGCAAGCCTTCGGCGACCACTCGGCGGTGCCGGAAGTGGTCACCGATATCTACGGACCCGCCTACGGGGACGACCCGGAATACAAGACGATCGTCTCGCGGCTTGGCAGCTATGCTCAAGCGCTTGGCAGCAGGCCGAAGATCATGGTCGCCAAGCTCGGCCAGGACGGCCATGACCGCGGCGCCAAGGTGATCGCCTCGGCCTTTGGCGACATCGGCTTCGAGGTTCTCGCCGGCCCGCTGTTCCAGACACCCGAGGAGGCGGCGGACCTCGCGGTCAGGCAAAACGTCCAGGTGGTCGGCATGTCGTCGCTCGCCGCCGGTCACCGGACGCTGGCGCCCCAACTCGTCGAAGCCCTGAAGGCGAAAGGCGCCGAAAACGTCATCGTCGTGGTCGGCGGCGTCGTGCCTCGGCAGGATTACGACTACCTGATGGACCACGGCGTCGCCGCCGTCTTCGGCCCCGGCACCAACGTTCTGGATGCCGCCAATTCCATCATCGACCTCCTGGAGGGCAAGAGGCGGAATATCTGACGGCTATTTCGCTGCCAGCATGGCCTTGGCGCTGTCGGCATCGGTGATCATCACGTTGACGAGCCCGCTCTGCGCCACCGCCTGCAGGATCTTGTGCTTGTGCGCCCCGCCCGACGCGACGATTCGGCAGCCGACTTTTCGGAAATCCTCCATCTCCGGGGCGAGAACCTGGCGGTTCAGCGGATGGTCGATTTCCTTGCCTGTCGCGTCGAGATAACGGCCCATCAGGTCGCCGACCGCGCCGGCTTTCCTGAGGATCTGCTCGTTCATGCCTTCGGGCAGGCCATAGCGCACCTGCAGCGACTGCTGCGATACGTCGCCGACGCTGAGGTAGGCGACATCCACCTCGCAGATCTGCTTGAACGTCCTCTGGAACACCGCCTGCGAAATGATCGCATCGCGCGATTCCGGGCTCTCGGCATAGATCGGCGCCACGAAATAGCGGCACTGAGCGTTCAGCACCTGCGCGAAGCCGCGGACGATCTCGAACGTGTTGATTTCAGAGCCCTGCGTCAGCCCGCCCATCATCGAGCGTACCTTGATCTGCGGTTCGTTGAGCGAGGGGATGTGCTGGATCGTCTCGCGCAGCGTCGAGCCCCAGCCGACGCCGATCGAGGCGGGCTTCTGGGTTTGGATCAGCCGGCCGAGAAAGCCGGCTGCCCCACGTCCGAGCACCGAATGCAGGAGCGCAGGGTCCGCTGGCGTCGGCACCACGACCGCATCCTGCAGGCCGAATCGCTTGCGCAATTTCGCCTCCAGCTCGACGCTTTCCGCCAGCACGGAATCGAAGCTGATCCTGACAACGCCTGCTTCCAGCGCCTCCGAGAGGATCTCGTTGACGCGCCGGCGGGTGATATTCATCCGCTCGGCGATCTGCTGCTGGGTAAGGCTTTCCACGTGATAGAGCCACGCGGCCCGCACCATCAGCTCACGATATTCCATTGTCCCCACCTTTGAAGTATCATATGTCACATGTGTGTAACATGTGTAACATAACCCATCCATGTCATGGCTAACCCAGACTGATGGAGATGGCCAGAACCGAAACAGGGCGGGTCGTGCGAAAGACCCGAATATCGAGGGATCCGAAACATGGCTTCGACATATCTGAAATCGATTACCGGCCTTCTTGCCGCAAGCGCACTTTTGATGGGCGCGACGGGAGCAACTGCCGCCGACCGCGTCAAGATCGAGTGGTGGTATGCGATCTCCGGCAAGCTCGGCGATACCGTCCAGAAGCTGATCTCCGACTTCAACAAGTCCCAGGACAAGTACGAGGTCGTCGGCACGTTCAAGGGCAATTACGAAGAGACCATGGCGGCCATGGTCGCCGCCTACCGCGTCAACCAGCAGCCGGCTATCCTTCAGTCGGCCGAGCGCGGTTTCATGACCATGCTGAATTCCGGTGCGGTCATCCCTGTCGACCAGCTGATGGCCAAGCAAGGCTACAAGATCGACTGGAGCGATTTCGTCAAGCCGGTCGCCGGCTTCTATATCGTCAACGGCAAGCCGGCGGCGCTTCCCTTCAACTCGTCGACGCCGATCCTCTGGTACAATGCCGATGCCTTCAAGGCCGCCGGCTTCGATGCGCCGTCGGATACCTGGCAGGGTCTCGAAAAGCAGCTTTATGCGCTGAAGGAGAAAAAGGTCACCGATTGCCCGATGGCGCTGCCGGGCGATTTCCAGTGGAGCCTGATCGAGAACTATTCGGCGATCAACAACTACCCCTTCGCCACCAAGGCCAACGGTTATGCCGGTCTCGATACCGAGTTCGTCTACAATAAGACCGGCGTGGTCGGTCAGGTCGCGCGGCTGAAGAAATGGGTCGATGACAGCGTGCTGAAGATCGCCGGCCAGGGCGTCGCTCCGATCAGCCTCTTCACGTCAGGCACCTGCGCCACGATCATCAACTCCACCGCCAGCCATTCCGGCGTCGAAGCGGACGCGAAGTTCAAGTGGAGCGCCGCGGTCATGCCGCACGAGGAAGGTGCGGACGTCAAGAACGGTACGATCGGTGGCGCATCGCTCTGGGCGGTCAAGGGCAAGTCGGAAGAGGTTCAGGCCGGCGTCGCCGCCTTCTTCAACTTCGTGGCTCAGCCGGCAACCCAGGAATGGTGGAGCAAGGCGACTGGCTACGTTCCGGTCACCAATGCGGCCTACCAGAAGATGAAGACCGATGGTTATTTCAAGGATCATCCGACCCGCGAAATCGCCATCGAGCAACTGTCGCGTGGCGAGCCGACGGATAATTCCCGCGGCTTCCGCTTCGGCAACCACAACCAGTCGACTTCTATCCTCATCGAGGAAATCCAGGCCGTCTGGACCGGCAAGAAGACCCCGCAGGAAGCGCTGGACTCATCCGTCAAGCGCGGCAACGAGATCCTGCGCCAGTACGAGAAGCTCCATGCCGGCAAGTGATGCCATCGTGATCAGGAACGAGGGCGCGGCGACGCGCCCCCGTTTGGCCTTGCCCCTACTCGGGACGTCGGAAGCGGGGCTCAAGGCCTCGCATTTCCGGCGGCCCTGGCTGGCGGCGGGCCTGCTCGCGCCGCAACTGCTGATCCTGCTCTTCTTCTTTTTCATCCCCACCTGGAAGGCGCTGTCGCTTGCCTTCGTGCAGGTGGATCCGTTCGGCGGCACGATGATCTTCGTCGGCTTTGAGAATTTCACCACCCTGTTTTCAAGCCCCGAATACCGTGACAGCGCCATCCTCACGCTGTGGTTCACGGTAGTGCAATGCGTCGCCACGCTCGTCATCGCCGGGTTATTGGCTTTCGCAACCGAAAACGTCATGCGCGGCAGGGCGATCTACAAGGGCGTCATCCTTCTGCCCTACGCCATCGCGCCGGCGATATCCGGCGTGCTCTGGGCCTTCCTGTTCAACCCGACCGTCGGCCCGCTCGCCCAGATGCTGCATGAGATCGGTTTCGCCTGGGACCCGAACCGTCGGCCGTTCGATGCGTTGCTGCTTGTCTCGGTCGCGGCGGTCTGGAAACATGTCTGCTACGATTACATCTTCCTCGTCGCGGCGTTTCTGGCGGTGCCGGCCTCGGTGATGGAGGCAGCCGCAATCGACGGCGCCCGTCCGGTCCGCCGCTTCTTCACGGTGACTCTGCCCATGGCGGCGCCGACGATTTTCTTCCTGATCGTCATGAACTTCGTCTACGGCCTGTTCGAGACCTTCGGCATCATCGACACGGTAACCCACGGTGGACCCGCCGGCAGCACCAACACGCTGGTCTACAAGGTCTACCAGGATGGCTTTCGCCAGCTCGACCTCGGATCGTCGGCCGCTCAGTCGGTGATCCTGATGGCGATCGCCGTGCTCTTCACCTTCCTGCAGTTCCGCGCCGTCGAGCGCAAAGTCAATTATCAGGTGTGACCATGGTCGAACGTCACACGGGCCTCTCGATCTTCTGCCACGTCATTCTGCTGATCGGCGCGGCCGCCGTCTGCATGCCGCTCTATTTCGCTTTCGTCGCCGGTTCGCTGACGGTCGGCGAGGTGCAGCAGGTGCCGTTTCCGCTGGTCCCGGGCGGCCATTTCGTCGAGAACACCGTCCTCGCCTGGAACGAAGGCCAGTTCAGCCGTCTCTACGTCAATTCCCTCATCGTCACCATCGGCATCGTCGTCGGCAAGCTGACGGTCTCGCTGATAGCCGGCTTTGCGGTCACCTATTTCCGGTTTCCCTTCCGCATGACCGCTTTCTGGCTGATCTTCATCTCGCTGATGCTGCCGGTCGAAGTGCGCATCATCCCGACCTACGAGGCGGTGGCCGATGCCGGCGGCCCGCTACGATTAATGTTCGAGGCGATCGGCCTGACCGGGTTCATCGCCGACAGGACCGGCTATCAACTCGACGCCGCGCTGCAATGGAACATGATCAACAGCTACGGTGGGCTGATCCTGCCGCTGATAGCCTCGGCGTCCGCGACCTTCCTGTTCCGGCAGTTTTTCCTCACCGTACCGGACGAGCTCTGCGAGGCGGCCAAGCTCGACGGCGCCGGGCCGTTGAAATTCTTCTGGGACGTGCTGCTGCCGCTGTCGCGCGCCAATATCGCGGCGCTGTCGATCATTCTCTTCCTCTATGGTTGGAACCAGTATCTCTGGCCGCTCCTCTTCACCACCGAAAAGGCGATGGCGACGGCGATGATCGGGTTGAAGGACCTGATCCCGGTCGCCGACGCCCAGCCGGCCTGGAACATCGCCATGGCTGCTTCCTTTTTTGTGATGGCGCCGCCGGCTCTCGTCATCCTTCTGATGCAACGCTGGTTCACCAAGGGCCTGGTGGATTCCAGCAAATAGACAAGAGGTATTTCCAATGACCAATCCCATCATCGTCGGCCATCGAGGCGCCCGCGATCTCTGGGCCGAGAACAGCCTGACTGGCTTTCGCAACCTTCTCGACCTCTCCGTCGAATCGGTCGAATTCGACGTGCATCTCAGCGCCAGCGGCGAACTCCTCGTCATCCACGACGCGACGCTCGACCGCACCACCGAGCGTTCCGGCCGCGTGGCGGATCTCGCCGCCGGCGAATACCGCTCGGTGATCCTCAAGGGCACCGATGAGCACATCCCGACGCTCGAGGACGTGCTCGAAATCTACGCGCCGACCGGCCTCGAACTGCATGTGGAACTGAAGGCCGATGCCGACGGCAAGCCCTATCAAGGCCTCGAAGCCAAGGCCGCGGCGATGATCGACCGCTTTGGCGTTGCGGACAATTCCTTCCTGACCAGTTTCAGCGGCGAAGTCCTGAAGACGATCGGGCAGGTCGCGCCGCATATCCGCCGGCTCTCATCGCTCAATCAAAAATCCGTCCAGGCTCTCGGCCTGCGCCAGTCCGTCGAAGCCATGCTGCGGGTTTCCGACGTGCTGGCGATCGAAAAGGCTCTGCTGCTCGAGGAATGGGAACTGCTCTCCGCGCTCGTCCCGGCCGAAAAGCTCGGCGTCTGGGTTCCGAACGAGGTGGAAGACCTGTCCTTCTGGCTAAAGCGCCCGCTGCGCCAGATCACCACCGACCGCCCGGACCTCGCCGTCAAGGCACGCGAAGGGCTGTTCGATGCCGCTCATTGATCGTCGAAGCCTGCTGGTGGGCGGGCTGGCGGTAGCTGCCGTCTGGCGGCCGCTCGGCTCCGCGCGTGCGGCGAGCTTCAAGACCGATCCCTTCGCTCTCGGTGTCGCCTCTGGCGCGCCGAGGGCCGACAGTGTCGTCCTCTGGACCCGGCTGATCCTCCAAGACACATCGGCCGCCACCTCCGCCGATCCTTTTGCCCCGGCGCCGAAGCAGAACCTCGATCCGATCGACGTGGAATGGATGGTTGCCGAGGACGAGGCTTTTTCAAAGCCGGTCCAGTCGGGCCTGTTCCGCGCGGTCCCGGGATTCGCCCACTCTGTGCATGTGGAAGTGACGGGTCTTCTGCCCGGCCGCTGGTATTTCTACCGTTTCCGGTCCGGCAATGCGGAAAGCCCGGTCGGCCGCACCCGCACGGCGCCGGCGGGCAATGCCGATACGCTTCGCCTCGCCTTCGCCTCCTGCCAGCAATACGAACAGGGTTTCTACAGCGCCTATGCCGACATGGCCGGCCGTGACCTCGATCTCGTCGTCCATCTCGGCGACTATATCTACGAGCGCAGTTACGGCGCGCAGCTGGTGCGCAAGCACGAGACCGGCGTGCCGTCGATGCTCTACGAATTCCGGGATCGTTATGCGCTCTACAAATCCGACCCGCAGTTGCAGGCCGCACACGCCGCCTTTCCCTGGCTCGCCGTCTGGGACGACCATGAAGTCACCAACAACTACGCCGCCGACCGTGCTCCCGACGCACCGAACCGTGACGAATTCCTCGCTCGCCGCCGTGCCGCCTACCAGGCCTGGTTCGAGCACATGCCGGTGCATCCAAGCCTCGCCGCCGGCTTCGATGCGCTACGCATCTACGACCACTACCGGTTCGGCAATCTAGCCGGCGTGACGCTCCTCGACACCCGGCAATATCGTTCGCCGGAACTCCAAGGGTCGGCAGGCGACGACCGGCCGGAGCGGACCATGCTCGGCCCGGCACAGGAACAATGGCTCGGCAATACGCTCGGTGCCAGCCGGGCGAAGTGGAACCTCATCGCCCAGCAGACGCTGCTTGCCGAGCGCGACACCAAGGCCGGGCCGGCCACGGCTTACAATCTCGACGGTTGGGACGGATATCGCGCTGCCCGCACGCGCCTGCTGGGGGCGGTGCAGACCTCGGCGGTCCAAAATCCGCTGATCATCGGCGGCGACCTGCATGCCTTCTATGCGGCGGACGTGAAGCGCGACTTCACGGAGGAGAAGGCTCAGGTCATCGCCAGCGAATTCGTCTGCGGCTCGGTCACCTCGGACGCGCCGTCAGCCGCAAGCCTTGCGACGGCGCTTGCCGAAAATCCGCACCTCAAGTTTGCCTCGGACAAGCATGGTTATGCGATCATGCGCTTGAGCGAGCGGTCGGCCGAGGTGGATTTCATCGGGATCACCGACCGCAAGCAGCAGAATTCCCCTGCTGCCGTTTTCCAGAGCTTTGCCGTCGCCGACGGTTTGGCCGGCGTCAATCGGCTTTGACGCCTCATTCAAATTGGACTTTCATGCAGATAGATCTCCTGATTTTCGATTGTGACGGCGTCCTGATCAACAGCGAGCCGATCGCCAGCCGCACGCTGGCCAAGGCCCTGCAGGATGCAGGCGCAGCCATCACCGCCGACGAAGTGCTGGTCCGCTTCACCGGCAATTCGGCCAGCGCCATCCGTCGCATCTGCACCGAAGAGCTCGGCGTCACAGATCTGGATGCGGTCTTCGAGGCCTGGCATCTCGATATCTATCCGGAATTCGCCCGCTCGCTGGAGCCGATGCCCGGCATCGAAAAGCTCGTCCATGCCCTGCCGCATCGCAAATGCGTCGCCTCCAACAGCTCGACGGACCGGCTGTCGAAAAGCCTCGGTCTTTTGCCGCTCTGGAACGCTTTCGCGCCCTCGATCTTCAGCGCCGACATGGTGGCTCGGCCGAAACCGGCGCCGGATCTCTTCCATCTCTGCGCGGAAACCCTGTCGGCCAAACCGGCCCGTTGCGTGGTGATCGACGACAGCGCCCACGGGGTCACCGGGGCGATTGTGGCGGGCATGACGGCGATCGGCTTTGTAGATCCCGCCGATCCGCGACCTGGCCGCGCGAAAATCCTGGCGGAGGCCGGAGCCGTTTTCGTGGCGACCGGAGCCGAGGAGCTTCAGGAAGCACTCGCCCGGCTCGAAGCCCCGTTCTCCGTGGACGCCTGAGCGGCCACCTCACGAGCATCCGGCAATAAAAAATTTGAGGTGTCATCCGCCTGTAAAACTCCGGCCCTAAGAAACGCCCAGCAAGATTGCACGGCTGTGCAAAAGGGGGTTCGATGGAACGGGACGGTTTTCTGGAATTGCGCGGTGTCGCCAGCCGTTATGGCGCCACGCAGGTTCTGACCGATATCGATCTGTCGATCGCCAAGGGCGAATTTGTGGCGCTGCTCGGTTCGTCCGGCTGCGGCAAGACCACGCTTCTGCGCCTGCTGGCGGGTTTCATCAGCCCGTCGGCTGGCGAAGTGAAGGTGCGCCATCGCGATGTGACTTACCTGCCACCCGACAAACGCGGCATGGCGCTGGTTTTCCAATCCTACGCGCTGTGGCCGCATATGACGGTGGCGCAGAACATCGGCTACGGGCTGAAGCTGAAGGGTATTTCTCGAACTGAGATCGCGGCTCGCGTCGCTGCCATGCAGTCGCTGCTCGGTCTCGACGGGCTGGAAGCGCGCAAGCCGCTGGCGTTGTCGGGCGGCCAGCGCCAGCGCGTCGCGCTCGGTCGGGCGCTCGCCATCGATCCGGAAATCCTGCTGCTCGACGAGCCGCTGTCGAACCTCGATGCGCGCATCCGCCTGACGGTGCGCCACGAGTTGCGGGCGCTGCAGAAGCGGCTTGGCATCACCGCCATCCACGTCACCCACGACCGCGAGGAGGCCATGGTGATGGCCGACCGGATCGTCATCCTCAATGCCGGCAGGATCGCCCAGCAGGGCACGCCGGAAGATGTCTATAACCGCCCCGCCTCGGCCTTCGTCGCCGCCTTCATGGGCGCGGAAAATGTACTTTTCCTCAACGGCGCGCCGCAGGGCGACCAATTTGCGATCGCTGCCGGCCCGGCCAATGCGGCCGGTACCGTACCGCTCCTCGGCCGTCCGCTGGCCGCCGGTTCGGTCGAGGCCCGCTTCCGCCCGGAGGCCGCCCGCCTTTTCCCGGCCGATGATATCGCCGCGATCGGTCCCGGCATCACCTTTCGGGGCGAGGTCGCCGCCGTCAGTTATCCCGGCGGCCATTGGCGCCACGTCATCAAACTCGGCGATCACGAAATCATGGCCGATGCCGACCGCGCCTTCGAGCCGGGCGCCCGCGTTGCTGTGTTCGTGCCGGCCGAGGCGCTCTTTCTGTTCAGTTCGCCGAAGGCTGCTTCGGCCTCCCCCATTTCTCGGGCGCCATCCGGGAAAGTCCACGCCTGACCCTTCGATACCTCTGCCTTTTCAACTCACGGAGAAGCACTCATGAAGAAGATGTCCTACGCAGCCTTCACCGTCGTTTTCGCAGCCCTTCCGGTCCATGCCGAAGAGCTGACGGTTGCGACTGCCGGCGACCAGAACATGGTCGACTACATTAACCAGTATCTCGGCCCGCTGTTCGAAAAGACCTATCCGGGCAACACCGTTCGCGCCGTCGGCACCGGCCCCGGCGATGCGGGCTCGCAGAAGATCCTCGAACGCTTCGACGCCCAGGCTGCGGCGAAGTCCGATAAGTGGGACGTCGACGTTGCGGTCGTCCACGAAAAATTCGTTGGCCCGATGGTGACCAAGAACTATCTCGACAAGTACCGCAGCGACATCGAAACCGGCAAGCTCGTCACCCGTGCCAACGCCAAGATGGCGCTCGGCACCAATGTCGACGGTTATGTCATGCCGATGTTCAACAGCCAGACCGCGATTGCCTACAATCCGGCGCTCGTTCCGAACCCGCCGAAGTCCTATGCGGAACTCGCAGACTGGGCCAAGGCCCATCCGAAGCAGTTCGGCTATAATGGCATCAAGGGCGGCGCGTCCGGCGTCTCGTTCGTCATGGGCTGGATCTACGCCTTCGGCGGCGGCGATGCCAACACCCTGATGAACGGTCCGTTCAAGGAAGACGAAACCAAGAAGTGGGATGCAGCTTTCAAGAGCCTCGCCGACTTCACGACCAACGCGACGCTGACGCCCGGCAATGCCGGCACGCTCGACCTTCTGTCGCGTGGCGAGATCGCCATGGGCCCGGTCTGGGTCGACATGTTCTACTCCTGGCAGGCCAACGGCCAGCTGCCGCCGACCATGAAACTCGTCCTGCCGGCTCCGGGCATGCCGGGCCAGCCGATGCATTACGTCATGCCGGAAAAGGCTGCCCACAAGGCGCTGGCCGAGAAGTTCATCGCTCTCGCCACCAGCCCCAAGGTCCAGGCCGAAGGCATCGTCAAGCGCTTCAACTGGTATCCGGGCATTGACGCCGACAACGTCAAGCGGGAACTGGACGACGCCACCTGGAACAAGCTGTTCGTCGATATCTCGCCGGCCGACCTTGCCGCCAAGGGCAAGCCCTTCCCGATCGCGCCCTACAACACCGCGATCCTCGAAGCCTATGAGAAGTCCGTGAAGTAATCCGGGATTCCCTTCTCCCCTTGGGGAGAAGGTGGCCCAACGGGCCGGATGAGGGAGCTGTGGCACGGCATACAAGGCCTTACGGCCGCGTCTGTAGCTCACCCCCCTCATCTGTCCTTCGGACATCTTCTCCCCGAGGGGAGAAGATAGTGCCCATCATCCCTCCGAACGGTCGAACCATGTCAAAACGCCTCCTCGGTCTCCTTCTCGTGCTACCGGCACTCGCGGTGATCGCCTTCCTCTTCATCCTGCCGCTGATCATGTCGGCAGTCGGTGCCTTCCAGGTGGAGGGGACGTTCGGCTGGGGCAATTTCACCAAGACTTTCGACCTTTACACCAAGGACATCATCTTCACCGTCGTGATCGTCAGCCTGTCGACGGTGCTGATCGGCATCGCCTCGATCGCGATCGGCGGCTATCTCACGCTCGGCGAACATCCGGTGGCCGTCGCCATCCTGCGCTGGCTCTATCGTTGGCCGATGTTCATTCCCTTCATCGTCGTCGGCCAGATTCTCCGCACGTTTCTGTCCAAGAACGGCATGATGAACAACACTTTCATCAATCTTGGACTTATGACGCCGCTCGATGCGGTGAGCTTCCTCGATTGGCGCGGCATCGTCATCGCCTTCGTCTGGAAGCAGACGCCATTCGTGGCGCTGCTCGTCGCCGGCGCCATGGCCTCCATGAACCGCGACACCATCGAGGCGGCCCGCAATCTCGGCGCCTCGCGGCTCCGGCTGCTCTTGGAAATCGTCGTGCCGCAGGTGGCGATGACGTTGACCGTCGGCCTCATCCTTTCCTTCGTCACCATGATGTCGGTTCTCTCGGTGCCGCTGATGATCAACGCCCAGTCGCCGACCATGCTGACCGCCGATATCGCCTTCCGGGTCAATTCCTACGGGGATTACGGCGTTGCCAACGCGCTCGGCCTGATCTCGCTCGTGCTCGCCGCCTCCGTCGCATGGATCTACCTGCGCGCCAGCCTCAAGGAGCGCGCATGACAGCCGCCCATAATCCCGCCGCCCGCAGTCCTCTCGCCGCGCTCTGGTGGGTGCCGCGCGGCATCATCTTCGGGCTGATGGCCTTCTTCATCTTCGGGCCGCTCTTCAACCTCCTGCTCTGGACAGTGGCTGAGAAGTGGTATTTCCCCCACAGCCTGCCGCTCGAATACGGCTTCAGTTCCTGGGCGCGGGTGTTTGCACCGCGCGGCGGGGCGATGGAATCGCTGACCAATTCGCTGGTCGTGGCCCTGCTGACCGTTGTCGTCTCGCTCTTGCTGGCGATCCCTGCCGGCTACGCGCTGGCGCGCCTAAAACTGCCGTTTCGGGGCCTCATCCTGCTCGCCTTCCTCATTCCGCAGGCCTTTCCGAACCTGACGGTCTACGTCAACGTGGCCCGCATCTTCTACGAGATCAGGCTCAACGGCACGATTCCCGGCGTCGTGCTGGTGCATGTCTCGCACGGCCTCGTTTATGCGGTGTGGATCGCGACGGCCGCCTTTTCGGCGATCGACGCGGAGCTTGAGCAGGCGGCGCGCAATATCGGCGCTGGCGCCTTCCGGGCCTTTCTCGACGTGACGCTGCCGTTGGCGGCACCGGGCCTGATGGCAAGCGCCATCTTCGTTTTCCTGGAATCGCTCGACGAATTCACCGGCAGCTATTTCGTCGGCGCGCCCGATGTGAACATGCTGCCGCTGCTGCTCTATACGACCGCTGCCGGCGGCAACTATCAGATCGCATCGATCACCGCCCTCTTGCTGCTCGTTCCCTCTCTGGTGTTCATGTTGATCGTGGAGCGATTCCTGAAGGCGGACGTCCTTTCGCGGGTGGGGCATTGAGGAAAGCATGAGGGACGAAAAACGGATGCGCTTTGTCAGCGCCGAACAGGTCGCCCGCCTTGCCGGTGTCTCTCGCTCGGCCGTTTCCCGCACGTTCACGCCAGGCGCCAGTGTCGCGCCGGCGACGCGCGAAAAGGTGCTGCGGGCGGCGGAAGAGCTTGGCTATCATGTCAACGACCTCGCCCGCGGCGTGCTTGCCAACCAGAGCCGGCTTGTCGGTATCGTTGCGACCAAGCCGGAACTCGGTTTCCGTGCCCATCTGACCGCGGCGCTCGCCAAGGCGCTGATCCAGCGTGGCAGCATCCCGATCCTCATCAATACCGGGCAGGCGGAAGAGGAATTGCTGGCCGCCCAGAAGATGCTGATCGGCCACCGCGCCGAGGCGACGATCATCCTTTCCGGCTCGCCTCCGGCAAGCTTCTTCGAACTCGCCCAGCGCAACGGCCAGCCGCTGGTGGTGATCGGCCGTTCGGAACCGGATGCCGATCATGTCCGCGCCGGCAATTCCGAGGCCTCGCGCAAGGCCGCCAATGCCTTTTTCGATGCCGGCCGTCGGCGCCTCGCTGTTGTCGGTTCGCAATCGGGGACGCCGAGCATCGTCGAACGCGAAAATGCCTTCACGTCGGCGGCGCGATCGCTCGGCGCCGAAGTGCAGTCGGCCGGAGGGCCGGATTCCGACTATGACAGCGGCATCGCCGCCGCACGCGAGCTGTTCGCCGGTGGCGAACGCCCGGACGCGGTGTTCTGCGCTAACGACCAGATCGCCTTCGGCCTCATGGATTTCATCCGCATCGAGAAGAAGCTGCGCATCCCGGAGGATGTCGCGGTGATCGGCTTCGACGACGTGCCGGAAGCGGCTTGGCTGAGCTACAGCCTCACCACCTTCCGCCAGGACCCGATCACCATGGCGCTGCGGGCCGTCGAGCTTCTGGAGCGGCGCCTCGAAAACCCGGACGCTTCGCCGGGTTACGAGCGGGTCATCCCCGAACTGGTGGTGCGAAAGAGTTTCGTCCCGGTTTAAAGCTTCAGCAGCTTGCGGGCGTTTTCCTTGAGGATCAGCGGCCGCACCTCGTCCTTGATCGAGATCGCTGCAAAATCCGCCATCCAGCGGTCCGGTGTGATCGCCGGCCAGTCCGAGCCGAACAGCATTTTGTGCTTCAGGATCGAGTTGGCGTATTGCACCAGGATCGACGGAAAATATTTCGGCGACCAGCCGGACATGTCGATATAGACGTTCGGCTTGTGGGTCGCGACCGAAAGCGCCTCTTCCTGCCAGGGGAAGGAGGGATGCGCGAGAATGATCGGCATGTCTGGAAAATCCGCCGCCACGTCGTCCAGATAGATCGGGTTGGAATATTTCAGCCGCATGTTCATGCCGCCGCGCATGCCGGCGCCGACGCCCGTCTGGCCGGTATGAAACAGCGTGATCGCACCCTCTTCGGCAATCGCCTCGTAGAGCGGATAGGCCATCCGGTCGTTCGGATAGAAGGCCTGCATGGTCGGGTGGAACTTGAAACCCTTGACGCCGAATTCCCGCACAAGCCGACGCGCCTCGCGGGCGCCCATCTTGCCCTTGGCGGGGTCGATCGACGCGAACGGGATCATGATGTCGCTGTTTTCGGCGGCGATCATCGCCACTTCTTCGTTGTTGTAACGCCGGAAACCGGTCTCGCGCTCCGCATCGACCGGAAAGATCACGCAGCCGATCTTGCGTTCGCGGTAATAGACGGCGGTTTCGTTCACCGTCGGCAGCATGCCCTTGTGGCCGGCCGGGTTCTTGAAATATTTGGCCATACCGGCCTGGAATTGGTCGTAGCCGTCGTCGCGCGGGCCGCAGCAGGGTTCTTCCGCATGGGTGTGGACGTCGATGGCGATCAGCTCGTCGATGTTCAAGGTTCGCTCCTCCCGATCCTTAAATTCAGCCCAGGCCTACGAATTTCCGCAGCAGGGCCGTCAGTTGTTGGCGCTCGTCACCGGTAAGGTTGGCGCCGACCGACTCTTCGTAGGTGAAGAACCATTGGCTCGCCTGCTTCACCCTGGTCACCGCTTCCGGCGTCAGCGTGATCTCCACGGCGCGGCGATCTCCATCCGGCACCTTCCGCGAAACGAGGTTCTGGTCCTCCAGCGCCCGGATCAGCTTGGTCATATGAGCCCGCTTGATCATCAGCCGTTGGCCGAGCACGCTTTGGCGGATGCCGGGATTGTGGAGAATGACCCAAAGCACGGAGAATTCCCCCGGCTTCAGATTATGCTCGCCGACCTCTTCGAAAAACCGCTCGTAGATCTTGAGCTGCGCCAGCCGCATCAGGAAACCGAGTGCTGAATTGAGCCGGTCGAGTTCGACCTGGTCTGCGGTGCGGATCGGCATGTCCATGGGCGTTCCCCCCTTATGCCGAGCCCGGCGCCTTCAGCCGCGCGGCGCGTTTTTCCAGGAAGGCGCGCAGACGCTCTTCGGCCTCCGGGCTGGTGGCGGTGAAGGAGGCGATGAAGGATTCGACGAAAAGTCCGTCTTCCTTGGCCATGTCCTGGATTCGCGGCAACGCGTTGAGCACCGCGTAGTTGGAAATTTCGGCGTTGCTGGCGGCGGCTTCCGCAAGCTCATGCGCCTTTTGCCGGGCCATGCCCTTTTCGACGACGTATTGCGCCAGGTTCCAGCGTTCGGCCTCTTCCGCAGAAGCGACGCGGCCGGTCAGCATCATGTCGGTCATGCGGGCAACGCCCATCAGCCGTGCGGCCCGCACCGAGCCGCCGCCGCCGACGAAGATGCCGCGCTGGCCTTCCGGCAGCGCGAAAAAGGCGGACTTGTCGGCAACGCGGATATGGGTGGAGGATGCCAGTTCGAGGCCACCGCCGACCACCGCCCCGTGCAGGGCCGAAATCCACGGGATCGTGCCGTGTTCGATGCCGGCAAACACCGCATGCCAGCGGCGCGAACCGCGCACGCCTTCGATCGGCGTCTTCTTCACATGTTCGGCAAGGTCGAGCCCGGCGCAGAAGTGATCGCCATGGCCGAACAGCACGACGGCTTTCGCCTCGCTTTCGGCACGCGCCACGGTCTCGGCGATCGTTTCGACGAAACGGTCGCTGATCGCATTGCGCTTTTCCGGACGATTGAGACCTATATGGGCAACATTGCCCTTGAGCTCATAGGTCACGAAGCTGGTTGCCGTCTGATCGGCCATTTTATGCATTCTCCTCCAGCAACGGACGCTCCCCAGCCCGTCATCAGTTTTTGATCGTTTACAGGGAGATTGTTTCTTTGTAAACAAATTTTGGGAGCCCGATAGGGAGCATTGACGTCTGGGAGGAGAAGTCATGAGCGGAAAACCTGTGCGTGACGTGAAGCTGTGGTCGCCTGTGGTCGGCTGGGAAGAACGGCCGAACGGCGAGTTCGTAGTCTGGCGTGAGGATCCGCTCGGACCTTATCCCGACAAGCTCAACGAGCGGCTGATCCATTGGGCAGAAACAGCACCCGACCGCACCTGGATGGCGGATCGGGAAGGGACGGCCGAGTGGCGCAGGGTGAGTTTTGCTGAGGCGCTGGATCAGGTGCGCCGCATCGGCCAGTTCCTGCTGGACATGAAGCTCTCGGCCGAAAATCCGCTTGTCATCCTTTCGGAAAACTCGATCGAGCATGCGCTGATGGCGCTGGGCGCCCAGCATGTCGGCATCCCGTCGGCGGCGATTGCGCCGGCCTATGCGACCATCTCCTCCGACTTTTCCAAGCTGCACGACATCGCCAGGCAGATCACCCCCGGCCTGATCTTCGCCGACGATGCGGGTGCCTTCCGCAAGGCGGTCGATACGGCTTTCGGGGCAGACATTCCCTTTGCCGGGATGCGCAACCTGCCCGAGGATAGGTCCGGCACCTATCTCCTCGACGACATCCTCAGGACCGAGCCGACCGAGGCCGTGGACAAGGCTTTTGATGCGGTCGGGCCGGATACGGTCGCGAAATTCCTGTTCACCTCGGGCACGACCGGCTCGCCCAAGGCGGTGATCCAGACCCAGCGCATGCTCTGCTCCAACCAGGAGATGGTGACGGACTGCTACTCCTATTTCCGCGACGAACCGCCGGTTCTGGTCGACTGGGCGCCCTGGAACCACACCGCCAGCGGCAACAAGGTGTTCAACATCGCCATCTATAACGGCGGCACCTATTACATCGACCGCGGCAAGCCGAGCCCGGCGCTGATGGCCCAGACGATCGCCAACCTGAAGGAAATCTCGCCAACCTGGTATTTCAACGTGCCTGCCGGCTATGAAATGCTGATCCAGGCGATGCGCGAGGACGAGGGGCTTCGCAAGACCTTCTTCAAGGACCTGAAGCTCCTGATGTATGCCGGCGCAGGCATGGCGCAGCACACCTGGGACGCGCTGATTGAGCTTTCCGAGATGACGATCGGCGAACAGGTGCCGCTCGGCACGGGCATAGGCTCAACGGAGACCGCGCCATTCGCGATCTTCTGCACCGAGCCGCAGGAAAAGCCCGGCAATATCGGCGTCCCCGGCCAGGGTGTCACCATGAAACTGGTGCCGATCGACGACAAATACGAACTGCGCCTCAAGGGTCCGAACGTCACCCCAGGCTACTGGCGCAACGAGAAGCTGACGAAGGAGGCCTTCGACGAGGAGGGTTTTTACCGGATAGGCGACGCGGTAAAGTTCGCCGTGCCGGGCGATCCGCGCCAGGGGTTCTATTTCGACGGCCGTACGGCTGAAAACTTCAAGCTTCAGACCGGCACCTGGGTGGCGGTCGGCGTGTTGCGGGCACAGCTCGTCAACCAGTTCGGCGGGTTGATCCGCGATGCAGTCATCACCGGCGAGAACAGGGCCGAGCTCGGGGCGCTGGCGGTGCCCTTCATGCCGGCACTGCGCGAACTGATCGGCGGCGACACTGCCCTTTCCGACGAGGCGGTGGTTGCCCATCCGAAGGTGAGGGCGGCGATCATCGAGCGGCTGAAGGAACATCAGCGCCAGTCGAGCGGCTCGGCGACGCGCGTCATGCGCATGATGCTGATGACCCAGCCGTTGCGTTTCGAGAAGGGCGAGGTGACCGACAAGGGTTCGATCAACCAGCGCGCCGTGCTCGCCCATCGCGGCGATCTCGTCGAGGACCTGTATGCGGATGCGCCGGGCGTCATCCGGGTCGGCAAGGAGCTGGCGGCATGAGGATCGAAGGAACAAGCGCTGTCGTCACCGGCGGCGGATCGGGGCTCGGCGAGGCGACGGCACGGCTGCTCGCGAAACTCGGGGCCGTGGTGCATGTCTTCGACCGCAACCAGGCCGCAGCCGAAAAGGTCGCGACCGAGATCGGCGGCGTGGCGCTCTCGGGCGACGTGACCAGCGAGGACGATGCATCCAAGGCGCTCGACGTTGCGGCGAAGGCCGGTGACGGCTTGCGTATCCTCGTCAACTGCGCCGGTATCGGCACGGCGGGGCGCATCGTCGGAAAGAACGGCCCGATGCCGCTTGCCGATTTCGAGCGGGTCATCCGCGTCAACCTGATCGGCACGTTCAACATGATGCGGCTTGCGGCCGATCGCATGTCGGGCCTGCCCGAGCGCGACGACAAGGCGCGCGGCGTGATCGTCAACACCGCCTCGGTCGCAGCCTTCGAAGGGCAGATCGGCCAGGCCGCTTATGCGGCCTCCAAGGGCGGCATCGTTTCGCTGGCTTTGCCGGCGGCGCGCGAATTCTCCCGTTTCGGCGTACGGGTCAACACTGTAGCACCCGGCATCTTCCTGACGCCGCTGCTTCATGAGCTGCCGCAGGAGGCGCAGGACAGTCTTGCCAGCGCGATTCCCTATCCGTCCCGGCTCGGCGACCCCGGCGAGTTTGCCGATGCGGTGCGGTTCGTGATCGAGAACCAGTATGTCAACGGCGAAGTGATCCGGCTCGACGGTGCGCTGCGCATGCAGCCGCGGTAACCGCCGATGTCGTTTGCGGATCAGGCCGACCGAACGCTGGACATCCTGGCTCTGACGCCGGGCTGGCACCGGCTGAAAGAGCTCCGTGAAGATTGCGACGACGAGACGGTTGCCGCGATTATCGAGGAGGCGGCAAGTTTTGCCGAGGGCGTGCTGGCGCCGCTGAATGCGGTCGGCGACCGGAGCGGCGCGAAGGTGATCGACGGTCGGGTGAAGACACCAGACGGTTTTGCCGACGCGTTCCGGCAATATGCCGAGGCCGGCTGGCTCGGCATGGACGTGGCCGAGAAATTCGGCGGCCAGGCCGTTCCGCTGACCTTGCATGCTGCCTGCGCGCCGCTTTTCGAGCGCGGCTGCGTGGCGCTGATGATGGGGGCCGGCTCGACCCGTGCGGCGGCCCATCTTCTGACGGAAGCCGCCGACGAAACGACTGCAAACGAATGGGTGCCAAAACTCAGCACCGGCGAATGGGCGGCGACGATCTGCATTTCCGAATCGGACGCGGGTTCCGACGTCGGCCGGCTGCGCACGAAGGCCGAACTCAACGATGGCGAATGGCTGATCACCGGCCAGAAGATCTGGATCTCCTTCGGCGACCACGACATGGCGGGCCGTATCGGCCACTGCCTGCTCGCCCGTACCAACGACCAGCCGGGCACGCGCGGCATCAGCCTCTTTCTCGTGCCGAACCTCATCGACGGCCAGCCGAACGGCGTTTCGGTCGATCGCATCGAGGAGAAGATGGGCCTTCACGGCTCTCCCACCTGCGCCATGCGCTTCGACAACGCCCGGGGCATCATGTTGGGCCGCGAAGGGCGCGGACTGCCGCAGCTTTTCACCATGATCGAGTTGATGCGGCTGCTCACCGGCTGCCAGGGGCTGGGCATAGCATCTGCTGCGGCCGATATCGCCGAAGACTATGCGAAGGAGCGCCGCCAGGGCGGACGGCCTGACCAGCCGCCGGTACCGATATCGAGCCATCCGGATGTGCAGCGCCAACTGCACGAGATCCGCAGCTCCACGGAAATCCTGCGCGCCGCCATTCTCGAACTCGCCACGACCATGGATATCGCCCGACTGGAGCCTGAATCCGGGCTGGAGGATTTCACCGGCTGGATGCTGCCGCTGATCAAGAATTTTGGCGCTGCGGCCGGGTTCGAGGTGGCGAATGCGGCGATCCAGGTACTCGGTGGCGTCGGCTATACTCGCGACTGGCCGCTCGAGCAATATCTGCGCGATGCCCGCATCATGACCATCTACGAGGGCACGACGGGCATGCAGGCGCTGGATTTCCTGACCCGCCGCCTCTGGCGTGACGAGGGGCGGGGGCTCACCCTTTTCCTGGAGAAGGCGCGAGACGAGATCGACGCCTACATCGCCGAACACCCGGCGGAATCGGAACAGGCTCTCGCGGTCCTGGAGGGATTCGAGCGCTTGAGCGGGCGGATGGCGGCGCTTCAGAGCGATCCGGATGCTGCCCTCTACCGCGCCGACAGCTATATGCGGGCCGCCTGGTCGGCGGTGTCCATATGGATGGCATTGCGCATCTCGGAAACCGGTGCGGTCGGGAAACTCGCGGCGGAATTCGATTTCCATAGCGCCCGTTGCGGCTGATCTATCGAGAATGATCAGGCAAATAGGACGTCGGCTATGGAACGCGGCAGGAGTTGCGAAACCCCGGAAAATATGCGCGTGATGCCGGTTCGGATTTTCTCGAAACGAGAAAGACAGTGAATATACTTCTCGATATCGGTGCATTCCTGGCAACCGCACGCGCCGGCAGTTTTTCCGCCGCCGGCCGTGACCTGGGTGTCGCGACCTCGGTCATTACCAAGCGCGTCAAGCGGCTCGAAGAGCACCTCAATACCCAGCTGTTCGTGCGCACCACAAGGCGATTGGCCCTGACGCTCGACGGAGAGCGGCTGCGGCCCCGCCTGCAGCTCCTGGTCGGCGAGATCGAGGAGACGCTGGCGACGCCGAATACCCACGAACTGGGGCTGACCGGCTCGCTGCGCATCAAGGCACCGACGACGCTGACCTCAATGTTCTTCGGTGATATCTGCGCCGCGTTCCAGGCCGCCAATCCGCGGGTGAAGATGGAGATCGTGCTGATCGACCGCTCGGTCAATCCGCTGGAAGAGGGGTTCGACGTGGCGATCGGCGCCCTGCCGCAATCCTACGCCTATGTGATCGATCATCCGCTTTGTCCCTATCCGCGGGTGCTGTGCGCATCGCGAGGTTATCTGGCGGGGCGCAAACGGCCGAAGACGCCCACCGAACTCGTCGGCCACGAATGCATCACCTTCCACACGATCGGCACGACCTGGACCTTCCAGATGGAAACGAGCACGCTCAACGTGGAGATCACTTCGAATTTCACGGCCAACGATAGCCGGGTCCTGCTCGCCGCTGCCCGGCAGGGATTGGGATTGGCGATCCTGCCGAGGTTCCTCGCCCGGTCGGATCTCGATAGCGGCGCGCTTGAAGAGGTGATGCCGGAATTTCCGGTCGAGCCGCTCTGGGTGAAGGCGTCCGTGCCCAGGATCAAGATGAACAAGGTCGTGGTGTCCGAGTTCATATCCTACGTGCAGAAGCGGTTTTCGGAAGGGGTGCCGGATCAGGTCATTCCGATGTTTTGAGAAGAAATCTGGACCTGCCTCAAGCGCGCCGTTTCGCTGACGCCAAAACCGCTGAAATCCGGCGGGACCTTTCTCGAAACAAGAAAGCTGATCGCATCACTTGCCGGGTTCAAGGCGAGGCGGCTTGGGTTACGATCATGGCCAAAGCGCCGGGAGGGCGCAGGCCGTACGGGAGGGTTCGATGGCGGAGACGCTGAGCAGGGAAACGCGGATTGTCCGGCGCGAGAAGTCGGCGCCGTTCCGCAGGCTCAAGGCGGATATCTGCGTCGTCGGCGCCGGCATCGCCGGCATTTCCGCAGCACTCGAAGCCGCGAAGCTCGGTCGCAAAGTGGTGATTGTCGATGGCCAGGCGGCACTCGGCGGGCAGGCGGTCAACTCGATCATCGCCACGTTCTGCGGCCTGTTTTCGAACGGCACGCATGGCTATCAGTTCACCTATGGCGTTGCCGACAGGTTGCTCGCCCATCTCGAAAGTCAGGACCAGTCGATCTATTACCGCCACGGGCCGAACACCACGGTCGTCTATTACGACGAGGTCGTCCTCGGCCGCTGGATGGAACAGAGTATTCTGGACGCCGGCATCGAGGTCGTGCTCGGTGCGCAGATTCTCGACGTGCATGTCGAAGGCCGGCGCGTCGTCCAGACCGATTTCATGACCCGTTACGGCGGCGTGTCGATCGAGGCGGCCGGCTGGGTGGAGGCGAGTGGCGACGCGGCGCTCGTCTGGCAGGCCGGTTTCGCCTGCCGCCAGCCGGAAAAGGGCGGCGTCTTCGGCACCCAGATGGTGGTGCTGGAAAATATCGACGAAGCGAATCAGCCGACCCGCTACGAGATCGGCGACCGGATGAAGGAAAAGGCCGCGAGCTACGGCCTGCTGCGCCGCGAAGGTCTCGGTTTCACCATTCCCGGCCGCGGCATTGCCGCCATGAACATGACCCATGTGGAAACGCCGCTCGATCCGGTCGAGGCTTCCAGGAAGGCGCTGGAAGGCAAGGACCAGGCGGCCCGCGCCGTGGAGTTCCTGAAGGCGGAATTCCCGGAATGCTTCGGCAATGCCCGCATCCGCTCCTTCGGCCTGCCGGGCATCCGCCAGACCCGCTGGATCGCCGGCAGCCATCACCTGACGGTCGACGAGATCAAGGCCGGCACCAAGTTCGACGACGCCGTTGCCCGCACCGCCTGGCCGATCGAGCTGCATGACCACGGCGACGGCCACCACTGGATCACTTTCGACGAAGAGCATGCCCACTATATTCCGCTTGGTAGCCTGACGCCGGACGAGTGCGACAACATTGCCGCCGCCGGCCGCTGCGTCGATGCGGATTCGGCAGCACTTTCGAGCATCCGCGTCATGGGGCCGTGCATCGCCATGGGCATGGCGGCCGCCAACGCGCTCGACCTTGCCGGAACAGGCAGCGTGCACCAGATCGATCGCGATGCGCTGCGCGAGCGGGTTTCCGACAACGTCGAAAAGAAGCATTATCGGTGGGCCGACGCGAAAATGCGCGCCGCATCGTGAGGAGGATGCGATGAACCTGACGGATCACGAAAAGGCGATGTATGACGGCGAGCACGGCCGCGCCAAGGCGCGCGCCATGGACCTGCTGGTTCGCTACGGCGAAGCGCTCGGCGCCGAGCGTCTGGTCGAGACCAACAACGTCGCCGGCGCTTTCAACGCCTCGACGCCCTCGGTGCAGGCGATTGCCGAAAAGGGCATGGAACACGTCTATTCCGAACTCAACCTCGACAGCGACGAAGTCGTCGAGGTGCCCCATATGGTGGCGCATACCTGCCAGCTGATCACCGGCATCGACAACGACAACTGGGAACTCCAAGGCGTCGATAAGGCGCTTGTGGACATGCAGCGCGCCAATGAGAAGTACCTGGGGCGACGCGGCGTCAACATGTTCGCCACCTGCACGCCCTATCAGGTGGGTAACGTGCCGGTGAAGGGGGAACACTGCGCCTGGATGGAATCGTCGGCCGTCATCTACTGCAACTCGGTTCTCGGCGCCCGCACCAATGTCGAGGGCAAGGAAAGCACCGGCGCCGCGGCGCTCACCGGCCGAATTCCCTACTGGGGTTTCCACATTACCGAAAACCGTCGCGGCACCCATCTGGTCGAGCTCGATATCGAGGTCGACGACATGATGGATTGGGGCCTGCTCGGTTATTATATCGGCGAAGTGATCGGTGAGGAGATCCCTGTCCTGAAGGGCACCAGCCGCCAGCCCGACCTCATCAAGCTCAAGCATTTTGGCGCAGCCGCAGCGTCCTCCGGTGGGGTGGAGATGTACCATATTCCCGGCATCACGCCGGAAGCGGACGGCATCGAGGAAGCCTTCGGCGGCCGCAAGGTCAAGGGCACGTTCCGCTACGGCGCCAAGGAACGCCGCGAGACCTATGAGAAACTGCAGAGCTCGACCGAGAAAAAGGTCGATTTCATCATGCTCGGCTGTCCGCACAATTCCATCGACCAGATGGCGCTGATCGCCCACATGCTGGAGAATAAAAAGATCCATTCGAATGTGCAGCTCTGGGTGCATACGCCACGTGCGATCAAGCAGGTCGCCGAGCGCAACGGCTATATCGATGTCATCCGCGAAGCCGGCGGGGTCGTCATGAGCGACACCTGTCCCGCCATTTCCCGCCGTTTGCCGGCTGGGACCAAGGTCATCGCCACGGATTCCGCCAAGCAGGCGCATTACCTGCCGGCGATCACCGGCGTGCAGGGCTGGTTCGGCTCGGTCAGCGATTGCGTCGATGCCGCCTTGACGGGCGAGTGGAACGGGAGAGCCTGATGGATATCGCGACCGAAGCTAAACCCGATACGATCGAGCTCAAGGGCCGCAAGGTGGTGGCCGGCCGTGCCGAGGGCGAGGCGCTGGTCACCACGGAGACGATCTCCGGGTGGGGCGGTATCAACGAGCGCACCGGCACAGTCATCGAGCGTCGCCACGAAATGCGCGGCGTCTCCTTCGCCGGCAAGATCCTGGTTTTCCCCGGCGCAAAAGGCTCGTCCGGCTGGTCGGCCTATTTCCATATGACGCGGCTGAACGGCGTCCAGCCGGCGGCGATGATCTTTACCCGGATGACCACCAAGATCGCGCTCGGCGCCGTCGTCACCCGGGTTCCGGCGATCACCGAGCTGGACCAGGACCCGCTTGACGTGATCGAGACCGGGGATTGGGTCGTGGTCGATGCGGATGCCGGCACAGTGACAGTGACCAAGAAAAAACCCGCCTGAGATCATGCCCAGGCGCCGCGGGCCGCGGCGTCTCTCGCATAATCGGCGAAGCTCCTGGCCGGCCGGCCGAGGGCGCGCATCACGCCGTCCGACAGGTATTCGTTGCGGCCGTCGAGCACGACGGTGAACAATTCCACCAACAGTTCGGCAACATCGGCGGGCACTTCGGCCTGTTTGAGACCTTCCACAAACGCCTCATCGGAAATTGTCTGGAAGGCGATGGCGCGCCCGCTTGCTTTGCCGATTTCCGCCACGGCTTCGGCAAAGGTCAGAAGCTGCGGGCCGGTCACTTCGTAGAGTTCGCCGATATGCCGAGCGTCGGTGAGAGCGGCAGTGACCACGTCGGCGATGTCGCCGGCATCGATGAACGGCTCGCGCACGGTGCTGACCGGCAGCGCCAGTTCCCCTTCAAGGATCATCGGCAAGAGTTGTCCCTCGTCGAAATTCTGGTCGAACCAGCTTGCCCGAACGATCGTCCAGTCGGCACCCGAGGCGATCATCCGCCGTTCGCTTTCCTGCGCCGCGGGTTCGCCCCGGCCTGACAAGAGAACCAGCCGCTTGACGCCCAGCGATACCGCGAGCGTCGCAAGCGCGTCGATATCGTCCGGAGCGCCCTTCACCGCGAGATCCGGGTAATAGGTGATGTAGGCGGCCGACGTTCCCTCCAGGGCCGGCGCCCAGGTGCTGCGGTCCGTCCAGTCGAAACCGGTGGAGCGCGAAGCGAAACGGACAAGCCTGTTCAATGCCTGCAGGCGCTCTGCAACCCGAGAGCCGGTCTTGCCCTTGCCGCCGATGATGAGAATGGGGTTTTCCATGGGACGCCTCCTTTGACATGAATTTTCCTCATGTTCTAAAGCGATAAATCCTCATGTTGCGCTTGTCAACAAAAAATGCGAATATTCCTCGCGTTAAAAAACTCAAGGTACGGAAAGACAATGGAGATTTCTGCATCGACGCCACGCCAGCCCCAGCAGAAGCGCAGCCGGGAGCGGGTGGAGCGGATTCTCGCGGCGGCGAAGGAGCTGATCGCCCGCGGCGGCAGCGACGTGATGAAGATGGGTGAGCTGGCGGAAAAGGCAGGCGTGCCGATCGGCTCGCTCTACCAGTTCTTCCCGGACAAGGGGTCGGTGGTCCGCACGCTCGCCGAACGCTACAACGAGGAAGGCCGCGCCTGCATTCGCGAGGCGCTGGAGCCGGTCCGGAACGAGGCTGCGTTTTCGCAAGCGTTCAGAGAGCTGATCGACATCTATTACGGCTTGTTCCTCGCCGAACCCGTGATGCGCGACATCTGGTCCGGCACCCAGGCAGACAAGGCATTGCAGGATATCGATCTCGCCGATGCCCGCGAAAACGGCGCGATCGTCGCGGCAGCGCTGGCGCATATCCAGCCCCACGCCCCTCCGGAAGAACTGTTCAACCGGGCCATGCTGGTCATGTATCTCGGCACGTCGACAATGCGGCTGGCGATCTCCGTCGAGCCCGCCCAAGGTGCAGCCATGGTGGAGACCTACAAGCGGCTCGCCCTTCGCGAACTGCTGGCAAAGGACTGATGGGCCTCGACGGCCATGCCGATCGCCGACTATAAGATGCGGCGAAACGGACAAGGAGGAGTGGACATGTCGAAAGTAGCGATCGTAACGGGCGCGGGCTCGGGCGTTGGCAGGGCCGTCGCCATCGGGCTTTTGAACGCAGGTTATAGGACCGTGCTTGCCGGCCGGCGCGAGAGCGAGCTGCGGGGCACGGCGGAACTGGCTGGCGGTGAGTCGCTGGTGGTGCCGACGGACGTCACCGATCCGGCAGCCGTCGACGCCTTGTTTGCAGCGACGCAAGAGGCCTATGGCCGCCTTGATCTTCTGTTCAACAATGCCGGACGCGGCACGCCGGCGGTTCCGATCGACGAATTGCCGCTTGAAACCTGGCGGGCTGTCATCGACCTCAACCTCAACGGCGCCTTCTATTGCGCCCGGGCGGCCTTCGGGATGATGCGGCGGCAAAACCCCGGCGGCGGGCGTATCATCAACAACGGTTCGATCTCGGCGCACGTGCCGCGTCCTTTCCAGGCCGCCTACACCGCCACCAAACACGCCATTACCGGCCTGACGCGCCAGATCGCGCTCGATGGGCGGCCACTGAACATCGTCTGCGGCCAGGTGGATATCGGCAATGCCGACACGCCGATGACGGTGCGGATGAAGGAAGGGGCGCTGCAGGCGGACCTCACGACTGCTGTGGAGCCGGTCATGGACACCAAGCACGTGGCTGATGCGGTGCTCTACATGGATGGATTGCCGCTGGAGGCCAATGTCCTGTTCATGACGGTGATGGCAAACGGCATGCCTTATGCCGGCCGTGGCTGAAAGCGGCAGATGGCTGCCTTGATCTCGCCCGGAAGCTCGGCCAGCGTCAGGAAATAATCGGAAGGAAACATCGCATGCAGCAGGCACTGGTGCTCGAGAAAAAAGGCGTTCTCGCGTTGAGGGAGATAGATCTTCCGACCGAGGTTGGGCCGAGCGACGTGAAGATCGCCATCGATACGGTCGGCGTCTGCGGCAGCGACGTCCACTATTACACCCACGGCGCGATCGGTCCCTTTGTTCTGCGGGAGCCGATGGTGCTCGGCCATGAGGCGGCCGGCATCGTCGTCGAGGTCGGTAGCGAGGTGAAGACCTTGAAGGTCGGTGACCGCGTCTGCATGGAACCGGGCGTACCGAACCTGTCGTCACGTGCCTCCAAGCTCGGTCTCTACAACGTCGATCCGGACGTCCGTTTCTGGGCGACGCCGCCGGTCCACGGGGTGCTGACGCCGGAAGTCATCCATCCTGCGGCCTTCACCTACAAGCTGCCGGACAACGTCTCCTTTGCCGAGGGCGCCATGGTGGAGCCGTTCGCGATCGGCATGCAGGCCGCCAGCCGCGCCCGTATCCAGCCCGGCGATGTCGGTGCGGTGATCGGTGCCGGCCCGATCGGCATCATGGTGGCATTGGCGGCACTCGCGGGCGGCTGCGCCCGCGTCTTCATCTCGGATCTGAGCCCCGACAAGCTGAAGATCGCCGGCCAGTACCCCGGCATCATCCCCGTCAACATCACCGAACGGCCGTTTGCCGAGGTCATCGCCGAAGCGACCGGCGGCTGGGGTGCGGATGTCGTGTTCGAGGCGAGCGGCAGCCCGAGGGCCTATGCCGGCATGTTGGACCTGGTGCGGCCCGGCGGTGCCTTCGTGCTGGTCGGCCTGCCGGTCGAGCCGGTTCCATTGGACGTCTCGAGCGCCATCTCCAAGGAAGTTCGCTTTGAGACCGTGTTCCGCTACGCCAACATCTTCGACCGGGCGCTGGAGCTGATTGCGTCCGGCAAGGTCGACCTGAAGCCGCTGATCACCGGCGTCTTCGATTTCAAGGATTCGATCAAGGCCTTCGAGCGGGCCGCCGCCGGACATCCATCCGACGTCAAGCTGCAGATCCTGATGAACGGCAAGGCGTGATCAGGCGGCGCGGACGAAGCGCTTCGAAAGCGAGGCCGGCTTGTGGAGTGGCACGCGGCGGAGCATTTCGAGCGCGAACAGGCGGGCGTTCTGCCGGGCCTTGTCGAGATTGCTGATGCGGTTTTCGTCCATCGTGTAAAGCGTGCCGCCGAGATCGAAGATATCGCGGAAGGCGGCGCGTTCGATGATCGGAGTGTCCAGCACTTCGACCTTGCGCTCGGCCAGCAGCATCTTCACCGCAAGCAGGGCACGGGTCGTCACCATTGAGTTGACGCGGGTCAGAACGACCGAATGCGGCACGCGGAGATTGGCCTTTTCTTCGAGATAGCGCAGCAGTTCCAGCACGTTTGCACCGCCCTGGGCATCCATGGCGCAGCCCTGGATCGGGATCAGTACGTGGTCGGAAAGGCCGATCGCCTTGGCAAGCAGCGGGCTTTGGGCGCCGGGCAAGTCGAGCACGAAATAATCGGTCTTGTGGCGGTTCTCGGAAATATGCCGGTCGATCGAAGCCTGCGTCACGTAGGAAATGACGTTGAGCTTGTCATCGCGCGGGGAGAGCATGTGCCAGCGGGTGATCCAGTATTGCGGATCGGCATCCAGGATCGTCACACGGTAGCCTTGCTCAACGAGTTCGGTTGCAAGAAGAAGCACAGCGGTGGTCTTTCCCGCTCCGCCCTTGGTGTTGGCAAAGGTAATGACTGGCATCTTGGGTCCCTGTCCGGCTACGAGCGTAAGATTGCTCTCTCACCGCACCCTCATGATGCGTTGCCCCATTCTTGCCAAACATGGTTAACGAGCCGTGAAAAATCCGTTGCCAGATCTTACCGCCGACGATCGGCGGCGAGGATTTCCCGGGCGATCTGTTCGAGCGAAACGACCTTGTCGACACCGCCATGGGCGATGGCTTCCTTGGGCATGCCGAACACCACGGACGACGCTTCGTCCTGGGCAACCGTATAGGCGCCCGCCTGATGCATCTCATTCATGCCGCGGGCGCCGTCGTCGCCCATGCCGGTCATGATGACGCCCATCGCATTGCTGCCGGCCGAGCGTGCGGCGGACCGGAATAGCACGTCGACGGACGGACGATGGCGGCTGACCAGCGGGCCTGAGCGGATCGAGACCTCGTAACGCGCGCCGCGCCGCTCTAGCAGCATATGCTTGTCACCGGGGGCGATCAGCACGTGGCCACGCAGCACCGGATCGCCGTCGGCCGCCTCCTTGACCTCGACTTCGCAGAGGCTGTTGAGCCGTTTGGCGAAGGCCGCGGTGAATTTTTCCGGCATATGCTGGACGATGACCATGCCCGGAGAATTGGCCGGCAGGGCTTCGAGAAGCTCGCGCAGGGCCTCGGTTCCGCCGGTCGAGGCGCCGACGCAGACGACCATTTCGGTGGTCTTCGCCATGGCGCCGGCCTTGGGGGGCGGAAGCACCGCGTCGGCCGTCAGCTTGGCGGTCGTTCCGCCTTCGGAAATGCGTGATGGGCGCAGCCGGCCGACCCGGGCGCGCGCCGCTCCCTTGACCGCGGTGCGGATTCTTTCGCCGGATTCGGCAAGGTGGTCGGCCGCGCCGATCTTCGGCTTCAGGATGATATCGACAGCGCCCGCCTCGAGCGCCTGCATCAGCGTTTCCGAGCCGCTTTCGGTCAGAGACGAGCACATCACCACCGGAATGGGATGCTGGGACATCAGCTTGCGCAGAAAGGTGATGCCGTCCATCTGCGGCATTTCCACATCGAGCGTGATGACGTCGGGGATTTCCTCGCGCAGCTTTCGCGCCGCCATGAAGGGATCGCTGGCCGCGCCTATGACTTCGATGTCCGGATCTGCCGACAGGACGGCTGTCAGGGTCTGGCGGACGCTGGCGGAGTCATCAATGATCAGAACACGAATTTTGCCGCTCATGGTTCATACTCGCTTGAACACAGTATTTGCCACCTGACGGATCGGCAGGTCGAAGCCAGTCACGGTTTCCGAATGACCGATGAACAGATAACCTCCGGGGAGCAGCGTCTGGCAAAGGCGGGACAGCACATGCTGCTGCGTCGGCTTGTCGAAATAGATCAGTACGTTGCGGCAGAAGATCATGTGCATCAGGTCGCCGACGGGGTAGGCCTCGTCCATCAGGTTCAGCCGGGCGAAACCGACGCGGG
Source organism: Neorhizobium sp. T25_27 (assembly GCF_002968565.1). Classification (NCBI taxonomy): domain Bacteria; kingdom Pseudomonadati; phylum Pseudomonadota; class Alphaproteobacteria; order Hyphomicrobiales; family Rhizobiaceae; genus Neorhizobium; species Neorhizobium sp. T25_27. Next base: position 102,402 of record NZ_PVBJ01000002.1, read on the forward strand.
AGCGCAGTTTCGGTGAAATCCGAACGTCCTGCCGCCGGCTGTCGGACGAACGCATGACATATTTGCTCATCATGTCGGCCGGGACGGGGGCCAGGAGATCGCTCTGGTAGATGCCGCGTTGGGCCTTCTGCAGCACGTCGGTCGAAAGATCGGTGGCAAGCACGAAATAGTCACGTTCCGGCGTCGACGAGCTCAGAAATTCCGAAAGCACCATGGCTATCGTATAGGGCTCGGCGCCCGTCGAGCAGGCCGAACTCCAGGTGCGGATGCGCCGGTCCGCGTAGGTTTTCAGGATGTCCGGCAACGCCGTCTGCATCATGTAGTCGAAATGCTTCGGCTCGCGGAAGAAGTCAGTCTTGTTGGTGGTCACCGCATCGATGAGGAAGATCGATTCGGCCTCGATACCTCCGTGTTTGAAGAGGTAGTCGCAATAACTGTCGAAAGTCGGCATGGCCGTGACGCGCAGGCGCCGGCGAAGCCGTCCTTCGAGCATGGTCATCTTGCTGTGCGGCATCTTGATGCCGCTATAGTCGTAGATGTACTTCGAAAGCAGATCGAAGTTGCGCTTGCTCAGCCGGTCGTCGAGCGGCTGGCTCCTCATTGCTGCACTCACGCGCGTGCCCCCCGTACAAGAACCTATTCGGTTATGCGAATTCCGTCATGCGACCTGGGACTGCGGCCCGACATCGGCGAGCGCCGATCCGGAATCCGAAAACAGCCGTGCAAGGTCGACAACGACAACGAAGCCGCTCTCCCGGCGCACCACGCCGGCGATATAATCGGAGCGCCAGCGCACCCCGATATCCGGTGCCGTTTCGATCTGTTCCTTGCGGAACGGCACCACTTCGAAGACCCGGTCCGCGACGAGGCCGAGCACCAGGACGCGATCGGCGACCGGCACGTCGAGCACCAGGATGCGCGTATGCGGAGTCTTGACCGTCCTCGTCAGGCCGAGGCGAAGACGAAGGTCGATCACCGGCACGCCCTGTCCGCGCACATCGCGCAGGCCGAGCAGGTATTCCGGGCCGTGCGGGATCTTGAACGGTTCCTCGTGGTCGAGGATCTCGCGGACCACCTCGACGGGGACCGCGAAAACCTCATCGCCGAGGCTGAAGGTTACGAACTGGGATTCGGAGGATATGCCTGCCATTACGCGCTCTCCCTGAAATCGTCATCGTCCGCGTCGGGGCCGCCCATCGATAGGTCGAGGGCAAAACCTTTCACGCGGGCCTGTTGTGCGTTGACTGAATGACCGGCCGAATAGGCCTTGGGCGCCGGCTGGGCTCTGGATTTGGCCGGTGCGGGCTTGGCGGTTGGGACCGGCTGGCTCCGCTGCTTGGATCCCGCCCGATCGACCTTGAAGAACGCGATCGAGGCCTGCAGTTCTTCGGCCTGGGCGGCGAGTTCTTCGGACGTCGCCGACATCTGTTCGGAGGCGCCGGCATTCTGCTGGGTCACCTTGTCGAGCTGCTGGATCGCTTCGTTGATCTGGCTGGCACCGATATCCTGCTCCCGGCAGGCGGCCGAGATTTCCGAGACGAGCTCCGCGGTCTTGTGGATCGCGGGTACCAGCTTGTTCAGCATCTCGCCGGCGTCGGTCGCGACCTGTACAGTTTCGCCCGAAAGCGCGCTGATTTCGGCAGCGGCAGCCTGGCTGCGTTCGGCGAGCTTGCGCACTTCCGATGCGACCACCGCAAAACCCTTGCCGTGTTCACCGGCACGGGCGGCTTCCACCGCAGCGTTTAGGGCGAGCAGATCGGTCTGTCGGGCGATCTCCTGGACGATCGAGATCTTCTCGGCGATCGTGCGCATCGCGCCGACGGCACGACCGACGGCCTGGCCGGAGGCTTCTGCGTCTCGCGACGATTGGCGGGCGATCTTTTCCGTCTGCGCGGCGTTGTCGGCGTTCTGTTTGATGTTCGCCGCCATCTGTTCCATCGAGGCGGAGGCTTCTTCGGCTGAAGAGGCCTGTTCGGTGGCACCCTGGCTCAGCTGCTCCGAGCTTGCCGAAAGCTCCTGGCTGCCGGAGGAGACGTTGCTCGATGCCGCAAGTGCGTCGGCGACGACGCCGCGAAGGCGTTCACCCATGCTCTGCAGCGCAAGCCCGAGCGTGTCCTTGTCGGAGAGCGGTTTTGGCGAGACGGTCAGGTCGCCGTTGGCGATCTGGTCGGCGACATGTGCCGTGGTGCGCAGGTTGGCCACCATGCTCTGCATGGCGAGCCCAAGCGTATCCTTGTCGGAAAGCGGCTTGACGTCGACGGCAAGGTCACCCTCCGAGATGCGCTCGGCGATCGCCGCCGTATTGCGCAGGTTGCCGGTCATCACGTTGACGGTGTCGATCAGATCCTTGACCTCGTCATTCGTCTTGACCTCGACTTTCTGGTTGAGGTCGCCGATGGCCACTGCGTTGGCGACGGACGCGATCTTCTTGAGGCCGTTGTTGATGCCGAGCGTGATCCAGAAGGCGGCGCCGATGGCGATCAGCACGGCCGCAATCGAGGCGACGCTCAAGACCATCATCGTCGAGGCGAACAGATCCTGGTTCGCTTTTTCGGTATTTGCCATTCCCTTGCGCTGGATATCGAGGAGAACCTTGATGGCCTCGCCCATATCGGCGGTCATGGTGCGCAGATCGCCCATGGAGAGCGCCAGAGCGCCGGCCTGATCACCGCGTGCCTGAACGGCCTGCAAGTCGTTGGACTTCTGCTGGAACTGCTTGCCGATCGTCAGCAGTTTTTCCCAGTACGGCTTGCCTTCCGGAGAGGCGATCGAAAGCCCTTCCTGAACGGCCTTGAACATCAGTTCCGTGTTGTCGTCCGCTTCCTTGTGGAATTTCGCGGCATCCGCGAGATTGGTCGCAAGCAGCGCGTTTTTCTGGGCGCGCACGGCGTCCACTTCGTTCACATTGGCGGTGAGCGCAAGTTCCAGACGACGAACCGGCCCGTCGACCATCTTGACGCTGGCGTCGTTGAGGCCGCCAAGGCTCAGGCTGCCGTAGACTGCAATGCCGACCAGCAGCAGCGTCAACAGGGCGAAAGCCAATCCCAATTTCAGTTTGATTGTAAACCGCATCTTAAGTCCCCCGAATTTCTTGAAACAACCGGCAGAGCCGCTCTATCCTCAGATGCGACCGGGAAAAGTCTGGCCGAAAGGCCGGTAGGCCGACCGCCGGGACTTTTCATGGCTCGCATTAACGCAGTTACGCTGGCCATTGACGGGACCTGACGGCCCCGCTCATGTGTCTGAAAGCCGCTCAGGCACTTTCCCTGAAATCATCGTCATCCTGGTCGGGGCCACCCATCGAAAGATCAAGCGCAAACCCCTTGGCGCGGGACTGCTGTGCCTTGACGGGATGTTCGGCTGGCCGGGAAGCGGCGAACTTCGACATCTGTTTCGCGCCGGGTTTTGCCGGTGCGTGGGCTTTGGTCCCGGGCTGGGTCCGAGCCTTTGCGGTAGCGCGATCGACCCTGAAGAAGGCGATCGAGGCCTGCAATTCTTCGGCTTGCGAGGCGAGTTCTTCGGAAGTCGCCGACATCTCTTCGGAGGCGCCGGCATTCTGCTGGGTCACCTTGTCGAGCTGCTGGATCGCTTCGTTGATCTGCGAAGCGCCGATGTCCTGCTCGCGGCAGGCGGCGGAGATTTCTGAGACCAACTCAGCGGTCTTCTGGATGTCCGGCACCAGCTTGTTGAGCATCTCGCCGGCTTCCGTTGCGACCCGCACCGTTTCGCCCGAGAGCGCGCTGATTTCGGCAGCGGCAGCCTGGGACCGTTCGGCAAGCTTGCGCACTTCCGATGCGACCACCGCAAACCCCTTGCCGTGTTCGCCGGCACGGGCGGCTTCCACCGCGGCGTTCAGGGCGAGCAGATCGGTCTGGCGAGCGATTTCCTGGACGATCGAGATCTTCTCGGCGATCGTGCGCATGGCGCCGACGGCGCGGCCGACGGCCTGGCCGGAGGCTTCGGCGTCCCGTGACGACTGGCGGGCGATCTTCTCGGTCTGCGCGGCGTTGTCCGCATTCTGCTTGATGTTCGCCGCCATCTGTTCCATCGAGGCGGAGGCTTCTTCGGCCGAAGATGCCTGTTCGGTCGCGCCCTGGCTCAGCTGCTCCGAACTTGCCGAAAGCTCCTGGCTGCCCGAGGATACGTTGTCGGATGCGGCGAGCGCATCACTGACCACGCCGCGCAGGCGTTCCACCATGCTTTCGAGCGCCAGGCCGAGCGTATCCTTGTCGGAGAGCGGTTTCGGCGAGACGGTCAGGTCACCGTTGGAAATCTGGCTGGCGATAGTCGCCGTATTGCGCAGGTTCGCCGTCATCGTGTTAATCGTGTCGACCAGATCCTTGATCTCGTCGTTTGTCTTGATCTCGATATTCTGGTCGAGATCTCCGATCGACACTGCCTTGGCGACGCCCATGATCTTGGTGAGGCCCCTGCCGATCCCGAGGGCGATCCAGAACGCCGTTGCCGCTGCGGTGATGACGGCCACCACAGCGATCGCGATCATCAGGCTGCGCGTCGTCCAGTAGCTGGCTTCCGCTTCGTCGTTCGCCTTCTGCATCCGGTCGCGGTTGATCTGTACGGCCTCGTCTAGTTGCGCGGAAAGTTCCATGATCGCCTTGCGGCTTTCTCCGGCCGAGAGGGCGATCGCCTCCTGCATGTCGCCGCGCTTGACGGCGGCGTCGACCTTTTCGTTCGCAGCGTGATTGGTCGTCGAGAGTGCTCGCGTCTCATCCCAGAACTGCTTCTGGTCTGCCGATGCCGTCGAAGCCAGCTGGTCCAGCAACGTGGTGAACTGCAGCTCCAGCTTGTCGCCGTCGACGTAGAACTTTTCGATCTCCTGCGGCGAGGTGGCGAGCAGCATGTTCTTCTGTGCGCGGATGCGATTGAGTGACAGGATGTCCATCTGCTGGACGCTATCGAGGCGCTTTGCCGCGACCTCTGTCACGTAGGTCATGGAATCATGCGCGGCGCCGAGGCTGTATATCCCATAGCCGGCCGTGCCAATCAGCAGGCTGACAAGAAAGCCGAAAGCCAGTCCCAGCTTGGCCTTGATCGTAAATCGCATAGCCCTATCCCCTCGAGGCGGTGAAGTGCATCAGTCAGTGCTTCCTCCGGCGGAGGAAAGCGGTTGGAACGAGAAGACCGATACATTCACCCTTCTGCGATGGTCCGGCAGCCCGGACATTCTCCCGCTTACATGCGAGAGGCGATCCCGGATCTCTGTTGATCCGGGACCGTTTCAATTCCTTCAGGCGCTTTCACGGAAGTCCGCGTCGTCGGCATCCGGTCCGCCCATTGACATGTCGAGGGCAAAACCCTTGGCGCGGGCTTGCTGGCTGAGCACCGAATGATCAGCCTTGTGAGATGGCTGTCCCGCAGCGCGGCGCATCGGGGCCGGCTTGCCAATCGGCTTGTGGGCCGCAACGGTAGCCGGAGCCCGCTTGGTCGGCTTTTTGCCGCCGGCCTGATCGACCCTGAAGAAGGCGATCGAGGCCTGCAATTCTTCGGCTTGCGAGGCGAGTTCTTCGGAAGTCGCCGACATCTCTTCGGAGGCGCCGGCATTCTGCTGGGTCACCTTGTCGAGCTGCTGGATCGCTTCGTTGATCTGCGAAGCGCCGATGTCCTGCTCGCGGCAGGCGGCGGAGATTTCTGAGACCAACTCAGCGGTCTTCTGGATGTCCGGCACCAGCTTGTTGAGCATCTCGCCGGCTTCCGTTGCGACCTGCACCGTTTCGCCCGAGAGCGCGCTGATTTCGGCAGCGGCAGCCTGGGACCGTTCGGCGAGCTTGCGGACTTCCGAAGCGACCACTGCAAAACCCTTGCCGTGTTCGCCGGCACGAGCGGCTTCCACCGCGGCGTTCAGGGCCAGAAGGTCCGTCTGGCGGGCGATTTCCTGGACGATCGAGATCTTCTCGGCGATCGTGCGCATCGCGCCGACGGCGCGGCCGACGGCCTGGCCGGAGGCTTCGGCATCACGCGAGGATTGGCGGGCGATCTTTTCCGTCTGCGCGGCGTTGTCGGCGTTCTGCTTGATGTTCGACGCCATCTGTTCCATCGAGGCAGAGGCTTCTTCGGCCGAAGAGGCCTGTTCGGTCGCACCCTGGCTCAGCTGTTCCGAGCTTGCCGAAAGCTCCTGGCTGCCCGAGGAGACGTTGTCGGACGCGGCGAGCGCATCGCCCACGACGCCGCGCAGACGCTCGATCATCGTGTTGACATAGCCAAGCAGTTCGCCGATCTCGTCCTTGCTGGTGATCGAGGCAAACCTGGTCAGGTCACCGTCGGCGACGTTCTGAACTGCCGTTACAGCATTGCGCAGACCCCTGTTGATCGAAAGCGCGATCCAGAGCGCGGCCAGCACGGCGATCAGGAAAGCGACGCTGGCGACCGAGATCATGATCAGGCGGGTCTGGGCGTAATCCAGATCGGTCTGTTTGTCGGCCTCACTGAGGCGGCTTTCCTCGAGCTTGACTACATCCGAGAGCAGCGTGTCGATGTCGTTGGTGACAGCGCGGGCCTCATTGTTGGAAATGTGCAGCGCGGAGGCTGTGTCGCCGCCGAGCATGGAGTTGCGGATCCGGTCGTCCTGCTTGCGGAATTCTGCCGTGAAGCCGCCAAGCTTCGCCCACAGAGCCTTGCCCTGCTCGGTTGCACGGGCTTCAACCGCCTTGAGCGTCTCGTCGAAAGTGCGTCGAGCCTCATCGCCCTTGGCGATATATCCCTGCATCTCTCCAGGATTTGCAGCCAGGAGCAGGTTCTTCTGCTGACGGGTCTGCTGGAGCTGCTCGTTGTTCAGGTTCTGGGCCAGTTTCAGGCGCAGGGCCGGCCCCTGCAGCACATTCTCGAGCGTGTCGTTCATGTTGCCAAGGCTGACGATGCCGTAGGCGGCGGTCGCGAGCAGCATGATGATGATGAAACCGAATGCTGAAGCCAGCTTAAGCTTGATCGAAGCGTGCATTTTTTTCGTCCATCGAAAGGGTGATCAACCGTGGGAAGCCCCGGTCGCGGAATGGTCGTGTTGGGCGGAGAAGATCGCCTGGAGATTGGGGAGAATGATGAACTCCGCCCCCCGCTTGACGAGGCAATCGATGAAATCCGGCCGCCAGCGCATGCCCACGCTCGGCGGCGGTTCGCCGGCGGCGCGGAGCAGGGTGGTGACCTCATGCACTTTGTCTGTACGGATGCCTGCAAGAACCGGCTCGCCGCCGATGTTGATCGCGATGACGATGATCCGGCTGTCGATCGTCGGCTTCGTTGCTTCCATGCCGAATGCGAGCCGGATGTCGGCTAGCGGAATGACCTTGCCGCGGAAGTTGATGACGCTGCCGACAAAGGCTTTTGCGCCGGGAACCATGGTCTCGGGCAGGAGATCGAGGATTTCCTGTACGCTCACGGCTTCCAGCGCGAACATCTCGCCGGCGATGTCGAATGTCAGGACTTCCAGCTCGTCGCGGCCGCCCCAGAGGTTTTCGGAGATCTTTCTGACTGCTTCGTTCATCCGGCCGCGCGCAGATGCGCCTCCTGTTGTTGTCCTTCGGCCACGAGATGGCCGACATCGAGGATCAGCGCCACGTCCCCGTCGCCGAGGATGGTCGCACCCGAGAAGGTGGCGACGTCATGGTGCAGCTTCGACATTCCCTTGATGACCGTCTGGTGGTCGCCGATGATCTGGTCGACGACCAGGCCCACCCGTTCGGAACCGGTCGAGATGACGACCACCTTCTGGAAGGGATCGGGCTTGGTGCCGGTGCGGAAGAGGTCGCGAAGCCTGAGGAAAGGCACCAGACTGTCGCGCAGCGAGATGAAGCTGCGGCCGCGCGAGCGCATGTCTTCTTCGATCGGGAGCTCGAGGCATTCCTCTACCGCCGAAAGCGGAATGACATAGCGGCCGTCGCCGACCCGCACGAGCAGTCCGTCGATGATCGCGAGCGTCAGCGGGATGGCGAGCGAGATCTCTGAACCCTTGCCAACGTGGCTTGTGACGTTGATCGTGCCGCGCAAAGCGTCGATCGTCCGCTTGACCACGTCCATGCCGACGCCGCGGCCGGAGAGGTTGGTGACCGTCTGGGCCGTCGAGAAGCCGGGCTGGAAGATCAGCTGATAGAGTTCCTGGTCGGTGAGGTTGGCATTGGATGCGATGAGACCGGAGGATTCCGCCTTGGCCCGCACCCGCTCCTTGTTGATGCCGCGGCCATCGTCCTTGATGGTGATGATCACTTCGCCGGCCTGCTGGCGGGCGGTGAGCAGGATATGGCCCGCCTCCGGCTTGCCGGCGGCACGCCGTTCCTCGGGTGTCTCGAGACCGTGGTCGCAGGAGTTGCGCACGAGATGCACGAGAGGATCGGCAAGGCGTTCGATCACGCTCTTGTCGACTTCCGTCGTTTCGCCCTCGGTCAACAGCTCGATCGTCTTGCCGGTTTCACGCGCCAGATCGTGTACAAGCCGGCGGAAGCGGCCGAACAGCTGGGTGACCGGCACCATGCGCAGCACCATCATCGTATCCCGCAACTCGCCGGACAAGCGTTCCACGTCTTCCGAGACGGCCCGCAGCTGCAGGTCGCCGCTGCCGCCTGCAAGCTGGCTAAGGCGCGACTGGGCGATCACGAGCTCGCCGACGCGGTCCATCAGCTCGTCGAGCTTTTCGGCCGGTACACGGACGTTTTCAGAGGTCTTTTTCTGCTTTGCATCGACGAGTGCCGGAGCGGTCGGTGCAGGGGCTGGGGCGGTCGGTGCCGCTGCAACGGCCTGGGCTGCCGGGGCAGGCAGGGCTTCGGCGATAGGGGCTTCGGTCTTGGCCGGCGTGCCGGCGGTGAGCGGAGGCTCCACCGTGACGACGTCGAGCTGCATTTCGTCCATGACGAAGATGAACACGTCGTCGATCGCCGAACGCGGTTGGGTGGTCACGAGCTCGACTTGCCAGGAGACATGAAGATCGGTCGGGGCGAGAAGTTCGAGCGATGGGATGGCGGACCGGTTTGCCACGATCTCGCACTCGCCGAGCTCGCGCAGTTCGTCGAGAAGCGGCAGCGGATTGGTGCCGTTTGCCATCGCGTTCTGCGGCAGGCTGAAGCGGATCTTGAAATGGTTGCGGCCCGGCGTAGCCTTGGCGAGGCTGGCCGCGCCCGGGCTGTTGGCGCCATCGACGGCGGCGCGCAGATTGGCGAGAAGCGCTTCGCCCGTAGCCTCATGGTCGCCATTCGGCGTGTCGACTAGGGCACGCATGTGGTCCTTGGCTTCCAGGACCGCGGTGACCAGTTCCCGGGTTGCCGGAACTTCGCCCTTGCGAACGCGGTCGAAGGCCGTCTCGCAGTGATGGGTGAAGGCGGCAAGGGCATCGAAGCCGAACATGGCTCCCGATCCCTTCAACGTGTGGAGGCCGCGGAAGACCGCGTCCACCTGATCCTTGTCACCGAGGTTTACATTCAGGTCGAGAAGCCCTGCTTCGATCAGTTCCAGAAGCTCGGCCGCTTCTGTCCTGAAAACCGCGATAGGATCGGGAAAACTCATCTGCCAAGTACCTTCCGAACGATCTTGACCAGGCTTTCCGGGTCGAATGGTTTGGTGAGCCAGCCGGTGGCACCGGCGGCCTTGGCTTCCTGCTTGATGTCGCTGTCGGATTCCGTCGTCAGGAAGATGACCGGAACGCCCATATGGGCCGGCATCTTGCGCAGTTCCCGGATCATCGTCAGGCCGTCCATGTTCGGCATGTTGAGATCGGTGACGATCAGGTCGAACTGGCCGGCCTTGAGCTTGGCAATGCCGTCCAGTCCATCGACTGCCTCGGTGATCTGATATCCGGCATTGCTGAGGGCGACGCGCGTCGTCAGCCGGATGCTGGCGGAATCGTCGACTGTTAGGATGCTGGCGCTCATTGAATACCCCCTTGATGAAGCCAGAATTTCAGGTCTTCAGCAGACATCCCTTCGAGGAAGCCGCTGCGCTTCAGAACATCGAGCGTCGAGCCGCTGGCGGGACGGGCCAACGCGATGTGCTTTCCGGCTGTATCGGCATGAATGCGTGCCGCTTCCATGAGCTGGATGAAGCTGATGTCCACCTGGCAGTCATCGTCGAGTTCGATGGTTGCGGAGGCGGTCTTGTCGAGAAACTGCAGCATTTCCTGCTGGACGATGGTGATCGCGCGAACCGTCAGGTTCTGCGGCAGGCGAAGGCAATCTTCTTTAACATCGGAAGCAGGCATTCTTACCTCAACGTAATTCCGAAAGAGCTGAAATAGCTGGCAGAATTTGGACTTGCATCGTTAATGGGGAGTTAATCGCGTATGGCGACTTTTCGCGAAACAATACTTATAGGTTGTATTTTGGCCCACCGAGGAGGCGGAAAAATTAACCACAAGTCGCAAATGAGACCGCGGATTCTGCGAGAATTAACCCCTGGGCGCTCACAGTCCCTCTCGCACGGGACAAACCGTATCGGCGACTTGCCGATGCGGGCCGTCCCAAAACAATACAGACGAGTTCATCGTCGTTATCGTCAGCAGGCAGAGGTCCCGCGGGACCCGAAAGGTGAGGCAAAGTGGCTGTCAGGGCACCCATTTTTGACGTCGCAGACAATTCGACGGGCGTTCTGGTCTTTGTCGACCGGATGGAAACGGCACGGTCACGTATCGAGGAACGCTTTCTCGATGGCGGGGCTGCACTTCTGTCGATCCTCGACGTGCTGAACAAGCTGATCAGCTCTCTCGACCAGTTGACCGGTTCGCTGGATGAAGGAACGGCAAACGCCACGATGGCCGAACTGAAGAGCACGGTCGAGCGCCTGTCGCACCTGACCAGGCTCGAATCCGGACGCCAGATCGGCTTCCAGGAAATCGCCTGTGCCGAGCGCAAGCTCCGGCCCCAGATCGAAGAGATGCAAGAAACCCTGCGTTATCTGCGCACCTTCGCGGTGACCGCAAAGATCACCGGTGCCGGTATTGCCGATTTCGCCGGCTTCGCAGAGGAAATTCTCGCAAGAATCCAGGAGGGCTCGCGCCAGGTCAACGATCTGGCCGGCAAGCTGAGCACCCTCGGCCACGGCCTTGGACCGGTGATGGTCAAGGGGAAGGCGATCCTGGCACGCTACGATCAAACGGTGCCGCAGATCGTTGTCGGCCTCTCCAACGGCGCGGCGGAGATCGGCAAGCACCGCAAGCTGCTGGTCGAGCGCGCCGCGAGGGTGCGTACCGTTGCAGGCGGCATCCAGTCGAAGCTCGCCTCGACGCTGTCGGCCATGCAGGTCGGCGACATCACCCGCCAGCGCATCGAACATTGCCAGTCGGCCCTGCGCATCCTTTCCGACTATCTGGAGTCGCCTGCGGCCGCCAGGCTGACCGGCGACCAGCGCGAAAGCCTGTCGCTAATCATCCGCAAGCTCGTATCGTTGCAGCTCAATCAATCCGTCTCCGACTTCGATCGCGATACTGCAAAGATCGTTGCCATTGTCGCAAGCTTCCGGTCCGATCTGTCACAGATCGAGGCCCTGCGCGCGACGATGACCGACGCTGACAGCGGCGACAACGACAATGCGATCCGGCAGCTCGAGAGCGGCGTGGCCGCAGCTCGCGGTGCCGTGCGCGAAATCGAGGAGGTTGCCCACCACGCCGGTGAACTCAGCCGGTCGACCAGCGATACCGTCGGGGAACTTGTCGAGGGCATAGGCATCGTCAAGGTCGTGCGCACCGACATTCACTATATGGCGCTCAACACCAACCTGCGTTGCGGCAAGATCGGTGAGGAAGGCAGGGCGATCAATGTCGTGACCGCCGAACTGCGCAACTTCGCCGCGGTGCTCGACGAGACGGCCGAAAAGATCCTGATCGAACTCCAGACGCTTGAAATCGCTGCCAACAAGCTGACCAGCGTCCACGGCGAAGAGAGCGAACAAAGCCTCGACCAGCGTTTGGAAAACGCGCTTGAAAACATCCGCTCGGTCGGCGACCGGATGGATGCCCAGATGTTGGCACTCGGCGATCAGAGCAGGACGGCGGTCGGCGAGATGGATATCTCGCTCGCCCGGCTGAACTTCAACGCCGAGCTCGGCGAGGTGCTGCGCTCCTGCGCCAATGAGATGGAACTCGATGAAGACATCTTCGAAGCGCCGGGTCTCGAAGAAGCGCTTGCCGATGTCGGTGGCCGCATTGCCCGCCTTTATACAATGGTGAGCGAACGCGAGCTGCATGCCGCACTGCTCGGCACCCAGCCGCCGGTGGAAGCCGCTGCCGTCACGAACACCATGTCCGACGACGATATCGACGACGCTCTGTTCTGATCGGCCGTCACCTGCGGGAGCCGGGTTTGGGGGCTGCATCAGGCAGCCCGTCCTGTTAAGATAAAGCGAAGGCCGCGCCTTGACCTTTGGGCGCGCCTGGGTCATGTGACCGCCTTTGCTGACGCAGCGCTTGGAATACGGGACGAACCCCGCAAGTGCTCTAGAAGAGAAATAAAATGACCAAGGCATCATCCTCGGCGCCGTCTCAGCGCATGCTTCGCGTTGGCGAACAGGTCCGCGCCGCCATAACCCAGGTCCTCCAGCGCGGCGAAGTGCGCGACGACCTGATCGAGAAGACCGTAATCTCCGTGTCCGAAGTGCGCATGTCGACGGACCTGAAAGTCGCCACGGCCTATGTGACACCGCTCGGCGTGCCGGATCACGCGGCAGTCATCGAGGCGCTGAACCGCAACGCGAAATACATTCGCGGCCGTATCGGCGGCCAGCTCCGGCAGATGAAATACATGCCGGAAGTCCGTTTCCGCGACGATACCAGCTTCGATAACTACAAGAAGATCGATGAGCTGCTGCGCTCGCCGGAGGTCCAGCGGGATCTCGATGGCGGCAGCGAAGACAAAGAATAGTCAAGAGAACGCATGTCCAAACCCCGCAAACCAAAGGGCCGCCCGGTTTCCGGCTGGCTGATCCTCGACAAGCCGGTTGATTTCGGCTCGACCGAAGCCGTCTCCAAGATCAAATGGCTGTTCAACGCCCAGAAGGCCGGACACGCCGGCACGCTTGATCCGCTCGCTTCCGGCATGCTGCCGATCGCGCTCGGCGATGCGACCAAGACCGTGCCTTACGTCATGGATGGCCGCAAGATTTATGAATTCGCCGTCAGCTGGGGCGAAGAGCGCTCGACCGACGACCTCGAAGGCGAAGTCACGGCCGCTTCGGATATGCGTCCCGACGAGCAGTCCATCCGCGATCTGCTGCCGAAATACACTGGCACGATCAGCCAAATCCCGCCGCAGTTCTCGGCGATCAAGATTGCCGGCGAGCGGGCCTATGACCTTGCTCGCGATGGCGAGACGGTCGATATCCCTTCCCGCGAAGTGGAGATCTTCCGGCTGACGCTGCTCGGCGTCACCGCGGACAAGGCGCATTTCGAGGTGGAATGCGGCAAGGGCACTTATGTGCGTGCGCTCGCCCGCGATTTCGGCCGCGATCTCGGCTGCTATGGCCATATTTCCGAACTGCGCCGCACCTTCGTCGCACCGTTCGCCGAGGAAAAGATGGTGCCGCTCGCCGATCTCGTGGCGCTTGAGGAGATCGAGGACCGCGACGAACGCCTGGCGGCGCTCGACGAGTTCCTGATCGATACCGCCGAGGCGCTGTCCAGCCTGCCGCACCTGCCCGTCACCGACGATCAGGCGCATCGGCTGAAAATGGGCAATCCGGTCATCCTGCGCGGCCGCGATGCGCCGCTTGCTGAGGCGGAGGCCTATGCGACGGTGCGCGGCAAGCTGATCGCCATCGGCGAGATCGGCCAGGGCGAATTCCGGCCGAAGCGGGTCTTCGGCTGATCGGCGGACGCCTCTTCCAATTGCAACGTGAATGGTCTATAGGCAGCGCCAGCATCAGGAGCCTATAGGCATCCTACTGCATTCATGGCCGAAGCTGAACGACATCTCGGCTTCTGGCGTCTCGTTCTCCTCTTTACGAAAGGATCGTAAGATGTCGATCACTGCCGAGCGCAAGACTGCGCTGATCAAGGAATATGCAACCGTCGAAGGCGACACCGGTTCTCCGGAAATTCAGGTCGCAATCCTGACGGAACGCATCAACAACCTGACGGGTCACTTCAAGGATCACAAGAAGGACAACCACTCGCGTCGTGGCCTTCTGACCATGGTTTCCACCCGTCGCTCGCTTCTTGATTATCTCAAGAAGAAGGACGAGGCCCGTTACAGCAAGATCATTGCTGCTCTGGGTATTCGCCGCTAAAAATTTCCGGCGGGCGCTCTTGGGGCGCCTGCCGGTTCTTTATTCGGGCCAAGGTCCGATGAAATGTTTGCGCTACGCCCTAGTTCGCGTGGTGACTGCCCGCAGACCCGGATGGGCCGGATCTGCCAAACAAACCGTTGACCTGTCATGGGGCAGGATTGCCGGATGCTTTCGGCCAAAGCCCTCGGGGCTTTAGCCGCGGCTCCTTTTCCAGGATGCCGGTGATGCAAAGCCTCCCGTTGTCTTGCCCATGATGTGTCACATTGATTGCGGTCGACTGTGCGCTGCGCCCGATATCGGCGATGCGTGTGCTCCCGCATTGAAGGACAAGACATATGTTCAATACTCATTCCGTCGAAATCGAATGGGCAGGCCGCCCGCTGAGGCTGGAAACGGGCAAGATCGCCCGCCAGGCTGACGGCGCTGTTCTCGCGACCTACGGCGAGACCGTCGTTCTCGCGACCGTCGTTTCCGCCAAGGCTCCGAAGGCTGGCCAGGATTTCTTCCCGCTCACCGTCAACTACCAGGAAAAGACCTATGCCGCCGGCAAGATCCCGGGAGGCTATTTCAAGCGCGAAGGCCGCCCGTCGGAAAAGGAAACGCTGGTTTCCCGCCTGATCGACCGTCCGATCCGCCCGCTCTTCCCGGAAGGCTACAAGAACGACACCCAGGTCGTCGTTACCGTCGTGCAGCACGACCTTGAGAACGATCCGGACGTCTTGTCGATGGTTGCGGCTTCCGCGGCGCTGACTCTCTCCGGCGTTCCCTTCATGGGCCCGGTTGGCGGCGCTCGCGTTGGTTACATCAACGGCGAATACGTTCTGAACCCGCATCTCGACGAGATGGACGAGTCGGTCCTCGACCTCGTCGTCGCCGGTACGGGCGATGCCGTTCTGATGGTTGAATCCGAAGCCAAGGAACTCAACGAAGACATCATGCTCGGCGCCGTCATGTTCGGCCATCGCGGTTTCCAGCCGGTCATCGACGCGATCATCAAGCTCGCTGAAGTTGCTGCCAAGGAACCCCGCGAATTCGAACCGGAAGACCATTCCGCGCTCGAAGCCGAAATGCTCCAGCATTTCGAAGCCGAGCTTCGCGAAGGCTATAAGATTACCCAGAAGGCCGACCGTTACGCGGCCGTCGACGCCGTCAAGGCGAAGGTGAAGGCCCACTTCTTCCCCGAGGGTGTCGAGCCGAAATACAGCGCCGAAGTCATCGGCGCCGTCTTCAAGCACCTGCAGGCCAAGATCGTTCGCTGGAACATTCTCGACACCAAGAGCCGCATCGACGGCCGTGATCTCGAGACCGTCCGCCCGATCGTCTCGGAAGTCGGCATCCTGCCGCGCACCCACGGCTCTGCCCTCTTCACCCGCGGCGAGACCCAGGCGATCGTTGTCGCCACGCTCGGCACCGGCGAAGATGAGCAGTACGTCGACAGCCTGACCGGCATGTATAAGGAGCGCTTCCTGCTCCATTACAACTTCCCTCCCTACTCGGTTGGTGAAACCGGCCGCATGGGCTCCCCGGGCCGCCGCGAAATCGGCCATGGCAAGCTCGCATGGCGCGCCATCCGTCCGATGCTGCCGACTGTCGAGCAGTTCCCCTACACGCTGCGCGTCGTCTCCGAGATCACCGAGTCTAACGGCTCGTCTTCGATGGCGACCGTCTGCGGCACCTCGCTCGCACTGATGGACGCCGGCGTACCGCTGGCCAAGCCGGTTGCCGGCATCGCCATGGGCCTCATCCTCGAAGGTGAACGTTTCGCGGTTCTATCCGACATCCTCGGCGACGAAGACCACCTCGGCGACATGGACTTCAAGGTCGCGGGTACTGCCGACGGCATCACCTCGCTGCAGATGGACATCAAGATCGCCGGTATCACCGAAGAGATCATGAAGGTCGCACTCGGCCAGGCACAGGGCGGCCGCAAGCACATCCTCGGCGAGATGGCCAACGCTCTTTCCGAAAGCCGTGGCCAGCTGGGCGAATTCGCACCGCGCATCGAAGTGATGAACATCCCGGTCGACAAGATCCGTGAAGTCATCGGTTCGGGCGGCAAGGTCATCCGCGAAATCGTCGAAAAGACCGGCGCCAAGATCAACATCGAAGACGACGGCACCGTCAAGATCGCTTCGTCTTCCGGCAAGGAAATCGAAGCGGCCCGCAAGTGGATCCACTCGATCGTTGCCGAGCCGGAAGTTGGCGCTATCTACGAAGGCACGGTCGTCAAGACCGCCGACTTCGGCGCTTTCGTGAACTTCTTCGGCGCCCGCGACGGCCTCGTGCACATCTCGCAGCTCGCCTCCGAGCGTGTTGCCAAGACCCAGGACGTCGTCAAGGAAGGCGACAAGGTCTGGGTCAAGCTGATGGGCTTCGACGAGCGCGGCAAGGTTCGCCTGTCGATGAAGGTCGTCGACCAGGCCACCGGCCAGGAAGTCAAGAAGGCCGAAGGCGAAGCCGCCGAATAAGGCCTTCTTCCTTCCGAGACATCGAGGCGCGGAAGCTCTTCCGCGCCTTTTGTTTATCTGCTGTCACGAGACGAACCGACGAGACTAGCCATGAGCCGAGACGCCCTGAAAACCCTGTTCCACCCCTTCGACACCGAGGCTGTTCCGATGCCCGGCGAAGGCGAGCGTGTGCTCTTCCTGGGCGCCGAGGCAGGCAATGCCATGCCCGAAGGGTTCGCGGCCGAGGTCACAGCGGTGCAGCCGTTCCGACCGTTGTTCCGAGGCTTGCGCGAAGGCGCGTTTCCCGAGGCCGAGGGCGATAGCTACGACGTGGGGCTGGTGCTCTGCGGCAAGCATCGCGGCGAGAACGAGAACCGCGTTGCCGAGGCTCTGGAGCGCGTCAGAACGGGTGGCGTCATCATCGTGGCCGGCGGTAAGGAAGACGGCATCCAGCCGCTCCGCAACACGCTCCTGAAGCTCGGCATCGAACTCGACTACACTCCGAAATATCACGGCGTCGCGATATGGTTCGCCAGGCCCGCCAATGCCGATGCGGCGATCAAGGCGTTGAAGAAGTCGACCGTGGTGATCGACGCACGGTTCGAGGCAGCGCCCGGCATGTTCTCCCACGAGCGTGTGGATGCAGGCTCCGAACTGCTCGCAGGCCGTCTGCCGACCGATTTCGACGGCAACGCCGCCGACTTCGGCGCCGGCTGGGGTTATCTCTCGGTGATGCTGGCCGAAAAGTCGAAGCGCGTGAACCGCATCGATCTTTTCGAAGCCGATTATCAGGCACTGGAATTTGCTAAGCGCAATCTCGCGCGTAACTGCCCGGATCTCAACGCCCGTTTCTACTGGCAGGATCTCGGCGCCGAGCCACCGAAGGAAAAATACGACCTCGTCATCATGAACCCGCCGTTCCACGAGACGCAGGCGACGGATCCGGAACTCGGCAAGACGATGATCCGCACCGCCGCTGCGGCACTCAAGAACGGCGGTCGCCTGATGCTGGTCGCCAATCGCGGCCTGACCTATGAGCCGGTCCTGGCCGAAGGTTTCCGCCAAAGCGGCGAGACTTGCCGCAACGCCCGCTTTAAGGTTCTATGGGCGAAGAAGTAAGGCAGTCCTAAGCCGCCTCGATATCCTTGCGAGCGGCGCTGGCCAGGAAGGCTGAGCGCGTCAGCCCGCGCTCTTTTGCGACGGCGTCGATCGCGTCGAGCATGCCTTTTTCGAAAGTCACGTTGGCGCGGACGACGCGCGTATCATCCTCGATGAAGGGAATACGCGCCAGGAACGCGCCCTTGGAGAGTTCTGCGCGAATCTCGCTATGGGACATTAGTTCTTCATAGGAGGAGGGAGCCGGCAGTGCGTCATCTTCCGCCCAGAGCCGAAGCGCTTCGATCGCATTTGCAGTCAGGTCGTCCTCGATATCTGCTGCAGAAAAAACCGACGGCAGGTCGGGGAAGCTGATGCCGAAAGCGCTGTCGCTGTCTTTATGCACGAGCGCAATGAAGTATTTCATCGGTCTACCTCAACCCATCCTGCCTGCTTGGCAATCGCAAGGGCGGTCCCAACAGGCAGGTCTTTCTTCGGGTGCGGAACGATGATGGTTTGCGCACCCCTGCGGAGCTTGTGGTGTGAGCCTTTGATGGAGACGAGCTCGTAACCGTCGCGTTTCAACCTCGCGATGATCTTGTGACTGTTCCGCTCCACGGGCACACCTTTGCTATGCGAAGAACATAGCGCGGCCGAGATGAGGGATCAAGATACGCATTATTATGCGCATCTTGTTTTATTCCGAATCAGCGTTCCGCAGCCGGTCGAGGCTCGGCAGCGAGGTGATGTTGTAGCCGGCGTCCACGTAGTGGATTTCCCCGGTGACGCCGCGGGAGAGGTCCGAGAGCAGGTAGAGGGCCGAGCCGCCGATGTCCTCGATGGTCGCGGTGCGGCGCAACGGCGCGTTCTTCTGGTTCCAGGAATAGATCGCACGCGCGTCGGAAATGCCGGCGCCGGCAAGCGTGCGCACGGGGCCTGCCGAGATCGCGTTGACGCGGATATCGCGCGGGCCGTAATCGGCAGCGAGATAGCGTACCGAGCTTTCCAGCGCCGCCTTGGCAACGCCCATGACGTTGTAGTTCGGGATGACCCGCATCGAGCCGCCATAGGTCAGCGTCAGGATCGCGCCGCCGTCGATCATCAGGTCCGCCGCCCGTTTGGCGATTTCCGTGAAGGAGAAGCAGGAGATCACCATGGTGCGGCTGAAATTCTCGCGCGTCGTGTCGGCGTAGAGGCCTTTCAGCTCGTTCTTGTCGGAAAAGCCGATGGCGTGCACCAGGAAGTCGAGCTTGCCCCAGCGTTCCTTGATCGCCGCGAAGGTCGCGTCCACCGAGGCGATATCCTCGACATCGCAGGGCACGACGAAATCCGAATTGACCTCGGCTGCGAGCGGCTTTACCCGCTTGCCGAGCGCGTCGCCCTGGTAGGTGAAGGCGAGTTCCGCGCCCTGCGCGGCGACAGCTTTCGAAATCCCCCAGGCAATAGAGTGATTGTTGGCGACCCCCATGATCAGGCCGCGTTTACCCTGCATGATTTCGGTCATGGAATTACCCATTAAAGCGCTGGAAGACGAGCGTGGCATTGGTGCCGCCGAACCCGAAGGAATTGGAAAGAACCGTGTCGATCTTGGCGTCGTCGATCCGCTTGCGCACGATCGGAACGCCTTCAAATTCCGGGTCCAGGTTTTCGATATGGGCGCTTTCGCCGATGAAGCGTTCCTGCATCATCAGAAGGCCGTAAATCGATTCCTGCACGCCCGCGCCGCCGAGCGAATGGCCGGTCAGCGACTTGGTCGACTGGATATGCGGGATCTTGTCCCCGAAGACCTGGCGGATCGCGCCGATCTCCTTCGAGTCCCCGACCGGGGTCGAGGTGCCGTGGGTGTTGATGTAGTCGACATCGCCCTTCACGGTCGCCAGCGCCTGGCGCATGCAGCGCATCGCGCCTTCGCCCGACGGGGCAACCATGTCGTAGCCATCCGACGTCGCGCCGTAACCGACGATTTCCGCGTAGATCTTGGCACCGCGAGCTTTCGCATGCTCGAGTTCTTCGAGAACCAGCACGCCGGCACCGCCGGCGATGACGAAACCGTCGCGGTCGACGTCATAGGCGCGCGAGGCCCTGTCGGGGTCGTTGTTGTACTTGGTGGACATGGCGCCCATGGCGTCGAACAGGTTCGACATGGTCCAGTCGAGGTCCTCATGGCCCCCGGCGAACATCACGTCCTGCTTGCCCCACTGGATCATCTCCGCCGCATTGCCGATGCAATGCGCCGATGTCGAGCAGGCGGACGAGATCGAGTAGTTGACGCCGTGGATCTTGAACCAGGTGGCAAGCGTCGCGGATGCTGTGGACGACATCGCCTTCGGCACGGCGAACGGGCCAATCCGCTTCGGGCTGTTGTTCTTGATGGTGATCTCGGCGGCTTCGATCAGCGTGCGAGTGGAGGGGCCGCCCGAGCCCATGATGATACCGGTGCGTTCGTTCTCGCCGATGTCCTTGTCTTCAAGGCCGGAATCGGCGATCGCCTGTTTCATGGCGACATGGTTCCAGGCGCCGCCCTGGCTGAGGAAGCGCATGGCGCGGCGGTCCACCAATTCCGTCGGATCGAGCGTCGGCCGACCCCAGACCTGGCACTTGAAGCCGTGCTCGGCGAAATCGGGAGAGAAGGAAATGCCGGACTTTGCCTGACGCAAGGACTCTGTGACTTCGGCGGCGTCGCTCCCGATCGAGGATACGATACCGAGACCCGTTACAACTACCCGTCTCATCTCATCAAAACCTTTTCTGCTTGTTCTTCTTTGGCCGCGAAGCAGGATCAGGCGGCCTTTTCCTTCGACAGGCCTACACGAAGGTCTGTTGCCTGGTAAATGGTTTCGCCGTCCGCCTTGAGCCAGCCATCTGCGGTGCCAAGCACCAGACGACCGCGCATGACGCGCTTGAAGTCGATGCCATACTCGAGCAGCTTGGTGTCCGGACGGATCATGCCCTTGAACTTCACTTCGCCGGTCGACAACGCCATGCCGCGTCCGGGCTCGCCGAGCCAACCGAGGAAAAACCCGGTCAATTGCCACATGCCGTCAAGGCCAAGGCAGCCCGGCATGATGGGATTGCCTTCGAAATGACAGGGAAAATACCAGTCGTCGGGCTTAACGTCGTATTCGGCGCGAAGATAACCCTTGTCGAAGGCCCCGCCTGTTTCCGAAATGTCGGTGATGCGGTGGACCATCAGCATCGGCGGCAGCGGAAGCTGCGCATTGCCGGGTCCGAACAGCTCGCCATGGGCGCAAGAGAGAAGTTCTTCGTAAGAGAAGCTGGACTGCCTGGGTGCCATAAATTTCCGTTCCCCCCGTTGAACCTTAGACCTTTTGTTTCAGCAGCTTTAGTGCAAGATCGGTCGGAATTGAAGCGTAACGATGAACTTGCGCTCCGCCTGGGGATGGCAGCCGAGCCACTGGAACATGCGTTTGTTCTGGTCCGCATATAGGAAGCTACAGGCGCAAACCAGAGGCTTGTAGCGAAATTGCGCGTTTTTGGCGCTCTCGCGTCAGGTATCCTGCGGAAACTGTTGAAAGTCCCCGCCGTAAAAGTTATATCCGAAAGTCAAGATACCTTATATGGGCGTGAAACGGCAGGAGCTGACGGGCAATATGGCAGAAGCCATGACGGACATCGAGACGAGACTGCGCCATTGCGGCCTGCGTCCGACGAGGCAGCGCGTTGCGCTTGCCGACCTGCTGTTCGCCAAGGGTGACCGCCACCTGACCGTCGAGGAACTGCACGAGGAAGCCACCTTTGCCGGTGTCCCGGTTTCGCTCGCGACCGTCTACAACACGCTGCACCAGTTCACCGAGGCCGGCCTTATCCGGGTGCTGGCGGTCGAAAGCGCCAGGACCTATTTCGACACCAACATTTCCGACCATCACCACTTCTTCGTCGAGGGTCGCAACGAGGTGCTCGACATTCCGGTCAGCAACCTGCAGATCGACAATCTGCCGGAAGCGCCGGAAGGCATGGAAATCGCCCATGTGGATGTGATCATCCGCCTGCGCGAAAAGAAAAGCTGACGCTTCTACTCTTTCCCTTTGTTTCCCCTCATAGCCTCGTCTTGCTCCCGGCCGGGCCGTGGCCTGTAGCGCGGCAATGTCCATCCGTAGTGGATCGCGCCGCCGCGAAGGCCGAAGGCCAGCGCCGCGCCGAGGCCCGAACTCGCGTAGAGCGGCAAGCCGAGCGCATTTGCCGCGGTAAACCCGCAGGCGCCTGCCAGCGCGGCAGTGATGTAGATTTCCGGCCTCAGCAGCACCGAGGGTTCGTTGGCGAGAAGATCGCGCAGGATGCCCCCGAAGGCAGCCGTCAGCGCCCCGGTGACGATTGCGATCGTCGGTGATCCGGTGGCGGCAAGCCCTTTTGCCGCGCCGAGCACGCTATAGGCGGCGAGCCCTACCGCATCGAACCAGATCAGCAGGCGATAGCGCCATTCCACCCGATGCGCCGTGCAGAAGACGAAAGCACCGGCAATCACGCAGATCAGGATATAGGTCGGATCGAGCACCCAGAAGACCGGCATTCGTCCGAGGATGATGTCTCTGAGCGTGCCGCCGCCGAGCCCGGTGACCGCCGCGAAAAACAGGAAGCCGACGAGGTCGAGTTGTTTTCGCGAAGCCGCCAGCGCGCCGGTCGCGGCAAAAAGTGCGATGCCGGCGTAGTCGAGGATCATCAGCAGTGACATGTCAGACCTTGTGATCCAGCGTCGCGCAAGTGCAGGCCGTTAGCATAACCGCCGATCGTTGCGTGCGTCACCCTTCCGCGCGTGCCGTGAACAGATGAATTTGCAGAGGTCGGCCTGTGAAAAAGCTCTTGATCATCGTCGTGCAGACGCTCGTCCTGGCGTTTGCGCCAACACTTGCTTTTGCTCAGCAGCCGCAGCGTTTCAGCGATCCGGAAATCTACGAGAGGGATTACTTCCGCAAGGAATGCAAGATCGTCGATTTCGGACCGGCCTTCATCAAGCGCTTCGATATCAACAATGACGGCATGATTGACCTCGTTTCCAACCAATCCGAGGTCACCTGCGACGGGGTCAAGGGACCGCGCTGCGCCAGTGAAGGCTGCCGCTACAATTTTTATGTCCAGATCAAGGAAGGCGGCTACGTGATGGTCGCCACCGCCCAGCTTTATAAATACGATTTCGTTCAGTATTTCGGCAACATGGTCTTTGAATTGACGATGCATCCCCGCTTCTGCGGTCGAAACGACGCCGCGCCCTGCGAAATGCGAGTTCGGGTGCGCGGCCTTGATTTCAATATCCTGTCGAAGAAATAGAACGGCCCGGAGATGGCTCATCCCGGAAAGATCCTGGCGATCCGCCCCGTGAGGTAATAGGCGGTCAGGCTCATCCACTCCCGCGCCGCGGTCGTCGCCAGCTGCGCATTCAGCGCCGGCTGGGTGAAATCCAGCGACGGGCGGACGATGCCGCTGGTGCGGTAGTCGACCGGCCACGGCGTGACCGTGATACCGGCCGCCCGGAACAGGCCCATCGAGCGCGGCATGTGGAAGGCCGACGTGATCAGCAGGCAGTTATCGAGCCCCTGAGCCTTGAGAAGCCCGGCCGCATTCACCGTATTCTCATAGGTCGTGCGGGACGCGTTTTCCTTCACCAGCCGATCGGCCGGGATGCCGAAGGCGGAGAAGAACCGTTCCGAAGCCTGCGCCTCGCCTTCATAGGCGCCGCTGATCGAACCGTCGCCGCCAGAAATCAGAATGCGTGCTTGCGGATGATTGCGGGCGAGCCGCAGAGCCTCCACGAACCGGTCGGCCGCCTGGTTGAGCTCGATGCCGCCGCGCACCGTCGTCACCTCGTTTTCCAGCACGCCGCCGAGCACGATCATGCAGGAAACCGCCGGTGGATCCTGGGTAGGCTTCGGAAAGCGATCTTCCAGCACCTGCAGCGCCACCGTGCCCGTCGTGGTAAAAAGCGTCAGGAACAGCACCAACCCGGTTAGGAATGCGGCTACCCCGCCGAGCCTGCGCCAGCCAACGAAGACCAGAAATGTGGCGAGAGCCGCGAGCAGGAAGGCAATCGAGAGAGGCTGGACAAACACCCAGAAGAGCTTGGAAAGCAGGAACATTAAAAACTTTCGGAACGATCAGGCGCGGCGGCGGGCGGAGACGATCGGCTGCTGGAAATGCAGGTGCAGCGGGCGCGGCAGAAGCGCCGTCGCCAATGCCACCGCAAGGGCCAGAACCGAAACAATCCAGAGCGCATGGCTGCCAGCATATTTCGTCAAAAAAGCGCCGGTCACGGCACCGCATGCCATTCCGGTCCAGGGCACCGTCTGGATCAGCCAGCCGGTCGGGTTGCGGTCGCCGATTAGCCAGCGGCCGATGCCCCGGCCGAAGCGGGAAAGCGCGCCGGTCACATAGGTGAGGCCGATCGGCAGCCCTTCGATATGCTCGACCGTCGCGTTGATCATGCCCATCGACAGCACGATCAGATAGAATTGAAGCCTCGGATAACCGGCCGTGGGAACGATGGAAGCTGCGGCCAGCAGGAGCGAAACGCCTGACAGCACGACGAAGGTGCGGCGCGCCGAAACCGTATAGGCAAGCACGATGCCGAGCGCGTTGCCGAGGATGAAGACCCAGAGCGCGATGAAGAGGATGATCGCATGGCTATAGTCGCCGTCGGCGAAGGAGATGGCCGCGCGGGTCGTGTTGCCGGTCATGAAGGACACGAAGTCGCCCGAGAGCAGCAGCCCCACCGCATCCGTCATGCCCGCCACGAAGGAAATCGCGGCAACGAGCGCAAGACCCGTCACGGTCCGCCGCCTGCGGATGATGCGTCGTCGTCTTTCCCTGGTCATGGAGGTCCTTTCCTCCGCGTAAATCTGCGCGAATCACGCCTCGAGGCGTTGATCCAGGACAATGTCGGATAACTAGGAAAGAAATCGCAAATCGAGCGCCGAAGCGAGTCCTATTGCGCGCCAAGCCACGCCTTGAGGCCGTTTGCCGCGGAGCGGCCCGTCGCGAGGCAGGCGGTCAGCAGGTAGCCGCCGGTCGGCGCTTCCCAATCGAGCATTTCCCCGGCGGCGAACAGGCCGGGAAGCGGCTTCAGCATGTAGTTTTCACCGAGATCGCTCCAGGCGATGCCGCCGGCGGACGAGATCGCTTCTGAAATCGGCCGGGGACGGAGAACCGGGATCTGCAGAGACTTGATCAGGCGCGCCAGTTTCTCAGGGGACACGCGGTTGGCGTCCGGAACAAGTTCCCGAAGTAGCGCAGCCTTCACGCCCTCCAGCGCTGCTCCCTTGCGCAGGCGGTTGGAGAAACTCGCCTTGGCATCCTGCCGGGCAAGGTCGCGGCCAAGTCGCTCCAGCGTGCGGCCGGGCGCGAGATCGACGGTCAATGCCGCTTGGCCTTGCGAGAAAAGCCGGTCGCGAAGCGCTGCCGAATGGGCATAGACCAGGCTGCCCTCGATCCCGTGTTTCGAGACCACGAATTCGCCCTGGAACGTGCCGGCGTCGGAAGTGGTCGAAACAGATTTCAGCGGCTCACCGGCGAAACGGTCGCGAAATGCCTCGCTCCAGGCGACATCGAAACCGCAATTGGCCGGCTGCAGGCCAGCGATATCAACGCCCTTGGCGCTCAGCCACGGCACCCAGGCGGCATCCGAGCCGAGCCGCGGCCAGCTGGCGCCGCCCAGTGCCACAAGAGCTGCATCGGGCCGGACGGTAACCGGCCCTTCCGGCGTTTCGAACCGGTACCCGTTTTCGGCAAACCCCACCCAGCGATGCCGCGTCCTGAGCGCCACGCCCTGCGCCTCCAGCCGCCGCAGCCAAGCGCGCAAGAGCGGCGAGGCCTTCATGGCTTTCGGAAACACGCGACCGGAGGTCCCGACGAAGGTTTCCGTGCCGAGACCCGCTGCCCATGCCCGCACGTCGTCCGGCGTGAATGCATCGAGGGCAGGGCGCAGGCGCGCGGAGGCGTTTCCGAATCGCTCCGCGAACTTTGAAAAATCTTCCGAATGGGTGATGTTCAGCCCGGACTTTCCGGCGAGCAGGAATTTCCGCCCGAAGGTCGGCATCGCCTCGTAGACGGTCACGGCATGGCCGGCAGCGGAGAGAACCTCCGCCGCCATCAGCCCTGCCGGGCCGCCACCGATGATCGCGATCTGCTTTGTCATGCCTCTCGGTTACGGCAGATCAGTCCGCTTTGCCATAGCCTCCGGCGGTCGGTGTCTGAACGGTCACCGCCTCGCCCGCCTCGATCACCGTCTGGGCGCAGCCGCCAAGCTCTTCGAGCGTGCCGTCGAGGCGCCGCACCGTCGTCTTGCCGAGCTCGCCGGTTTCGCCGCCGGCAAGCCCGTGCGGCTTGATCGTCCGGTGCGAGGAAAGGATGGCGCAATCCATCTTCTCGAGGAAACGGATGGTGCGCTTCGTGCCGTTGCCGGCCGAGAACATGCCCCTGCCGCCGGAATTGTCGCGGATGTGAAAATCTTCGAGCAGCACCGGATAACGGGTTTCCAGGATTTCCGGATCGGTGAGGCGGGAATTGGTCATGTGCACATGCACCGCATCCGTGCCTTCGAAACCGGTCCCGTCGTTGAACACGCCGGCCGGCGAGCCGGAGCACAGCGTCTCGTAATACTGGTAGGTCGCATTGCCGAAGGTGAGGTTGTTCATCGAACCCTGGCTTGCCGCCATGGCGCCGAGCGCGCCGAACAGCGCATTGGTCACATGCTGGCTGGTCTCGACATTGCCGGCGACGACCGCCGCCGGATATTGCGGCTTCAGCATCGATCCTTCCGGGACGATGATGCGGATCGGCCGCAGGCACCCCGCGTTCATCGGAATGGAGCTTTCGACCATGACTCGGAAGACATAAAGCACCGCGGCCCGGGTGACCGGTTCCGGCGCGTTGAAGTTATTCTTCTTTTGCGGGCTCGTTCCGGTGAAATCGACGGTCGCCTCGCGCTTGGCCTTGTCGACGGTGATTTTCACATTGATCACGCTGCCCTGGTCGGTCGGATAGGAGAATTCGGAATTTCCGAGCTTCTCGAGGACCCGGCGGACACTCTCTTCCGCATTGTCCTGCACATGGCCCATATAGGCCTGGACCACGTCCAGCCCGAACTGCGTGATCATCTTGCGCATCTCGTGCACGCCCTTTTCATTGGCGGCGATTTGGGCGCGCAGGTCGGCGACGTTCTGGGCGACGTTGCGGGCAGGGTAGGGATGGTTGGAGAGGAGATCGGTGATGCCGGCCTCGTCGAACCGGCCGCGATCGACGAGCAGCACGTTGTCGAACAGCACGCCCTCTTCATCGACGGTGGTCGCAAGCGGTGTCATCGAACCCGGCGCCGTACCGCCGACATCGGCATGATGGCCGCGCGAGGCGACGTAAAACAGGATGTTCCGGCCCTCGGCATCGAAGACCGGCGTGACGACGGTGATATCCGGTAGGTGCGTGCCGCCGTTATAGGGGGCGTTCAGCGCGAACACGTCGCCGGGGCGGATCCTGCCCTGGTTCTGAGCGATGACGCTTTCGACCGACCGGTCCATCGAGCCGAGATGCACCGGCATATGCGGAGCATTGGCCACCAGCGCGCCGTCCGCATCGAAGACGGCGCAGGAGAAATCCAGCCGTTCCTTGATATTGACCGAAGACGCGGTGTTCTGCAGCGTCACGCCCATCTGTTCGGCGATCGACATGAAGAGGTTGTTGAACACTTCGAGCAGCACCGGATCGGCCTGCGTGCCGATGGGCTTGGCGCGGGAGAGTTCCGCAACGCGCTTCAGAACAACGTGGTTCAACCCGGTGATCTCGAAAGCCCAGCCGTCTTCGACGACGATCGTCTGGTGCGGTTCGACGATCAGGCACGGACCGTTGGCACGCGAGCCCGGCTTGATGTCGGCGCGGCGGTAGACCGGCGCCTCCCGCCAAGCTCCGCCGGAGAAGAATTTTGTCTGTTCGGCGGCCTTTGGCGCGCTATTGTCCAATTCGAATTCAGGTTCGTCGGAATCGGCACCGCCCCCGATCGCCTCGACCTCATAGGCCTCGAAAATGATCTCGCGGTTTTCGAAGATGAAGCCGAACTGCTTCGTGTGTGCCGTCTCGAAGGCAAGCGTCATCTCTGCCGCATTGGCGAGAGTTACAGGCAGGGTGGTGTCGGTGCCCTGATAGCGCAGATGAGCGCGGTGCAGCACCTCGGTTCCGGATGCGGTCACGCCCTGCGACGCCATTTCTTCCAGCACGCTGGCAGTCAGATCGTCACGGATCGGTTGAAGAGTTCCCAGCGCGGCCGCAAGCTCTTGCGATACCGTGCGCTGGCGGCTGGCGCGGATGTCGGCAAGGCCCATGCCGTAGGCGGAAAGGATGCCCGAGAACGGATGGATCATGACCGTCGAGATGCCGAGTGCGTCGGCCGTCAGGCAGGCATGCTGGCCGCCGGCGCCGCCGAAGCAGGTCAGCACGTAATGGGTGACGTCGTAGCCGCGCTGGACGCTGATCTTCTTGACCGCATTCGCCATGTTCTCGACGGCGATCGCCAGGAAGCCGTCAGCCACTTCTTCCGGCGAACGGCCGTCGCCGATCGCCTTGGCCATGTCCTCGAATGCGGCGCGCACGGCATCCGCATCGAGCGGCTGGTCGCGGTTGGGGCCGAAGATCGCGGGAAACAGTTTTGGCGAGAGCTTGCCGAGCATGACGTTGGCGTCGGTCACGGTCAGCGGTCCGCCACGGCGATAGGCCTTCGGACCGGGATTGGCGCCAGCCGAATCCGGGCCGACACGAAAACGGCCATTCTCGAAATGCAGGATCGAACCGCCGCCGGCAGCGACTGTGTGGATCGACATCATCGGCGCGCGCATGCGAACGCCCGCCACTTCGGTTTCGAACGAGCGTTCCAGCTCGCCGTCATAATGGGAAACGTCGGTCGACGTGCCGCCCATATCGAAGCCGATCATCCGGTTGAAGCCCGCCAACCGCGAAGTCTCGACCGCCCCGACCACGCCGCCGGCAGGCCCCGAGAGGATCGCATCCTTGCCCTGGAACAGCCGTGCCGCAGTCAATCCGCCCGAGGACTGCATGAACATCAGCTGCGCGCCTTGGCTGTCGGCGACGTCGAGCCCGGTTCCGAGCTCGCCGGCAACCTGCTCCACGTAGCGGCGCAGGATTGGCGACAGATAGGCGTCGACCACAGTCGTGTCGCCGCGACCGACCAGCTTGATCAGCGGCGAGACCTCATGGCTGACGGAAACCTGGGTAAAGCCGATGTCGCGTGCGATATTCGAAATCAGCTGCTCATGCGCCGGGAAGCGATAGGCATGCATCAGGACGATCGCGACGGCGCGGAAGCCCGCGTCATACTGCTCCTGCAACTGGCCGCGGATCGTCTTTTCGTCCGGTGCCGCCTCGATCGTGCCGTCGGCGCGGACCCGTTCGTCCACCTCGACCACGTGCTTGTAGAGCAGCTCCGGCTTGATGATCTTCTTGGCAAAAATGTCGGCGCGGGCCTGATAGCCGATCGCCAGCGCGTCCCGGAAGCCGCGGGTCGTCACGAGCAGCGTGCGCTCGCCCTTGCGCTCCAGCAGCGCATTGGTGGCGACCGTCGTACCCATCTTCACAGCGCCGATCGCATCGGCGGGGATGGCGGCGCCGGCGGGCACGCCGAGAAGCTCGCGGATCCCCTGCACGGCGGCGTCGCGATAGGCTTCCGGATTTTCGGACAAGACCTTATGGGCGACGAGCGATCCGTCCGGCTTTCGGCCGACGATGTCGGTGAACGTGCCGCCGCGATCGATCCAGAAATCCCACTTAGCCTCGGTCATGTTCCGCCCCTCAAATCAAATTGCGTGCACTAACGAAAACATTTCGTCGATAAAACGTCAATGATTAGTTGACAGGAAAATGCACATTGAAGCATCATGCTTGCTGAACGGGCAGGAAGCCGCCAAGAGCTCCACCCGGATAACCGGCAACCGAGGGGAGCCGACCATGCCGTTTTCGAGATCCTGTAACGGGAGGGCCATCCATGTCCTCCGTTGATCCCCGCCACAGCATATTCCCGGATTGGCTCCGGAAGGTGCTGGATGGACTTTATCTGTTTTCCGGTTATCTCGCCGGGCTTTTTCTCGTCGCCATTTTCCTGATCATGCTGGGGCTCTCGGCCGGGCGCCCGCTCGATATCGACGTGCCGTCCGGTGACGACTTCGCCTCCTGGTGCATGGCCGCAAGCGCCTTCCTCGGCCTCGCCCACACGTTCCGCTCCGGAGAGATGATCCGTGTCGGATTGCTGATCGAGCGTTTCAAGGGTCGTCTGCGGCAGGTCATCGAAATTGTTGCCTTGGCCACGGGCACTGCCGCCGCGGTTTATTTCGCCTGGTTCGCCTATGATATGACGAAGACCTCCTGGCAGTTCAACGACCTGTCGCAGGGCGTCATCGCGGTGCCCTTGTGGATCCCGCAACTCGGCTTCTGCGGCGGCCTGATCATCCTCGCGATCGCCTTCGTCGACGAACTCCTCCATGTCCTTTTCGGCGGCTCGCCGCGCTATGAGAAACCGGAGCCGCAAACGGCCGAGGAAGTCATCGAGCGCGCCATGCAGAGCGGAGCGTGATCCATGAGCACGATCGAACTCGTTGAAATCGCCGGCGTCGTTCTTGTCGCCCTTCTGGCGCTGCTGGCCGGCGGGGTATGGATCGGCATCTCGTTGCTGATCTGCGGCTTTATCGCCATGCTCTTCGTTCCGGGCATCCCCATCGGCGCCGTGCTTGCCACCAATTCCTGGAGCGGCGGCGCATCCTGGTCGCTCGCGGCCCTGCCTCTGTTCGTCTGGATGGGAGAAATCCTGTTCAGGACCCGGCTTTCGGAAGAGATGTTCCGCGGCCTGGCTCCCTGGCTCGGCTGGCTGCCCGGCCGCCTCATGCATGTCAACGTGCTCGGCTGCGGCCTGTTCGGCTCGATCTCGGGTTCGTCGGCCGCCACCACCGCCATGATCGCCAAGATCGCCCTGCCGGAATTGAAGAAGCGCGGTTACGACGAGATGGTCAGCCTCGGTTCTCTCGCCGGCGCCGGCACGCTCGGCATCCTTATCCCGCCGTCGATCACCATGGTCGTTTATGCCGTCGCGGCGAATGTCTCGATCATCCAGATCTTCCTCGCCGGCTTCCTGCCGAGCATCATCGTCATGGTGCTTTATTCCGGCTACATCATCGTCTGGTCGCTTCTGAACCCGGACAAGCAGCCGCCCGCACCGCCGAAGATGAGCTTCATGGAGAAGCTCAAGGAATCGGCCAACCTCATTCCCGTCACGCTGCTCATCGTGCTCGTCTTCGCGACCCTAATCCTCGGCTGGGCGACGGCGACGGAATGCGCGGCCTGGGGCGTGCTCGGTTCGCTCGCCATCGCGGCCTGGTCACGCACGCTGACGATAAAAGCCTTCTGGGACAGCGTCATGGGGGCGACCCGGCTCACCTGCATGATCATGCTGATCCTGACAGGCGCCGGCTTCATGTCGATTGCCATGGGTTATACCGGTATTCCGAACGCGCTCGCCGCCTGGGTCGACAGCTTCAATCTCAGCCCCTATGCGCTTATCGCGGTGCTGACGGTGATGTATATCCTGCTCGGGGCAGCGCTCGACGGGCTGTCGATGATCGTGCTGACCACGATCGTGGTGTTGCCGATGGTCCAGCAGGCCGGTTTCGACCTTGTCTGGTTCGGCATCTTCCTGGTGCTGATCGTCGAGATGGCGGAAGTCTCGCCGCCGGTGGGCTTCAACCTCTTCGTGCTGCAGACGATGAGCGGCCGCGACAGCCTGACCGTTGCCCGCGCCTCGCTGCCATTCTTCTTCCTGCTTGTGGCGACTGTCGCCATCATCACGGTCTTCCCGGAAATCGTGATGGTTCTGCCGAAAATGGCATTCCCGGGCTAACCACAGTGACAAAAAAGGGGACTGATATGAAAAGCTTGCTTTCCAATCTCGTGCGCACCGGCCTTGCGGGCGCAGCGCTGCTCGCCGCCAGCGGCGCGGCCTTCGCCCAGACCGCCTGGGTCCTTCCGTCGGCCTATCCGCCGGCCAATTATCATGTCCAGAACCTGAGCCAGTTTGCCTCGGACGTGGATGCCGCCAGCAAGGGCGCTCTCAAGATCACCATCCATCCCAACGCTTCGCTCTTCAAGGCGCCGGACATCAAGCGCGCCGTCCAGACCGGACAGGCACAGGCCGGCGAAGTGCTGATCTCGCTGCACGAAAATGAAAACCCGGTCTTCGGCATCGACGTCGTGCCGTTCCTGGCGACCAGCTTCGACGCATCGAAGAAGCTCTATGCCGCCTCCAAGCCTGCAATCGAAAAGGCGCTCGACGCCCAGGGTCTCAAGCTCCTCTATGCGACTCCGTGGCCGCCGCAGGGCATCTTCACCAAGAAGGACGTCAACAGCACGGCGGATCTCAAGGGCCTGAAATGGCGCGCCTACAACGTCGGCACGTCGCGCATCGCCGATCTCGTCGGTGCCCAGCCGGTCACGGTCCAGGCGGCCGAACTGCCGCAGGCGCTGGCAACCGGCGTCATCGATGGCCTGATGACCTCGAGCGCCACCGGCGTCGACAGCAAGATCTGGGAATCGCTCACCCACTATTACGACACCCAGGCCTGGATCCCGAAGAACGTCATCTTCGTCAACAAGGCCGCCTTCGCAGCGCTCGACCCGGCTGTCCAGAAGGCCGTCACCGATGCGGCGGCTGCCGCAGAGACCCGCGGCTGGGCGCTCGGTGCCGAAAAGACCGCCGCCTACATGGAAACCCTCAAGAAAAACGGCATGAAGGTTCTCGAACCGAGCGCCGATCTCAAGAAGGGTCTGGCCGATGTCGGCGCCAAGCTGACCGAGGATTGGTCGAAGAAGGCCGGCGCTGATGGCGCCGCCATTCTGGACGCCTACAAGAAGATGTGATTTGAGGGGCGCCGCAGGCATCCGCCTGCGGCGCACTCGTCCCGGGAGGAAAAATCATGGCATCGGAAAAGAGTGAATTCGGCCCGATCGTATCCTCCGGGCACCTGGCGAGCGGCGCATTGCCGGCGCTCTCCGAGATCGAATTCGGCATGATCATGCTGAACCACGCATTCAGCCGCTGGATGGTCCGGTGCATGTCGGCTGCCGGCGTGCCGGATCTCTCGCCGATCGATATCCTCGTGCTGCACAATATCAACAGCCGCAACAAGGCAAAGACGCTGGCCGATATCGCGCTGGTCCTCAACATCGAGGACACGCATGTGGTGACCTACGCGCTGAAGAAACTCGAACGGCTGAAACTGATCAAGTCCGGCCGTCGCGGCAAGGAAAAGCTGGTCATGGTAACGGAAGCGGGCGCCGAAGCCTGCAGGCGTTATGCGGCGGTGCGCGAGGAGTTGCTGGTCAAGTCGGTGCTGGCCACCGAGGTTTCGGGCGAAACCCTGTCGGCCATGGCGGCCCGCCTGCGCGCCCTCTCCGGCCATTACGACCAGGCCGCCCGCGCGGCGGCTTCGCTTTAGGAAAACAGCGCATCCATCAGCGGATGGGCGGGATCCTCCATGCCATCGAGGATGGTGAAGTGATGCTTGTCCGGCTCCTCGACGGCCTCCGTCTCGGCGCCCAGCCCCTTCCATATGCTCGCAAGCAGCGCGTTCTGGCGGATGAACTCGGCACGTTCGCCAGCCCCCACCCAGCAGGTCACCCGAGCGCCGGCAAGCGGCTCCAGCAGGGCAGGGCTTTCCGCTTGCGCTTCCTCGGCGTCGACCCGCTGCTTTTCGTTCATCTTCGTCTTCATGATCGGCCGCAGGTCATGCACGCCGGACAGTGAAACCGTATTGACGATGCGGCTGCGCACCGCTTCCGGCAGCGGGGAGGTGGCCGAGATCATCCGCGTCACCAGATGGCCGCCCGCCGAATGGCCGATCAGCCGGATCGGTCCCGCCACGTCCTCTGCAGCAGCCTCGATTGCCTTGCCGATTTCCAGCGTGATGCCTGCAATGCGGTTTTCCGGGGCCAGCGTGTACATCGGCATGGCGACGGCATATCCGCGCTCTACCGAACCCTTGGCGAACTGCGACCAGTAGCTGTTGTCGAGACCGATCCAGAAGCCGCCATGGACGAAAACCACGAGGCCGGCCGGATCGGTTTCAGGCAGGAAAAGGTCGAAGCGGTTGCGCGGCTTCTCGCCGTAGGAAAGGCCGAGCCTGGCGCGGCCGGCTGTGGCGAGCGCCTCGCGATAGCGTCGTGCCGGCTCCACCCATGCTGCCGGCCAGCGGTCGCCCTGGGGAATGTTGATGCCGTTGGCATAGGCATTGTCCCAGTCGCTGATACGATGACGCATCTTCACTTTCCCCTCGATACGGCTGATTTCGAACGTCATACTGTCACCGCATCAGCCGGCATGGAAGCCCGCCGGAGCTTCAAAAAAGTGTCGGAGGAAAAATTATTACAAACTTAAACTTTCTCTCTTGCAACCGAGGGAAAGCAGTGCTTTTCTGGGCGAAAGGCAAAAAGCCGCTATATAAAAAACGCTTGGGAACGAAAATATGCTGGGACCGTCAGGCCATCTGGATACGTTTGCCCGCGACAATCTTCCGCCGCCGGATCAGTGGCCGGAAATCAGACTTGATAGCTTCGATTATCCGGAATGGATGAATGCGGGCGTCGAACTCACCGACCGCATGGTCGAGCGCGGCTTCGGCGACAACACCGCGCTCATCGGCAACGGCCGCCGCCGCACCTACAAGGAATTGTCCGACTGGACGAACCGCATCGCCCAGGCGCTGACCGAGGACTACGGCCTGAAACCCGGCAACCGGGTGCTGATCCGTTCCGCCAACAACCCGGCCATGGTCGCCTGCTGGCTGGCCGCGACGAAGGCCGGCGCGGTGGTCGTCAATACGATGCCGATGCTGCGCTCCGGCGAACTCGCCAAGATCATCGACAAGGCGGAAATCTCGATCGCGCTCTGCGATACGCGGCTGATGGACGAACTGGTCGCCTGCGCCAAGGAAAGCCGGTTCCTGAAACAGGTGATCGGCTTCGACGGCACCGCCAACCATGACGCCGAGCTCGATCGGGCGGCGCTCAACAAGCCGGTCCGTTTCGAAGCGGTGAAGACCGGCCGCGACGACGTCGCCCTGCTCGGCTTCACGTCCGGTTCCACCGGCGTGCCGAAGGCGACCATGCATTTCCACCGCGATATCCTGATCATCGCCGATGCCTACGCGAAGGAAGTGCTGGACGTGACGCCGGATGACGTGTTCGTCGGTTCCCCGCCGCTCGCCTTCACCTTCGGCCTCGGCGGCCTTGCGGTCTTCCCGCTGCGTTTCGGCGCTGCCGCGACCCTTCTGGAGCAGGCGACGCCGCCCAAGATGATCGAGATCATCGAGACCTACAAGGCGACGATCAGCTTCACCGCGCCGACCGCCTATCGCGCCATGCTGGCGGCGATGGATGCCGGTGCCGACCTGTCGTCGCTGCGCATCGCGGTTTCCGCCGGCGAGACGCTGCCGGCGCCTGTCTTCGACGAATGGGTAGCGAAGACCGGCAAGCCGATCCTCGACGGCATCGGCGCCACGGAGATGCTGCATATCTTCATCTCGAACCGGCTCGGCGATTCCAAACCCGCCTGCACCGGCAAGCCGCTTGCCGGTTACGAGGCGATCGTCGTCGACGACGACATGAACGAGGTGCCGCGCGGCACGATCGGCAGGCTCGCGGTCAAGGGACCGATCGGTTGCCGTTACCTCGCCGACGACCGCCAGATGGATTACGTCAGGGACGGCTGGAACCTGACCGGCGACAGTTTCGTCGAGGACGAGGACGGTTATTTCCACTTCGCCGCCCGCTCCGACGACATGATCGTCTCGGCCGGATACAACATCGCCGGTCCGGAGGTGGAAGCAGCGCTGCTAAAGCATGAGGCCGTGCTCGAATGCGCCGTGATCGGCGTATCCGATGAAGCGCGCGGCACCATCGTCGAGGCACATGTGGTGCTGACCAAGGGTACGGAGGCGAGCGAACCGATGGTCAAGATCCTGCAGGATCACGTGAAGACTGTCATCGCCCCTTACAAATATCCGCGTTCGATCGTCTTCACCGATGCGCTGCCGAAGACAGAGTCCGGCAAGATCCAGCGCTTCCGCCTGAAGCAGAAGCCATCGGCTTAACCATGGTGATTAGCGGTTGAATTTCGCCGTATAACCAGAGTGGAAGTTTCCACGCAAATGTGGAAGACAAAGAAGACCCGGCGGATCTCCAAGTCCGTCGAAGGCATCGGGAACGACACAACAACAAACGGGAGTTCGTCACATGAAGAAAATGCTTGCTGCAGCCACTTTGGCGCTGAGCATGAGCACCGCCGGCATGGCTTTCGCCGAGCCTTTGAAGATCGGCATGATCACCACGCTTTCGGGCGGTGGGGCCGGTCTCGGCATCGACACGCGTGACGGCTTCATGCTGGCGATCAAGAATTCCGGCAACAAGGACATCACCGTCGTCACCGAGGACGATGCGCAGAAGCCGGAACTGGCCGTTCAGATCGCCGACAAGATGATCCAGAGCAATCAGGTCGACATCCTGACCGGCATCGTCTGGTCGAACCTGCTGATGGCGGTTGCCCCGAGCGCGGTGGCCCAGGGCAAGTTCTACGTCTCGACCAATGCCGCCCCGGCAGCGCTTGCCGGCGCCAATTGCAACAAGCTCTATTTCAACGCCGCCTACCAGAACGATAACCTTCATGAAGCCATGGGCGAATATGCCAACAAGGGCTACAAGAAGATGTTCATCCTCGCCCCGAACTATCCGGCCGGCAAGGATTCGCTGACCGGCTTCAAGCGTTATTACAAGGGCCAGCTCGTCGCCGAAGTCTACACGCAGGTCGGCCAGACCGATTACGCCGCCGAAATCGCCCAGATGCGCGCTTCCGGCGCCGATGGCATCTTCACCTTCCTGCCGGGCGGCATGGGTATCGCCTTCATGAAGCAGTTCGCCCAGTCGGGCGTCAAAATTCCGGTCATGGGCCCGGGCTTCTCCTTCAGCCAGGACGTCCTGCCGGCAATCGGCGATGCGGCAGTCGGCGCCAAGGCGTCCGGCCAGTGGGCCCCGGATTTCGACAATGCCGCAAGCAAGAAGTTCCTGGCGGATTTTCAGAAGGAATATAACCGCCTGCCGTCCATTTATGCCGTCCAGGCCTATGACGCAGCCCAGCTCATCCTGTCGGCCGCTTCCAAGGCAAGCGTCAAGAACGCCGATGCCTTTGGCGCCGAGCTTCGCAAGGCCGACATCCAGTCCCCGCGTGGAAAGTTCAAGTTCAACACCAACCAGCATCCGATCCAGGACATCTACCTGACGGAAGTGGTGAAGCAGAACGGCGTCATCACCAACAAGACGGTGGAGAAGATCTTTGCCGATCACGGCGATGCCTACGCCAAAGACTGCAAGATCTAAGGTCCGCCCGTGACTTTGGCACTTGCTCTCGAGCAGTTGCTCAACGGCCTGCAGCTCGGCGTCATGTTGTTTCTCATGGCTGCCGGGCTGACGCTGATCTTCGGCGTCATGGGTCTGATCAACCTCGCTCACGGCTCGCTCTACATGGTCGGCGCATTCGCCTGCGCCACCGTGGCGGCGTGGACCGGCTCGTTCTGGATCGGATTGATCGCCAGCCTCGTCGCGGCCGCCGCCGCCGGGGCGATCGTCGAGCTTGTGGTGATCCGCAGGCTCTACGACCGCGATCACCTCGACCAGGTGCTCGCCACCTTCGCGCTGATCCTGATGTTTTCGGAAGGCACGCG
This sequence comes from Neorhizobium sp. T25_27, assembly GCF_002968565.1. NCBI lineage: Bacteria > Pseudomonadati > Pseudomonadota > Alphaproteobacteria > Hyphomicrobiales > Rhizobiaceae > Neorhizobium > Neorhizobium sp. T25_27. The sequence continues at coordinate 139,918 of NZ_PVBJ01000002.1, forward strand.
CTGGCTGTTCGGCTCCTTCCCGCTTTATCTCGATATCCCGCCTTTGCTGCAGGGCGCCGTCGCGCTGCCTGGCGGCACGGAATATCCGGTCTACCGCCTGGCGATCATCCTTGCCGGAGCGATCGTCGCTTTCGGCCTCTATCTGCTGATCTCCCGGACCCGCCTCGGCATGCGCATCCGCGCCGGCGAAAGCGACCGCGAGATGATCGGCGCTTTAGGCGTCGATATCCGCACGCTCTACACTGTCGTCTTCGCGCTCGGTGCGGCGCTGGCAGGCCTCGCGGGCGCCATGGTCGGCGCGCTGCAGTCGGTGCAGGTCGGCATGGGCGAACCGGTGCTCATCCTCGCCTTCGTGGTCATCGTCATCGGCGGCATCGGCTCGATCAAGGGGGCGCTGCTCGGTGCCCTGCTGGTCGGGGTTACCGATACGATGGGGCGTTTTCTGTTGCCCAAGATCCTGGCGCTGTTCGTCGCCCCGGCGCAGGCCGGCATGATCGGCGGCGCTGCGGCCTCGATGCTGATCTATATCGTCATGGCGGTCATTCTTGCGGTCAAACCGCGCGGCCTCTTCCCCGCGGCGCATGCGTGAGGCCCCTGGTTCAATGATGACCCTGACCCGCGAAAACCTCATCAACCTCATTCTGGCGGCGATGCTGCTCGCCGTGCCTTTTGCGGCGAACGCGCTCGGCCAGCCGTTCTACATCACGCTGGCGACCCGCATCGCCATCCTCGCGCTGGCCGCGACCGGCCTGAACCTGGCGCTCGGTCTCGGCGGTCTCGTCTCCTTCGGCCACGCAGCCTTCTTTGGTATCGGCGGGTATGTGGCCGGCATTCTGGCGGCCCATGCCTTTTCCGGCGATCCGCTGCTGTTCGGCCTCTCCGGCTCGAAGCAGATGTGGGTTATCTGGATCGTCGCGGTGATCCTGTCGGCCCTCGTCGGCCTGGCGATCGGCGCGATCAGCCTGCGCACCTCGGGCGTCTACTTCATCATGATCACGCTCGCCTTTGCGCAGATGGTCTATTATTTCGCGATCTCCTGGCCCGCCTATGGCGGTGAGGACGGGTTGTCGATCCTCGTCCGCAACCAGTTTCCGGGCGTCAATACCATGCGGCCGCTGACCTTCTTCCTGATCTGCTACGTTGTCCTGCTGCTGGCGCTCGGCCTTTTTGCGCTGATCCGCGCCTCGCGTTTCGGCACGGCGCTGCAGGCGGCACGGCAGAACGAGGTGCGCGTCGCGACCGTCGGCATCCAGCCCTATCGCATCCGGCTCACCGCCTTCGCGATCTCGGCGGCGGTCACGGGCCTTGCCGGCGCGCTGTTTGCCGATCTCAACCGCTTCGTCAGCCCGTCCATGCTCTCCTGGCACATGTCGGGCGAGCTGATCGTGCTGATCATTCTCGGCGGCACCGGCCGGCTGTTCGGGCCGCTCGCAGGTGCCGCGCTCTATGTGATCTTCGAATTTGCGCTCGGCGGCCTCACGGAGCGCTGGCAGTTCTTCCTCGGCCTCATCCTGCTCGCCGTTGTACTGTTTGCGCGCGGCGGTCTTCTGGGCCTGCTTGCCGGAAAGGCCAAACATGGTTGAGCCGGTTCTCCAGATCTCCAATCTCGTCAAGAATTTCGGCGCGCTCCGGGCAACCGACGGCGTGACGCTCGACCTGCGTCCGGGCGAAATCCACGCCCTGATCGGCCCGAACGGCGCTGGCAAGTCGACGCTGATCCACCAGATCTGCGGCACGCTCCGGCAGGATAGCGGCTCGATCCGTTTTGCCGGGCAGGATATCGGCAGTCTTGGAGTTGCCCAGCGCGCCCAGTTGGGCCTTGGCCGCACCTTCCAGGTCTCGTCGATCGCGCCGGAATTTTCGGGCCTGCGCAATGTCATGCTGGCGGTCCAGGCAAAGCAGGGCTCAAGCTTCCGCTTCTTCAAACCGGTCATGCGCGACAGGTCGCTGATCGACACGGCGATGGCCATGCTGGAACGCGTCGGCCTGACGGCGCGCGCCCGCATTCCTGCCGCCGAGCTTTCCCATGGCGAGCGCCGGCAGCTCGAAATCGCCATGGCGCTGGCGCTGGGTTCGAAAGCCTTCCTGCTGGATGAACCGATGGCCGGCATGGGTCCGGAAGGTTCGAAATCGCTGACCCACTTTCTCGATACCCTGCGGCATGAAGCACCGATCCTGCTGGTCGAGCACGACATGGACGCGGTCTTTGCGCTCGCCGACCGGATTTCGGTGCTCGTCTATGGCCGCATCATTGCGACCGGTACGGTGGAGGAGATCCGTCGCGACCCCACGGTGCGCACCGCCTATCTCGGAGACCATGCCTGATGCTGCTCGATGTAACGAAGATCGAAGCGTTTTATGGCGCCAGCCAGGCACTGTTCGGTGTGGACCTCTCGGTTGCCGAGGGTGAGGCCGTCGCCCTGATGGGCCGCAACGGCATGGGCAAGACCACGACGATCCGTGCCGTCTGCAACCTCAATCCCCCACGTGCCGGTGCGGTGAAGATCGGCGGCACGGATACGAAGGGCAAGCGGCCGCATCATGTCGCCAAGCTCGGCATCGGCCTGGTGCCAGAAGGCCGCCGTTGTTTTCCGAACCTCACGGTTCATGAAAACCTTGTCGCTGCCGCACGGCCCGGCCAATGGACGCTGGAACGCGTCAACGAACTCTTTCCGCGGCTTGAGGAGCGGCATGGGCAAATGGCAAGATCTCTGTCGGGTGGCGAGCAGCAGATGCTGGCGATCGGCCGTGCGCTGATGACCAATCCGCGCCTTCTCATTCTCGACGAGGCGACTGAAGGCCTTGCCCCGGTCATCCGCCAGGATATCTGGAAGGCGATCAGGCGGCTGAAAGCCGAAGGTCTGTCGATCCTCGTGGTGGATAAGACGCTTTCGGAGCTTTTGCCGGTTGCGGACCGCTGCGTCATCCTGGAAAACGGAAGAAGCGCCTGGAGCGGCAGGCCCGCGGACCTGACGACGGAACTGCAGGATCGATATCTCGGGGTATAGTCATGGAAGCGGAAGCGGCAAGCGCCGACCTGGAACTGATCGCCCATGGCCCGCATGGGAAGAACAAGCCTGAGACGCGGCTCTGGCTGCGCATGCTTTCCACCACCAAGCTGATCACCACCGAAATCCGCCGCCGGCTCCGCACCGAGTTCGGCGCGACGCTTCCCCAGTTCGATTTGATGGCGCAGCTCTATCGCGAAGCGGACGGCTTGAGGCTGGGCGAGCTTTCCAAGCGCACCATGGTGACGAACGGCAACGTGACCGGGCTGGTGGAGCGGCTGGAGACGGACGGTTTCGTGCAGCGGGTCACGCCGGACGGGGACCGCCGTGTTACCGTCGCCAAGCTGACGCCCGCCGGCACCGAGCTTTTTGTCGCCATGGCAGCCGCCCACGAAGGTTGGCTGCGCGACATCATGGCCGATGTGGACCCGGCGATGATCGCCTCGCTGTGGTCGGAGATCGGCGCGGTGAAAGCTTCTGCCAGCAACCATCTTTCCGGCAGCGCCTTCGAATAGTAAGGCTCGTCTCCGGGCGCAACAATTCGGGGTTAAGAGATGGCAGACCTGCAGGCGATCGTCGACGAGATCCATGACAAGCTGACGCCGCGTCTGGGCGAAGGCAAGGTGGCCGACTACATCCCGCAGCTCGCCCATGTCGATCCGAAGAAGTTCGGAATGGCGATCATCGGTGTCGACGGCCAGGTCTTCAAGGCTGGCGATTGCGACGAGCCCTTTTCGATCCAGAGCGTCTCGAAGGTCTTCACGCTGACGCTGGCGCTCGGCAAGCATGGCGAGACCACCTGGAACCGCGTCGGCCGCGAGCCCTCCGGATCGGCCTTCAATTCCATCGTCCAGCTCGAACATGAGGAAGGTAAACCGCGCAATCCCTTCATCAATGCCGGCGCCATTGCCGTCAGCGATCTCGTGCTTGCCGGACACACGCCGCGCGAGGCGATCGGCGAGATCGTCCGTTTTGTGCGTTACCTGGCGGATGACGATTCGATCGCCATCGATCCGGAAGTCGCGAAGTCGGAGCAGGCGACGGGTTTCCGCAATTTCGCGCTCGCCAATTTCATGCGCTCCTTCGGCAAGCTCGACCATCCCGTCGAACACGTCCTCGGCGTCTATTTCCACCACTGCGCGCTGGCAATGACCTGTACCCAGCTCGCCAAATCGGCCCTTTTCCTCGCCGCATCGGGTCGCAATCCGCTGACCGGGCACACCGTGGTATCGAAGCAGCGGGCAAGGCGCATCAATGCGCTGATGCTGACCTGCGGCCATTACGACGGGTCGGGCGATTTCGCCTACCGTGTCGGCCTGCCCGGCAAGAGCGGTGTCGGCGGCGGCATCATGGCGGTAGCCCCTGGCAAGGCCTCCGTCGCCGTCTGGTCGCCAGGCCTCAATCACAACGGCAATTCGCTGCTCGGTTCGCTGGCGCTCGAAATGCTGGCCACCAGAACCGGCTGGTCGGTATTCGGCCAATAAAAAAACCCGGCCGAAGCCGGGCTTTCAGTTTGCTGGCAGCGTTATGATCAGTCTTCGCTGGCTGCCATCTGCGAAAGAGCGTCGCCGCGTCCGCGTGCGCGCAGGACGAGCGGCAGGATGAGGGCAAGCGCTGCCACGCTCAGCAGCACGGCGGCGATCGGCGAGGTGAACAGCACCGTCACGTCACCCTGGCTGATCGCCAGCGCCCGGCGAAGCTGCTGTTCGGCAAGCGGCCCGAGGATGAGGCCGACGATGACAGGCGCGATCGGATAATCGAAGACGCGCATGATATAGGCGACCAGCCCGAAGACCAGCAGCATGCCGAGCTCGAACACCGAGGGGTTGGCGCCGATCGTGCCGAGTGTTGCGAACACCAGGATGCCGGCATAGAGCCACGGCTTCGGAATGGTCAGCAGCTTCACCCACAGGCCGACCAGCGGCAGGTTGAGCACGAGCAGCATCAGGTTGGCGATCAGCAGCGAGGCGATCAGGCCCCAGACGAGCTGCGGGTTGGTCGCAAACAGCAGCGGACCGGGCTGCAGGCCGTATTGCTGGAAGCCGGCGAGCATGATCGCGGCAGTCGCCGAGGTCGGCAGGCCGAGGGTCAGGAGCGGCACCAGCGTGCCCGCGGCGGACGCATTGTTGGCCGCTTCCGGCCCGGCGACGCCTTCAATTGCCCCGTTGCCGAATTCTTCCGGGTGTTTGGAAAGCCGTTTCTCAGTTGCGTAGGAGAGGAAGGTGCCGATCTCGGCGCCGCCGGCCGGCATCGCGCCGATCGGGAAGCCGATCACGGTGCCGCGCAGCCACGCCTTCCAGGAGCGCCCCCAATCCTGCGCCGTCATCCACACCGAGCCCCTGATCGCTTCGATCTTGTCCGGTGCGGCTTCGCCCTGGGCGGCGATATAGAGCGTTTCGCCGATCGCGAACATGGCGACCGCCATGGTGGTCACCTCGATGCCGTCGAGCAGGTCCGGAACCCCGAAGGAGAGACGGTTCTGGCCGGTCAGCTGGTCGATGCCGACGAGCGACAGCGCAAGCCCGATGAACAGCGAGGTGAGGCCGCGCAGCGTCGAATTGCCGAAGGCCGAGGAGACGGTGACGAAGGCCAGAACCATCAGCGCGAAATATTCGCGCGGACCGAAGACCAGCGCCAGCTTGACGATGTAGGGCGCGATGAAGGCAAGCGCCAAGGTGGCGATCAGGCCGGCGACGAACGATCCGATAGCTGCCGTCGCCAATGCCGGGCCGCCGCGTCCCGCCCGGGCCATCTTGTTGCCTTCGAGCGCGGTGACGATCGAGGCGCTTTCGCCCGGCGTGTTCAAGAGGATCGAGGTGGTCGAACCGCCATACATGCCGCCGTAATAGATGCCGGCGAACATGATCAGCGATCCGGTCGCATCCAGCTGGTAGGTCACCGGCAGAAGCAGGGCGACGGTGGTCGCCGGACCGATGCCCGGAAGCACGCCGACCATGGTGCCCAGCGTCACGCCGATCAGCGCATAGAAGAGGTTCATCGGCTCCATTGCCGACACGAGCCCCTGGAGAAGGAATTCGAATGTGCTCATGATCTTACTCTCAGGGTCACGTCACTGGATCAGGTGTTCGAGCGGGCCTGCCGGAAGCGACAGTTGCAGGACGCCGGCAAAAAGCCACCAGATGCCAAGACAGACGATAATGCCGACCGGAATGCTGATCCACAGCCTGCGGGCGCCGAAACCCGCTGCGGCGAGGCCGAACAGCGTGCCCGTGGCGATCGAGAAACCGGCGATCCGAATGAGGATCATCTGCGCCAGAAGGCCGGCGACGACCCAGGCGACAGGACCGAATTCCTGTTTTTCGCGCGCCGGAAAGTCACGACGAAACGCGGCGAATACGGTCCAGATGGCGAGGCCGATCAGTGCGAAGGCGATCCAGTTGGGAACGGTGGCGGGACCGACCTGGCTATAACCGCCCATGTCCCGCAGCCGGTCGACATCCAGGAAGATGACGGCAGCGACGGCGACGAGGATGGCGGCAATAACAAGCGCCGCCCAATCGGGGCGGCGCTGTTCGGTGCTCGTTTTGTTGTTGTCGAGGCTCATTTAACCAGTCCGATGTCCTTCAGGATGGTTTCAGTCGCGGCAATGTCCTTGGCAAGCTGCGCTTCGAATTCCGGACCGGAGAGATAGGTGTCGATCCAGCCCTTGGTCTTCAGGGTGTCCTGCCAGGTCTTGGACTTGGCGAGCTTTTCGACGTCGGCGGTCACAGCCTTCTTCTGCTCGGGGGTCAGGCCGGGAGCGGCAGCGACCATGCGCCAGTTCTGGATCACGACGTCAAGACCGGATTCCTTCAGCGTCGGGGCATTGATGCCTTCGAGCTTCTTGTCGGAGGAGATGGCGAGCAGACGCAACGCGCCGGCCTTGATCTGCGATTCGAACTCGCCGTAGGACGAGATGCCGGCCGTGACCTGGCCGCCGAGGATGGCGGCGAGTGCTTCACCGCCGCCGGAAAACGCGATGTAGTTGACCTTCGTTGGATCAACGCCGGCAGCCTTTGCGATCAAGCCCGCCGTGATGTGGTCCGTACCGCCGGCCGAACCGCCGCCCCAGGAAACAGCGCCCGGGTTTGCCTTCAGCTTGGCGACGAGGTCGGCAACAGTCTTGATCTCGGAGGCTGCCGGTACGACGATCACTTCGTATTCGCCCGTGAGGCGGGCGATCGGGGTGACGTCCTTCAGGGTGACCGGCGACTTGTTGGTCAGGATGGCGCCGACCATGACGTAACCGCCGACCATCAGGGCGTTTGCATTGCCCTTCTGCTGGCTGGCGAACTGGGCGATGCCGATCGTGCCGCCGGCGCCCGGAACGTTCATGACCTGAACCTTGCCGGAGATCTTCTCGGTCTGCAAAGCGGTCTGCATGGTGCGGGCGGTCTGGTCCCAGCCGCCGCCCGGCGCTGCCGGAGCCATGATCGAGTAGTCGGCCGCAGCGGCCGGAAGTGCGATTGCGCCCGCGAGAAGGGAAGCAAGGAAGAAATGTTTCAAGGGTCGATCCTCCGTTGGCGTCGTAATCCGACGCGATATGTTTGTTGGCGGAACGAGGAAGAGGGTTTGGCAAGCGGGAACCGCTTGGCCGATGTCCTCCCATCGTCAATCGGGTCCCCACCTCCAAATGGGGGCCGAATGCCCTAAGCCAGCATATGAAGCTGACATTAACCTGACATTTTCCCTGGACTTGCCATTTGGCAAGGGGTTTCCACCCGCCGCCGCCGAATTTTGTGACTATTGCAGCCTGAGGACCTCGTTCCAGCGGGAAATCAGCCGTGCCCGCTTCACCTGGTCGAGATAGACCATCAGCCCGAGGCTGACCGGAACCGGCTTCAATTGTCCGCCAAGCATCTCCCGCAATGTCGTCGCGGTGTTGTTGCCGGCGACTTCCGGGCTGACGGCGGGGATCTGCAGTTCGCGGGCCATGATCGTCTGGCCTTCCTTCGACATGAAGAATTCGAGGTAACGCTTGCCGAGATCCGGAGCGGCGGCGGCCTGCGGCACCAGGCCGATGCGCGACATCACCACGGTATAGTCCTTCGGCAGCACGATGCCGACATCCGGATGACGGGAAGCCCAGTCGGCGGCATAGGAACCGAGAATATTGTATCCGAGCAGGAACCGTCCGTCGGCGACGCGCTCCAGGATCGCCTGGCTGGTCGAGTAGAGCTTCACGCCTGCAGCACCCATCGCCCGGATCACCGACCAGATATCGCCGAACTGCTCCTGGTCGCGCGCCATGAACAGGAAACCGACCCCGGAACGCTCGATGTCGTAGGTGCCGATCCGGCCGTAGACCGCATCGCCCCGCTTCTGGAGGAAATCGACCAGTTCGGCCCGGGTCGAGGGCGGGGACGAATCCTTGAAGCTCGGCTTGTGATAGACGAACACGGCCGGTTCGAAAGTCAGTGCGTAGGCCGTATTGCGCCAGTTCGCCCAGCCTGGCCATTGCCCGCTCATCGGCAGGTCGCTGCGCTGGGCGTAGCCGTCATTGGCGAGCTTCACCTGCAGGTCCATGGCGGAGGAAAAGGCGAAGTCGGCGGTCTTGCCGCCCGCGTCCGTTTCCCTGACGATCCGGTCGTATATCTCGCCGGTCAGCATGTCCTCGTAGCGCACCGCCACATCCGGATTGGCCGTCTGGAAGCCGGCGATCATCGGCTTGGCGAGCGGCTCGTCGAGCGAGGAATAGACCGTCAGCATCGGCGCGTCGTCCCGCCCGGAAAGCGCTTGGAACAGCTTGGTATCCGCCCCGGCGAGACCTGGCGAGACGGCAAGACAGAGGAGTGAGAAAAGCAGCCTTTTCATGGGCTCACAATGCCCCACCGCGGCGGCCGCGACAAGCCGATCGGGTGAGCCGTAACATTCCCGCCACAGGCGGTTCGATGCAACCGTCTGCCGGCTTGTTTTCCGATGCCCTGCCATTACCTGTGGTCGGTCTTTCGCGCCGGAAGCCCGGCGTCCCGTCCGTCAACGAAGGTTTCGCACCATGTCGCTTACGCTCTACGATATCACGGTACCGGTTTTCATCCGCGCTTTCGGCAACCTCACGGAAATCCTCAAGAAGGGCGAAGCCTTCGCCGACGAGAAGGGCATTGCCCATAAGGAACTGCTGGAAACCCGTCTGGTCCACGACATGTACCCGCTGACCGCCCAGATCCAGCGCGCCAGCGACACGGCGAAATTCGTGCCTGTCCGCGTCGGGCAGATCGACAGCATCGCGATGGCCGACGACGAAGTCACCTTCGCCGATCTGCATGCCCGCATTGAAAAGACCGTGGCCTTCCTGAACAGCGTCGACCCGGCCAGCATGGCGGACCGTGAGGACGCCGAGGTGATCCTGAAAACCCGCAGCGGCGAGACGAAGTTCACCGGCAAGAGCTATGTCCTCGGCTTCGCGCTGCCGAACTTCTATTTCCACGTCGCGACGGCCTACGCCATCCTGCGTCACAAGGGCGTTCCGATCGGCAAGATGGACTATATCGGCCGTTCCCAATAACGGTCGCGGTAACCACCGTATCAGCGCCTCAGTGACATCGCCGCTTCCGCGTTTATAATCGTCTGCGGAAGCGGGGAGATTTCGTGCGTATTCTTCTGGTCGAGGACAATCAGGCGCTGGCCGACGGGCTGTCGAAGATCCTGCGCGGCAGCGGTTATGCGGTCGATGCGGTCGCCGACGGCGCTTCGGCGGAAGCTGTCGCCGCCGCAGAGACCTATGATCTGGTCATCCTCGACCTGAACCTGCCGGAAATGGACGGACTTGACGTCCTGCGCGCCATGCGGGCGCGGGCGAACAAGGCGGCCGTTATGATCCTGACCGCCCGTGGCACGCCCGAGGAGCGAGTGAGGGGGCTCGATCTCGGTGCCGACGACTATATGATCAAGCCGTTCGACATCCCGGAATTCGAGGCGCGCATCCGCGTGCTGCTGCGCCGTCAGGCGGGTCTCCGCAGCTCGATCGTCAACTATGGCGGCATCACCTTCGACCTGAATTCGCGGACCTTTTCGAGCCAGGGCGTGCCCCTGGACCTGCCCGCACGCGAGGTGGCGCTTCTGGAACTGCTTTTCCTGCGCGCCGGCAAGGTGGTCTCCAAGGACGCGATCATGGCTTCGCTGACCGGCTTCGACGACGACCTTTCCGCCAACGCCATCGAGCAATATGTGAGCCGCCTGCGCCGGCGCCTCGCCCCGCACGGGCTTACCGTGAAGACCGCCCGCGGCATCGGGTATTATCTCGAAACCACGGCACCGACCGCATGACATCGGTCTCTCACGGCGCCCAACCCGTCCCGCCGATCGCCGCCTATTCCCTGCGCCGCCGGCTGCTCGCCTGGCTTCTTGTCTCGACGGCGGTGATCGGCACGATCGCCATGGTCGACACCTGGGACGAGGCGGTCGATACCGCAAACGACGTGTCCGACCGCGTGCTGGCCGGCTCCGCGTTGGCGATCGCCGAGCGGGTGATCGTTGCCGAGGACGGTTCTCTCGAAGTGGACATCCCCTACGTGGCCCTGGAGATGCTGACCTCGGCGGCCCAGGACCGCGTCTTCTACCGCGTCGATGGGCCGCCTGGAAAATTCATCACCGGCTATCAGACGCTGCCGTCGATCCCGCGCCGGGAAGGCCAGGCGGCTGCGTTCGAGAACGCCACGTTCCGTGGCGAGCCGATCCGCGTCGCTGCCCTTGCCCGCTCCGCCTCCACCGGCATCAATTCCGTGCCGTTCACGGTGACCGTGGCGGAAACCACCATCGCCCGCCAGCAGCTGACGCAGACGATCCTGATCCGCTCCGCGCTGCGCCTGCTGTTCATGATCGTCGGCGCCGCGATCATCGTCTGGGTGGCGGTGACGCTGTCGCTCCGCCCGCTCTACCGTTTCAGCGAGGCGATCGCCGAACGCAGCCCGGACGATCTTCACCCGATCAGCGAACGGGTGCCGAACGAGGTGCAGGGCCTTGTCGACACGGTCAATTCCTTCATGGTTCGCCTGGAAAGCGCGCTTGAGGCGCTACGGCATTTCACTGGAAATGCCAGCCACCAACTGCGCACGCCGCTCACCATTATCCGCACCCAGCTGGCCCTCGCCGACCGCGCGACCGAACTTGCCGAGGTCAAGGAGGCAGCCCGAAAGGCGGACGAGGCGGTGGCGGATGCCGAGCATATCCTCGCCCAGCTTCTGCTGATGGCGAAGATCGATGCGGCCACCCGGTCGGCCTCGATGCAGCGGGTTGACCTGACCGCGTTGGCGCGCGGTGCGACGGCCGACAACGTGCCGCTTGGCGCCGATGCCGGTATCGATCTCGGTTTCGAAGGGGAGGGGGAAATCATGGTTTCCGCCGAACCGCTGCTGATCGGCGAACTGATGAAGAACCTGATCGGCAATGCACTGCTTTATGCCGGAAACGGCGCCGAGGTGACGGTTCGGGTCAAGTCGGAAGACGGTGCCGCCATGCTGGAGGTCGAGGACGATGGTCCCGGCATTCCGCCGGAAAAACGGGCTTCGGTGCTCAGGCGTTTCGATCGCGGCGATCGCTCGGATAAGCTCGGCACCGGCCTCGGCCTGCCGATCGTCGAGGAGATCGCCCGCCTGCACGGGGCGACGATGATCCTCGCGGACGGTCGCGAGGGAAAGGGTTTGAAGGTCGAGATACGGTTTCCCGTAGCCGGCTAAGTCTTATTGCTGGTGAACCTTCGTGCCACCGATCCAGGTGCTTTTCATGCCGAGGTCATCAGTCAACAATACAAAATCCGCGTCGAAACCGGGTTTCAGCGCACCCTTGCGGTCGGCAAGGTAAGCGGCTTCCGCCGGATAGGTGGATGCCATGCGTAATGCCTCCTCGACCGGCAGGTCGAGCGCCTCATGCGCAAACCGGACCGATGAGATCATGTCGATGTCGGCGCCGGCGAGTGTGCCGTCGGCGAGCGTCAGGCGCCCGTCCTGGCGCAGGATCTCTCGGCCATTCAGCGTAAAGCTCTTCATGTCGGTGCCGATGGTCGACATCGCGTCGGTGACGATGAAGATCTTGCCGGGTCCGTTCTTGGCCCTGAGCGCGACGTCCATTGCGGCCGGATGCACATGGATGCCGTCGGCAATGATCCCGACATAGAGCGAACCGATATCGAGTGCGGCGCCGACGACGCCCGGCTGGCGGTGGCCGAGCGGGCTCATGGCATTGAAAAGATGGGTAACGGTGCGAACGCCAGCCTCGGCATAGGCCTTGGCGGTCTCGTAGGTCGTGTCGGTATGGCCGAGGCTCACCATGAAGCCGGCCTGCGCCAGCCTCTCGGCCTGTTGCGTCGTGACATTCTCCGGCGCGACGGTGATCATCATCGCATCGAACACGCCGCGGCAGGAGAGCATCAGCTCGACGTCCTTCTCCCCCATCGGCCGGATCAGTTTCGGGTCATGCGCACCCTTGCGCGCGATCGAAAGATGCGGACCTTCGAGATGCAGGCCGAGGAAACCCGGCATGCCTTCGGCCTTCGCCTGCTTGCCGGCCTCGACCGTCCTGGACGTGATGTCGTAGGTGTCGGTGATCAACGTCGGCAGCAGCGCCGTCGTGCCGAACTTGGCATGCGCGGCGCAGATCTGCCTGAGACCCGCGACCGTCGGCTCCTCGTTCAGCAGCACTCCACCGCCGCCATTCACCTGCAGGTCGATGAAGCCCGGCACGATCAGCCCGCCTCCGGCATCGATCCTCTCGATGCCTTCCGGCAGCTTGGATGTCGATTGGATCGCTTCGACTTTGCCGTCCGCAAAAACGAGCGCGGCATCCTCGTGCCAGAAGGTGCCGTCGAAGATGCGGGCGCCGGTAATGGCTTTCGACGTGCTCATAGCGTCTCGGTCACCTTCTTGAGTGCGACAGGCGCATCGGGATTAAAGCCCTTGGCGCGCGACCAGGCTTCGACGAAACCGTAGAAGGGCAGGATGAGCGTCAGCGCATCGGTGATCGGGTGGCCGGTCGCGACGAAGGGCAGCCTGCGGGCGTCTTTGACCTTGTCGGAGGTCGCAAACGCGAGGGCGCCCTTGGCCGCCAGGTTGTCGGCAATCTCGATGGCCGAGGCTTCGGCCGCATCGCGCGCCGCGAAGGTGACGACCGGAAAACGCTTTTCGACCAGCGCCACCGGCCCGTGCAGCACTTCGGCCGCCGAATAGGCTTCCGCATGCATGTTGGAGGTTTCCTTGAATTTCAGCGCCGCCTCGCTGGCGATCGCCAGTGCCGGGCCGCGGCCGAGCATGTAGAGCGATTCCGCATCGCCGAGCTCGTTGGCAAGCGCGCTCCAGTCGAGCTTGACCGCCTTTTCGAAATGCTCCGGCAGGTTGCGAATGGCTGCTTTCAGCGCCTCGTCGCCGACCCACTCCGACAACAGCGCAAGGCCGGCAACGATCGAGTTGACGAAGGACTTCGTCGCCGCAACGGCGAGTTCCGGCCCGGCATTGATATTGATCGCGTGAGCCGAAGCGCTTGCGATCGGCGAGGGGAGCGTATTGGTGAGCGCAATGGTGACGGCGCCGGCCTTGGCCGCGGCTTCAGTCATCGCGACGATATCCGGGCTCTTGCCGGACTGGGAAATGGCAATCGCCGCACCGCCGTCGAGCTTCAGCTTGGCGCCGTAGATCGAAGCAAGCGAAGGTCCGAGCGAGGCGACCGGCCGGCCGGCGGTGAGTTCGACCGCATATTTGATGAAGGTCGCTGCATGGTCAGAGGAGCCGCGTGCAATGGTAATCAGAAAGGCCGGGTCCTTTTCGCGCAGCGCCCGGCCGGCAGCGGCAAGCTCGGCCGCCGAGCCGTCGAGCAGGCGTGCGGCCGCTTCCGGTATCTCGTCGATCTCTTTGCGCATGTTGGTCATATTGGTCAGCATAATATCGTCCTCGAAGATCAGTTTTCGCCGAGCGAAAGCTCGGCCACGAAATCATAGGCATCGCCGCGATAGAGCGAGCGGGTGAGTTCCACCACACGGCCGGATGCCAGGTATGAAACCCGCTCAATCGAAAGCCCGGCGGAACCGATCGGCACGGCCAGCAGCCCGGCATCCGGGTTCTTCATATTGCAGGCCGATATCCGCTGTATGGCGCGTACCGGCCTCGCATCCTTTTTCCCGAGCTCCGCATAGAGCGAATTGGTTACAGCCGAAGGATCCGGCAGGAAATCGGCGGAAATGCTGGCGCGCTCGATCGCAAGCGGCATGTCGTTGCCAAGGCGAAGGCGTCCTAGACGGGCGACCCTGGTGCCGGGCGCAAGGCCGAGCATCATCATTTCCTCGGGCGAGGGGTGGAAAAGCCCGCGTTCCAGCCATTCGGATCGCGTCACCAGCCCACGCCGTGCCATATCCTCGGTAAACGACGTGAGGCGGGTGAGCGGCTGCTCGACGCGCGACATCGGCTTGACCACGAACGTGCCCGAGCCGTGCTTGCGGGTGAGTAGCCCGTCCTTGACGAGATCGTCGACGGCCTTGCGCACCGTGACGCGGCTGACATTGGCGTAGTCGGCGAGATCGCGTTCCGCCGGCAGGGCGTCGCCATGCCCGAGCTTGCCGGTGCGGATCGCCTCTTCGAGGCTCTGGCGCAGCTTTCGGTAAAGCGGCCCGGTGCCGGCCGATTGCAGGCCGTCGAGCGGCAGGATGGCGGCTAGCATCTGGTTCATGCGCGAAGCTCCGCCCGCGCCCCATAGGTCTTGACCGCAAGCGCCACAGCGCCGGTCAACGCGTCGGCCAGCGGTTCGGACAACCGGGCGCGATGCCGTTCGGCCAGATATTCGGGATAAAGCGGCGCAAGCCCGCCGAGCAGGCAGAGCCGGCCTTTCCCCCTGGTGATACGGTTCACGGCGTCAAGCGCCTCGTCAATGCCCGTTGCCCCAGTCTTGAGAATGCGGATAGCCGCCTCGTCGCCCTGCCGCGCGAAGTCGAACACCTTGGGCGTATGACGCCCGAAATCGCCGGGCTTCGCCAGCCGGGCGAAATCGACCACCTTTTCCGGATTGCCGTCGAATTCGGCGAGTACGGCCTTCGACAGGCCGGACATCGGATGGATGTTGTCATAGGCAAGCAGGCTTTCCTGCAGCGCGAGCTGGCCGAGCCGAGCGCCGCTGCCGAGATCGCTCACCTGAAAGCCCCAGCCGGCGACCGAATGAAGTCTGCCTTCATGCCGGGCGATATAGACCGTGCCGGTGCCGACGATCCCGATCGCCCCATCCTCGTTGCCGATTGCTCCCTGCAGCGCGATCACGCCGTCCGACACGATATCCGACTGCTTGAAAGGCAGCCGTGCCTGCACATAACTCACTGCATCGCCGACATTGTTGCCCGCAAGGCCGAGCACGGCGGATGTGGCGGAAAGGTCCGGCTCAAGCCCGGCTTCGGCAAAAGCGAGTCGGGACGCCTCGGCGATATGCCTGAGGGCCGTGTCGGGGTCGGTCAGGATATTGGAAGCGCCGCTTTTGCCGCGGCCGAGGATCATGCCGTTTCCGTCAGCAAGTGCCGCGCGGCAGCTTGTTCCGCCGCCATCGATTCCGATAAAATAGGCCGCCATGGGTACCTCCGGGCCGAATAATACCAAAAACGTACCAATAACCAAGCATGATTTCGAAAATCTCAGGGTCGCAGGTTTCATCCTATTGATTACATGGGTATATTTTGCCGGACTTTTGTCGAAGTTATCGATCCGTTCATAAAAGTTAATTTTCCTTCTGGACAATTGGTATTTTTTTGGCATCATTTTGGATGAGAGGGAGAAACCGGATGAGCAGAACTGCCACCGAGGCAAGACATGGGAAAGCGGAAGGGCTCGATACGCTCGCGCCCGCCGAAATCCTCGTGCTTCTCGCCTCCGGCCAGCAGGCGGCAGCCAAGGCTGTCGACCATGCCGTCCCGGCGATCGCCAAAGCCGCCGATCTCATGGCCGCCGCTTTGAAATCCGGCGGCAAGGTGGTTTACGCGGGTGCCGGCAGCGCCGGCCTCGTGGCGATGGCCGATGCCATGGAACTGCCTGGCACATACGGCATACCGCCCGAACGGATCGCCATCCTGTTTGCCGGCGGTGTTCCCACCATTGCCGATCTGCCCGGTGGTCCCGAAGACGATGCCTCGCTCGGCGAACGGGATGCCGATATCGTCGATGCGGCCGATTGCATCATCTGCGTGTCCGCGAGCGGTTCGACCCCTTACACGGTTGCCGTCGCCGAAACCGCGAAACGCCGCGGCGCGAAACTCGTGGCGATGGCCAACAATGCCGGCGCAAAGCTGTTCGAGGGCGCCGATGCGGCGATCCTGCTCGAAACGCCGCCGGAAGTCGTCGCGGGCTCCACCCGCATGGGTGCCGCCACGGCCCAGAAGATCGCCTTCAACATGCTGTCGACGCTCACCGCCGTCAAACTCGGCCACGTGCATGACGGCCACATGGTCAATCTGCGTGCCGACAACGGTAAGCTGCGCGTCCGCGCCGCCCGCATCGTGGCCGATATCGCCGGCATCGGGTTTGACGCGGCCCGGATCTGGGTCGAGGCCGCCGAAGGGTCGGTGAAGGTCGCGGTTCTGCTTGCTGCGGGCGCGATCGATGTCGAGGCCGCCAAGAGCTTGCTTGCCCGTTCGGACGATATGCTGCGCGTAGCGCTTGCCGAATTGCAGGCGTCCAAGAGTTCCATGAAACGCGCCTGAAGGCGCATATAAAAGGGAGAACATCATGACACGCATATTGAAAAGCATACTTTTTGCCACGACCGTACTTGCGCCGGCGGGTCTTGTCGCGACCGGCGCGTCCGCGCAGACCGCAACGCTCACCATCGAGAGCTGGCGCAATGACGACCTGCCGATCTGGCAGCAGAAGATCATCCCGGCCTTCGAGGCCAAGAATCCCGGCATCAAGGTGAGCTTCGCGCCGATGGCGCCGACGGAATACAATTCCGCCGTCAACGCCAAGCTCGAAGCCGGCACCGCGGGTGACCTCATCACCTGCCGTCCGTTCGACCTGTCGCTCGCCATGTTCCAGAAGGGCCAGCTTGCCTCGCTGAACGACCTGCCGGGCATTTCCAATTTCTCCGACGTCGGCAAGTCCGCCTGGAGCACTGACGACGGCAAGACCACCTTCTGCGTGCCGATGGCCTCCGTCATCCACGGCTTCATCTACAACAAGAAGGCCTTCACGGATGTGGGCGTCCAGATCCCGAAGACCGAGGACGAATTCTTCGCGGCTCTCGAAAAATTCAAGAAGGACGGCAAATACATCCCGCTCGCCATGGGCACCAAGGACCAGTGGGAAGCGGCGACCATGGGCTATTACAATATCGGCCCGAACTACTGGAAGGGCGAGGACGGCCGCAAGGCACTGATCGCAGGCAAGGAAAAGCTGACCGACGCGGCCTGGGTCGAGCCTTACAAGACGCTCGCCAAGTGGAAGCCCTATCTCGGCGACGGTTTCGAAGCCCAGACCTATCCGGACAGCCAGAACCTCTTCACGCTCGGCCGCGCCGCCATCTATCCGGCCGGTTCCTGGGAAATCGCTCCGTTCAAGGCGCAGGCCGATTTCGAAATGGGCGCCTTCCCGCCGCCGGTGAAGAAGGCAGGCGATACCTGCTACATTTCCGACCATAACGACATCGGCATCGGCCTCAACGCCAAGGGCAAGAACCTCGAAGCCGCCAAGAAATTCCTGTCCTGGGTCGCTTCGCCGGAATTTGCCGATCTTTATGCCAACGCAGCACCGGGCTTCTTCAGCCTGAACTCGACGCCGGTGAAGATGCAGGACGCGCTTGCTCAGGAATTCGTCTCCTGGCGCCAGAACTGCAAGCAGACGATCCGCCCGAGCGCTGCCGTCGTCGGCCGCGGCCAGCCGAATCTCGACCTCGAAATGTGGCGTGTCTCGGCCAACGTCATCAACGGCACCCAGACCCCGGAACAGGCCGCTGCCGAAACCCAGAAGGGCCTCGACAGCTGGTACAAGCCGGCGAAGTGAGCATCTCAAAGACCCTCTCTGGCCTGCCGGCCATCTCCCCCACAAGGGGGGAGAAAACTCGCGGAACCGGCTCGTCCTTGCCGAAACGGCGAGGCAGGTTAGTCCCTCCCCGTTGTGGGGAGGGGGTTGGGGAGGGGTCTTTTTGTCTAAGCAAGACCTCCCGTAAGGGAGCATAATTCCTATACAACCCACCGGAACCCAAACCCATGAGCGATACCGAAATTGCCGATATCGAAACGGTTCCGGTGAAACGCGCCACCCGCTGGCATATCGCCGTTTTCCTGGCGCCGGCTTTCCTCGTCTATACGGCGGTGATGATCCTGCCGCTGATCGAGACGCTGCGGCTGTCGCTCTTCAACATGGTCGAGGGCCAGCTTGCCTTCGTCGGCCTCAACAATTTCAAGACCCTGTTCGGCGATCCGCGCCTTTCCGCCGATTTCTGGAACGCGCTCCGCAACAACGTGATCTTCTTCATCATCCACATGCTGGTGCAGAACCCGGTCGGCATCGCGATTGCCGCCATGCTGTCGCTGCCCGGCCTGCGGTTCGCGGCCTTCTACCGTTCGGCGATCTTCGTGCCGACGCTGCTCTCCTTCGTCATCGTCGGCTTCATCTGGAAGCTGATCCTGTCGCCGATCTGGGGCATCGCGCCGAGCCTGATGGATTTGGTCGGCCTGAAATGGGCCTTTGCGCCCTGGCTCGGCAAGGCGGAGACTGCGCTCATCGCCGTCTCGCTGATCTCCGTCTGGCAATATGTCGGCATTCCGATGATGCTGATCTATGCGGCGCTGCTCAACATCCCCGACGAGGTGCTGGAAGCCGCCGAATGCGACGGCATTACCGGCTGGAGCCAGTTCTGGAAGATCAAGCTGCCGCTGATCCTGCCCTCGATCGGTATCGTCTCGGTCCTGACCTTCGTCGGCAATTTCAACGCCTTCGACTTGGTCTACACGGTGCAGGGCGCGCTTGCCGGGCCCAACGGCTCGACCGACATTCTCGGCACACTGCTTTACCGCACCTTCTTCGGCTTCCAGAACCAGATGGGCGACCGTTCCATGGGCGCCACCATCGCGGCCGTGATGTTCCTGATCATCCTCGCCGGCGTCGCGCTCTATCTTTTCGTCATCCAGCGGCGCATGCGCCGCTACCAGTTCTGAAGGGAGCGCCAGATATGTCGAAAGCCCGCTCCGCCCCCGCCCGTGCCGCCTTCATCCACCTGGCGCTGATCGCCTATACGCTGGTGGCGCTGTTTCCGGTGTTCCTGACGCTGGTCAATTCGTTCAAGAGCCGCAGCGCGATCTTCAGCCAGCCAATGGCCCTGCCGACACCCTCAACCTTCAGCCTGATCGGTTACCAGACCGTGCTGAGCCAGGGCAATTTCGTCGGTTATTTCCAGAACAGCCTGATCGTCACCGTCGTCTCAATCGCGCTCGTCCTGCTGTTCGGCGCCATGGCCGCCTTCGCGCTGTCCGAATACCGGTTCCGCGGTAACATGCTGATGGGGCTCTATCTCGCTCTCGGCATCATGATCCCGATAAGGTTGGGCACGGTGGCAATCCTGCAGGGCATGGTCGCGGCCGGTCTCGTCAACACGCTGACCTCGCTGATCCTGGTCTACACGGCGCAGGGCCTGCCGCTGGCGATCTTCATCCTGTCGGAATTCATGCGCACCGTCTCCGACGACCTGAAGAGCGCCGGCCGCATCGACGGCCTGTCCGAATATGCGATCTTCTTCCGCCTCGTGCTGCCGCTGGTGCGCCCCGCCATGGCGACGGTCGCGGTCTTCACCATGATCCCGATCTGGAACGACCTCTGGTTCCCGCTGATCCTGGCGCCAGGCGAGGCCACCAAGACGGTGACCTTGGGCGCCCAGATGTTCATCGGCCAGTTCGTCACCAACTGGAACGCCGTGCTCGCGGCCCTGTCGCTGGCGATCCTGCCGGTCATGGTTCTTTATGTCATCTTCTCGCGGCAGCTGATCCGGGGGATTACGTCGGGGGCGGTGAAGTGATGGCGTCCGCATGTGAGGATAGGGCGCGCGCCCTCACCCGGCCTCCGCTCCGCTCGGCCACCCTCTCCCCAAGGGGAGAGGAGGGAATAGCCACGTCGCGGCATATCCTCTTCTCCCCAGCGGGGAGAAGGTGCCGGCAGGCGGATGAGGGGGTGACCCGGTACGCTGTCTCAAACAAGGAGACAAACACATGAACTCCACCCGCCCCATCCGTGTTCTTGTCGCCGGCCTTGGCAACATGGGCAGGAGCCATGCGCTCGCCTATCACGACAATCCGGGCTTCGAGATCGTCGGCCTCGTCAACCGCTCGCGGCGCGACCTGCCGGCCGAGCTCGAAGCCTATCCACTGTTCTCCGATTTCGAGCAGGCGCTGAACGAGACCAAGCCGGATCTCTGCTCGATCAACACCTATTCGGATAGCCACGCCGAGTATGCGGTCATGGCTTTCGAGGCCGGCTGCGACGTGTTCGTGGAAAAGCCGCTGGCGACCACGGTTGCCGATGCCGAGCGCGTCGTGGCGGCAGCGAAGCAGCACGGCCGCAAACTCGTGGTCGGTTATATCCTCCGTCACCACCCTTCCTGGATGCGGCTGATCGAGGAAGCGCGAAAGCTCGGCCCGCCCTACGTCTTCCGCATGAACCTCAACCAGCAGTCCTCTGGCCTCAAGTGGGACGTCCACAAGGCCCTGATGCAGACCACCCCGCCGATCGTCGATTGCGGCGTGCATTATGTGGACGTCTGGTGCCAGATCACCGATGCGAAAGCCGTCGAAGTCCGCGGCATGGGCCTGCGCATGACCGACGAGGTCGCGCCGGACATGTACAATTACGGCCATATGCAGGTTCTGTTCGATGACGGCTCGGTCGGTTGGTACGAGGCCGGCTGGGGGCCGATGATGTCGGAAATGGCCTTCTTCGTGAAGGACGTCATGTCGCCGAAGGGTTCGGTGTCTATCCTCGTCGATGCCAAGGCGAAATCCGACGATATCGACACTCACACCAAGACCTCGGTCATCCGCGTCCATTCGGCCGAGACCGGCCCGGACGGCCAGTTCGTCCGCCGCGACGAGGACTTTGCCATGACCGGCGAGCCGGATCATCAGAAACTCTGCGATCTCGAACAGGCCTATGTGCTGAAAGCGATCCGCGAAAATATCGACCTCACCCGGCACATGGACGATGCCGTCCAGTCGCTGCGCATCTGCCTTGCGGCGGACGAAAGCGTGCGCACCGGCGCACCCGTCCGCCTCTAGAAGTCCGGTTTGTAAGGAAAACGCCCTTGGGTTCGCTTCAACTGAAATCCATCCGCAAGGCCTTCGGTCCTCACGAGGTACTGAAGGGCATCGATCTCGAGGTCCAGGACGGCGAGTTCGTGATCTTCGTCGGTCCCTCCGGCTGCGGCAAGTCCACGCTGCTCAGGGTCATTGCCGGCCTTGAAGATGCGACCAGCGGCAGCGTCAGGATCGATGGTGCGGAAGTCATCAACACGCCGCCTGCCAAGCGCGGCATCGCCATGGTCTTCCAGTCCTACGCGCTTTATCCGCACCTGACGGTCAAGGACAATATGGGCCTTGGCCTCAAGCAGGCGGGCACCGAAAAGGCCGAAATCGACACCCGCGTCGCCAAGGCGTCCGGCATGCTGTCGCTCGACCCCTATCTCGCCCGCCGCCCGGCCGAGCTTTCCGGCGGCCAGCGCCAGCGCGTCGCGATCGGCCGCGCCATCGTGCGCGAACCAAAACTCTTCCTCTTCGACGAGCCGCTGTCGAACCTCGATGCCGCCTTGCGCGTCCAGACCCGCCTGGAGATCGCCGGCCTGCACCGGCGGCTGAAGGCGACGATGATCTACGTCACCCATGATCAGGTCGAGGCGATGACGCTCGCCGACAAGATCGTCGTGCTGAATGCCGGCGCGATCGAGCAGATCGGCTCGCCGATGGAGCTTTACAACAAGCCGGCTAACGTCTTCGTCGCAGGTTTCATCGGCTCGCCGCAGATGAATTTCATCGCTGCCGAAAAGCTCGGCCAAACCGGCGCTGAGACGATCGGCGTTCGCCCCGAACATATCGCCCTCTCTCGCGAAAGCGGCGACTGGAAGGGCAAGGTCATCCATGTCGAGCACCTCGGCGCCGACACCATCGTCTATCTGGAAACGGAGGCGACCGGCCTTCTGACCGTCCGCCTGTTCGGCGAACATGCCTATGCGCCCGACGACGTGGTGTTCGCGACGCCGGACAGGGCGAGCCTGCACCGGTTCGACGCCAACGACCGCGCCATCGTCTGAAGGGCTTCATTCATTCCGCAATTTCGGACGGAAAGCCGCTGCGCACTTTTCCTGGAATTGCTTAATCGCCGCTCGCGAGCAGCTTGGCGCCGCCGGCGGCCTGGACGGCGCGGCTGCCGAACCGGATGCCTGCCTTGAGGCAGGCTTCATCCGACGCCTCGTTCAGCCAGGCATCGATAAAGCCGGCATTGAAGGCGTCGCCGGCCCCGGTCGTGTCGATCACCGGCACGGTCTCCGCCGGCGCATGCAGCATCCGGCCGTTCGACATCGCCCAGGCGCCCTTCGCGCCTCCCTTCAGCAGGACCAGCGGAAAGGCCGGCGACAGTTTTGCAAGCGCGGCTTCCGGATCGGCCGAACCGGTGATTGCTTCCGCCTCTTCCAGGTTGGGCAGAAAGAGATCGACGCCCTCGCAGGCCCGCAGCAGGCCGCGGTCATAGATCAGCGTTGCGTCCCAGCTCGGATCCAGCGAAACGGTCAGGCCCTTTTCCTTGGCGCGGGAAACGAGGTCCGGAATCTCGTGCAGCGTCGCATATTCGGCGATGTGCAGGTGGCGGGCTTCGTCCCAGTCGAGCGCGGCGTCGAGCGTGGCGGGCAGGGCAGGGCCGGCGCGGCGGGTGAGAAAGGCGCGGTCCTGGCCGACGACGGCCGCGACCGTCACCTGCGGTCCGGCATCTTGCGCATGTTCGACGAAACGCAGGTCGACGCCGCTGTCGCGGATCTGCTCCTCGACGCCTGATGACAGCGAATCCGTGCCGAGTCGGGCGGCAAGCGCTACCTTGCGGCCGGCATGGGCAAGGTGGGCGGCCGCGATGAAGGCGCCGCCGCCAGCCGCGATCTCCATGCCGCTGGCATAAATCTCGCGCCCGAGCACCGGCAGGTGGCCGAGGCCCGTGAAAATCAGGTCGCAATAGATCCGCCCGATGCTGAGCACCGCGGATCTTTTCTCTGCATGCGTCATCATGAACGGCCCAGAAATCTCTCTGTGCTGGCATCGAAGAGGTAAAGGTCGCCGGGAGCGGCTTCGCAGGTGAGCGTGCTTCCGACAGTCGGCACGAATTTTTCGCGCACGGTCGCGATGATCGACGTATCAGCCACGTCCAGATGCACCAGCGTTTCCGGCCCCAACGGCTCGACGGCCGAGACCGTTCCGGTCACCGTGAAGCCGTTGCTGCCGGTAACGGTGGCATGGGCAATCAGGTCATGCGGGCGCACGCCGATCAGGATATCGCCGACCGGTGCCATTACCGCACCCGAAGCGGTGCGACGGCCGCGCACGAGGTTCATCGAAGGGCTGCCGATGAAGCGGGCGGTGAACACGTCGACCGGGGCATCGTAGAGCTCCGACGGCGTGCCGACCTGCAGGATCACGCCGTCCTTCATCACCACGATCCGGTCGGCCATGGTCATGGCCTCGATCTGATCGTGGGTGACGTAGACGGTGGTGGTCTTCAGCTTTTGATGCAGCCGCTTGATCTCGATGCGCATTTGCGCACGAAGCTGGGCGTCGAGGTTGGACAGCGGCTCGTCGAACAGGAAGGCGGAGGGGTCGCGCACCATGGCGCGGCCGATCGCGACACGCTGGCGTTGGCCGCCGGAAAGTGCGGCCGGCCGGCGATCGAGCAGGGCTTCGAGGCCGAGGATCTTGCCGGCTTCCTCGATCCGCTTGTCCTTCTCGGCCTTGTCGAGCTTTGAGGTATATAGCCCGAAACCGATGTTCTGGCGCACGGTCATATGCGGATAGATCGCATAGTTCTGGAAGACCATGGCGATATTGCGCTGCTTCGGCTCGCGCTCGTTGACGACTTCCGAGCCGATCTTCAGCGTGCCGTCGGAGATTTCCTCAAGCCCTGCGATCATCCTGAGCGTCGTCGACTTGCCGCAGCCCGAGGGGCCGACGAAGACGACGAATTCGCCATCGGCGATCGAGAGGTCGATGCCCTTGACGACCTCGACCTTGCCGTAGCGCTTCACCAGTTTTTCAAGTTCGATCGTCGCCATCAGCGGGCTCCCGTCAGGGCGGTGAATTTCTGGTTCAGCTCAGTGGCTGCCTTCGCCTCATGGTCCGCAGCCTTCTTGGCTTCGGCTTCGAAGGCGGCCAGCTTGTCGCGATAGGCAGCGATTGCGGCCTGCATCGGCTCAGGGGCAGGACCGCCGAAACGGGCGCGCACGGCGACGAAATGTTCGGGCGAAACGATCTCCTTGAACTTCTGGAGATCGATGGAAGGCTTGCGGCCGGCCGAATGTTCGAAGGCCTTGAGGAATGGCTCGTAGCCGTCATTCGGCAGATCGCCCCTGGCTGCGACGACGCTCTTTGCCGTTGCAGCGGCAATCTCATGCGCCTCGCGGAACGAAAGCCCCTCGATGCGCACCAGCGAGTCGGCAAGTTCGGTAATGGTAATGCAGGACCGGCGGATATTCTGGTCGACGCGCTCCGGATCGATGCTGATCTGGGCGATCAACGCCGCAAGCAGATCGAGCACGCGGCCGGCCGAGGCGAAGGCCTCGTAGCCCATCCCTTGCGTTTCGCCCTCGCTGTCGTTCATGTCGGTGAACGGCGTGTTGTGCATCACGTCGAGCACGGTGCGGGCCCGGCCCATCGTCTGGCTGGCGAGATGGCGCAGGTGTTCGATTGGCACCGGATTGCGCTTCTGCGGCATGATCGAGGAGATCTGCACCAGCGCGTTCGGCACGTAGATCTGCCCGACTTCGAAACTCGTCCAGAACTGAAAATCCTGGATCAGGCGGCCGAGATGCAGGAACATCAGTTCGATCGCCGAATAGGTGGACGTCGTGTAGTCGACCGCGGCGATGCAGGAATAGGAATTGCGCAGTGGCGCGGAAAAACCGAGCAACTCGGCGACCCTGGCGCGGTCGATCGGGAAACCGGACGTGGTGATCGCGGCAGCCCCCATCGGCGACAGGTCGACGATTTTCCGGGCCTCGGCAAACCGCTCGATGTCGCGGACCAGCACTTCGATCGCGGCCGAGAGATAGTGCCCGAACGTCGTCGGCTGGGCCGGCTGGCCGTGGGTATAGGCAACGATCAGCGTCGCCTTTTCGCGCTCGGCGGCATCGATCATCGTGGCCAGCAGGCGTCTCGCCTTGCCCATCAGCGCGTCGATCTTGTCCTTGAGGCCGAGCTTGAAGAGCGTGTGGTCGATGTCGTTGCGCGAGCGGGCGGTATGCAGGCGCCCGGCGATATCGACACCGATACGGGCCTTCAGCTCCTTTTCGATCAGGAAGAAGAAGTCCTCGACCTCGCCGGTATAAACGAGCGTCGAGGGATCGATTTCCGTGTCGATCGCCTCCAATGCGCCGGCGATCTTGGACGCGATTTCCGCGTCAAGGATGCCGGTCTCGACCAGCATGACGAGATGCGCGCGGTCGATCCTGCGGAACCCATCTACGTGATGGCTCTTGGCGCCGTCGAAGAGGGGGCGGAGCACGGTTTCCTTGTAGACCGGATCGGGGAACGTGCTGGTGTCGGAAAGGCGCGGGTTGATGTCCGCCATGGTTTTATCCTTGCATTATCCCTTTAGGCCCGCCAGCATCACACCGCGGACGATGTAGCGCTGCAGGACGAGGAAGACGAGAAGGGTGGGAAGGGTGGCGATCGCAGCCCCCGTCATGATCATTTCCCACTGGATGGACTGCTCGACCGCGAAGCTCGAAAGCCCGACCGGCAGCGTATAGAGTTCCTTGCTGGTGGTGACGATCAGCGGCCAGAAGAACGCCGTCCAATTGCCGAGGAAGGTGAAGATCGCAAGCGCCGAAAGCGCCGGCGTCACCAGTGGCAGTGCCACTTTCCACCAGATCTGGAATTCGTTGAGCCCGTCGACGCGGGCCGCCTCGATGAAGTCGTTCGGCACGGTTTCGAAGAACTGCTTCATCAGGAAGGTGCCGAAGGCCGTCATCATGCCGGGAAACATGATGCCCCAGTAGCTGTCCAGCCAGCCGAGCTGGCTGGACATCAGGTACCACGGGATGACCAGCATCTCGGTCGGGATCATCAGCGTCGAGAGGATCGCCAGGAAGATGAAATAGCGCCCGCGGAACTCGAATTTGGCGAGCGTATAACCGACAAGGCTGTCGAAGAAGCAGTTCGACACGGTGACGATGACCGCAATCAGCGTCGAATTGAAGAACCAGCGCATGAACCGTCCGTCGGCGAGCACCGCGATATAGTTCGCAAGCGTTGGCGCCGCGGGAATGAGGCGCAGGTCGTAGATCTGGTCCGCCGTCTTCAGCGATGTCGAGAACATGAAGGCGAGCGGCGAGACCATGATCAGGCCGCCGATGAACAGCACCGTCCAGGTGACGATCAGGCCGGGGCGAACCTTGCCGTGGCTGAGGCGAGTGGCTTCGCTCATTTCTTTTCCCTCAGGATCCAGAGCTGCAGCAGCGATACGATCAGCAGGATGGTGAACAGCACCACCGTCTGCGCAGCCGCGTAACCCATCGCATAGGAGTTGAAGGCGGTCTGGTAGATCATCAGAACCAGCGGCTTGGTCGATCCGAGCGGTCCGCCGGGATCGTTGGTGGTCATGTTGTAGACCTGGTCGAAGATGCGCAGGAAGCCGATCGAGGAGAACACCACGAGGAAGACGGTGGTGGGTTTGAGGAGCGGCAGCGTGATCTTGCGTAGGATCGCCCATTCGCCCAGCCCGTCGATGCGCGCGGCTTCGTAGAACGTGCCCGGAATGGCGCGCAGGCCCGCCATGAAGATGATGATCTGGAAGCCGAGGCCCGCCCAGATCGCCGTCACCATGATCGAGAACAGCGCCTGGTCGGTCGAGCGGATGAACGGCTGCTGCGGAATGCCGAGCATGCCGAACACGTCGTTGATGATGCCGATCGGCGGCGGCTGGTAGAACCAGCGCCAGACCCAGGCCATGGCCGCGGCGGTGGTCAGGAACGGCAGGAAATACAGCGCCCGGATGAAACTGTGCATGAAGCGGACGCGATCGAGAAAGAAGGCGATCGTGAAGGCGACAACCAGACTGATCGGCGTGCCGACGATCAGGTAAGTGAACGTGTTCTTGAACACCTTCCAGAACTGCGGGTCCTTGAAGAGCTTGATATAGTTGGCAAACCCGATGAATTTCGCCGGCCGCAGCAGGTCCCAGTTGGTGAACGACAGGTAGAAGGCCTGGAACGTCGGATAAAAGCGGATGATCGCGTAGAAGAGGATCGGCAGGGCAAGGAAACTCCAGACCCAGACGAGGCGCCGCGTCCGCATGGAAAAGCGGTCGCCAAAGGATGTCCCTGGGGATCCGCCGGGGCGGCCGGACGCCGCCCCCTGCTGTTCAATCGCTGCCATGACCGGCTCCGTACCTTACGGCTTGGCCGCGTCGATGATTTCCTGCTCGGCTGCGGCCGCCTGCTTGATCGAGTCCTCGACGGACTGACCCTGAAGCAGCACGCGGTTTGCCATGTCGATGGCGTTCTGGCGCTGGGCCTGCTCATCCATGAACAGGGTGGTGTGTGCGTATTCCAGGCCCTTCAGGAACGGTGCGTAGATCGGGTCCTTCAGGTTGGCCTCGGTCAGCGCAGCCGAGCGGAGCGCCGGCAATTCGCCGACGGTCTTCAGCCAGATGTCCATGGCGGCCGGAGAGGTGATGTAGGCCAGGAACTTCTTCGACGCTTCGAGCTCCTCGCCCTTCGCCTTGGCGCTGATGCCGTTGGCGAAATAGCTGGCATAGTTGGAGCGCACGCCTTGAGCATTGGCCGGCAGTTCGGTCACGCCCCATTCGAAGTCCTTGATGCTCTTGAAGGCGCCGAGGCGGAAGGTGCCGTCGATGGTCATGCCGGCCTTGCCGCCGCGGAAGGCCGCCTGGCCCTCGTCCATGAAGCCGGCCGCGCCGATCTTCTTTTCGAGCTGTAGGCTGGTGTAGAACTTCAGGGCCTTGACGCCCGCTTCGCTGTTATAGGCGACCTTCTGGTCGTTGTCGGTATAGGGCACGCCGCCGAACTGGCGGATCAGGACTTCACGCCACCACTGGTGGTCCTGGCCGCCCATGTCGAGCGTCGAACCTTCGACGAGGAGGTTACCCGAAGCGTCGCGCTTGGCGATCTTCTGGGCGGCGGCGACATACTCATCGAGCGTCTTCGGCGGGCTGTTCGGGTCGAGGCCGGCCTCGGTGAAGAGCTTCTTGTTGTAGAACAGGGCGAGCGAGCGCACGGCGGTCGGCAGGCCGTAATAATCGTCGCCACGCTTCATCGCCTTGACGATCGGGAAGAACTCGCTTTCGATCTTGGCATGCGGGAATGCATCCTTCGGCAGCGGGGCGAGAAGGCCGCCGGCGACGAACTTGTCGAGCCAGCCGTAGAACAGCTGCATCACGTCGGGACCGTTGCCGGCCATATTGGCGGCGATCACACGCGTCTGGTAGTCGGCATAGGGGAAGGTGACCTGCTTGACCGTGATGCCCGGATTGGCCTTCTGGAACTCGGTGATGAGCTGGTCCATCGCCTTCACACGCGTCTCGAAGACATACTGCCAGTATTCGATTTCGACCGCCTGCGCGGCATTGAATGCGAATGTGCTGAAACCGGCGACGAGACCGGCGAACAAAGTTGCCTTGCGCATGTGAGCCTCCATTTGCCCCGCCGGGTGCTCCGGTCTTGGGGACTGATTGTTCCCTGCATTCGGATGCGACCGCAGCCCGACGCGTTTATTGGTTTCCGGGGAGGCGAACCTCCCTTTGACGTGCTGCGGCGCTTTGCCCCAGCCCTACCCCTTACGGTTTCCTGAGTGAGGTCTTTTGTCAATAAGATAATTTACTTGAATTATTCTATTGCGGGATGCGGTTTCCCGGCGTTATGAATTCTGCCAACCGAAGGTGGGCGAAATGACCATACACACGATCGGCACACACCCGGTGGCTATCGGCAAGAACCCTGAACGCAGCCGCGAACACAACCGTCGCGTCGTGCTGGATGTGGTGCGCCGCCACGGTTCGCTCGGCCGCGCCCATATCGCCAAGCTCACCCATCTGACGCCCCAGGCCGTTGCCAACATCGTCGACGACCTGGCGAGCGAGGGGCTGCTGATGGAAATGGGCCGGCTGAAATCCGGCCGCGGCCAGCCGCCGATCCAGTTTGCGGTCAATCCCGAGGGCGGCGCCACCATCGGCGTCGAGATAGCTGCTGACCATATGGTGACGGTGGCGCTCGATCTGTCCGGCGGGCTGCGGGCAAAGCGCATCACGCCGCTGAAGGATACCACTCCCGGGCATATCCTGCCCGCTTTCGCAGCCGAGCTTGCCGCGGTCACGGAACTGGTCGGCGCAAAGCTGCTCGGCACCGGCGTCGTCATGCCCGGTCCGTTCGAGATCGATGGCATGACCTCGGTCGGCCCGACGACGCTGCCGGGCTGGGCAGGCCTTGACGCCGCCCAGGCGCTCAGTGAGGCCTGCGGCCATGCGGTGATCGTCGAAAACGACGCGACGGCGGCGGCCGTCGGCGAGCGGCTGTTCGGCGCGGGCCTGGCGATCTCCAATTTCTGCATGATCTATTTCGGCGTCGGCATCGGCCTCGGCATCATCCAGGACGGCGCACCCTATCGCGGCGCCTTCGGCAATGCCGGCGAAATCGGCCACGTCACCGTCGTGCCGAAGGGCAGGCCCTGCCCATCCTGCGGCCAGCTAGGCTGCCTGGAAGGCTACGTGTCGGCCTATGTATTGAAGGAAAAGCTGAGCCGCGTCGGTATTTCCGACACCGAGTTTTCCGATCTCGAGACTCTGCACGCGGATCGCCACCCGGTCGTCGAGGAATGGGTCGACGAGGCGGCGACCTATCTCGGCCCGATGGTCGCCATGCTCGAAAACATCCTTGATCCGCAGACCGTGATCCTCGGCGGCGCGCTGCCGGATGCCATTATCGAGGACATCGTCGCCCGCATGGGCAACTTGCCGACCTCGGTCGCGAGCCGCAGGCAGCGCGACCTGCCTCGCGTGCTGCGCGGCCAGACGGGGCAATTGACCGCCGCGCTCGGTGCTGCCGCCCTACCGCTTTTCGACATGGTGACGCCCAAGCTGGAAACCTCGCTTGCCGCGCTTGCCGATATTCCCGCATGACATATTGAGGAGAGTTTTCATGCTGACCGCCCGCGAACGCATCGAACGGCAGATGGCCGATCCCTCGCTCGTCCGGCTCCATCGCAAGCTTTCGCGGCTGAAGTCGACGGTCACGATGATGAACACCGGGGCCCATCCCGACGACGAGCAGAACGGCATGCTCGCCTGGTTCCGCCTCGGCCTCGGCATGCGCGTCATCATCGCCTGCTCGACGCGCGGCGAGGGGGGACAGAACGCGCTCGGCCCCGAACGTCTCGGCCCGCTCGGCGTGATACGCTCCCGCGAGCTGGAAGAGGCGGCCCGCGCAATCGACGGCGACGTCTCCTGGCTCGGCCACGGTCCCACCAACCCGGTCCACGATTTCGGCTTCTCCAAGGATGGCGACGCCACCTTCACCCGCTGGGGCGAGGCCCGCACGGTCGAGCGCCTGGTACGCGCCTATCGCCTGGAACGGCCGGACATCGTCATCCCGACCTTCCTCGACGTCCCCGGCCAGCATGGTCATCACCGGGCCATGACCCGGGCCGCGGAGACCGCGATTACGCTGGCCGCCGACCCCAATGCCTATCCAGAACATTTCACCGAAGGCCTGACGCCCTGGAAGGTCGCGAAATATTACCTGCCGGCCTGGTCCGGTGGCGGCGACACCTATGACGACGAAGTGCCGCCGCCGGACACGACCGTGACGGTTGTGGCCGAGGGCCGCGATCCGGCCACCGGCGCGGACTATGACCGGATCGGCGAATGGTCGCGTTATTACCATGCCTCGCAGGGCATGGGTCATTGGCCCAAGCGTCCGGAGAAGCATTGGCAGTTGCATCTGAAACTCTCCGCCACCGGCTCGAAGCCCGAGCAGTCGGTGCTCGAGGACCTGCCGGCATCGCTGACCGCACTTGCCGAATTCGCTGGCCTGCCCGCCAACTGTGCGGAAGCCCTGCGCTCCGCGGATGCCGCCAATGCAGTGGCGTCAGCGGCTTTCCCGGATCGCGACGCAATCATCAAGGCGCTGACCGAGGCCGCCGGCTGGCTGGATATTGCCGCCTCCTCCGCACCGGAAGAGTTCGCGACCCTGCACGGCCACCGCATCGCCCGCAAACAGACGGAAGTCGATGCCGCGATCCTGGATGCGGCCGCGATCTTCGAGCGTGCCTATGCCGATCCCTCCGCCATCTCCCCCGGCGGTGCTGCGACACTCACCGTCGAGCTCGGCGAAGGCGCTTCGGACCACAAGATCGATGTTCTCCCGATTTTGCCAGCCGGCGTCTCGTCCTCCGTTCAGTCGCTCGCCAATGACCGCATATTCGCGCTAACCGCGACGTCGGACGCAGCGCTTTCCGGCCTCTATCTGCCCGGCTGGTCGGCGCTCGGCGGCAACGGCCATGCGCATGTAAAAATCTCGGCCGAGATTGGCGGACGCACCGTCTCCGCCACTTTCGATCTCGAAGAGCCGTTCGCGGTGACGCCCGCCCAGTCGCTGACCCTGTTGCCGGATGCGCTGCTCGTACACCTCGGCACGAAGCAGACCGAATGGCCGATCAAGGCCAATATCTCCGGCACCAATGCGCCGGTTTCCTTCAAGACACCCGCTGGCTGGGTAATGAAGAAGACCGACGGCGGCTGGATCGCCTCTCCGACCGATGCGGTCAAACGCGGCCTCGTCGAGCTTGAACCGCAGATCGACGGCCACCCGGCCTTCCAGGTCACGCCGATCGCCTACCGGCATATCGGCCGCACCAGTTTCCGAGCCCCCGCCGCGCTAAAGATCCTGTCGGTCGATCTGAAACTGCCGGAAGGCGCGCGTATCGGTTATGTCGGCGGCGGTGCCGACCGCGTCGGCATGTGGCTCTCCCGCATGGGCCTCGATGTCACCGAACTCGACGCTCAGGCATTGTCCGGCGATCTGTCGCGCTTCACCACGATCGTCGTCGGCATCTTCGCCTTCGGCATCCGCAAAGACCTTGCCGCCGCCACCGAGCGCCTGCATCGCTTCGTCGAGGATGGCGGCCACCTCGTGACCCTGTATCACCGTCCGACGGATGGCTGGGATCCGAACGAGACCCCGGTCCGCCGCATCGAGATCGGTTCGCCGTCGCTGCGCTGGCGGGTTACCGATCCGAGCGCCGAAGTCACCGTGCTTGCGCCGGACCATGTTCTGCTCAAGGGACCGAACAGCATTGGCCCGGAAGACTGGCAGGGATGGGACAAGGAACGCGGCCTCTATTTCGTCTCCCGCTGGGATGACGCCTATGAGCCGCTTCTGGCCATGCACGATGCCAACGAACAGCCGCTCAAGGGCGCGCTGATCTCCGGAGCGATCGGCAAGGGCCGCCATACCCATACCAGCCTCGTGCTGCATCACCAGCTCGACAAGCTCGTTCCCGGTGCCTTCCGGCTGATGGCGAACCTCGTGCAGCCGGCGTGAGCACGGAGGCAGCGCCAGAACAGGAAGCCAGGCGGGACTCGAACGCTCGCATAGGCATCGGCTGGCTGCTTCTCGACATGACGCTGGTTTCCGGCGGCATGACCGCGCTGGTGAAGGCGCAAGGAGCGACCTATCCGGCCTTCCAGCTCGTCTTCATCCGGGCGATGATCGGGCTCCTGTTCATCCTGCCGCTGATCTGGCAGCATCGCGCCGAGATGCGCCGGGTCAAGCACCCGTGGCGCAACATTTTTCGCATTTCCTGCAATGCGGTGGCGCTCACCAGTAATTTTCTCGCCATCACCATGCTGCCGCTCGCGATGGTCAACGCGGTTGGCTTTTCCCGGCCGCTGATCACCATGGCCATGGCGGTCGCGATGCTGGGCGAGACGGTGAGCCGCATCCGCTGGCTCGGCGCCGGCCTCGCCTTCATCGGCGTGCTGATCGTCATGGCGCCCGGCACGTCGAGCTTCGATGTCGAGGTTCTGGTTGTCCTGGTCTCGGTCGTCTTCGGTTCGTTGGCGATCATCCAGACCCGGGCGCTGAGGGACGAGAACACCACCGTGATGATGGTCTTCTACACCGTCGGCCTCGCGGTCATCACCGCCGTGCCGGCCGTCTTCACCTGGCAGCCGGTCATGCCCTTCGACTGGATTCCGTTGCTCGGCATCGGGTTCCTCGCCCAGCTCGGCCAATATTGTTTCCTGCGTGCCTATCGGATCGCCGATGCCAGCGTGCTCGCGCCCGTCGGCTACCTCTCGATCGTCTTCGTCACCGTCACCGGCTACGTCTTCTTTGGCGAGGTGCCCGAGGTGAGGGTGGTCATCGGCGTGATCATCATCCTGGCCGCACTCCAGGGCGCAGCCTGGCTCGACCGCCGCCGCAGCCAAGCACTGAGTAAGACGGCCTGAGCGAAGGCCCCTTTAAGCGAAGCCCCCTTGGGGGATGTGATGCGATGTGGACGTCATCGGACTACAATCGCCGAACTTTATCCGACTCCGCACGTTATCGCGATGACAGGAGGCACTGATGGGTCGCCTTAATGTTCGTTCTGGTAGTCGTTGCGGTTCTGGCTTGCATATTCGCAGTTGTCATCCAGCAGATGGCCGGCGCGCGTCGCCGGCAATATCTGGACGAGCTTGCCGTCGATAACCTGGCCTGAACGAGCCTGCAGGGACTGGAACGAAAGGCCGAGCGCCAGAAGGCATTCCGCCGTCGCAAATGGACCATGGACTTGCTGGCCCATCACCCGCACCCGACTTTGATGGTGAAATAGCGCGAATGGCGAGCGGGAGCACGAGACGGGGTTGTTTGTAGCCGAAGGACGAGTCCGCTAGCCACATAGCCGGCAACAGACGTCACGCTGAACCCCTGTTAGTATCAGTTGCTAAACAATGAGGTTTTCGTCAGCGTATTTAATGACGCGGGGTTTCGTATCATCTGAATTCCTTATCCCATCGACGATTCGCTGAAATATTACGGGCTTCCAATCATCCTTGGTGAGATAGTAGTTGAGATCGACAAGTTTACCAATGCGATCGGCTCGCATGGTTTCTGCGAGGCGGTAGAGAACGTAGCTAGGATGTCTTATGAACGCGTGGTCACCAACATCCAATTCGCACGCTGGATCGTGATATTTCCCAGGCCTAATCGAAGTAATGTTGATAAGCAGACATTGAGAGTCCGCGCACGGATTGTTCATCACCGCAAAGAGATGATGGACCTCGTTGATAGGCCCTAGAAACGATGCTGTCTTGTAGGGAACATAGCTCATGCGGCTCTGAACGCAGCTATCATCCGCCGTTCGGTTTGGAGGTCTTCAGCTAGATCAACCGGGTCATTCTTTTCGAGCACTTGGAATATCCGTGCCAATTCGATTGGAATTGAGGAGCCCGCCGGGTCTTTCCATTCGGGACAAAATTCATGTGTCCAATCAGCTAAAGCAAATCGATCAATGTCTTTGAACTTGCCCCAGGTTTCTTCAAGCAACTTGATGTCGCCCCGGCTAAGCTCATCCAGATCGCCAATTTCGATCTGTTGTGACAGCATGAGATTTTCGTGTCGCCGAGGAGAGATGAACTCAAGCCAATCTTCTTGGCGCGTCGGCGCTGCGCCGTTCATATAGCTGTAGGTGTAAGAGTTTACCGGACCGAACTTCATAGACACATATGTGTCGTTCGTTATCGGAAAATCTCTACGCT
Source organism: Neorhizobium sp. T25_27 (assembly GCF_002968565.1). Taxonomy (NCBI): domain Bacteria; kingdom Pseudomonadati; phylum Pseudomonadota; class Alphaproteobacteria; order Hyphomicrobiales; family Rhizobiaceae; genus Neorhizobium; species Neorhizobium sp. T25_27. The sequence continues at coordinate 174,866 of NZ_PVBJ01000002.1, forward strand.
CCAGGCTGAGACGGTCGGCAAGATAAATCAGCTTTGTAGCTTTGAGGATATTGATTTCCCCACCGGACTTCAATGCAAAAAAAGCGGTGACTTGCGCCGCTTTTCGCGTAAGAAACCAGTCCGGAATGTTCGGTACGTAAGTCATGTTCTGCTTGTCCAGGCGTAATGAGCCATGACAGCCAAATTCTCCAACGTGGTCACACTTGACCTTGATACAATTCTATATGTGATTTGCGAATCAACTGTAAAGACGCCCAAAGGTTCATATTGCGATATGGCAAGCCTGGTTAGGTGACGCTTGCTCCCACCGTACCGTACTAGCATGCATGGCAGGCGAAAGGTTGGGGATATGTCTTGAGCGCGGCGTTGTTTCCTGATGCCTCCCAGACCCATCATCGTTGATTTGCGGCAACCCTCTGGTCACATCAAACATTTGATTTCACAGTGGAAGATTGGTGGAGCTAAGCGGGATCGAACCGCTGACCTCTTGCATGCCATGCAAGCGCTCTCCCAGCTGAGCTATAGCCCCATCAGGGTGGTCCGGTATTTGCCGGTCCTGGGAAACTCCGCCGGGCGCCTGTAAGGGCTGCCCCGTTGGAGTGGCGGCTTATTACTTCCGGTTTACGGAGAGTGCAAGCCGTATTTTGTGCGCCCGGCAATTTTTATTGAATTGCCGGGCCTTAACTTGGAATATCGGATCAGACTTCGTCGTCGTCGCCGGTCACGCCGATGATGCCGGACATGTCGTCGTCGTCTTCATCTTCGTCGGCTTCCAGGAAGGTATCGTCGTCGTCATCGCCGATATCGACATCGTCGTCATCGCCGATATCCGGGATATCGTCGCCGCTGGCGGCCTCGTCGCCCTCTTCGAGCGATACGAGTTCGACTTCCGGATTTTCGGTATCGACTTCCTGGACGTCTTCTTCCTCGGCCTGTTCCATCTTCTTGGCGGCGCTGTGCTCCTCGAAGAAAGACAGCGGCCAGGATTTGCCGGAATAGGGGGAAACGACCGGATCGCGGTTCAGGTCGTAGAATTTCTTGCCGGTATCGGGGTCGGTTCGCTTGGTTCCGAGTTCCGCTTTTGCCACAGTCAGAGCCTCATGGGATGGCCGAATAGTTCGGCGCGCCGCTTGGATCGCGGCTTTATAGGGTGAAAATCTAAGCCGGTCCCCATAAGGCCTGCGCTCTTTGATGTCAAAGACAAACTTTTCATGAGCCGCATAAGAGCGAAAGCGGTGACCGCTCGCAGGCTTTATGTTAGTCACGACGGGAAATTCCCGCCGCAAGGGGCCGGCCTCGCCGTCTCTCCGGGCGGAAGCGACAAGAGGTTGAAAAACATGTACCAGCCACCGCATTTTCGCGAAGAGGATCTCGGAACTCAGCATGCGCAGATCCGTGCCCATCCGCTCGGTCTGCTGGTCACATCTGGAGCGATGCGGGAAGCATGAGTTTGACGTCCAGGCCTGCAATCGTCATCGCCATCGACGGTCCCGCAGCCGCCGGCAAGGGCACGCTGTCGCGGCTGATCGCCGACGCCTATGGTTTCCATCATCTCGACACCGGGCTGACCTATCGCGCCACCGCCAAGGCGCTTCTCGATGCCGGCCTGCCGCTCGATAATGAAGAGGTCGCCGGGAAGATGGCGCGTGAGGTCGAACTCGCCGGGCTCGATCGCGATATACTGTCCGCCCATGCGATCGGCGAGGCAGCCTCGAAAATCGCGGTCATGCCGTCCGTCCGCCGGGCTCTGGTGGAGGCGCAGCGCGCCTTTTCCCTGAGGCGGCCGGGAACGGTGCTCGACGGGCGCGATATCGGCACGGTCGTCTGTCCCGATGCGCCGGTGAAGCTTTATGTCACCGCGTCGGCTGATGTGAGGGCCAGGCGCCGTTACGACGAGATCGTCGGCAAGGGCGGCGAGGCGGATTACGGTGCGATCTTCGCCGACGTGAAGAAACGCGACGAACGCGACATGGGCCGGGCCGACAGTCCTCTGAAGCCCGCCGACGATGCGCACTTGCTTGATACCTCGGAAATGAGTATAGAGGCCGCGTTTCGGGCAGCAAAGACCATCATCGACGCCGCCCTGAAGAGACAATCGAGTTAGAATAGCGAATTAGAATAGCCCGAGGTTCGGTCCCCGCGCCGGATTGCCTCCCCCGGATAATTCCGATGAGGGAGGCGGACCTGACCCTTGGGCATGTGCAACACGAACCACCGGCGCTGTATGGGCCCGTATAGGGCACCTCAGGAGATTTCATGGCAGTATCTAACCCCACGCGGGAGGACTTCGCAGCCCTCCTCGAAGAATCCTTCGCTACCAACGATCTGGCTGAAGGCTACGTCACCAAGGGTCGCGTCACCGCGATCGAAAAGGACATGGCAGTCGTTGACGTCGGCCTCAAGGTCGAAGGCCGCATCGCGCTCAAGGAATTCGGCGCCAAGGGCAAGGACGGTTCGCTGAAGGTCGGCGACGAAGTCGAAGTTTACGTCGAGCGCATCGAAAACGCGCTGGGCGAAGCAGTTCTGTCGCGCGAGAAGGCTCGCCGCGAAGAGAGCTGGGTCAAGCTCGAACTCAAGTTCGAAGCTGGCGAGCGCGTTGAAGGCGTTATCTTCAACCAGGTCAAGGGTGGCTTCACCGTCGATCTCGACGGCGCCGTTGCCTTCCTGCCGCGTTCGCAGGTCGACATCCGTCCGATCCGCGACGTCACGCCGCTCATGCACAACCCGCAGCCCTTCGAAATCCTCAAGATGGACAAGCGTCGCGGCAACATCGTGGTTTCGCGCCGCACGGTTCTCGAAGAGTCCCGCGCCGAGCAGCGTTCTGAAATCGTTCAGAACCTCGAAGAAGGCCAGGTTGTGGACGGCGTCGTCAAGAACATCACCGATTACGGTGCGTTCGTTGACCTCGGCGGCATCGACGGCCTGCTGCACGTCACCGACATGGCATGGCGCCGTGTGAACCATCCGTCGGAAATCCTGTCCATCGGCCAGCAGGTCAAGGTACAGATCATCCGCATCAACCAGGAAACCCACCGCATCTCGCTCGGCATGAAGCAGCTCGAGTCGGATCCGTGGGATGGCATTGCCGCCAAGTATCCGGTCGGCAAGAAGATTTCCGGCACCGTCACGAACATCACCGACTACGGTGCATTCGTCGAGCTGGAGCCGGGCATCGAAGGCCTCATCCACATTTCCGAAATGTCCTGGACCAAGAAGAACGTCCATCCCGGCAAGATCCTGTCCACGACGCAGGATGTTGACGTGGTCGTTCTCGAAGTCGATCCGTCCAAGCGCCGTATCTCGCTTGGCCTGAAGCAGACGCTCGAAAATCCGTGGCAGGCATTTGCCTACAGCCATCCGGCCGGCACTGAAGTCGAAGGCGAAGTCAAGAACAAGACCGAATTCGGCCTGTTCATCGGCCTCGAAGGCGATGTTGACGGCATGGTCCACCTCTCCGACCTCGACTGGAACCGTCCGGGCGAACAGGTCATCGAGGAGTTCAACAAGGGCGACGTCGTCAAGGCTGTCGTTCTCGATGTGGACGTCGACAAGGAGCGCATCTCGCTCGGCATTAAGCAGCTCGGCAAGGACTCGGTCGGTGAAGCCGCCGCTTCCGGCGAACTGCGCAAGAATGCCGTCGTCTCGTGCGAAGTCATCGCCGTCAACGACGGTGGTGTAGAGGTTCGTCTCGTCAACCACGAAGACATCACCTCGTTCATCCGCCGCAACGACCTGGCACGCGATCGTGACGATCAGCGTCCGGAGCGTTTCTCGGTTGGCCAGGTCTTCGATGCCCGCGTCGTCAACTTCTCCAAGAAGGACCGCAAGGTCATGCTGTCGATCAAGGCTCTCGAGATCGCAGAAGAGAAGGAAGCAGTCGCTCAGTTCGGTTCGTCCGACAGCGGCGCTTCGCTCGGCGACATCCTCGGTGCGGCTCTGAAGAACCGCGGCAGCAACGAGTAATCGAAGCTTCTCTGAGAATCAAAAACCGCCGGATGCAAGTCCGGCGGTTTTTTCATGCGCAGTTTATGGATTGAATTTACGTCCAGCCGGCCATGCGCCAGTAGAGGTCGTTGGCCCGGTCTGCATCTTCGACGGCTTCCTTCGAAGCGCCGTCGCTCTCGTCGTCCTGGGCGGGGTCGTCGTCCGGGTGTTCTTCGCCGAACGCCTGCTCGCCGGCCGAATGCTGCTGTTCGCCGTCTTCGTCGGTCTCCGAAATTGCCTTGGTCTTGCGCTCCTCGGGGTCCCGCTCGCGCTCTTCCGGCGGATAGGCGACGTAGGGCAGGGCAACGCCTTCGCGAAAGGCATGCGGCATGGCGATCGGGAGAGCGAGCTGTTCGGCGAGTTCCGTCGCGGCCGTGGTTTTGCTGCTTGCGTTTGCGGAAGGACCGGTCGCGCTGCCCGTTGAACCGGTGCTGGCCGGTTCGTCGGTGGCCGGCGGCACGGATGTCGCCGCGGCGGCACTCGCTGCCTCGTTCGCCTGCATGGCGGATTTTCCGAAAAGCTCCTTGTCGGTCAGTTGCTGCAGCGCCTGCTGTTCCGGCAATTGCCTTGCCGCTACCGGCAGGCCGTCGAGCAGTTCGCTGGTGGCCTCGGCAAGCACTTCCGCAAGCCATACGGTCGTCGCCCCGTTCGCCATCTTCTCCGCGTTCGGCCCCCGAACGCCGTTTTGCTGTTCGAGGCCGCGTTGGGAAAGCCGGGCCAGGGCCGGACCATCGTAAAATACGGGCTGAGACATGCGCCGATCGCTGGCGGCGGCGCTTGCGGTTTGCCGGCCGTCGTCCGGGCGCGCCGGGGATGGGGTCTCCGCTGTCTCGTCGGCCTGGGCGGCTGCAATTTCCGGCATCTCGCTCTCCGGGAGCTCGGCCGCTTCCTGCGCGGATACCGAGGCGGGTGCCGCGTCGAGATCGTTCTCGGCGCTCATCTGAGATGCATGGTCGTCGGTTGGCGTCGGCAGGGCCTCGGCTTCCGCCGAAAGCATGGTCGGATCTGGAGTGGTGTTGAAAGTTGCCGTCGAAACACGGGGTACATCCGGGTCTTGGGCATCCGCAGCCATAGCCTCAGGCGACGCTCCGTCGATCGCAGTTTCGGCGCCGGGCTGGGCGGCTTGGCCCTCGGTCTCTGGCGCAGGCACCGAAGCCTGGCTGGATGCTGATGGCGCCGCATTCGCCGGCTGCGGCAAGGCGCTCGGCACCTGTTCCGCCCCGGCATTCTGCCGATAGGAGCTGACGACGGCCTTTGCCACGAGGTCGCGCTCGAGCAGCTGCGCGGTCTCCAGCTGTATGGCGACGCGGGCAGCTTCGGGACCTGCGGGATTGTTGAGGATTTCGGTGAGCAGGCGCAGCGAAATGCCCTTGACGAGTTGGTTGAGCGTGCGCTCGAGGGCCACCTTTTCGGCCGGGTTCATCGCCTTGACCGCCTCGGAAAGGCGTTGGGCATAATCCGCCAATGCCTCGCCTTCTCGGCGTGGGACCTTGATCAGCCTGCCGATGGTTTCGGCGAAGATGGAAAAACCCTGGGCAAGCTGGAGCTGCGCCGAAAGCGAAAGGATATCCAGCCGGCCTGCCGACATCGGCGAGGAACCGATCAACCCGCTGTTCGCCGCGGTATTGGCCATGTCGATCCGCTGGCGCAGCATCGGTTGTTGCGACGGTGTCTGGTAATCGACGAATGAACTGGTACGAACCGGGGGCAGCATCGTCCGCTCCAATGTCTGATAGAGACGATAGGACAGCTCGGCTGAACGGGTTCTTGTCTTTTCGCAACGAGCGGCGTTGCGACCGGAACGCCTCATGGCGTCGCCAGTGCCGATACACAGATATGACTGTGGGGCAAAAAGGTTAACAATTCGCTAACAGGCCCCACCTTTCGCTGACAGCTCAGCGAAAATGATCCATTCCGATGCAGATGAGGGTGGGACTGGGGGTTATTGCAATGTCACGCAGCCAACTTCTTCTTCAACAATTCATAGATGCCGATCTCGTCCACATGCACCGGCACGATGTCGGCATAGGATTGGTCGGCGTTCTCGGCTGCGAGCTCCTCGATCGCTTTCGCCGCCATTTCATTGGTCGGCGCTTCGTTTTCCGCCAGGATGGCGTCGGAGGCTTCGTCCTTGCTGGAGCTATCGTCGGAAACGAGGCTGTCGGCAGCGTCGCCGGTATCGGAACTGGCGACCTGTTCGGCGGCAGCAGCAAACAGGGCCAATAGCGCTGTATCGTCCACGGATGCCGTGTCGGTCGCGCCATCGGCAGCCGGTTCGGCATTCGCCTTGTCGTTCTTCTTTTCGATGACGTCCTGGATTTTCTGGACGTCTTCGAGTTTCCTGCCGGCTTCGGCCGCCTCGATGTCGGCCTGGCGCTCGGCGCGGGTTTCGGCATCTTCGACACGGGTCGGATCGTAGCCCTGCGGACCGAGCTTCAGCTCTTCGAGCGTCTTCGGATCGGCGACATCCTCGAGCCGTTGCACGACGCGCTCGACTTCCGTATCGAGCTTGCCGCCATTGGCCTTCCGGTTGAGGCCGTCCATCAGGCGCTGGTTGTCGTCGCCGTAAGGGTTCTTGATCGCCGAGAGCAGCGTGTCCATCGAGATGCCGATGTCTTCGAGGCCGAGATCTTCGACGAGTTCGCCGATCTTGTCCGGCATCATCTCTTTCAGCGCGTCCTCCAGCGCTCTTCCGAGCTTGTAGGACGAGCGCGCTTCGTCGGTATCGATGCCGAGCTTGGCAGCCAGGCGGTCGACGAGTTCGATCTTCAGCTCATTGGGGTCTGTCTTGGTGACGCCGAAAAGGGCGGTGGTAATCTTGTCGCGCGCGCGTCGGGCGTCTTCGCTGGCGCTGATACGAGCTTCGGTAACCGGGTCGCTCTTCTTGCCGGTCCGCTGTTCTTCGTCCTTCTTGCGCTGCTCCTCGATGCTGTCGAGCATCGACTGCATCATGTTGGTCGCGGCAAGCCCATAAGTCTGCTGGGTAGGAAGCAACATGGCCCGAAATCCGGTCTGGTCGAGAGGTATACCGCGGGCAAAATTAGATTCGAACAGTTAACGGAGCGTTACCGGACAACTAGAGGTTATACCGCTCTTTTTCAGATTCGGGCAGGCGTATATCGGGGCGGAGATCCTTCGTGGGCGTCAGCTATGGGCGAAGATATCGGCCTCTTCCCAGCCAAGCAGGTCCAGCTTCGCCCGCGTCGGCAGGAATTCGAAACAGGCCTGGGCGAGTTCGGCACGCCTGTCGCGCACCAGGCGGTAGGTCAGCTTGTCGCGGAGCGCATGCAGGTGCAGCACGTCGGATGCCGCATACTCCAGCTGCGCCGGCGAAAGAACCTCGGCTGCCCAGTCGGATTGCTGCTGCGCCTTGGAAACGTCGACATCCAGCATTTCCTTCAGATTGTCCTTCAATCCGTGCCGGTCCGTGTAGGTGCGGGTCAGCCGCGAGGCGATCTTGGTGCAGAACACCGGCGTCGTGGTCACGCCGAACGTATGGAAGAGAACGGCGATATCGAAGCGGCCGTAGTGGAAGATCTTCTGGCGCGTCGGATCTGCAAGCATGGCGACGAGGTTTGGAGCCTCGTTCTGCCCGGCAGCAATGCGGATCACGTCGGCGGAACCGTCGCCGGGCGAAAGCTGCACGACGCAAAGCCGGTCGCGGCGGGGCACGAGGCCTAGGGTTTCCGTATCGATGGCGATCGGCCCCGTATAGCGCGCCGCATCCGCTGCCGGAATATCGCCCTCGTGATACCTGATCTCTGCCATGTCCGTCTCCGTCCGTCTGTCTGCCGCGAATTCGCTATAAACCACGTTTTTCCCGAGCGATATGGCGATCTTGAGGGCGCGGTGCAGCAGGGGTCGAAAAAGCGTCCTGAGCGATCGGACCGGCTTCGGGCATTTGCTCAGCTCTGCGCTCAGTGCATTGCTGCATTGCGACAGGATGGGTTGGCGTGATTAAACGATTAGCCTATATGTTTGGTCATCGAGCGACGCACTCCTCCTCCCAGTGTTGCTCGATACGGATCGACGACATCCTCCTCCTCCCAGTTGTCGATCAAGTTTAAAGCCTGGCGCACCCTCCTCCCGCGCCAGGCTTTTTCCGTTTCTGGAGCAGGATTTCCCCTTCAAAACATTGTCTTTTGCACAGCCGCCGCCGAGCTCTTCCTGCTGGTGGCGCTCGGCATCGGTTTCCGACCGGCCACCCGCCGGCAGCGGCGCTCCGGGCCTAGACCAGCGCCTGGATTGCCGAAATCACCTCGTCCTCGACATCAAGCCCCTGCTCGATCGCCCTCCGACGCGCGTTCTGGCCGCGCCGTCCGGGGAGGCGCACGCCTTCTTCGGAGGCCATCTCGTGGGCGAGTTCTGCGATTCGCTCGGCAGCCGAAGCCGTGCCTGCGGAAGGATCGATGACGATCAGCGTCTGACCGACCGAGGGTGGCGGACCCTTCTCGTCCATGAACGAGCTTGCCTCGTAGGAGAAGTTCGAGCCGGTGAGGCCCGCCGAGAGAATTTCCACCATCAGCGCCAGCGCCGCACCCTTGGCGCCGCCTGAGGGCGCCATCAGGCCCTTGTGGGCCGCGTGCGGATCGGTGGTCGGCTTGCCGTCGGCGTCGAAGGCCCAGCCCTCCGGAATGCTTTCGCCCTTCTGGCGCGCCGCCATGATCTTGCCGGCGGCGACGGTCGAAAGCGCGAGATCGATGACCAGCGGCTCCTCGCCGGCGACCGGTGTCGCAAAGGCGATCGGATTGGTGCCGAACAGCCGCTTCCTGCCGCCCCAGGCGGCCATGGAGGCCGGCGCATTGGCAAACATCAGCGCCACGAGCCCCTGCTCGGCAAACCGTTCCACGGTCAGCGCCATGACGCCCGCATGGTGGGAGCGATGGATGGCGGCAAGCGCGATGCCTTGTTCCCGCGCGATTTTAGGAAGCTCGGCGACTGCGATATCGAAAGCCGGGTAGGCGTAACCGAGCGCCGCATCGACGACAAGCACGGCCGGGCGCGGCCGGATAGCAATGGGTCTCGCCTGGCCGTCGACCTTGCCGGTGCGTGCCTGGCCGATATAGGCGGGAACGCGGCGCAGGCCATGACCGTACTGCCCGGCAGCTTCCGCATGCACGAGCGCATGGGCGACGGATCGGGCGGTCTCGGGAAGAACGCCATTGGCTTCGAAAACGCTCTGTACCAGCGTTTCGGCTTCATTCAGAGTAATATGCATGCAGGAGATCCAGGTGAGTTCAGTGTCGAACACCGCGAGGAAATCAAGCGGTTATTCGCACTTTACCGGCTGGCTGAGTGAACTTGCAACACCCGAAGGCGGCGCAGGGATGGGCGAAGCACGCCGGACTGCCGATGCGACATAGTCATCGATAGACGAGTTGCCCGACGATCCCGCGACCGCCACGTTGCTGATGTTGCCACCGCCGTCGAAGCTGAAACGGACCGTCACCACGCCAGTTCCGTTGCCGGGGCATTTGCGGGCGTATCGAGCAATCTTTGTCCGCACACGCGTCATCCACTGCTGCGGGGAGACCGACGAAGAGAAGAGGCTCGTGGAATTCTGGCTGGCGGCGGTGCGGTCCGATTGCCTGGCCTGGATCTTCGCCTCGGCCATGTCCGGACGGGCCTGCTGCTGTTGCTTCGGCTTCTGGACCTTCTTCACCGGCTCCTTTCTGGGCTCCGGCTTTTTCGGCTGTTCCGGAGGCTTTTCCGCGACCGGCGGCGGCAGAGGCCGCATCGCCGGCAACGGCACTTCGACGTTTTCCAGCGCCGCCGTCATCTGTTCGTCGATCGGCTTGATCTCCTCGATCGGTTCCGGCGGCGGTTCGGGGATGGTTTCGGTAACCTGGGGCTCCGGCTCCGGCGGCGGTTCCACCACGGGCGGCTGCACCGGTTCAGGCTCGACCGGCTCGGCGGTTTCCTGCGGCGGCGGTTCGACCGGCTGCTCGACGGGTTCGGCAACGGGCTCCGGCTGCGGTTCTTCGACCGGTTGGGTCTCCTCGCTCACCACCTGTTCCTGCTCCTGCATGTCAGGAGAAATCTGCTCTTCCTCAGTATTGGCGGCTTCCGGCTCCGGCGCAAGCTCGATCATGATCGCCGCCGGTGGTGCGTTTTCGGCGAGCACCTCCGGTTGTTCGCGCATCAGATAGGCCGCGGCGCCGAAATGCACCGTCAGCATCAGCAGTCCGGCAGCGCCCCACAGCGCCAGCTCGCCGACGCGTCCGCCCGGACCTGTCTGCGAGACGACGAGGCTCATGGATTGCCTCCGGTCGCCGGAACGGCGGGTGCGGCCGCAGGAGCATTTCCGGCGGGCGTCATCGCGGCTGGGGCGCCTGGCGCGGCGGGTGCCGGCAATGTTTCAAGCCCGACCAGCGCGATCTTGAGGTAGCCGGAATCGCGCAGCAGGTTCATGACCTCCATGAACTGCCCGTAGTCGACCGCCTTGTCCGCACGCAGGAACACGCGGGTGTCCTTCTTGCCCTCCGTGACGCGGTCGAGGGTCGCGGCGAGCTGCTCGCGCCCCACTGCGTCATTGCCGATATTGAGGCTCAGGTCTTCCTTGACCGTCAGGTAGAGCGGCTCGTCCGGCCGTTCGGCGGGCTTTGCGGTCGATGCGGGAAGATCGACGTTGATGTCCACGGTCGCCAGCGGCGCCGCCACCATGAAGATGATCAGCAGCACCAGCATGACGTCGATGAACGGCGTCACGTTGATCTCGTGGTTTTCGGAAAGCTCGTCGCCGTGCTGTTCGCGGATGCCGCCGGCCATGTCAGCCTCCTGCCACCAGCGAGACCGGCGCCTTGCGGCTGCCCGGAGGAACCTTGCGGAAATCGAGGTCGCGGCTCACCAGCCGTTCCACACCCGCCGCGGCATCCGCCAGCAGCTGCCGGTAGCCGGTGATCGAACGGGCGAAGACGTTGTAGATGACGACAGCCGGAATGGCCGCAACGAGGCCGATCGCGGTCGCAAGCAGCGCTTCGGCGATGCCGGGCGCGACGACGGCAAGGTTGGTGGTCTGTGATTCCGAAATGCCGATGAAGGCGTTCATGATGCCCCAGACCGTGCCGAACAGGCCGACGAACGGAGCCGTGGAGCCGATCGTCGCAAGCACGCCGGTGCCGCGCGACATGCGCCGGCCGGCATAGGCCTCGATGCGGGAAAGCGCTGAGCCGACCCGTTCCTTCACGCCGTCGCCATGGGCATGGTCGAGGGCTGCTTCTGAAAGCTGCATTTCTTCTGCCGCGGACCGCAGCATCAGCGCGGCGGGACCGCCGCGGCCACCGGCGGCGCCGACGGCGTCCGAAAGCGTGCGCGAGGTGCGGATGACCTTCAGGGTGCGGGCGGCGCGGGCGCGGGCGCCGGCAAGCTCCAGCGTCTTCGCGAGCCAGACCGTCCAGGTCACCAGCGAGGCAAACGCGAGCCCGATCATCACCCCTTTGACGACCCAGTCGGCCGCCATGAACATGCCCCAGGGCGAAAGGTTGTGCGGCAGGTCCGAACGCTGCTCAGGCTCCAGGAATTGCGTGAACATGTTGATCGGCTGGCGTGCCCCCGGTGCCTGGGTGGGTGCCTGGGCCGGGCTGGCTGGCGCCGGCTGGGCGCTGTTGCTCGGCGGCGCTTGCGTCGGGACGGCGGGCTGCGGAGCAGAGGCTTCCGGCCGAGGAGCAGCGGGATTGGTCGGCTGCGCGGCGGGCGGTGCCGCAGTCGGCGAGGCTGCCGGCTCGTTCGGCGCCGTGCGGGAGGTTGTCGGGGCTGCCTGCGCGGCAGGAGCGGGGGGCGTCTGGGTCGGCTGTGCACCGGAAGGTGAGGTCGCCTGCGGCGAGGGCGGTGTTTGCGTCGACGCATCCGGTGCAGGCGTCTGTGCCATCACCGTCGAAGCCGTCAGCACCACGGCCGCGAGAACGATCGGGAACCGGCTCCTGATTGGCTGGCGCATGGAAAAGGCGGGCTTCAGGGCAGCAGGCATGGCAGGCGATACTCCGGACTGTTCGGCATCGCAGACGGCGCCCTGGGGGCGCTGGTCGACAATGACGGAAACGGGACACCGGAACGCCGCCGGCGACTGCCGCCGGGTTCGCGATGTTGCAGCTACCGGATAATAAACATGAGTAGAAATGGCAACTAATAAATCTGCGGGATGCCGATCAAATTTATGCGTGTTGGGGCAATTGCCCCGTTCGCGTATGGAAGGAGCGTTCCGTTACCCGGAGAACCAAGCGGTCGGACGCCCTCAGCGCGCCAGCCAGCCTCCATCGACCGGCAGCACGACACCATGCACATAATCGGATGCCGGCGAGGCAAGGAATACGGCGGCTCCGCCGAGTTCTTCCGGCTGGCCCCAGTGTCCGGCTGGAATACGGCTGAGGATCGCTGCATTGCGGTCCGGATCGTCGCGCAGCGCCTCGGTGTTGTTGGTCGAGAAATAGCCGGGCGCAATGGCATTGACGTTGATGCCCTTGCTTGCCCATTCGCAGGCGAGCAACCGGGTCAGGCCGGCAAGACCGCTCTTCGAGGCCGTATAGGAAGGGATGCGGATGCCGCCCTGGAAGGAGAGCAGCGAGGCGATGTTGACGATCTTGCCGCCCTTGCCCTCGGTGATCAGCCGGCGTGCGAACGCCTGGGAGAGGAAGAACACGGTCTTCAGGTTCACGTCCATCACCGCATCCCAGTCGGCCTCGCTGAAATCGATCGCGTCGGCCCGGCGGATGATCCCGGCATTGTTGACGAGAATGTCGGCACGCCCGGTCCAGGCGACCGTTTCGCTGATGATCCGATCGACCGGTTCGAGCGTCGAAAGGTCCGCTTGGATCGACAGGCTGCGGCCGCCCGCCGCGCTGACCGCTGCTTCCGTCTCGGCCATCGAGGAGCGTCCGACCAGCGCCACATCCGCGCCGGCCTGTGCCAGCGCCACGGATATCGCCTGGCCGAGGCCCGTATTGGCGCCGGTGACGATCGCCGTCTTACCCGTCAGGTCGAATGAAATCGGCATGCTGTCCTCCTCGGAAACTGAAAATGCGGATATGGGTAGATGCTTACCGTTGCGAACTCTCCGATAGAAGCTGAAAATTTTTGCCACAGCACAAGTCGACGCCGAAAGCGGATAAAGCGCTGGATCCACGGCGCGCTAACGGCGGCGTATTAGGCCACGAACATAGCTGATGTCACGTCCGGCGGTATCGCAAAGATCGATGCCGTCCTCGAGTTCCGTATCGGAAAGCACTTGGTCAAAATGCCAGGAGCCGTCCGTGAATGTCACGGACGGCTCCTGTAATTGTTCGGGCTGCTCGCCGGAGGTCACAGCGTGCGCGTGATATGCTCCACGCGGAAGCATTCGATGACGTCGCCTGCGCGCATGTCTTCGTAATTCTCGAACGCCATGCCGCATTCCTGGCCCATCGGCACTTCGCTGACTTCGTCCTTGAAGCGCTTGAGCGTCTTGAGCTTGCCTTCGTGGACGACGACGTTGTCGCGGATAAGGCGGACGCCCGCTCCACGCTCGACCTTGCCCTCGACGACACGGCAACCGGCGACCTTGCCAACCTTGGTGATGTTGAACACTTCCAGGATCTCGGCATTGCCGATGAAGGTTTCGCGGCGTTCCGGAGACAGGAGGCCCGACATCGCCTGCTTCACGTCATCCACCAGATCGTAGATGATGTTGTAGTAGCGGATCTCGAGGCCTTCGCGTTCCGCAGAGGCACGTGCCTGCGGGTTGGCGCGGACGTTGAAGCCGATGATCGCCGCGTTGGATGCCTCGGCGAGCGAGATATCCGATTCGGTGATGCCGCCGGCACCCGAATGAACGATGCGGGCACGGACTTCGTCGGTGCCGAGCTTGTCCAGTGCGCCGATGATCGCTTCGATCGAGCCCTGCACGTCACCCTTGATGACCAGCGGGAATTCCTTGAAGCCGGTATTCTGGAGCTGCGACATCATCTGTTCGAGCGAACCGCGCTGTCCGGACTGGCGGGCAGCCGCCTTGTCGCGGGCAAGCCGCTGGCGATATTCGGAAATCTCGCGAGCGCGGCTTTCGTTTTCGACCACGGCGAACCTGTCGCCGGCAGCCGGCGTGGCGGACAGGCCGAGCACTTCGACCGGCATGGCCGGGCCGGCTTCCTTCACATGGTCGCCCTTGTCGGTGACGAGCGCGCGCACACGGCCCCACTGGTCGCCGGCAACGATGATCTGGCCGGGCTTCAGGGTGCCCTTCTGGACAAGAACGGTGGCCACGGAACCGCGGCCACGGTCGAGCTGGGCTTCGATGACGATGCCTTCGGCCGTCCGGCTCGGATCAGCCTTGAGGTCGAGGATTTCGGCCTGTAGCAGGATGGCTTCGAGCAGCTTGTCGAGATTGACCTTGTTCTTGGCCGACACTTCGACGTCGAGCACTTCGCCACCGAGCGATTCTACGAACACTTCGTGCTGCAGAAGCTGCTGGCGAACCTTGTCCGGATTGGCTTCGTGCTTGTCGATCTTGTTGATCGCCACGATGATCGGAACACCCGCTGCCTTGGCATGGGCGATCGATTCGATCGTCTGCGGCATCACGCTGTCGTCGGCTGCGACCACCAGGATGGCGATATCCGTCGCCTGGGCACCACGGGCACGCATGGCCGTGAAGGCGGCGTGGCCGGGGGTGTCGATGAAGGTGATCTTCTGGCCGTTATGCTCCACCTGATAGGCGCCGATATGCTGGGTGATGCCGCCGGCTTCGCCGGAGACCACGTTCGCATGGCGGATTGCGTCGAGCAGCGAGGTCTTGCCGTGGTCGACGTGACCCATGATGGTGACGACCGGCGGGCGGGAAACCATTTCGCCTTCGTCGTCGGCAACGTTGAAGATGCCTTCTTCGACGTCGGATTCCGAGACGCGCTTGACGGTATGGCCGAATTCGCCGGCGATGATTTCGGCGAGGTCGGCGTCGATGACGTCGCCCGGCTTCATCATCTGGCCTTCCTTCATCAGGTACTTGATGACGTCGACGGCGCGTTCGGACATGCGCTGCGACAGTTCCTGAATGGTGATGGTTTCAGGCAGGATGACTTCACGCATGACCTTTTCGCGCGTTTCCTGCATCTGGCTGCGGCGGAACTTCTCCTGCCGGCGGCGGGTCGCGGCCATCGAACGGCCACGGGCATTGCCGTCCTCGTCCGTGCTGACCGTGGTCACCGTCAGCTTGCCGCGGCGGCGTTCGTCTTCGGTCTTCGGGCGGGCCGGAACCTTGGCGGGAGCAGCGACGGGGACTCGGCCACGGCCGGGTGCGCCACGCGGCGGGCCGCGATCTTCGTCTTCTTCGTCAGCGCCCTTGCGGCGGCCGGCAACCGGCAGTGCCGCAGGTGCGGCGCCGGGAGCTGCAGGCCGGGGAGCCTGGGGACGTGTTTCGCCGGGACGGCCGGCAGGGGCGCCAGCGGCGCGCTCGGCCGGCTTTTCGGCGGCTACGGGTGCAGTTGTCTCGGCCGGGGCCTCGACCGGTTCGACCTTGGGTTCGGCAGCGCGGCGGGCAGCCTCGGCGGCTTCCTCGATTTTGCGGCGTTCTTCCTCGACCAGGCGACGTGCCTCGTCTTCGGCGCGTTGCTTGGCCTCGATGACTTCGCGCGCCTGCGCTTCCATCAAAGCGCGGCGACGGGCTTCCATCTCGCCGGCGGAAAGGTCGTGCAGGACGGCGCCGCCCTGGCGCTGCTGCGGACGCTGCGGCTGGCTGGATTGCTGCGGACGCTGCGGCTGGTTGGGCTGCTGCGGGCGCTGCGGCTGATTGGATTGCGGCGGGCGCTGGTTCTGCTGCGGCCGTGCGTTCTGAGAGCCCGGCTGGTGGACGCGCGCTGCCGGAGCGGCAGGCTGCTGCGGTACCGGGCGCTGGGGAGCGGCCGGCTGTGCGACAGCCTCTACCACCCGCGGCGCGGGCGCCGGGGCTGCGGGCGTGATTGCCGGCTTTTCGTCCAGCGGCCGGGTCGGCCGCCGCTTGACTGTTTCGACGACGACGGCCTTGGTGCGGCCGCGACCCATGTCCTGGCGGACGGTACCCTGGCTCATCCCAGATGGCTTCAGTGTAAGGGTCTTCTTTACGCCGAGTGTCTTATCGTCTTTGTTGTCGGTCATTCCGTTCCTGTTCCTTCGGACAGGAACGGATGGAAGCCATCAGAACCCGTCGTTTAATCCGTACATATCGATGTGCGTCCGGCTAAAGCCGGTGACCGCGTCATTGTTTCGGCATGTCAGCGACACCTTTTGTCTGGGACAGACCGCCCATGCGGTACTGTTCAAGTAGGTTTGCGCGCTTCACTACACCCTCACCCGCCTGCCCCGCAAGCGCGCAGGCATGGATAAAAGCATTCTGGCCCATCACTTCGTCCAATTCAGCGCTCGTGAAGAGCGAAAAGGACGGAATGTCTTCCCCGGTATTCGAACCGAGCTTCCAGGCCTTGCGGGCCTGGTCTATTTTTCTCACTCCGTCGGCGGCCGCATCGGCCGCATGGAACACTGCAAGTGCTGCACCCGAGCGCACGGCGGCATCCACCTTCGTGGCGCCGGTGACGAATTGGCTCGCCTTGCGGGCCATATTCATCATGCCGACGAGATCGGCGGCGAGCAGGCGATCCACCAGCGCGCCGAGATCTGCATCCGCCTTCGCCTCGGCCTTGAGGGCCCGGGCGAAAAGCTTTTTCTGGACCGCCCGGTCGACGAGCGACCGTTCGGCCTTGATCCAGCAGCCACGGCCCGGAAGCTGGCGCTTCAGGTCGGGCACGACCTGGCCGTTCGGGCCGGCCACGAAGCGGATCAGCGTTTCCGGTGATCCCGCCTCGCGGGTGACGATGCAGGTACGGTCGTTCACGACGATCTCGCCCAGGTCATCATCGACATGTCCGTCTTCGTTCTCGTCCGGCTCATTCGCGAGCGGGATCATTCCTGCTCGACGGCGTCCGCCTCCTCCGCTTCAGCTTCCGGCTCGGGGGCACCCTTTGCGAGATCTTCCTCGGTGATCCAGCCTGCGGACAGGCGGGCCTGGACGATCATGTTTTCAGCTTCGACGCGGGAAACGTCGAACTTCGAGAACAGGCCCTCGAACTTCTTCGTCACGCCGTCCTTGCGTTCGCTCCAGCCGACGAGGTCGTCTGCGGCGCAGCCGGCAAAGTCCTCGATCGTCTTGATGCCGTCCTCGCCGAGCGCGACGAGCATCTGGCCGTTCAGGCCGTTGATCTGGCGCAGTTCGTCTTCGACGCCGAGCTCCTTGCGCTTGGCGTCCATCTCGCCTTCGATCCGCTCCAGGTATTCGCGGGCGCGGGTCTGGATTTCGGTGGCGGTGTCTTCGTCGAAACCGTCGATCGAGGAGATTTCGTCGAGATCGACGTAAGCCAGTTCCTCGACCTGGGCAAAACCTTCCGAAGCCAGCACCTGGCCGACCATTTCGTCGACGTCGAGCGCGTCCATGAAGAGGTTGGTTCGCTCGTTGAATTCCTTCTGGCGGCGCTCCGACTCCTCGGCTTCCGTCATGATGTCGATGTCCCAGCCGGTCAGCTGCGAGGCGAGGCGGACGTTCTGGCCGCGGCGGCCGATGGCAAGCGACAGCTGCTCGTCCGGAACCACGACTTCGATCCGCTCGGCATCCTCGTCGAGAACCACCTTGGCGACTTCAGCCGGCTGCAGCGCGTTGACGATGAACGACGCCGGATCCTGAGACCACGGGATGATATCGATCTTCTCGCCCTGCAGCTCGCCGACGACCGCCTGGACGCGCGAACCGCGCATACCGACGCAGGCGCCGACTGGATCGATCGACGAGTCGTTCGAGATCACGGCGATCTTGGCGCGCGAACCCGGATCGCGGGCGACAGACTTGATCTGGATGATGCCGTCGTAGATTTCCGGCACTTCCATGGTGAACAGCTTCACCATGAACTGCGGATGGGTACGCGACAGGAAGATCTGCGGGCCGCGCTGTTCGCGACGGACATCATATACGTATGCGCGGACGCGATCGCCGTAGCGCATGTTTTCGCGCGGGATCATTTCGTCGCGGCGGATGATGCCTTCGCCGCGGCCGAGATCGACGATGACGTTGCCGTATTCGACGCGCTTGACGGTGCCGTTGATGATTTCGCCGACGCGGTCCTTGAACTCGTCGAACTGGCGGTCGCGCTCGGCTTCACGCACCTTCTGGACGATGACCTGCTTGGCCGACTGGGCGGCGATGCGGCCGAAATCCATCGGCGGCAGCGGATCGGCGATGAAGTCGCCGATCTTGGCATCGACGTTGCGGTCGAGCGCCAGTGCCAGCGGGATCTGCGTGCCGTAGTCCTCGGCGTGATCGACGACTTCCAGCAGGCGCTGGAGCCGGATTTCGCCGGTCTTGGAATTGATGTCGGCGCGGATATTGGTTTCCGAGCCGTAGCGGGAGCGGGCAGCCTTCTGGATGGCGTCGGCCATCGCGGCCAGCACGATCTCGCGGTCGATGACCTTTTCGCGCGCCACTGCATCCGCGATCTGCAGAAGTTCAAGCCGGTTCGCACTCACTGCCATTGTCGTTGGTCTCCGTAGGTCAAACGATGAGGCCTTTCCTGGGGAAAGGCACAAGTCTCTGTTCGGTTTATTCGTCTTCTGCTTCTTCGTTCTGGTTCGCGGCCTGCGCCTTGGCGAGCTTGTCGGCCCGAAGCGCGTCGCGGATCAGATCGTCGGTCAGAATGAGCTTTGCCTCGGCCAGTGCCGAAAACGGGATCGTTACCCGTGGTTCCTCGCCATAGGCGACCTGATCCCGCTCGATCGTGAAACCGTCCGCATCGCTTTCGGTGATCCTGCCGCGGAACCGCTTGCGGTTGTCGATCATGATCGACGTTTCGCATTTGACCAGATGGTTCAGCCAGCGGGTAAAATCCGACTTTCGAACCATCGGACGGTCGATGCCCGGCGAGGACACTTCCAGATGATACTCCCGATCGATCGGATCTTCTACATCCAGGACCGGCGAAATCGCCACGGATACGGCTTCGCAGCCTTCGACATCCATGGTTCCGTCGTTGCGCTCGGCCATGATCTGCAGCGTCGCGCCGTTCTGGTTCAGCATCCTCACACGCACCAGGCGATAGTCCATGGCGGTCAGGACGGGCTCGATGATTTCGGCGACCCTCAGGTCAAGCCCGGTCTCGATGATGAGCCGCGGCTCGTATTCGGTTTGCGGCATAAGCTCTCCGGCAATCATTGCCCCATAGCTGGGCCCAATGTCTGGGTTACAGTGATCGCCTAACAAAAAAGAGCGGGTCCGGTGGGGCCCACTCTTCATCGGACGATCAAGAATATGGGGTGCATATACGCTTTCAGGCCCCCGAATGCAAGATCGCATATTCTGAGGCTCCAGCGACTGGAATTTGCTTCTGCCGGGTCTATAACCGTTTGGTACGACGCACGAAAGAACGAGGACAAAGTGCCCGATCGGATATCGACCCTGGCTCCCTTCAGGCACCAAACCTTCAGAACGATCTGGATCGCCAGCCTCGCCTCCAATTTCGGCAGCCTGATCCAGGCGGTCGGTGCGGCGTGGATGATGACCTCGATCACCGATTCCGAGGACATGGTCGCGCTGGTCCAGGCTTCGACGGCGTTGCCGATCATGCTCTTTTCGCTGATCGCGGGTGCGCTTGCCGATAACGTCAACCGCCGCACCCTGATGCTGACGGCGCAGTTCTTCATGCTGGTCGTGTCGTTGACGTTGACGCTGTTTGCCTATCTCGATCTCCTGACGCCCTGGCTGCTCTTGGCATTCACCTTTCTGCTCGGCTGCGGCGTGGCGCTCAACAATCCTGCCTGGCAGGCCTCGGTCGGAGACATGGTCCCCCGCGAGGTCCTGCCGGCGGCGGTGACGATCAACAGCGTCGGTTTCAACATCACCCGCAGCGTCGGCCCCGCGATAGGCGGCGTGATCGTTGCGGCTGCGGGCGCCGCTGCCGCGTTCGCTGCCAATTCCATGAGCTATTTCGCTCTGATCTATGCATTGATCCGCTGGAAGCCGGAAGGCCGTGACAATGCACTGCCGCGCGAGACGCTTCTGCGGGCGCTTTCGGCCGGTCTCGGCTACGTCGTCATGTCGCCGAACATTCTCAACGTGCTGTTCCGCGGTCTTGTTTTCGGTCTTTCGGCAAGCGCCGTGCTGGCGCTTCTGCCGATCGTCGCCCGCGACCTAGTCTCTGGCGGCCCGTTGACCTACGGCACCATGCTCGGAGCCTTCGGGGTCGGCGCGATCGCCGGCGCAATGGGCAATTCGCGGCTGCGCGAAAAGCTGTCGAGCGAGTCGATCGTCCGCCTGTCGTTTCTGGGTTTTGCGGCGAGCGCTGCGATCATCGGCATGAGTTCAAGCACGCTGCTGACCGCGTTCGTCCTGCTCGTGCCCGGCGCCTGCTGGGTGCTGGCATTATCGCTGTTCAACACGACGGTGCAGCTTTCGACACCGCGATGGGTGGTAGCCCGCGCGCTTTCCTTCTACCAGACGGCGACGTTCGGGGGCATTGCCGGCGGCAGCTGGGTGTGGGGTATCCTGTCCGATACGTTCGGCGTCTCGATCGCGCTGACCCTGTCGAGCCTGGTCATGTTGCTTGGCGCCGTGGTCGGCATGCGCCTGCCGCTGCCGCAGTTCAGCGATGCCAATCTCGATCCGCTCAACCGCTTCAACGTGCCGATGCTGAGCCTCGACCTGCAGCCACGCAGCGGACCGATCGTCTCCTTGGTGGACTACACCATCGCCGACGAGGACGTGCCGGAGTTCCTGGCGCTGATGTCGCAGCGGCGCCGTATTCGCATCCGCGATGGTGCGCGGCAGTGGGCGCTGATGCGCGATCTGGAACATCCGGAAATCTGGACGGAGACCTATCACACCGCCACCTGGGCCGACTACGTGCGCCACAACCAGCGCCGCACCCAGGCGGATGCGGAGGTCTGGGACGCGATCCGCATTCTTCATCGCGGCGAAGAAGGCCCGCGCGTCCACCGGTTGATCGAGCGTCAGACGATCCCGCCGAGCGACGACATTTTCCATAAATCGTCGCCCGACCTGCACCACTAGATCCCATGGTTTCTTTCCGAAAATCCCGCCGCTCCGATCTCCTCGCCATTGTCGAACTGCTCGCGGACGATGCGCTTGGCCAGGCTCGCGAAGTCGTGTCCGATCCGATCGATCCGCGTTACGAGCAGGCCTTTGCAGCGATCGAGGCTGACGGAAACCAGCTTCTGGCAGTCGCGGTGAACCGGGAAGACAAGGTGGTGGGCTGCCTACAGCTCTCCTTCATTCCCGGCCTGTCGCGCGCCGGCATGTGGCGTGGCCAGATTGAAAGCGTGCGGATCGCTGCAAGCGAGCGCGGTAGTGGACTGGGATCGCAGTTCATCGAATGGGCGGTGGGAAAGTGTGTCGAGCGCGGCTGCAAGCTGGTGCAACTCACCTCCGACAAGGCGCGGCCGGATGCAATCCGCTTCTATGAGAAGCTCGGGTTCACCTCGAGCCACGAGGGCCTGAAGCGCAGCCTCTGACTAGCGGATCTTTCCCTTGAGCGACGGATCGGGAAAACACGTTGGAGCAAGGCCGTTCTTTGCCTGCCAGTCGCCGAGCGAACGGCGGGTCTTGTAGCCCGGCAGGCCATCGACATTGCCCACGTCATAACCCTTGGCGACCAGCGCCTTCTGCATGGTGAGCACGTCGGAGCGCAGCATCTTGCCGACATCGCCCCAGGGTGCCTGGAACGGTCCCGCGCCCGACGCGATCCGGTCGGCGAGATTGCCGATGAACAGCGCGTAGAGGTCGGAATTGTTGTATTCCTTGATCACGTAGAAATTCGGCGTCACGACGAATTCCGGTCCGCTGCGCCCGGCTGGCACCAGCATCATGCCGTCCGCCTTGAGATCTGCCGCGGGAAACGCCTTGCCGGAAATGCGGGTGATGCCGGTTGCCGCCCAGGCCGAGATCGGCTTGGCGAGATCCGGCCCTTCCTGCGCGCAGGAAACTTTTGCGGGGATCGTCACTTCGAACCCCCAGTCGCGGCCGCGTTGCCAGCCTTCCTTCTGCAGGTAGTGGGCGATCGAGGCAAGCGCATCCGGCACCGAGTTCCAGATATCCGGGCGACCGTCGCCGTCGAAGTCGACCGCATATTTCAGGTAGCTCGACGGCATGAACTGTGGCTGACCGAGCGCACCCGCCCAGGAACCCTTCATCGTCGCCGCATCGACATCGCCCCGTTCGATCATCTTCAACGCTGCGATCAGCTCCTCGCGGAACATGTCCTTGCGGGTCGACATGAAGGCCTTGGTCGCCAGCACCTGCACGGCGGAATAGGGCATCCGCGCCTTGCCGAAACCGGATTCACGCCCCCAGATGGCGACGACGATCTCGCCCGGCACGCCATAGGCCGCCTCGATCTTCTTCAGCGTCGCCGAGTAGGTCGCCGCAAGCCCGCGGCCGGTGGCGGCCAGCCCCTGCAGCCGCTTTTCGGAAAAATAGGCGCCGGGAGAGGAAAACTCCGCCTGACTCTGGTCCTGCTGCTTCGGCGGCTCCGAACCCGGCGGCACCAGGTCCGGCAGGTCCCAGTTGAGCGTCACGCCCTGGAAGGCAGCCTTCAGCGTCCGCTCGGAAATACCGGCTTTTTTGGCCACCGGAGCCAGATCGCTGCCGATCCACCGCTGAAACAGCTTCTCGACGTCGGGGCGATTCTGGGCGAGCGCGGGGAGGGGGAGGAGGGTTATGAATATGGCGAAAAGAAACGCTGCAATGTACCTGAAGGCACCCCCCTCTGCCCTGCCGGGCATCTCCCCCACAAGGGGGGAGATCGACGTGTTGCGACGCCTCGACCACCTTGAACGCTGCGATTGAAGTGATGCCGGTGCCTCTGGCCGATCTCCCCACCCGTGGGGGAGATGGCCGGCAGGCCAGAGGGGGGCGAGCTTGCTCAACGTTATCCTCATCAAGGTTCTAACCAGCGAGGCAGATGGGTACGCTTCCACATACTCAATGCCTTCCTCTAAATCACCGTCCGCGCCCGAAGCGCCGCCGTCAGTGTGCCCTCGTCGAGATAATCGAGCTCCCCGCCGACCGGCACGCCATGCGCCAGCCTTGTGATCTTCACATCAATGCCGGAGAGCTGGTCGGTAATATAGTGTGCCGTGGTCTGCCCCTCGACCGTCGCGTTGACGGCGATGATGATCTCGCGGATGACGCCCTCGTTCACCCGGTCGATCAGCCCGCGGATGTTGAGGTCGTCCGGGCCGATGCCGTCGAGCGGCGAGAGCGTACCGCCGAGCACGTGATAGGCGGTGTTCATCGCGCCCGTCCGCTCCAGCGCCCAGAGGTCGGAGACGTCTTCGACGACGATCAGCATCGTCTGGTCGCGGCGGATATCGGTGCAGACCGTGCAGGGATCGACGGTATCGACATTGCCGCAGCGCGAGCAGATCTTCACCTTGTCATAGGCCTCGCCCATGGCGCTCGAAAGCGGCCCCAGCAGCTGTTCCTTCTTCTTGATCAGATGCAGCGCCGCCCGGCGCGCCGAGCGCGGTCCGAGACCGGGGACCTTTGCCAGAAGCTGGATGAGTTTTTCGATTTCGGGGCCGGTGACTCGCTTTGCCATTTTCTCCCTTTAGCCCATATGCTCAAAAAACGGAATCGCTGAAGGGCCGCTTATGAAACTTCTCGCCGTCTGCCTCGGACATCCGGAAAGGCTGCCGGGCAAGAGCTTCAAGACCGGCATCTACAAGTCGGTCGTCAATGCCGCCGTCATGGTCGACAGCCTCGGCCTCGTCGGCGATGCGGTCTGCAATACGAAGCACCACGGCGGCGAGGACCAGGCGATCCTGCTTGAGGGCTCGCTGACGCTGGACTGGTGGGCGGACGCGCTCGGCCGCGATTTCCCGCCCGGCACGTTCGGTGAGAACCTGACCGTCGAGGGTCTCGACAACCGCGATGTCGCCGTCGGCGACCGTTTTCACATAGGCGAAGTCGTGCTCGAGGCGACCTGCGCACGCTCTCCCTGCAACACGCTTGCGGTGAAGATGGGTGATCCGAAATTCCTGAAGACCTATACCAACGCTGGCCGCCCCGGCATCTATTGCCGCGTCGTCAAGCCCGGAATGGTCTCGCCCGGCGATCCCGTTCGGCACGAACTTTATACCGGCGACCGGGTCATGATCGCGGAAATGCTGGCGGCGGTCGGCAGGAACCTGTCGGAAACCGAAAAAGCCCGCTTCCTGGCCGCACCCATCGGCCGCCGCTGGAGGCCGACGTTCGAGAATTAGCGGGTCGCGATCGCTGCTGCCGCACTCGCCATGGCGCCGGCCGAAACCCGGTTGGCGATCTTCACGGCCCGAGGGCTCTTCAGGAACTGGCGGGCCTTTGCGGCAAGCAGCACCCAGGCAAGATCGACGACCACCAGCACCACGAACATCGCGGCGACCAGTTCCAGCCAGCCGGTCAGCGTCACGCCCCCGAGATCGATGATCGAAGGCAGCAGCGCCACATAGAACATCATGATCTTCGGGTTGCCGAGCGTCACGGTGAGGCCGGCGAAAAACATCTTCAGCACGGAGCGATTTTCCGGAAGGTCTTCGCCGGAGCCGGCAGGTTCGGTGAACCACATCTTCCATGCGAGATAGAGGAGGTAGGCGACGCCGATCCACTTGATGGCCACGAAGACGGCATGGAAGCTCTCGGCGATGGCGGCCAGACCTGCGACCGCAAACGAAAGCCATATGGCCTCGCCGACCCACATCGCTGCGAGAAACGGCAATACGTCGCGATACCCCTTGGACAGAACGCGCGCCACGAGCGCGGCTATGCTGGGACCAGGCGAACCTGCCGCGACAAAAAGTGCCGCCGCGAAAACCAGAAGTGATGTCAACGTCATCGGAACCTCCCTATTCCTTCGGACCCAGGATCAGAACGGCATCTATTGCCGGGGCGTCACGGATGGCGTGGCCGAAGCCGGGACGCCGGTGGAATACCAACCTTTTCCCGGAGAAAGGGTGACGATGCCCGAGCTAATGGAAACCTTCGGCCGGCGGCTTTCGGAGTCGGACCGGGCGCGATATCTCGCTGCTCCCATCCACTACAAGCTGCGGGCGATGTTGGAGCCCGGAATATAACGGCAATGCACAGCGACAATGACGCTCCGTACTTACGCTGGCGAACGGCGATCTATTCCTGGCATGAATCTAGCCGAACAAAAGGCGGCAACAGAAAGCCATTTTTCCGCTCGTCCTTGGTTAGCAGATCCTTCCGCTTAACTTGGACGGCCATGTGCTTGCTGCAGGCAATGGAGAGGGCGGTCAAATTACCGAAGGCAATGTACGGCGTTTGATCACCGGAGGAAATGTCGGTGACCGGGATTAGGAACGGTGCCATCTGCTCATTGGATGTAGCCGGATCATTGACTTCTTTAAAGCATTCGTAAGCGACGGATTTGTCACTATTTTTCTTGACGGTAGGCAAGTCTAAATTGCACATGGGTATCACATCGCTGCATATGACAACGCCATCGATAGACCAAACCAGTTTGGACTTTCGCCAAGTTTCAAATCTTACCAGCTCCGCGTAGAATGGGTGTTCTCCAGCGCGCACCTTATAGAAGATTTTAGTGTCGTCGCCCGTATTAGACTGATCAAAGACATAAACACGCTTGTTACGATCGCACTGGCTCGCATTGACAACCGTCGGCGCGAATAGAGTAGCTGCGAGGCAAAGGCGAAAAACGCCGGCGATCTTCATGAAAAACCTTATGAGATCTGTGGAACTACTGGGTGAAATATGAGAGCAATTCCAGCAAAAGTATGGCGCTGTTTTGCGCCGGGAATTGCTTGAAAACAAAGAGATAGAGCCTTTCCGCAATTCGAAGAAAGCAGGAATGCCTTAAAGACCGAATTGCGTGCTTTCAGAACGGCATCTTGAAGCCGGGCGGGATCGGCAGGCCGGCGGTCAGTTCCTTGGTCTTTTCGGCGGCGATCGCCTCGGCGCGTTCCTTGGCAGCCTTGTGGGCGGCGACGATCAGGTCTTCGAGGATCTCGACGTCGTCTTCCTTGAACAGCGACGGATCGATCTTGAGGCCGAGCATGTCGCCCTTGCCGTTGAGCCGCACGGTCACCAGTCCGCCACCGGATGTGCCTTCGACGTCGAGAGCGGCGATTTCCGCCTGCATCTGCTCCATCTTGGCCTGCATTTCCTTGACCTTGCCCATCATGCCCATGATGTCGCGCATCTGTCTGTCCTCTTCTCTTATAGCTCGATGTCGTCGCCGGGCAGGATGTCGCCCTCTTCGGATTCCGCGGTCGCCGGTGCCGGCAGGTCCTCGGTCTCGCTTTCATCCTCTTCACTGGCGCGAATGCGCACGTCGGTGATCCTGGCGCCGGGGAACTGGGCAAGGATCGCCGCCACATCCGGATCGGCGCGGGCGTCGGTAAACTGCGCTTCCCGCACGCTCTTTTCGGATTCGACCAGCGTCGGCTCGCCGGCCTCGTTGCTGAGCGTCACCCACCAGGTGATCCCGGTCCATTCCTCCAGCCGCGCCTTCAGGTCGCCGGCAATGGTCTTCGGCGCGTCGCCGGACAGATTGATCTCCAGCCGGCCCGGCTCGATCTTCACCAGCCGCACGAAATTGCGCAGCAGCGCCTTCAGCCGCGGATCGCGGTTCTTGGAGCAGAGATCGGCGATATCCGAGATCGAATTGACCGGGACCTTCGGCACCGGCTTTTCGGCCGGCTGTTCTTCGGTACGGCCGACGGGTATTTCCCGCGGCGCGGTATTCGGCACGGCCTGCAGCATCGCGGTCGGCCCGCCAGCCGGAATCCGCGGGCTCGACATTTCGGTGCCGCGCGCATTGACCGGCGATTGCGGCGGCGAAACGGGGCGTCCGCCGCCATTGCCGCTCGGAACCGCCGCACGCTGGCCGTCGCCACCGGAAAATTCGGCGAGACGGCGGGCGGCATCTTCCGGCGAGGGAAGATGGGCCGCGTGCGTCAGCCGGATCAGCACCATTTCGGCCGCCCCTGCCGGGCGCGAGGAATTTTCGACTTCCGGAATGCCCTTCAGGAGCATCTGCCAGATGCGCGACAGCGTACTCACCGCGACGCCCTCGGCAAATTCGCGGCCGCGCAAGCGCTCCACTTCGCTGATCGAAGGATCGTTGGCGGCGTCCGGGATATATTTGAAACGGGTGGTCAGATGGGTGAAATCGGCAAGGTCGGTCAAAACCACGACCGGATTGGCGCCGGCCTCGTATTGCTCCGTAAATTCCGAAAGCGCCGCCGTCACGTCACCGCGCAGGATATGTTCGAAAAGGTCGACGATGCGGGCGCGGTCGGCAAGTCCCAGCATGCCGCGCACGGTCTCCGTGATCACTTGGCCGCCGCCATGGGCGATCGCCTGGTCGAGCAGCGACAGCCCGTCGCGCGCCGACCCTTCTGCTGCACGGGCGACCATGGCAAGCGCTTCCGGCTCGGCCGGAATGCCTTCCTTTTCCAATATTGAGGTGAACAGGTGAACCAGGTCCGCGGCGCTGATGCGGCGCAGGTCGAACCGCTGGCAGCGCGACAGCACGGTGATCGGAACCTTGCGGATTTCGGTCGTCGCGAAGATGAATTTCACGTGCTCCGGCGGCTCTTCGAGCGTCTTCAACAGGCCGTTGAAGGCCTGTGTCGAGAGCATGTGCACTTCGTCGATGATATAGACTTTGTAGCGCGCCGAGACCGGACGGTAGCGCACCTGCTCGATGATCTCTCTTATATCGTCGATGCCGGTATGGGAGGCGGCGTCCATCTCGATCACGTCGACATGCCGGCCTTCCATGATCGCCTGGCAATGTTCGCCGGGAATCCTGAGGTCGATGGTCGGTTTGTCGATATCGGATGTCTTGTAATTCAGCGCGCGGGCGAGAATGCGGGCGGTCGTCGTCTTGCCGACCCCGCGAACGCCGGTCAGCATGTAGGCCTGGGCGATGCGGCCGGTCTCGAACGCGTTGGTCAGGGTGCGGACCATCGGCTCCTGGCCGACCATCAGGTCCGAGAAATCCTTGGGACGGTATTTGCGGGCGAGCACCCGGTATCCGCTGCCTGCGGCGGGATTGGCGGCGGAGGTGCTTGAAGATGTGGGCCCGGTATCGCTCATTCAGTCCTGCCAGCCTGCGCGGGCCAATCCTGAGCACGGTCTTGACCGGGCCGGAAGCTGACCAAGATGGTAGTACAAGTAAAAGGGTGGGAGGCTGGCACGGCGACCCGTGCCTGGCTCGTTAGGGCTGCTTCCTTCCGGACCTGACCCGGTTGGCGAGTGGCTCGTCCACCACCAACCTCCCGCTTTCCATATCGTCAATAACGCTTCCAAATGCAAGCCAACCCTGTAAAAAACTGCTATCGAACAGAAAAACAAGGGAGGAAAGTTTGAGCGAATTCGAACTGGATGGCAGGATTGCCCGCGATTCCGATCTTGTGACGGTGCTCACCCTCTGCCAGTTGCGCATCCAGAACGACAGCCGCTGGCCGTGGCTGGTCCTGGTGCCGCAACGCGCCGACATGACCGAGATCTTCGATCTTTCGCCCGCCGAACAGGCGCTGCTCTCGGGCGAGGTCAACAGGGTGGCCGCTGCCCTGAAGACGGTAACCGGCGCCACCAAGATCAATGTCGGCGCACTCGGCAATATCGTCCGCCAGCTGCATGTCCATGTCATCGCCCGGTTCGAGGAAGATCCGAACTGGCCCGGCCCGATCTGGGGTTTCGGCCAGTCGGTGCCCTATGGCGGGCAGCAGAAACAAGATTTTCTCAACAAACTGGTTGAAGCCCTTTCATGACAGCGAACCTTTTCGACACCGACGCACCCCATCCCGAACCGAGCAAGCTGACGGCTTTTTCCGGCAATAAGCTGGACCGCCGCGCCGAATACCGTGAGGACGATTGCGTCGAGAAGGCGCTTGCCGTGGAGGGCGCCCACATCCTCGCCTTCACCGGCAGCCGGCTGATCCTGAAGCACGACAGCCAGATCCTCGACCCGCTGTTTTCGCCCTACGAGCTCGCGGAACTCACGCCGGATTTCGACAACGCCGTGCTGCTCGGCTATCGCGAGACCGGCGAGCCGCGCATCGCCGTGCCGATGCTGATCCCGGCGGAGGAACTGGCAAGCCACTACAAGCCGACCGAGGCGCGGGCGCTCTTTCGCGACCAGCTCATCGAAGGCGAGCTGCAGGGCGAGGTGGCGCAAGCCGTTGCACTGCTCAACTGGAATGCCGCCAACAAATTCTGCGGCAAATGCGGCTCGCCGACCGAAACCAGGATCGGTGGCTACAAGCGGGTCTGCACCCAGTGCCAGCACATGACCTTCCCGCGCACCGACCCGGTGGTGATCATGCTGACCGTCGACACGGAGCGCGACCGCTGCCTGCTCGGCCGCAGCCACCATTTTCAGGAGGGCATGTATTCATGCCTCGCCGGTTTCGTCGAGCCGGGTGAAACGATCGAGGATGCGGTGCGCCGCGAAACCTTCGAGGAATCCGGCATCGAAACCGGCCGGGTCCGCTATCACGCCTCGCAGCCCTGGCCGATGCCGCATTCGCTGATGATTGGTTGTTACGCCGAGGCAAAATCCACCGAGATCAAGATCGATCCGCAGGAAATGGCCGATGTCCGCTGGTTCGAGCGGGCCGAGGCCGAGGCCATGCTCGATGCCGGCCCGGACGCTCCGGTTTTCGCGCCGGTCAAGGGGGCGATCGCCCATCGCCTTCTGCGCGACTGGATCGAGTGGAGCCGGTAGAACCATGACCGTCGCGCGGTCGGAGCGCTTGCTGGCTCTTCTCCAGACGCTCAGGCGCTACCGCCAGCCCGTTAGCGGCGCCAAGCTCGCCGCCGAGACCGGCGTCAGTCTGCGCACGCTCTACCGCGATATCGCCAGCCTTCAGGCTCAAGGTGCCTTCATCGAAGGCGAGGCGGGTCTCGGCTATGTGCTCAGGCCCGGTTTCATGCTGCCGCCGATGATGTTTTCGGAAGAAGAGATCGAGGCGCTGGTGCTCGGCTCCCGCTGGGTCGCAAAGACTGCCGATCCGCGGCTTGCCGCCGGCGCGGTCGATGCGCTCGCCAAGATCGCCGCCGTCCTGCCGGCAGATCTCAGGCAGGAACTCGACAGTTCGACGCTGCTTGTCGGAGCGCCGCGGCGAGGTGAGGATAGGGCCGATCTCGGCCTGATCCGAAAGGCGATCCGCGCCGAGCATATCCTTGAACTCGCATATGAGGACGAAAAAGGGGCGCTGACCCATCGAAAAGTCTGGCCCTTCGCCCTCGGCTTCTTCGACAGCGTCAGGGTGATGGTTGCCTGGTGCGAACTCAGGCAGGACTTCCGGCATTTTCGCACCGACCGCATCTCCTCTGCGGCTTGGACGGAAACACGTTATCCGCGCCGCCGGCCGGTCTTGCTCAAGGAGTGGCGAGAGGCTGAAGGAATTCCGGCCCAGCCATGAATGCTACTGCCATTATCTGACAGTAGGCTGCGATAATCTCCGGTCAGTCCCAACCAGGAGCAATTCCCGGAAGAGGGAATTGCGTCACAAGGAGAACTGACATGGTCCACCCCGATTTCACCATCCTCTTCGTCGACAACCCGCTCGCCAGCGCGGATTTCTACCAGGCCCTCTTCGGCGTCGAACCCGTGGAAAAGTCACCGACCTTTGCGCTCTTCGTGTTGAACACCGGCATGAAGCTCGGCCTGTGGTCACGCCACACAGCTGAACCGTCGGTGAAGGGCGAGTGCGGCGGCGGCTCGGAAATCTGCTTCCGGCACGGTGATGCCGCCAGCGTCGACAAGGTTTATGCCGACTGGTCGGGCCGCGGCCTGCGGGTGCTGCAGACGCCGGTAGAAATGGATTTCGGCTACACGTTCGTGGTCACCGATCCGGACGGGCATAGGCTGCGGGTCTATGCGATGAGCGCACAGTAAGCGCAAACAGCCGTGGGGGTTGGGCGGGTGTGGCACCCGCTCCGCCCCGCCGGGCATCTCCCCCTCGAGGGAAGATTGCAACCCGACGTGTCCAGGCCGATCCTCGGGTTCAACACGAAGGCATAGCGTGTCCCGTTTTCTACGGCCGCTCCCAGGCCGTCGCCTCTCACCCCTTCTGCAACGCTCCGCGCATCGGGTGGCCCTTATACGTGCCGAGAACCCGCACCTTTTCCGAGAAGAACCGCAGTTCTTCCAGCGCCCGGCGCACGGGGGCGTCGTCCGGATGGCCCTCGATATCCGCATAGAACTGGGTCGCCACGAACTTGCCGCCGAGCTGGTAGCTCTCGAGCTTCGTCATGTTGATGCCGTTGGTCGCAAAACCACCCATCGCCTTGTAGAGCGCGGCGGGGATATTGCGGACGTTGAATACGAAGGTGGTCACGAGCACCTCGTCCGGATCATTCCGCTGTACCCATTTTTCGTCGCGGGAGAGCACGACGAAACGGGTGACGTTGTCGTCCCGGTCCTCGACATTCTCCGCCAAGATCTCGAGACCGTAGAGATCGGCCGCAAGCCGCGGCGCCAGTGCCGCCATCGTCCGGTCGCCCTTTTCCGCCACCATCTTGGCGGAGCCGGCCGTGTCGCCGGCGACGACGGCCTTCCAGCCGTTCGAGCGGATGATCTTGCGGCACTGGCCGAGTGCATGGATATGGCTGTGGACGGTGCGGATTTCCTCGTGGGTCACGCCCGGCAGCACCATCAGCTGGAAGCGGATCGGCATGAAATATTCGCCGATGATATGCAGCCGCGATTCCGGCAGGAGGTGATGGATATCGGCGACGCGTCCGGCGATCGTGTTCTCGATCGGGATCATCGCCAGGTCCGCATCGCCGTTTTCGAGCGCCTGGAAGGCGTCCTCGAAAGTCGGGCACGGAAGCGGTTCCATGGTCGGGAACATGTCGCGGCAGGCCATGTCGGAATTGGCGCCGAAATCGCCCTGGAAGGCGATGCGATTGGTGAGTGCGTTCATGGGGTTATCCGTTACGAGGAGGCACGGGCAAACAGGATCGCACGGGCTTTTTCAAGGTCGGCGGGAGTATCGACGCCTAACGGAACCGAGTCAACGATCTCGGCATCGATGCGCATGCCGGCTTCGAGCGCCCTCAGCTGTTCGAGCGATTCGCGCTTTTCGAGCACGGACGGCCCGAGCGACACGAATTTTTCGAGTGCAGCGCGGCGATAGGCGTAGAGCCCGATATGGTGGTAGAGCGGCCCATTGCCGTAAGGCGCGGTGGCGCGGGTAAAATAGAGCGCCTTCAGCCGCGTTGCGGAAATCGGCGAGCCGACGATTTTCACCACGTTCGGATTGGTCTTTTCGTGTTCGTCGGTGATCTCGACGGTGAGGGTGGCGATGTCGGTCGACGGATTGTCGAGCGGGCGCAGCGAGGCGCGCACCGCTTCCGGCTCGATCGTCGGCAGGTCGCCCTGAACGTTGATCACGAAGTCTATCTGCGCGTCCGGATCGGCCTTCTGGACGGCCTCGAAAATCCGGTCCGAGCCGCTTTGATGGTCCTGCCGGGTCATCACCACGTCGAAGCCCGCAGCGGCCACGGCGTCGTAGACGTCCTGGTGGTCGACGGCGACGATGATTCGCCCGACTTGCGCTTCCTCGGCGCGTTTTGCTACCTGCACGATCATCGGCAGGCCGGCAATATCAGCCAGAGGTTTCCCCGGCAGGCGGGTCGATGCCATTCGCGCCGGGATCAACACCAGCGTCCGGTCAAAAGCCGAATTCTTCATGAGAGACCCTTCTATTCCCGCGTAAACAGTGTCAAAAAGTCTCACGCGCGGGACGATAATCGTGTTGCAACAACCATGCAAAAGACATAGGTTCCGCGCGATTTCAAGATGGTCCGCTTTCCCACAGGCGGTTGCGAAGGAGCTTTTGCGGATGAACCCCAATGTCAACATGGCGGCAGGCGCCCTGCTTGCTACTGTTTTCGTCTTGATGTCGGTGTCCATTGCCTCGGAAGGCATTTTCCACTCGGAGGTACCCGAGAAGGCAGGTTTTGCCATCGTCGCCGCCGAAGAGCCCGCAGCCGGTGAAGCCGCTGCACCCGCTGCCGCCGCCGTTCCGATCGCGCAGCTGCTGGCGAAAGCCGACGCCAAGGCCGGGGAAGCCGCATTCAAGAAGTGTCAGAGCTGTCATTCCGGGGAGAAGGGCGGACCGAACAAGGTCGGCCCCGATCTCTGGAGCATTGTCGACCGTCCTATCGCCGGACACGAAGGCTTTTCCTATTCGGCCGGCATGAAGGAGTTTTCCAAGGGCGGTGCCGAGCACTGGACCTTCGACAACCTCAACCATTTCCTCGCCGCTCCGAAGGCTTTCGTGAAGGGTACGGCGATGGGCTTCGCCGGTCTGAAGAACGATGCCGAGCGCGCCAACCTGATTGCCTACCTGCGCACGCTGGCTGATTCGCCGGTCCCGCTTCCGGACCCGAATGCAGCCGCTCCGGCGCCCGCCACCAACTGATCGGCAAGTCCCACGAATTCCAATTGAAATGCCCGGCGTCAGTCGGGCATTTTTGTTTTGGGCTTTCGTAATCGGAGATGCGGCTTGGCTCAGCCGAGCAGCCATGCCCAGAAGCCGACGGTGAAGACGCCGAATGCGGTGGTCATGCTGATCACCGAGGCGGCAAGGCTATGGCCGGAGCGGAAACGCTGGGCGATCAGCCAGGCATTGATGCCGGTCGGCACTGAGGCGGTCAGCACCAGCGCCGCGGTCCAGTCCTTCGGCAGGGCAAACAGATAACTCATCAGGAAGACGAGCGCCGGCAGCACCAGCAGCTTCAGCACCGCAGCGGCCCCTGAAAGGCCGATATCGCCCCGGATCGGATATCTGGTCAGCGCCATGCCGATCGATATCAGTGCGACTGGGCTCGCCGCGGCGGAAATCTGATCGACGACGATGGCGGCCGCCGACGGGAGATGCAGGCCGAGGAAATTGAAGCCGACGCCGACGATGAGCGCGATCACCAGGGGGTTGCGGGCAAGGTTGGAGCCTACCTGCCCGAGGACCGCTACGATGCCGCGCTTTTCGCCGCCGTCGACCTTGGCGGCCGCGCCCTCCATCAGGATCGTGCCGGCCACCATCATCAGCGGCAGGTGGATCGCAAGCAGGATGGAGATCGCCACTAGGCCATCCTTGCCGACGACTTGGGCGACCAGCGGCAGTCCGATGAAGACGTTGTTGGCGAACGAGCCGGACATGCCGGCGATCACGCCGATCTTCGCATCCCGGCCAAAAACGCGGGTGGTGAGCATATGACCGATCCCCCAGGTCATGGCGACCCCGAGAAAATAGACGGTCCACAGCCGGAACGGCGAGGCTCCTTCGAAATGCGCATCCGCCAGCGTCCGGAAGATCAGCATCGGTACGGCGATCTTGAACACGAATTCGCCGAGCGCGTCGCCTGTCTCCTCCTTCAATATCCCGGTTTTCGCTGTCATCCAGCCGATCAGGATCAGGATGAAGAGGGGCACGACATTCAGGAAGACGGAGGACAAGGGGCAGGCTTTCTGTGGAGACGTTTTTATGCGTCTAACGCATGTCGCGGCTTGCGACAAATGTGTTTGGTGCAGAGAAGCTATTTGGCTGGAAGTCGCGGCGACGGGCGCGCAACAAAAAAGCGGGGCAATCCCCGCTTTCCCTCCTGGTTTCGTCCAGGACATCCGGTGGTCGGCCGCCAGTTCATCCGTGGTCGGCAACACAACCGGATCGTCGAATGTATAACCTGTGATCGTGACAACAGAGTGACGGCCCAGGGTCGGCCTTGTGAGAGTTGGGGCAAAATACCCCGGATTGCGGGCATTGCGGTTATTTTCCCTTCCAATCGGTCCAAAACCCGAATACCGGTTTTCGCGACAAACTGCTTCCCAAGAGGATCAAGACCGGATGCCCAAGTTCGACGTGCTCACCATCGGCAATGCCATCGTGGATATTCTCGCCCGCTGCGACGACAATTTCCTGAGCGACAATGCGATCACCAAGGGCGCGATGAACCTGATCGATGCCGAGCGCGCCGAACTCCTCTATTCCAAGATGGGTCCCGCAGTGGAAGCGTCTGGCGGTTCGGCCGGCAACACGGCAGCCGGCATTGCCGGTTTCGGCGGCAAGGCCGCCTATTTCGGCAAGGTTGCGGAAGACCAGCTCGGCAACATCTTCCAGCACGACATCCGTGCCCAGGGCGTGCACTATCAGACCAAGCCGGAAGGCACCCACCCGCCGACCGCCCGTTCGATGATCTTCGTGACGCCGGATGGCGAGCGTTCGATGAACACCTATCTTGGCGCCTGCGTCGATCTCGGCCCGGAACACGTCGAAGAGGATGTCGTTGCCGAGGCCAAGGTCACCTATTTCGAAGGGTACCTCTGGGATCCGCCGCGCGCCAAGGAAGCGATCCGCGAATCAGCCCGCATCGCCCACGAGCATGGCCGCGAAGTGTCGATGACGCTGTCTGACCCCTTCTGCGTCGGCCGCTACCGTGCCGAATTCCTCGACCTGATGCGTTCCGGCACGGTCGACATCGTGTTCGCCAACAAACAGGAAGCGCTGTCGCTCTACGAGACAGAGGATTTCGAACTGGCGCTGAAGAAGATTTCTGAAGACTGCAAGCTGGCGGCGGTGACGCTCAGCGAGGAAGGCGCGATCATCATTCGCGGCGATGAACGCGTGAAGATCGACGCCTATCCGATCAGGGAACTGGTCGATACGACCGGCGCCGGCGACCTCTTCGCGGCCGGCTTCCTGTTCGGCTATACCCAGGACCGTTCGCTCGAGGATTGCGGCAAGCTCGGCTGCCTTGCTGCCGCCATCTGCATCCAGCAGATCGGCCCGCGACCGATGGCGTCGCTCATTGAAGCTGCGAAGAAGCAGGGCCTCCTTTGAGGCCTCGCAGGGAAGAGCTTATTTAAAGGCCTCGCCGGGATAGGCGCCCCAGATTTCGGCCTGGGCGATCCAGCCCTCGGCGCCGTTGGTTTCGGCGCGGCACCAATCGCCGTTGCATTCCTTGATCTGCAACACGACACCCGGCTCCAGCTTGGCGAGGATGGCTGCCGTCGCCTGCGGGTCGCGGCGCATGTTGACGTAGATATCCTTGCCCTTGCCGCGCATCCACGGGGCGGCCACCGCAGTCCGGTCGCCCGAGAGCAGGGCCTGGTTCACCCAGCCCTCTGTGCCCTCGGCGTCGCGAACCCGCCGCCAGTTTTCGTATTCCTGGATGATTTCCATCGGCGTGCCGGACTTCATATACATCCAGGAAACCGCATAGTCGGTGCTCGGGCCGATGCGGATATTGACCTTCCTCGACTTGAGGCTGACGAAACGCGGCAGCGGCAGGCCGCTCGGACCCTTGGCGGCGCCCTGAGCATAGCTCGGGGCGGTTGCGGAAAGGGAGGCGACAAGCCCGAAGGAAAGAGCGATGAAGGAGGAAAGAATGGCGCGACGCATGTGTTTGGTTCCGGCTGAGCGATCTCGGGCTTTCGGGAACCTCGCGAGGTTTTGTTTGTCTTCGCTGACGGGTCTGGTAGAAAACGCCCTGGATGAATTGAATATCGCGCGACTTGGTTAAGGACCTCCTAAAGCAGGTCGCCCGAAAGCGGGTGCCGGTTTCGGGATAACGACATATGTCGAACAAAGCTTGAAGCACGAACCCCGGATACGTTCAGGTTTCGTGCTTCAAGGCGTCAGGCAGAGAGTTTCATGACGGCGAAGAAGAAACCCAAGGTCTATATCACCCGTAAGCTGCCGGATGCGGTGGAAACCCGCATGCGCGAGCTGTTCGAGGCCGAACTCAATATCGACGACACGCCGCGTTCGCGCGACGAGCTGGCGGCCGCCATGAAGTCTGCCGACGTGCTGGTGCCGACGGTGACCGACCGTATCGACGAGGCGCTGATCGAGGAGGCCGGGCCGCAACTCAAGTTGATCGCCAGCTTCTCCAACGGCTTCGACCATATCGACG
The DNA here is from genome assembly GCF_002968565.1 of Neorhizobium sp. T25_27. Taxonomy (NCBI): domain Bacteria; kingdom Pseudomonadati; phylum Pseudomonadota; class Alphaproteobacteria; order Hyphomicrobiales; family Rhizobiaceae; genus Neorhizobium; species Neorhizobium sp. T25_27. The sequence goes on from NZ_PVBJ01000002.1 coordinate 211,797, forward strand.
TCGATGCCGCCGCCAGGAAGGGCATCACCGTCACCAACACGCCGAACGTGCTGACCGAGGACACGGCAGACATGACCGTGGCGCTGATCCTCGCCGTCAACCGGCGGCTCGCGGAGGGAGCGCGCATCCTGACCGACAAGCCGGGCGAGTGGACGGGCTGGAGCCCCACCTGGATGCTCGGCCGACGAATCTGGGGCAAACGTATCGGCATCGTCGGCATGGGCCGCATCGGCACAGCCGTCGCCCGCCGTGCCAAGGCTTTCGGCCTGTCGATCCACTACCACAACCGCAAGCGCGTCAGCCCCGCGACGGAAGAAGAGCTGGAGGCGACCTATTGGGACAGCCTCGACCAGATGCTCGCCCGCGTCGATATCGTCTCGGTCAATTGTCCCTCGACACCGGCGACGTTCCATCTCCTGTCGGCGCGGCGCCTGGCGCTGATGCAGCCGGGCTCGATCATCGTCAACACCGCCCGCGGCGACATCATCGACGAGGCGGCGATGATTCAGCTTTTGCGCGATAACAAGATCGCCGGCGCCGGCCTCGACGTCTACCAGAACGAGCCGGCGATAAACCCGAAACTCGTCAAGCTCGCCCATCAGGGCCGGGTCGTGCTGTTGCCGCATATGGGCTCGGCGACAATCGAGGGCCGGATCGACATGGGCGACAAGGTGATCATCAACATCCGCACCTTCTTCGACGGCCACCGCCCGCCGAACCGGGTGCTTCCGGGCCGCAACTGATCAGTCGAGACGCTTCTGCATCTCGATCGAGGTTGTGCGGGTGAAGCCGGGATGAGAGTTTTCCGCCGTCCTGGCGAAACCCCATCTTGCGAAGGCCGCGTGATTGGCGGTCAGTTCGATGCGGGTTTCGAGCCGCAGCGCCGGCAGGCCTCTTTCCCGGGCAATCGCTTCCGCCACAGACAGCAGCCGGCGGCCGATGCCTTTGCCCTGGCTGGCCGGGGCGACGGCGAGCTTGCCGATATAGAGGAAGCCCGGCTCCGGCTTGCAGAAGACGCAGCCGGCGAGCCTGCCGCCTTCGATCGCCGCAAACGCGATCTCGTCGCGGGCCTTCCGGGCGAGCGAGGCGAGCGTCAGCCGATGCGCCGAGGAGGGCGGGTCGATGACGCCGTCCATATAGGCGAAGGAGGAGAGGATGAGCCCCAGAAGTTCGTCCCAGCGCCCGAAATCCTCGTCGATGCGAACAATCTTAACCGCGGCGGGCTCCATCACTCGGCGGCAGCCTTGGCCGTGCGGCGCTTGTATTTGATCATGTCGAAGCGGGCCGACAGCGAATCGTAGAGCATCAGTCGCCCGACCAGCGGTTCGCCGACGCCGGTCACGAGCTTGATCGCCTCCATCGCCATCAGCGTGCCGACCACCCCCGTCAGTGCACCCAGGACGCCGGTCTCGGCGCAGGACGGGATCAGTCCCGCCGGCGGCTTTTCCGGAAAGAGATCGCGATAGCCGGGATTGAGAACGCCGTCCGGTCCTGTCTCGTAGGGCTTCATCACCGTCACCGAACCGTCGAACCGGCCGACTGCGCCGGTTACCAGCGGGATCCGGGTGGTTTCCGCGGCATCGGCGGCCGCATAACGGGTGTCGAAATTGTCGGAACCGTCGATCAGCAGGTCGAACAGGGCGAGTTTGCGGGCCGCCCATTCTGCCGAAAAACGCTCCTCGAAATCGACGACCCGGACATGCGGGTTGAGCCGGGCGATCGCCTCGCGGGCGCTCCGGGTCTTCATCTCGCCGATCGTGCCGGTATCATGGATAACCTGCCGCTGCAGGTTGGAAAGGGAAACGCGGTCGTCGTCGATGATCCCGAGCGTGCCGATGCCGGCGGCCGCCAGATATTCGAGGATCGGCGCGCCGAGCCCGCCGGCGCCGATCACCAGCACGCGGGCATTCTTCATCTTCTGCTGCCCCGCGCCGCCGATTTCCGGCAGCAGGATATGACGGCGGTAACGCTCAATCTCGTCTTGGCTCAATTTTTCCGGGGTCAGGCTTTCCATGGTGCAATCATATCACCGGCTGCCGGGCCGCGTAAGGTGGATTTCAAACGCTGATCCCGCCATGCGCGACGGTAAAGAACTGTGCTCGGTCGGCCAGCGCGGAAAACATCGCCTGGTCCGTGCCGGTCATGAAGGACTGGCCGCCGAGACCGTGAACGAGATCGAAGAGAGCCGCCCGCCGGCCTTCATCGAGATGGGCGGCGATCTCGTCGAGCAGCAGGATCGGCGCGTAACCGGTCATGTCGGCGGTGAGCCGCGCATGGGCGAGCACGAGGCCGATCAGCAGCGCCTTCTGCTCCCCGGTCGAACAGCGTGCGGCGTCCATGTCCTTCTCGCGATGGCGCACCAGCAGATCGGAACGGTGCGGGCCGTCGAGCGTGCGGCCGGCGGCGGCATCGCGGCCGCGGCCGTTGCGCAGCATGTCGAGATAGTCTTCCTCGAGATCGGCCGACGGGCGGTCCATCGCGCCATCCATGAAGCCTTCGAGCGCCAGCACCGGCGTCGGGAACGGCGTCTCGCCGGAACTTGCCGATAGCCTTCTCAAAAGCCCGAGCATCTCCTGCCGGGCCGCGGCCATGGCGATGCCGAGACCGGCCATCTGCGCCTCGATGGCCGACAGCCAGGAAGGGTCGAAACGGCCTTCCGACAATAGCTTGTTACGGCTGCGCATGGCGCGCTCGAAGTCGCTCGCCCGCCGGCCATGGGCGGGATCGAGCGACAGGACGAGACGATCGAGGAAACGGCGGCGGTCCGATGAGGCACCGGTGAACAGCCCGTCCATCGCCGGTGTCAGCCACAGGACGCTCAGGTGGTCGGTAAGCTCCTCGGTCGATTTGGCCGGGGTGCCGTTGATCCTGAGCTTGCGGGTAACGCTTTCGCCTTCGCCGGGCTCGATGCCGGTGCCGATCGAGACCTCGCCATCCATGCCATCGACATCGGCAAAGATAGTGAACCCGCCGGCGGCGCCGACGCGCGTCACGTCGGACAGCACGGCGCGGCGCAGTCCGCGGCCGGGCGACAGGAAGGAGACGGCTTCCAAGAGATTGGTCTTGCCCGCGCCGTTCTCGCCGGTCAACACCACATGGCGCCCGTCGAGCGGCAGCGCCGCTTCCGCATAATTGCGGAAATCGGTGAGCTTCAGCCGGGAAAGGGAGGTCTTCTGCGCCATCGGGAATCTTAAGGTTTCGTGAAACAGGAGCTAAGGACTCGAAGCCCGGATGGCAAGCTCTTGCTTGGGGAGACTGATGCCCCTCAGCCCTGAACAGAGCTTCGGCGCCCAATTGCGAACGGCTGGTGAGGCCTCCCGCCCGAATGTCGTTTTTCAATGCAGTCCAATTTATAATTATTCAAAAACTAGGAGGCATGGCTAACAGCGCGTTAAAGCTTCACTCCTAGAAGTGCCGATGCACGCATACGCATCTCATATCCGGATGGCCGTGTGGACCCCTTCAATCTCCGGAGACCTCCATGAAAGACCAGAACCACAAAGCCGATCTCGCTGAACGCCTTGAATTCATCGGCCTTGGCCAAGAGCAGCGCCGGTCTCTTGCCGAGGTCCGGCCCGTCATCAAGGAAACGGTCGGCGGCGCGCTCGATGCCTTCTACCGGAAGGTCAAGGGCAATCCGCAGACGGCGAAGTTCTTCTCCAACGATGGCCATATCGCCCATGCCAAGAGCCGCCAGGCTGCCCATTGGGAAGGCATCGCATCCGGCAAATACGATGACAATTATGTGGAGGCGGTTTCCGCGATCGGCCGCACTCATGCCCGGCTCGGTCTCGAGCCGCGCTGGTATATCGGCGGTTATGCGCTGGTTCTCGATGGCATCATCCGCGCCGTGGTGGCCCGTGAGATGAGCGGCTTCTTCCAGGAGAAGAAGGCGAAGGTGCTTTCCGAACATCTTTCCTCCGTCGTCAAGGCCGCCCTGCTGGACATGGACTACGCCATTTCGGTCTATCTCGAGGCGCTGGGCGACGAGCGCAGAGAGGTCGAAGTCAGGCAGGAAAAGGCCAAGGCCGAGCAGGACGCAGCGCTTGCGGCGCTCGATGGCGCCCTGAAGAGCCTTTCCGATGGCGATCTGACATCCGAACTCTGGCAGGAACTGGCACCGAATTTCGCCAAGCTGCGGCAGAACTACAATTCCTCCGTTGCCGAGCTCGACGCGGCGATGCGCGAGATCAGCACCTCCGTCGAACAGGTGCGCGCCGAGGCGGGCGGCATTTCGTCGGCTGCAGAAAACATGGCCCGGCGCACGGAACAGCAGGCTTCCGCGCTCGAACAGACGGCGGCGGCATTGGAAGAGATCACCACGATTTCCGGCCAGGCCGCGCAGCGGACCCGCGAAGTGCAGGTGATTGCGCGTGAATCCGCTTCGGAGACTGTCCGCTCCGGCAAGGTGGTCGAGGAAGCGATTGCAGCGATGGGCGATATCGAGCAGTCCTCGCAGAAGATGACCCAGATCATCGGGGCGATCGACGAGATCGCCTTCCAGACCAATCTTCTGGCGCTCAATGCAGGTGTGGAAGCGGCCCGCGCGGGCGAACAGGGCAAGGGTTTTGCGGTCGTCGCGCAGGAAGTCCGCGAGCTGGCGCAGCGATCCGCGGCGGCCGCCAAGGAGATCAAGGAACTGATCGACCAGTCTTCGAACGACGTCCACCGCGGCGTCGAGCTCGTCAACAGGACGGGACAGGCGCTGGTCGGCATCGGCGATCGCGTCAAGTCTATCGATGACCATATCTCGTCGATCGCGCGCTCGGCCCAGGAACAGGCTTCCGGCATCGAGGAGATCAATTCCGCGATCCGCAGCATGGACCAGATCACCCAGCAGAACGCCGCGCTGATGGAGGAGACCAACGCCTCGACCCGGAGCCTCGTCGGCATCAGCGGCCGGCTGGCGGCGCTGCTCGGCCACTTCAAGACAAAGGCGGTGCGTGAGACCCGCACCGAGCGTCCGCGCCTGCGTGCCTGATCTTCGGCCCGGAATCCGGTCCAGAATTCGGCCAGAAACATGGACCGGGCGGCGGCGGTCGGCTAGTGTCCTGTGGTTTTCCGAAGGAGGCCGCGACATGACCGACAGAAACCGCCCGTCCTGCATCGCCCATTGGGCCGAAGTGGAAAAGCCCGAGGAAGGGCATTACCGCGGCGACGACGAGCTGATGGGGTTCGGCGCGCCGCTGGCCCGCCATTTTGGCCTGACGCGGCTCGGCATCCATCATGAGCGGTTGCCGCCGGGGCGACGCACTTCCTTTCCGCATGCCGAAAGCGCCGAGGAGGAGTTCGTCTACGTGATCGAGGGAACGCCGGAAGCCTGGCTGGATGGCGAGGTCTATCCGCTGAAGCCGGGCGACTCGGTGGGCTTTCCGGCCGGCACCGGCTTGGCGCACACCTTCATCAACAATACCGATGCGGAAGTACGGCTGCTGGTGGTGGGCGAGGCTTCCACGCATGCGAACCGTATAGTTTATCCCAAGCATCTCGACATGAAGCCGATCCGCTCCGACTGGTGGGACGATGCGCCGGTGCGGCCGCTCGGACCCCATGACGGCATGCCGGACGCGGTTCGTGCCGAAAAAACGGCCAGGAAGGCCGCGAAGGAAGATTCAGGTGAGTGACGAACAAAGACTGGTCAAGCTCGAGGAGCTGGCCGCCCATCAGGCCAAGGTGATCGAGGAATTGTCCGATCAGCTCGCCGAGCAATGGAAGGTGATGGAACAGACACGCGCCAAGCTCGACCGGCTGACCGAGCGGTTCCTGTCGCTGGAGGAGACCTCGCTGGAAGCGCCGGCCGTCACCAGGCCGCCGCATTATTGACCGCCCGGTTGCCGCTCAGGCGGCGCGGGGCATGCGCCGCTTGAGCGCGACATATTTCCTCGGCCGATTGGACGGGCGGATGTTCCGGAGACCTACTGTGCCTTTAAGCCGTGCACGAGGTGGCGAACCACGAGGCGCAGCTGTTCCGGCGCAATCTCCAGCCGGTCGGTGAGCAGCCGTTTCCACACGAAACTCGTTATGATCTCCATGGCAAGCTCGGGTACGACCCAATCGGCCACCTCGTCTCGGGCCTTTGCCCGGCGGAATATCTCGCCGCCCTGCTGGTATCGCTCGGCCATGTAGGCCGCGAGCGCCTTGCTGGCCGCCGGGTCGGTCTGGGCCTCGGCGATGACGGAGCGGAAAACCGCGCCTCCATGGCCGGTGTTCCAAAACTCGAGCAAGTCGCTCAGGAGCTGGAAGATATCCGTCTCGATCGCGCCGGTATCGGGTGCGATATCGACGAATTTCTGGCGGTGGTAGACATCCAGAAGCAGGATCGTACGCGTCGGCCACCATCGATAAATCGTCGGTTTGCCCGCATGGGCTCGCCGGGCCACGGCCTCGATCGAAAACGATCCCAGCCCGCCCTCGACAAGAATTTCCTCAGCAGCCTGGAGAATGGCCTCCTGGCTGGCGGGGTTGCGCTGGGCGCCGATCGACATGCGGCGCGCCTCCGCCGCCTTTTTCCCCGTCATGCGGACCCCCCAAGCAAAATTTTATTCGACATCACAAGAGTCCTACTTGAACGAAACGGCTCGTTTCGTTATATGAGCTCCATGGAAACGGACCGTTTCTATGGAGCTCATAGTGACCACAGCAACTTTAACCCTCAGTTCCGATAGCAGAAATCAAGCCATGGAGGCGCAATTGCAGACCGTACCCGCTCGCGTCAACCCTTCGAAGGCGCGTCTCGCCCTCGTAATGATCCTCGCCATCTATCCGTTGATCACCGTACTTCTCTATATCCTCGCGCCGCTCACCGAAGGTTGGGCCGTGTGGCATCGAACGATCCTGATCGCGCCGATCATGGTGCTGTCGATCGTATTTGTCGTCTCGCCGGCAATCCAGAGATATTTCGGCTGGTTCGTGGCCCGCATGCCTTCGCCGACAAAATAAGCCGGTTTGACGAGTGTCAATCGGCATGCTGAAAATGCTGATAGAGAGGAAGCGGCCGGACCATGCCGGCCACTTCGACAGGCAGTTGCATGACCCTTCCGGAATTCACCCTCGCCACCCTCCTGCTTCTCTGCACGCCGGGGCCGACCAATACGCTGATGGCGCTTGGCGGGTATGCGCGCGGCTGGCTGAGGGGCCTGCCCCTGATCGCCGGTGAACTCGGCGGTTATCTGCTGGTGATCGTGCCGGCGGCAACGCTTGCGGCGCCTTTCTTCGATGCCTATCCGCAGGCGCTGGTCTGGGCGAAGCTCGCGACGGGTATTTGGGTTCTTTATCTCGGCTATCGCCTGTGGATGTCCGAAAAGCAGGCGAAGGAAGCGGTGGAAGTTTCCGTCCGCCAGGTCTTCGTCACGACGGTGCTGAACCCCAAGGCGCTGATCATCGCGCTCGTCATCATGCCGCATGGCGGCCTGCAGGAACTTGCGCCCTGGCTCGCGCTGTTTGCGGGACTGGTAATCTGTGCCGCCAGTGGCTGGATCGCCTTCGGCAGCCTGATGCGGCGGACGGAACGTTTCGAGGTGAAGCCGATCGTCGTGCGCCGCGCCGCCGCTGCCTGCCTCGTCCTCTTCGCAATGATCCTCGCCAGCGGATCGATCCAGTCGCTGGCCTGAAATAGACGGCCTGAAATCGGGGCCTGGTCCCAGTTGACGAATCAAGGCGGGACCGGCATTTTTTGTTTGGCGTAGCCTGCGCCGAACCTCCCCGGACCTTCTCCAGCATGGTCCTGAAACGGAGGCAAAGGGACTTTAGTCTCGGGTCGTTATCTTGGTCCGACCGTTTCGGATGTGGTTGCTGGGGAACTCCGTCCGGGACGTGAAAGGCTCAAGATGACGCAAAACGGAAATTTCAAACGCCGTGTCCGTGCCCGTGCTGCAAAGACAGGCGAATCTTATACCGCCGCCCTCAGCCACATCCGCGAAAGTGCCCCGAGCGATCCAGGGCCGCAGGCCAGATCGGTGCGCCTGGCCGTGGCTCAGACCACTCCCTATGTCGATCCCCGCAGCGTGGCCGAGCTTCGTACAAGCGGCGAGGAGATGCGGCGCCTCATGCGCGAGGCGCGACAGGCGGGCGCGAGGGTGATCCACTTCCCCGAAGGTGCGACCTGCTCTCCCGACAAGCGTATCATGTCGTCGACCGGCCGGGATCCGGTCGGGCCGTCCGACTGGAGCCGGTTCGAATGGGCCGTGCTGCGCGAGGAACTGGAGGCCACGCGGGCGCTGGCCCGCGAGTTCGGACTGTTTGCGGTCATCGGTTCCGTGCACCAGCTGACGGAGCCGCATCGGCCGCATAACTGCCTCTATATCATCTCCGATCGGGGGGAGCTGGTGACGCGCTACGACGAGCGCCTGCTGTCGAACACTAAGATCTCGTTCATGTACACGCCCGGTTCGACCCCGGTGACCTTCGAGGTCGATGGCGTCCGCTTCGGCTGCTCGCTCGGCATGGAGACGCATTTTCCCGAGATCTTCCGGGAATACGAGCAGCTCGACGTCGATTGCGTCCTGTTCTCGACCACCGGCGCAACGCCGGCCTTTGCCGCGGAGGTTCTGGGACACGCGGCGGCCAACCGCTACTGGGTGAGTTTCTCGGTTCTCGCCTATCCCGGCTTCATGCCTCCGTCCGGGATCGCCGGCCCGAGCGGCGAATGGGCGGTACAATGCCCGGCGGATGCCACCTCCTCGTTTGCGGTCGTCGATGTCGCTCACAATCCGGGAGAGATCGCCCGCCCCTGGAGGCGAACCGCGCGGGCCGGCATCTATGAGCCGCATATGGTGAGCGATCCGCGCAGCGGTGTCCACGACACCTTCTAGCGGCCCAACGAAAAAGCCGCCCGCAACGGCCTGTTGCGGGCGGCTTCAAAATTTAGGATCGAGAAGCTCAGCTCTCGAAGAATTCCTTCATCCGGGCAAAGAAGCCCGTCGATTCCGGATTGTTGTCCTTCGAGGACAGTTCCTCGAATTCCTGCAGCAGCTCGCGCTGCCGCTTGGTGAGCTTCTGCGGCGTCTCGATCTGGATCTGGATGTAGAGATCGCCCGTCTGGCTGGACCGCAGCACCGGCATGCCCTTGCCCTTCAGGCGGAACTGCTTGCCCGGCTGGGTGCCTTCCGGCACCGTCACGCGGGATTTGGTTCCATCGAGAGTGGCCACGTCGAACGTGCCGCCAAGGGCGGCCGTCGTCATCGAGATCGGCACGGCGCAATAAAGATCCGCGCCGTCGCGTTGGAAGAACTGGTGCGGTTTCACCGACAGGAAGATGTAGAGATCACCCGCAGGCCCGCCGCGCGTACCGGCTTCGCCTTCACCCTGAAGGCGGATGCGGGTGCCGTCTTCGATGCCGGCCGGGATGTTGACCGACAGCGAACGCTCTTCGGTGACGCGGCCCTGGCCGTGGCACTTGCCGCAGGGATCGGTGATCGTCTGGCCGCGGCCGTGGCAGGTCGGGCAGGTGCGCTCGACCGAGAAGAAGCCCTGGGATGCGCGCACGCGGCCGGAGCCCTGGCAGGTGCCGCAGGTCTTCGGCTGGGTGCCGGGCTTGGCGCCCGAACCCGAACAGACGTCGCAGGTGATCGAGGTCGGAACCCGGATCTGCGCCGTTTTGCCGGAAAAGGCTTCTTCCAGAGTGATTTCCATATTGTAGCGAAGATCGGCGCCGCGTTCGCGACCGCCGGTCGAGCGCCGGGCACGACCGCCGCCCATCATTTCGCCAAAGATATCTTCGAAGATGTCGGAGAAACCGCCGGCGCCCGCGCCCGAGAAGCCGCCGCCACCGCCCATTCCGCCCTGTTCGAAGGCGGCATGGCCGAAGCGGTCGTAGGCCGCGCGCTTTTGAGGATCCTTCAAGGTCTCGTAGGCTTCGCCGAGCTCCTTGAACTTCTTTTCGGCTTCTGCGTCGCCCGGATTCTTGTCGGGATGATATTTCATCGCGAGCTTGCGGAAGGCGCTTTTCAGCTCCTTCTCATCGGCTGTCCTGCCGACACCCAGCGTTTCGTAAAAGTCTGCTTTTGCCATGGAGGTAACCGGCTCCGGAAAGGATTCCGGCTGCACGAAGGCAGCCGGATACTCTAGTCAACTATGGTCGAGGTCTGGCCATCAGGCAACCGGCGGATCAGGCGGACTTCTTGTCGTCCTTGACTTCTTCGTAGTCGGCATCGACGATATCGTCCTTGCCGCCCTCGGAGCCTTCGCCGCCTTCGGCCTGCTGGGCCTCATAAATGGCCTGCCCAAGCTTCATCGACACTTCCATCAGGACCTGCGTCTTCGCCTGGATGTCATCGGCGTCCGGCTCGGAGGCTTCGATGGCAGTCTTCAGCGAAGCGATCGCATCCTCGATCGCCTTGCGGTCGGTCTCGGAAACCTTGTCGCCATATTCCTTCAGCGACTTCTCGCTGGAGTGAACGAGGCTTTCGGCCTGGTTCTTGGCTTCGACGCCGGCGCGGCGCTTCTTGTCGGCTTCGGCATTGGCCTCGGCGTCCTTGACCATCTTCTCGATCTCGGCGTCGGAAAGACCACCGGAAGCCTGGATGCGGATCTGCTGTTCCTTGCCGGTGCCCTTGTCCTTGGCCGAAACCTGGACGATGCCGTTGGCGTCGATGTCGAACGTGACTTCGATCTGCGGCATGCCGCGCGGCGACGGCGGCAGGCCGACGAGGTCGAACTGGCCGAGCAGCTTGTTGTCCTGGGCCATTTCGCGCTCGCCCTGCGATACGCGGATCGTCACGGCCTGCTGGTTGTCCTCGGCGGTCGAGAAGACCTGGGACTTCTTGGTCGGGATCGTCGTGTTGCGGTCGATCAGGCGGGTGAAGACGCCACCGAGCGTTTCGATGCCGAGCGACAGCGGGGTCACGTCGAGCAGCAGAACGTCCTTGACGTCGCCCTGCAGAACGCCGGCCTGGATGGCGGCGCCGAGAGCGACGACTTCATCCGGGTTGACGCCCTTGTGCGGCTCCTTGCCGAACAGCTGCTTGACGACTTCCTGGACCTTCGGCATGCGGCTCATGCCGCCGACGAGAACCACTTCGTCGATTTCGGCTGCGGTAACGCCGGCATCCTTGAGGGCTGCCTTGCACGGCGCGATGGTGCGCTGGACGAGATCGTCAACCAGGCTTTCGAACTTGGCGCGGGTCAGCTTCAGGGTCAGGTGCTTCGGACCGGAAGCGTCGGCCGTAATGAACGGCAGGTTGATTTCGGTCTGCTGCGAGGAGGAGAGTTCGATCTTGGCCTTTTCGGCAGCTTCCTTGAGGCGCTGCAGGGCGAGCTTGTCGTTCTTCAGGTCGATGCCCTGGTCCTTCTTGAACTCGTTGGCAAGATATTCGACGAGACGCATGTCGAAGTCTTCACCGCCGAGGAAGGTGTCGCCGTTGGTCGACTTCACTTCGAAGACGCCATCGCCGATTTCGAGGACCGAGATGTCGAACGTGCCGCCGCCAAGGTCGTAGACGGCGATCGTCTTGCCGTCCTTCTTGTCGAGGCCATAGGCGAGAGCGGCTGCCGTCGGTTCGTTGATGATGCGGAGAACTTCGAGACCTGCAATGCGGCCGGCATCCTTGGTTGCCTGGCGCTGCGCGTCGTTGAAGTAGGCAGGAACAGTGATGACGGCCTTTTCGACCTTTTCACCGAGGTAGGATTCAGCGGTTTCCTTCATCTTCTGAAGGATCATCGCGGAAACCTGTGCGGGGGAATAGTTCTTGCCCTGGGCCTTGACCCATGCATCGCCATTGTCGCCCTTGACGATATCGAAAGGAACGAGGCCCTTGTCTTTTTCAACCGTCGGATCTTCGTAGCGGCGGCCGATCAGGCGCTTCACGGCGAAGAGGGTATTGGTGGGATTGGTGACCGCCTGGCGCTTGGCCGGCTGGCCGACGAGGCGTTCGCCGTCATCGGAAAATGCGACCATGGAGGGCGTGGTACGCGCGCCTTCGGCGTTCTCGATCACCTTCGCATCTTTGCCGTCCATGATGGCGACGCAGGAGTTGGTGGTACCGAGGTCGATGCCAATTACTTTTGCCATTTTCTTCTCTCTCCTTTAAGCGAACCATCGGAACCCCTCAAAGGCATTCCACTGACAGTTCCTCGACTGGGATGGTACGCAGCATCGGCTGCGGTCATGCGGCGTATATAAGGACGGGTTTTTAGGACTGCAAGGCGAGAAATCGCCCGGATCCTAGCAAAAAGAACAGTTTGCCGAGCAATACTGTCAATACGCTTCACTGCCCCATGATCAGGTCGAAAAGCGTTGTCTGCCGCGGCTGGTCTCTGGAGCCCGCAACGCCTACGTCGCCGGGCGGAACGGGGCCGCCGCCGATGGCTCCCGGGGGCACCGGAGCGGACGAATCATAGGGACCGCGATACTGGCGATAATCACGGACCGGAACGTCGCCGGGCGGTATTACATCGCCACGGCGGCCGCGGTCGCCATAGACCGGCCTGTTGTCGTAAATCTGTCTGCCGTCCCTGTTGTCGTATCCCTGGTTGTCGCCATAGACGGGCCGCACGCGGGCGGGTTCCCGTTCGATCGAGGCGGAATCCTGGGCGGGAGGGCGCGGCGCCGGCGGATAGTCGGCGGGGAGTTCGTCCTGGGTTCGGCGGCCACCGGGCAGGATGCCGGAAATGATATCGCCGATCGTCGTCGACGGAGAGTCCGGCTGGACTGCGGCCGGCGGCGGCAGATCGAGGCCGCGGCCGGTGCCGAACAGCGGCGTCGGCGTATAACCCTTCATCGCGGACGTCATATATTCCTTCCAGGCCTTTGCCGGCAGACCGCCGCCGGTTACCTTCTTCATGAAGGCGCCGTCGTCGTTGCCGAACCAGATGCCGGTCGTCATGATGCTGGTATAACCGACGAACAGCGCGTCGCGGAACGACTGGGTGGTGCCCGACTTGCCGGCTGCCTGCCAGCCGTCGATCCTGGCGGCCTTGCCGGTACCTTCGTTGATGACGCGGTTCATCATGCCGTTCATCGTCGCCGCCACCGGCTCGCTGAGCACGCGCGGCGGGTTGGCGTAATCGGCCTCGTAAAGCACCTTGCCATCCGGATCGATGATGCGCTTGACGATATGCGGCGTCGCCTTGTAGCCGCCGTTCATGAAGGATGCGTAGGCAGACGTCAGCTCGACCAGCGAGACTTCCGAGGTGCCGAGCGCGATCGAGGCATTTGCCTGGATGTCGGAATCGATGCCGAGCCGGTGGGCGAGGCTCACCACCTTGTCGGGACCGACCTGCATGGCCAGCTGCGCGGCAACCGTATTGAGCGATTGCGCGAAGGCCGAGGCGAGCGTCACCGGGCCGCGGTATTTCTCGTCGAAATTCTCTGGCGACCAGTTGCCGATCTTGACCGGTGTATCGTTGACCATCGAGTCCGGTCGGGCGCCGGCTTCGAGTGCGGCGGCATAAACGAAGGGTTTGAAAGCCGAGCCCGGCTGGCGCTTCGCCTTGACGGCGCGGTTGAACTGGCTCGTCGCATAATCGCGGCCGCCCACCAGCGCCCGGATCGCGCCTGTCGCATCGACCGAGACGAGGGCTGCCTGCGAGGCGTTGAGCTTGCCGCCCTCCTTCTTGAGAACATCGTTCAGCGACTTTTCGGCGGCGGCTTCAAGGCGCATGTCGAGCGTGGTCTCAACAGTCACATCGACTTTCGGCTCGCCGATCAGGCTCTTCACCTCATCGACAACCATGTCGGCGGCATAATGCTGGGCGCCGGTCCAGTAGCGCTTTGCCTTGGCCGGCGGCTGCGACATGGCACTCTTCAGGTCGCTGTCGGTGATGTAGCCTTCCTCGCGCATCGTGCCGAGCACGACCTGGGCGCGCGCCTCCGCTGCCTTCGGATCGCGGGCCGGCGAGAGGCGGGAAGGTGCCTTGAGGAGACCGGCAAGCGTTGCCGCTTCGCCGAGATTCGCGTCGCGGGCAGACTTGTTGAAATACCGCCGCGAGGCGGCCTCAACGCCATAGGCGTTCGAACCGAAGAATACCCGGTTCAGGTACATGGCGAGGATCTGGTCCTTGGTGAACTTGTGCTCCAGCCAGAAGGACAGGAGCACCTCCTGGATCTTGCGTTCGAACGTGCGGTCCGGCGACAGGAACAGGTTCTTGGCGAGCTGTTGGGTGATGGTTGAACCGCCCTGGATCGGCTGGCCGGTCAGGTTGTTGACCAGGGCGCGCGCCAGGCCCAACGGATCGACGCCGAAATGCGAATAGAAACGCCGGTCCTCGATGGCGATCACCGCCTGCGGCAGGTAGGGCGACATTTCTTCGAGCGCCAGGGCCTCGCCGCCAGTCGAGCCGCGATTGGCGACGACCGAGCCGTCGACCGCGGTGATCTTCATGTTCGCAGGGCGGTCCGGGATCGACCAGGTACTGGCGGCCGGCATTTTCGCACCGTAATAGAGCACCAGCCCGCCGACGGCGATGCCGGCCCAGATGCCGAGCACGAAACACCAGTAGACCAGCCGCTTGAGCGGCGAGAAGAGCCCGCCGCCCTGGCGACGGGTGGAGGCTTTCCTGTCGCGGGAGGGACGGGCGCGTTCAGGGCGATCGGAACGCTCGTCGCTTTCGGCTTTCGATGGACGTCGGCCAGGCCGGCCGTTGCCCACGATTCGCTCATCCGCGTCGAGACGTAAATCGCCACTCGGCCGCGAACCTTCGAACGACGGTTCAACGCGTTTGTCTGATTTGCCTCTGGCTGCCATGGTGAGCCGGCATACCCCCGTTACGCGCCTGTCAAAACAGGCTGTTACTCGAATGTCTGATCGCCCAAGCCTTTGGCTGGACTCTAAATGCGGCGATTTAAGGAGGCGTAAAGGACGCGCTTATTTGGCCGGGTCTTGAACCGCTTGACTTCCATCTCCATTTATGAGAACAAATAGAGAACATTTAGAGGTGCTGATGAGCAGAACCGAACAGGTGATCGAACGTGCAATGGCCGCAGTCGCGGCATCGAAGGCTCTGCGCGAGGCTGAAGCGCAGCGTCGGCGCGAGACGTTCCAGAAGATACAGATCGCCAACCGGCGACGTCCGAATATTCCCAAGGGCATCCAGCTGCCGCTGGACCTTCATTGAAATGCCGCAACGCCCTGGAAGGCCGGGCGTTGGCCTATGTTACAAAAGCTGCCCGATACCGCATCCAACCTTAAAAAAATCCGATTCCTGATGGAACAAGGAGGCAAGATCCGCGTTACGACGGATTCCACCTTGGAGGAGGGGAGGATATGCAGAAAATCGTCGAGGCAGTCGTCCGAAATGGCGACCAGCGCGTCCCGGTCGGGCTGGTCAGCGTCAAGCAGGCACTTGAAATGCCTGAAAGGGGAATGCTGGAGTTCAGCCACCCTGCTTATGAAGCCGGGAAGACTGATATTTTCGTCAATCGCGAAACCCTTTCAAAACTGATGTAATCGCCGCGAAGCGATGAAACAGGCCGTATGAGGCAACCTGAAAACGCGAATTCGTGATTTCGGGTTCATCGCACTACGGGTTACCTTTGCACCCGCAACCACAGCGAAAGGAGAATGGCATGAAGACAGTTCTCGTCATCGCCGCCGTGCTCGGCCTGTCGTCCACCGCAGCCCTTGCGGAATGCGCCGGCCACGACGTCACGGCTTCCGCCAAGGTGGACAAGGAAGTCACTACGGCAAGCATCGCGCCTCCGAAAGTGGACCCGCGCGAGGAAGCCGTCGTGCTGAAGCAGTCTGAAGGACAGGCTAAAGTCACCGAATAATGGTTTTGCCCGCGCCGGCCCTGTCGGCGCGGGTTTTTCATTCCCTTCAGACAAAGGCCTGCCCTTTCAGATGGGAAGCTGGAGACGGAACCTCGCGTTCCGTTTGGGTGTTGTTTCCGAAAAGGAGACTTCAATGGCCAAAAAACCTCTCGCTGCCGGCTTTACCGGTGATGTCGCCGAAGAGACAGGCGTTGGTGCCCGTACGAAATCTGCCGTTCATCATGTCAAGGACGAGGCGGGCATGGTCGCCGCCCACGCCGTCGACCATCCGGCCGCTACCGGCTCGGCAATTGCTACCGTCGGTCTGCTCGGCCTCGCGATAGGCTACATGCTCGGCATGTCGTCCGCCTCCCGCGACCGGCGCCGGTATCGCTGAAGGCGAGTGAGGTTTTCTTCGGGAATACTGGCCGCCCGCGGAACTGTGGCTGGCCTCAGTCGTTGGTTTCCTGACAGGAAAAGGAGGCCATCATGCCCAATCGAGACCCTATCCCCGCTCCGAGCCCTCAGCCGCGCGGGCCGACACCGGCGGGCGGCGTACCCGATCGGACCCAGGAGAAGCCGCCATTGACGCCTGCGCAGGATCCCGGCGACAGCAAGAATCCGCAGGATCCGACGCTCAATCCCGCCCTGATGCCGACCGGCGATCCGGCGGGCATGGCATAAGCCGTCGTTGGACCTTCATGCCCGTTCGTGGACACCTAAAGGACCCGTATAGGTAGTAACCCGTACGGGTCCACCCTTATATTACACCCGTCTATTATTGTTATTGTCAATTTATTAGCCAAGGCTCAAAATCCTCCCTCCTGTGGCTTGTAGACCTTTTTGTTCCTCGGGCGCCGACAAGGCCGGCGCAAGTCTGTCGCAATAGAAGGCCGCTGGTAAGTTTCTCCAGCCGCCATTGTAGAGCAGGGCGAGGAGAATGGTCCGCCGGTCGGGCACCGTATGATCGGGAGGGTTATATGCCTACACAGATGGTTAGAAATCCTGTCAATCCGGACCAGCTCAGCTTGCTGCAGCAGGTCTTTGACCAGGCTTGCGCCGAACACCAGATCGACAAGGCGAGCCCCGATGCCGAGGCACTCGCGCTGATCCTCGTGAACTCCCTTCAAAAAGGCTCGGACGACAAGCAAAAGCTCTCGGCGCTGGCCGAGGCGCTGGCGAAAAGCCGATAGGTTCTTGCTTTAAACGAGGAACCTATCAGTCCTTCGGCAGTTGAACGGTCTCTTGAAAAACGCAAGGAGGCCGTAATGGCAGAGCCCGTCAGAAACCTGAACACCCCCGCGAAATCGAATACGCCCTCTTTCGATCACGAACCCGGCGAAAACGTTAGGACCGAGATCGCGACGCTGCGTTCCGAGATTGCCAACCTGCGCGAAATGCTCTCCGAAAAGACCGGTGCAGCCTATGGCAAGGTCACTGAGCGCGCCGGCAACGCTGCGCATTACGTACAGAACGAAGCAAGTTCGGTTGCCGGCACTATCCGCGAACATCCCGCTGCGACCACGACGCTGTTTACCCTGATCGGCGCGATCGGTTTTGCCATCGGCTATGTGGTTGCAACCGCTTCGGCGGAAAGCAAGCACGCCTGGTACGACCGTTACTTGAGCGGCCGCCTCTAAACCGGATCCTGACCGACATCGATCCAGGTCGCTGCGGTCAAGTCCGCCATGCGGTCGGGGCTGATGCGCACAGCAGCATTGGTGGCGCCGGCCGCAGGCACGACTTCCGGGAATTTCCGCAGCGACACGTCGCAATAGATAGGGATCGGGGAAGGCAACCCGAACGGACACACGCCGCCGATGGGATGGCCGGTGATATCGGCCGTCTCGTCACCGCCGAGCATGCGCGGCTTGGCACCGAAATGATCCCGGAATTTGCGGTTGTCCAGGCGGCTGGTCCCCGACATCACCACAAGCACGGTGATTTCCCCGGCGCGCACGCAGATCGTCTTGGCAATCTGCTCGGGCGCCACCCCGTGAGCGAGGGCGGCAAGCGGCACGGTGGCCGAGCTTTCTTCGGTAATGATGACGTGGACGTCGGGGGCGTTGGCGGCGAAGAAGGCGCGGACGGATTCGAGGCTCATGCACTCAGACTGGCGCAGGATGGAGCCGGCTGCAAGAGGACAAGGGAGCCATGCGAGAATTGCAATGCTGCACTGCGATATCGTGACTGTTTTTTAAGCTTCGCTCCTGTATGTTCAATTCATCGACGGGCGCACTCCTCCTCCCAGCGCCCCAGATGGGA
Organism: Neorhizobium sp. T25_27; assembly: GCF_002968565.1. Taxonomy (NCBI): domain Bacteria; kingdom Pseudomonadati; phylum Pseudomonadota; class Alphaproteobacteria; order Hyphomicrobiales; family Rhizobiaceae; genus Neorhizobium; species Neorhizobium sp. T25_27. Next base: position 229,747 of record NZ_PVBJ01000002.1, read on the forward strand.
CCGACAACACCTCCTCCTCCCAGTTGTTGGTCAGTTTCGGAAACCCGGCGCACCTCCTCCCGCGCCGGGTTTTCTGTTTTATGCGCCTTGAAATCGCTGGCTATTTCGCCCTTGAAAGCGCGGCTTAATTTTCCCGATCTTGACCTTTTTGACCGGAGCCATTATCTGGTTCGCCATCGATATTTGTTTGATAGCCAGCACTATGCGCCTCGCGGCGTTTGCGACGATCTCTCTTCAAATACGAAACTTCAACGTTCCAAGCGCTCGAGCGTGGAATAGTCGGTCATATTTGCAAGGGAAAGGCATCGTTATGGCTACCGGTACTGTAAAGTGGTTCAACGCAACCAAGGGCTACGGCTTCATTCAGCCTGACGACGGTTCGCAGGACGTTTTCGTTCACATCTCCGCCGTTGAGCGCGCTGGCCTCGGCCAGCTCAAGGACGGTCAGAAGATCTCCTACGAACTCGTCAGCGACAAGCGTTCTGGCAAGGTTTCCGCAGACCGCCTCCAGGGCGCATGATCTGCTGAAGACCTGAGTGTCGAACTCGCGAAAGGCCGGCTTGTCCGGCCTTTCTGCTTTTCTGGAGCAGGCTCCTCCAGTGTTTAGAGCGATTCTAAACTTAACCCCTTGTAAACGGAAACCTTAGCTCCCATCTTGGGTTCAATAGCGTTTCCGACGCACCGCATGGTCGGGGCTCCAAAGGCCTGAGCGAGCATGTGTGTTACGGCAAATACGGGCGACCGTGCCGTCTTGAGGCAGTTTTCATATCCGCGTTAACGGGATGTTTACTTAACCGAGGGACGATGACCGCTAGAGCCGCAGTGATCTGAAAAGGTCGAAGAGCGGCCGCGTCGGAAATGCTTGTCCCATTTCGAGTGACCACGGATGTACTGGCACCAGTGAATGGGAGTGGAAAGGTCGGGCTTGCCCCGGCCTTTTTGTTTTTAAGGGCCTGACGCGGAGACGCGTCGGGCCCTTCTCCGTTTCAGGCCTGCAGAGGTCAGTCAGCCAGCGCCGCGATGATGCGCGCCCACGAGCGGATACCCTTGTGGAAGGAGCGCAGGTCGTATTTTTCATTCGGCGAGTGGATGCGGTCGTCGCTGAGGCCGAAGCCGACGAGCAGCGATTCCATGCCGAGCGTCTTCTGGAAATCGCCGACGATCGGGATCGATCCTCCGACGCCGACAACCAAGGCCGGCTTCGGCCACTCCTCGGAAAGCGCCGTCTTCGCCTTGGTGAGCACCGGCGAATCGTAACCGAGCTGGATAGCCGGCGAGCCGCCATGCGTCAGGAACTCGACCGAGCAGTCAGCCGGGATCTTCGAGCGCACATAGGCGCGAAAACTCTCGCGGATCTTTTCGGGGTCCTGGCCTCCGACGAGACGGCAGGACACTTTGGCCGAAGCCTTCGACGCTATGACGGTCTTGAAGCCCTGGCCTTCGTAGCCGCCGCTGATGCCGTTGAATTCGCAGGTCGGCCGCGCCCAGAGCAGTTCGAGCAGCGAACGGCCCTTTTCTCCGGCCAGTTCCGACAAGCCCACCTCTCCCAGAAAGTCGTCGCGACCGCTGACCAGGTTTTCCCAGGCCGCCTTGATGTTGGACGGCGTCTCCTCGATGCCGTCGTAAAAGCCTTCGAGCGTCACGCGGCCGGTATCGTCATGCAGTCCGGCGAGGATTTTCGACAGGATCTGGATCGGGTTTGCCGCAGCGCCGCCGTACATGCCGGAATGAAGGTCGCGGTTGGCGGCGGTGACGATGATTTCTTCGCCGACCAGGCCGCGCAGCGACGCCGTGATCGCCGGCGTATCCGCATCCCACATGCCGGTATCGCAGACGAGTGCGTAATCGGCCTTCAACTCGGCGGCATTGGCGTCGAGGAAGGGTTTGAGCGACGGCGAGCCGGATTCTTCCTCGCCTTCGAAGAGGATGGTGACGCGCACCGGCAGCGAACCATGGGCATCCTTGTAGGCCCGGCAGGCTTCGACGAAGGTCATCAGCTGTCCCTTGTCGTCGGCGACGCCGCGGCCCGTCACCACCTTGCGGCCGGCACCGAGTTCCTTGACCTTGGGATCGAAGGGATCGTCCTCCCAGAGATCGATCGGATCGACCGGCTGGACATCGTAATGACCGTAGAACAGCACGTGCGGCGCATCAGCGCTGGCGCCCGGGTGGTGGCCGACGACCATCGGATGACCGGTCGTATCGCGAACCGACGCCTCGAAGCCGAGATCCTTCAGTTCGGCCACCAGCCACTCGGCCGCCTTGCGGCAATCGGATTTGAAGGCGGGGTCGGTGGAGATCGACTTGATGCGGACGAGGCCGAACAGGCGCTCGAGGCTTGCGGGAAGGTTCTGGTCGGCGCGGTCGAGGACAGCGGAAAGATCGGTCATGGGAAATCCTGTCTTTGAAATGCGAGACCTCGAGCCCGGGAGGCAAGAAGCGGCCCATCGTTTCGAATGCCCGACCTTGTTAGCAAGTCAGGGGCAGCGGAGACAATGGCAAAGACGCCAACGCCGTTGGCTTAGATCTTGCGTGCGTTCTCGACGATCATCCGCATGTATTCGATCATCAGCTCGCGCTCGAAGCGACGAAAGCCTGAGAACAGGGCCGCATCCGCTTCGGAGGCAGCTTCCACGGCTTGGACTTCCAGCTCGCGGCCGAGCGAGGTCAGCGTGATGATCTGTGCCCGGCGGTCGTTCGGATGGGGGGTGCGCTGGATGAGGCCGTCCCGCTCCATGCGGGCGAGCGTGTTGGCGAGCGTCGCCTGTTCGACCTCCAGCTTGTCGAGGAGCTGCTTCTGCGTCAGCCCGTCTTCCTGCCAGAGTTCGAGCAGGACGGGAAACTGGCCGGGGGAAAAGCCAAGCACCATCGCCCGCTTCTGCAAGGAGCGCGCAAAGCCTTTGGCGAGTTGGCCCGCCAGGTATGTCGCAGAATGCGAGCGGTCGAATCCCATGGCTGGTCTTCATCCCTCCCTGAACGAGCCCGTTTGCGAGCAATATCTGCCAGATATATCGCACGCCATGCTTTCGCCAAGCCTGTGCGAAGATGGGGGAAATGACAAGTCTTTCCTGCGAAAGGGCAATAAAAAACCGCCACGGCAGGGAGGGGACAGCCGTGGCGGTTTCTGATGGAAGGACAAAGGCCCGGAGAGGGGGATAGGCCTTTGTCCGGTCTGGTTCGGCGGGGGACAGGCCGGCTGCCAGACTGCGGCGTGATCAATCGCCGGTGAGTAGGAAATGTGGGGCCGAGCCGGGCTTTTCAAGAGAAGGCATATTACAAATCGGTAACGTTCCGGTGAGGGCGGGAGGCTTCGCGGCAGCGAAGTTTTCGTGGACGGATCAAAAGCCCCACGCTATTCCTTGCGCCATGAAAAAAGGCGATCATCTTTTCCTTATCGACGGTTCCGGCTTCATTTTCCGCGCCTTCCACGCGCTGCCGCCGCTCACCCGCAAATCCGACGGCCTGCCCGTCGGCGCCGTCTCCGGCTTCTGCAACATGTTGTGGAAGCTGCTGACCGATGCGCGCGACACCTCGGTCGGCGTGACGCCCAGCCATTTCGCCGTCATTTTTGACTATTCCGCCAAGACCTTCCGCAAGGACCTGTACGACGCCTACAAGGCGAACCGTTCGGCGCCGCCGGAAGAACTGATCCCGCAATTCGGCCTGATCCGCCAGGCGACCCGCGCATTCAACCTGCCCTGCATCGAGACCGAAGGTTTCGAGGCGGACGACATCATCGCGACCTATGCCCGCCAGGCCGAGGCGACCGGCGCCGATGTGACCATCGTCTCGTCGGACAAGGACCTGATGCAGCTCGTGACGCCGAACGTCCATATGTACGACAGCATGAAGGACAAGCAGATCGGCGTTCCCGACGTCATCGAGAAATGGGGCGTGCCGCCGGAGAAGATGATCGACCTGCAGGCGATGGTCGGCGATTCGGTCGACAACGTGCCGGGCATTCCGGGCATCGGCCCGAAGACGGCAGCCCAGCTTCTCGAAGAATTCGGCGATCTCGACACGCTGCTTGCCCGCGCCGGCGAAATCAAGCAGGTGAAGCGTCGCGAAAACATCGTCGCCAATGCCGACCTCGCCCGCCTTTCGCGCCGGCTCGTCTCGCTTCGGCTCGACGTGCCCCTGGACCTCGATCTCGACGCGCTGGTGCTGGAGCCGCAGGACGGCCCGAAACTGGTCGGCTTCCTGAAGACCATGGAATTCGGGACGCTGACGCGTCGCGTCGCCGCCGCCTGCAACTGCGATGCCGATGCCATCGAACCTGCCGTCGTCAACGTCGAATGGGGCCAGGCCGCCCGCGGCCCGGACCTCGATGCCGGCGGCGTGGCAGCGGTCGACACCGGCGAGGCAGCGGCGGAAGCGCCGGCTCATCCCGCCAAGGCGCCGGTCGCCAAGGGCACGGAGGCGGCAACGCCGACCGCATTCGCACAGACCCGCATCGAAGCCTTTGCCAAGGCCAAACTCGATCCGAGCTGCTATGTGACCATCCGGGACCTGACGGTGCTCGACGACTGGATCCGCGCGGCGCAGGAAACCGGTCTCGTCGCCTTTGACACGGAAACCACATCGCTCGATCCGATGCAGGCGGAGCTGGTCGGGTTTTCTCTCGCACTTGCCGACAATATCGCCAATCCGTCCGGCCTTGAGGTCCGCGCGGCCTATGTGCCGCTGATCCACAAGACCGGCGTCGGCGATCTGCTCGGCGGCGGGCTTGCCGAAAACCAGATCCCGATCAGGGAAGCGCTGGCGCGCCTGAAGCCGCTTTTGGAGGACCCGTCGGTCCTGAAAGTGGCGCAGAACCTGAAGTTCGATTACCTGCTGATGAGACGTCATGGCATCACCGTCGAGGGTTACGACGATACGATGCTGATGTCCTATGTACTGGAGGCCGGCAAGGCGAACCACGGCATGGACGCATTGTCGGAGCGCTGGCTGAACCACAAGCCGATCACCTTCAAGGAAGTTGCCGGCAGCGGCAAGGCGGGCGTCACCTTCGATTTCGTCGATATCGACAAGGCAACCGCCTATGCGGCGGAAGACGCCGACGTGACGCTGCGCCTGTGGTTGGTGCTGAAACCGCAGCTGGCGGCCGCGGGGCTGACGCGCATCTATGAGCGGCTCGAGCGGCCGCTGGTTTCGGTGCTCGCCCGCATGGAAGAGCGCGGCATCACCATCGACCGGCAGATCCTGTCCAGGCTTTCCGGCGAGCTCGCCCAGCGAGCCGCCGCCTTCGAAGACGAGATCTACCAACTGGCAGGAGAAAAATTCACCATCGGTTCGCCGAAACAGCTCGGCGACATCCTGTTCGGCAAGATGGGCCTGCCGGGCGGCGCCAAGACCAAGACCGGCCAGTGGTCGACCTCGGCCAGCGTGCTGGAAGACTTGGCTGCCGAAGGTCATCCCCTGCCGCGCAAGATCGTCGACTGGCGTCAGCTGACAAAGCTGAAATCCACCTACACGGACGCGCTGCCGGGTTACGTTCACCCGGAAACGAAGCGGGTCCACACCTGCTACTCGCTTGCCTCCACCACCACAGGCCGGCTTTCCTCTTCGGAACCGAACCTGCAGAACATCCCGGTGCGTACGGCGGAAGGCCGCAAGATCCGCACCGCCTTCATCTCGACGCCCGGCCACAAGCTGGTCTCCGCCGACTACAGCCAGATCGAGCTGCGCGTGCTTGCGCATGTGGCCGATATTCCGCAGCTGCGCCAGGCTTTTGCCGATGGGATCGACATTCACGCGATGACGGCCTCGGAAATGTTCGGCGTGCCGGTCGAAGGCATGCCGAGCGAAGTGCGCCGCCGCGCCAAGGCGATCAACTTCGGCATCATCTACGGCATCTCGGCTTTCGGGTTGGCCAACCAGCTATCGATCGAACGCTCTGAGGCGGGCGACTACATCAAGAAGTATTTCGAGCGTTTCCCGGGCATCCGCGATTACATGGAAAGCACCAAGACCTTCGCGCGCGAGAACGGTTACGTCGAGACGATCTTCGGCCGCCGGGCGCATTATCCGGAGATCAAGTCTTCCAACCCTTCGGTGCGTGCCTTCAACGAACGTGCGTCGATCAATGCGCCGATCCAGGGTTCGGCCGCCGATATCATCCGCCGCGCGATGGCGAAGATGGAGCCGGCGCTCGAAACGGCCGGACTGAACGGAAGAGCCCGCATGCTGCTGCAGGTGCACGACGAACTGATCTTCGAGGTCGAGGATGAGGAGATCGACAAGACCTTGCCGGTGATCATCTCGACCATGGAGCAGGCGGCCATGCCGGCGATCTCGATGCGGGTGCCGCTGAAGGTCGATGCTCGCGCCGCCAGCAATTGGGACGAAGCGCACTGAGCCTAAGGCTCAGTGTTCCTGCGGATAGAGGGACAGAAGCGCGGTCGAAAGCAGTTCGTCGGCGTAGGTGCAGGCGGTGAGCCGCGCATCCTCCGGCATGTTCATCTCGTGACAGCGCTGGTGCACGGCTTCGAGAACGAGATTGCTGATCCCGCGGGCGTGTTCGATGTCTGCGTTCTCGGACGTGTCCATGGCAAGCGCCAACGCCGTCATGGAGACGATTTCCAGAACAACGACGCGCGCTTCCAGATCGATGGCAGTTGCCCCATCGGGACGTTGCCCTTCGCGCGGCTTGCTCTGGCCCATGATTTTTCCTTTCCTAACATAAGAAAAGGCAAATAGAGGCGGATCAGGGACTTTAAAGAACGATCGAACGTTTTTCGCTAACCAATCGGGTGGCTCGCAAAGCAACCGTTGAGGGCCTCGACCAAGGCCCTGCCGGCATCTTCCAGCGATCCGCTATTGTCGATCGTCACCACCTGGTAGTCGCCGGTCACGGTCAGCGAGCTGCGTTCGAGACGCCGAAGTATTTCCTCGCGCGTTTCCCGTCCGCGCGCTTCGAGCCGGGCCGCGAGCACGTCCAGGCTGGCGGTGATATTGATGACCACCAGCGACGGATAGGTATCCTTGAACCGGGCAAGCGCGGAACGCGAGCCGTTGGCGACGGCCAGCTGGCCCCTTGCCATGGCCTCTTTCGTCTCGACGGGAATGCCGTATCGCAGGCCGTGGGCACCCCAGGAGACCGCAAAACGGCCCGCCTGTTCCAGAGCCTCGAATTCCGCTTCGGAAACGCCGTCATGGTCTTCACCGCCGGCGGCCGCGTTGCGGGTGATGACGCGCCGTACGAAGACGACGTCATCGCGGCCCTCGAAGAACCGGGCGGCATAGGCCATCAGCGTGTCCTTGCCGGCCCCGCTGGGACCAACGACCGCGACCATGCAGCCGCTTCGCTCCGGTTCCGTTGCTGTCGGCCTGGCGTCCATCAGGCGACCCGCCGGCCTTCCCGCCAGACGGCGCGGGAGACGGGAACCCCCTCCTCGTGATGGACGCGGACGATATCGGCACGCAGGCCGGTCGCGATCCGGCCCCGGTCGTCGAGGCTGACGGTGCGGGCAGGGGTCGAGGTGACCATGGCGAGGGCCTTCGGCAGCGAGATGCTTTCAACCTCCGAGGCGAGCACGAAGGGCGCATGCAGCAGGCTGAGCGGCACGTAATCGGAGGAGAGCACGTCGAGCACGCCACGCTCGGCAAGGTCGCGAGCGGCGATATTGCCAGAATGCGACTTGCCGCGAACGATGTTCGGGGCACCCATCAGCACGCTCATGCCCGCTTCGTGCGAAGCCTTTGCCGCATCGAAACTGGTCGGGAATTCCGCCAGCCGAACGCCGTTGTCGATCGCTTCGCCTACGTGAGAGAGCGTCGCGTCGTCATGGCTTGCGACTGTAATGCCCCGCTCGGCGCAGACCTTGGAGATCGCAGCGCGGTGTGGTGTTGCGTTGCGTACCGATTCTTCCTGGCGTTTGGCGACGAAAGCGGCGAATGCCTCGTCGCTGAGGCCGCGCTTCTTCTGGTAGTAGAGCGTGTATTGATCCATCGTCTGGAACTGCCGCTGGCCCGGCGCGTGATCCATCAGCGAGACGAGCCGGACATGCGGATCGTTCTCGAAGTCGACGAAATGCTCCATGCAATTGTCGGCGGAGACTTCGCAGCGCAGATGCAGGAAGTGTTCGGAGCGCAGGCGGCCATAGGCGGCGGCAGCGGCAATCGCGTCCGCCATGTCGCGCATTTCGCCATGGGCAAAGCCGCCGTCCTCATCGGCGCCCATGCGCAGGCAGTCGAAGACGGTGGTGATGCCGGAGGTTGCGATCTGTGCGTCATGGGCCTGGATCGCCGCCGTGGTGTTCCAGCGGACGCCCGGACGCGGCGAATAATGCTGTTCCAGATGGTCGGTATGAAGTTCGACCAGGCCCGGGATCAGATAATCGCCCTCGAAATCCTCGCCAGTAGGGACATTGCCTTCCGAGATATCGGTGATCTTGCCGTTCCGGATCTGGACTGAACCGGAGATCACGCTGTCCTCGAGCACGATGCGGGCATTGGTGAGCACGAGTTCGGCGGTCATGATGCGGTCTTTCTGTTTTCGAAGGCGGACGCCAGCGGAAGCCAGCGATGGGCGATGAAGGGTGCGCCGCGCTCCGGCTCTACGAAGATGGCGAGCCCATCGACGGTCAGCGGCGCGTTGGCGAAATCGGCAAAGCGGCGGTCGAGCTCGCGGCGCATGATGGGCGCCTCTTCGGGCGGGACCTGCCCGGTCAACGTCATGTGGAAGCGGAACTCGTCCATGACATAGGGATAACCCCAGCGGTCGAGATTGGCGCGCTGGGCCGAGCTTAACATATCAGGTTTGCGCCGTGCGATATCGATCTCCGACAGCGGCGCGCGAAAATGTTCGAACTCTTCGACGACGCGTCCGGCAAAATGCTGGAGCTCCGGGTAAATGGTATCGGGAACCAGCGCGAAGAACCGCCCGAGCTGGCCGACAATGACGTTCGGGATGTCGAAGACCGTGGTCTCGGCCGCGAACCGTTCGGCGGCCTTGATCAGCTCGGCTTCCGTCCGGTCCGGATGCAGCTCGAACGGCGCCTTGAATGTCGCGTGAAAGGCGTAACGGCGCGGATCGGCGGTCAGTTCATGGACGGTGTCGCGGGACAGGCCTTCGACATCGGGCGTCGGAAACGTCTCGCCGGTAAAGGCGTCACGGCCGAGCCAACGCGCTGCCGCCTTCGTCAGCGGATGGTTCTCGGCGGGCGAAAAATAGAGAGCGTAGCGCAAAACGGGATTCCGGAATCAGGAGAAGGCCGGCCGACTTTACCTGCACGCCGGCCCGCGAAACAGGACCCTCGGCTAAAAGATTTCCATGACAGAATGATGATAATCCGGCCTGTCAGTGGCCCTTTTTGCCCATGACGCGCGAACGCAGCGCATTGGAGAGGTTGTCGAAGACGAAGACCACCAAGAGGATCAACAGAACCATGTAGGCGACCTTGTCCCAATCCGCATTGGTCTTCATGGATTCGAGCAGCTTGAGGCCGATACCGCCCGCGCCGACAGCGCCGATTGCGGTTGCCGAACGGGTGTTGGACTCCCAGAAATATAGCGATTGCGAGATGAAGATTGGCAGGACCTGCGGCACGACACCGTAACGCTGCACGATGACCGGCGCGGCACCCACGGACTTGACGCCCTCGCGCTGCTTGTCGTCGACATTCTCCAGCGCTTCCGAATAGACCTTGCCGAGCGCACCGGTATCCGTGAAGAAGATGGCGGCGATCCCCGGGAGCGGCCCCGGCCCGAAGGCGCGGGTGAAGAACAGGGCCCAGATCAGCATGTCGATCGAGCGCAGGAAGTCGAAAAAGCGCTTCATCCCCCAGTTCATTGGCCGGCTCGTGGTGATGTTGCGCGCCGCGATGAAGGCAAGCGGGAAGGCGATGAGGGTGGCGAACAGCGTGCCGACGAAGGCCATGACCAGCGTCTGCATCAGCTTGGAGAGAATATCGCCATGCTGCCAGCTGCTATTGTTCAAGAAGTTATCGAGCGCCAGCGAGGCATTGGAATGGCTCGGGTCGAGCCGCTCGCCGAAGAGCATCAGCCCGGCAACGCTGGTGACGCTGCGACCCCAGAACGGCGATTGGGTGTCGAAGAAGAAATTCGCCCAGCCGAGGAAACGCCGCTGCACATAGACCTGGCTGTTGCGGATTTCCGCCTGGCCGGCAAAGCCGAACCGGACATTGACTTTGTTGCCGTCCTGGACCATCCGCGCCGGCGCACCGGCCGGCAGTATCGCCCGGTCCCCCCTGATCGCGACGGGATAAAGCTTGCCGTCGATATAGGCGTCGACCTGGCTCGGGGTCACGTCAAGCCGGTCGTCGCTACCGAAGATCACCGTATAGCCGCCGTTGGAGGTCGGCTTCAGCCAGTCGATCGCCGCGCCGTCCGGATATTGCCCGCGGCTCGTCCATTGCGGCACGACCTGACCGTTCTGGAAGCGCAGGCGGGGCTGCGCGCGCCATGAATACCAGTCCTGGAGGTAGATCGCCGCGCGATCCCAGTTGCCGTTGACGAAGGTCGGGATGACGTTGAAGAAGGAGAAGCAGAAGGCGAGGTAGACGAAGACTGCGACGGCGGCGACCGCCAGGCCCCAGCGCTGCATGAAGCTGCGGTGAAAGACTTCCGGATAGGTAGCGAGCAGGCGTTCGCGATCGGCGGCGTTGACGGCGAGATTGGACATCAGGCAGCTCCCCGGCCGAATTCGAATGATTGCTTGCCGATCAGCCGGCGGCGTAGCCAAGCCGAGAACTGGTCGACGCAGATGACCGTAATCAGAAGAAGAATGATGATCGCATAGGTCTTGGCGGCATGGTCCCGGCCGATCGACAGGCTGAACACTTCCCCGATGCCACCGCCGCCGACGGCGCCGATAATGGTCGAGGCGCGCACGTTGATCTCGGTGCGCAGCAGCGTGTAGGAGACGAAATTCGGCAGGACCTGCGGCAGGATCGCGAAGCGGACGCGCTCCAGCCAGCTGGCGCCGGACGCGCGCAGGCCTTCGTCCGGCTTCATGTCGGCATTCTCGACCACTTCGAAGAACAGCTTTCCGAGCGCGCCGATGGTATGGATCGACACGGCGATGATCGCCGCGATCGGACCGATCGACAGGATCGCGGCCAGCAGGCCTGCGACAACGATTTCCGGAAAGGCGCGCAGGATTTCCATGATGCGTCGCACCACCCAGCGCGTGAGACCGGCGCCGACGAGATTGGTGGAGGCGAAGAAGCAGAGAAGGAAGGCGCCCGTGGCGCCGAGGATGGTCGAAACGATGGCGATGTTGATGGTGATCGCCAGTTGATAGAAGAAGTTCGGAATATAGAAACTGTCGGTGATCCAGACCCGATCGCTCGTATAGTCGAACTTGATCGATCCGTCCGCATAGGGCGACGGCAGGTCGAACATGGCGCGGAAGATCTCCAGCGGACTGTTCGGCACGAAACTCTTCAAGAAATCGAAGAAATAGGGAAGGCGTTCGAAGAACTTGCCGGAATTGGCTTCGTTGGCGAAATCCAGCGACGCGCCGAGCACGATCAGGAAAACGACGATGGAGACGACGGTATAGATCCGCCGGGTCCGCACCTGTTGCTGATAATGGTCGAGGATGGTGCGGGAGCTTTCCTGCAGCCCGCTGTACTGAGCGGGTCCGGCCACGTGCGCCATTCTGGGTATCCTTGTTGAACGAGCGGCGGCATCCTCATGATGCCGCCGCCAAGATATTGATCAGACGTTGGATCAGCCGCCGATGACAGCCTTACGAGCGTCGATGATGGTCTGGTAGAATTTCTGGTCGACCGGCGACCAGTCGACGTAACCGCCGCCCGTGAAGCTCTCGAAGCAAGTCTTGTCCTTCTTCGGCAGTTCGGCGAAGTAGGCGGTCACCTTCTTCTTCATGTCGTCCGAAAGCTTGTTGGAAACCATCAGCGGGCCGTTCGGGATGAGCGGCGACTTCCAGACCTGGACGATGTCGTCCATGTCGAGTAGGCCCTTGGAGACCATGATGTGCAGGTTGCCGGACGAGTAACCCTGTGCCCAGTCGCCGACGGCCGAGCCGAAGGTGGTGCCGACGTCGAACTTCTTGTCGAGAATGCCGAGAACGAGGTTCTCATGGCCGCCGCCGAAGCCGGTTTCGGAGAAGTACTGCTTGACCGGCATGCCAACGTCCTTCGGTAGGGCGACGTTCGGCACGAGGTAGCCGGAGGTCGAGTCCGGATCGGCAAAGCCGATCTTCTTGCCCTTGGCGTCGGCGAGCGTCTTGATGCCCGAATCCTTGCGGGCAACCATGATCGAGTAGTAGCCGGTCGAACCGTCGGCCTGCTTGGTGGTCAGGACCGGGCTAACGGCGTTCGGGTCCTTGATGTAGATCGCTGCGTAGGAAGCAGCGCCCATGACGGCGAGGTCGATCGTGCCGCCGAGCAGGCCCTGGATGACGCCGTTGTAGTTCGGCGACGGGAAGAGCTTGACGTCCGAAGCGCCGGTCGCGGCGATCAGGCCCGGCTTGACGCATTCGGTGCGGCGGATCTGGTCGGCTTCGTTTTCGCCGCCGTCGAGGCCGATACGCAGAACCGGTGCGCTCTGAGCGTGGGCCTGGCCGGCAACGGCGGCGACGGCGATCGTCGCCATCAGGATCTTGCGGAATGCAGACATGGAAGTCTCCTTTGGTGATTGGGTTGGTCAACCCGGAAAGGGCGTCAGTCTTCCGGCCGCGGGTCGGCAGCCGGAAACGGGTCAGCGCATGGCGGCGGCGTCGGCCACCATGCCGGATGTGTCGATCGCGACCGGAGCCTCGCCGCGGCGGGCGGGGGCAAGGCTGGTCGATGTCATGGTCTCGTCGATCCCGGCGCCATCCTTGTCGGAGCCGTAGATCTCGCGCACCGCATTGGCGTTGAGCTGCTGCGGCGGACCGTCGAAGACGACGCGGCCGCCCGCCATGCCGATGATCCGCTCGCAATAGCTGCGGGCCGTATCGAGCGTGTGCAGATTAGTGATGACCGTGATGCCTTCGCGCTCGTTGATGTCGCGCAGCGCATCCATGACGATCTTGGCGTTGAGCGGATCGAGCGAGGCGATCGGCTCGTCGGCGAGCATCATTTTCGGTGCCTGCACCAGCGCCCGGGCGATCGCCACGCGCTGCTGCTGGCCGCCCGACAGCGTTCCGGCCGCCTGCAGTGCCGTCTGCTCGATGCCGAGCCGCTCCAGCGCCGCCATCGCCATGACGCGCTCGTCGCGGCTGAAGATCTTCAGCAGGCTCATCGTCGTCGAACGGTGATTGAGACGGCCGAGCAGCACGTTGGTCATAACGTCGAGGCGCGGGACCAGGTTGAACTGCTGGAAGATCATCGCGCAGTCGCGCTGCCAGTTGCGCAGCGCCCGGCCCTTGAGGGAGGAGACTTCGGCGCCGTTGAAATAGATGGAGCCGGAGCTCGGCTCCTGCAGTCGGTTGATCATGCGCAACAGGGTAGACTTGCCGGCGCCGGAGCGGCCGATGATGCCGACCATCTGGCCCTGGGGAATCTCGACGTTCACGGCACTCACCGCGATACGATCGCCGAAACGGCGGGTGATGTCCCTCAATTCGAACTTCATGCTCTCTCGCCAATTCAGCTTTTTTTCTGAGAGCTCGATAGCGATGGTTGATGAAGTCTGAATGTCGGATTTATGTCGGTTTTATTATATTCCGGAAGCGCCCGCCGCGCTTCCGTTACCTGGCATGACGGGACACGAATTCCTCTGCCGAAAGTGCCCGGAAGTCGTCGAGAGCAGCCCTCAGTTTCAGGTGATCCCAGTCCCACCAGGCAAGCCGGTCCATCGCTTCGCCGATCGCTTTCGTGAAGCGCTCGCGGATGAGCTTTGCCGGCACGCCGCCGACGATCGTATAGGGCGCGACGTCCTTCGATACGACCGCACCGGCGCCGATCACCGCGCCGTTGCCGATGGTGACGCCCGGCAGCACTGTGGCGCCATGGCCGATCCACACGTCATGGCCGATCGTGACGCGATTGTCGCGCCGCCATTCGAAGAAGCTCTTCTCGTCTTCGGCATCGTCCCAGTAGCTGGCGGCGCGATAGGTAAAGTGGTGCAGCGTCGCCCGCCACGTCGGATGGTTGGTGGCGTTGATGCGCACGGAAGCCGCCATATTGACGAACTTGCCGATCGTCGCACACCAGATCGAGCCGTCCTGCATGATGTAGGAATAGGCGCCGATCTCGGCCTCGCTGATGCGGCAGCGCTCGGCAACTTCGGTATACGGGCCGAGCGTGGAATTGCTGACGTTTGCCGTCTCGTGGATCGCGGGCTCGAGCCCCACCTTGACGCTCATGCAGCGACTGCCTTTCGCGGAGAAAATTGGGAGACGTCGAGAACACGGTCGGCCACCGCCTCGCGCACTTCTTCGTCGTGGAAAATGCCGAGAAGGGCGACGCCCTCGCGTTTCTTGTCCGCAATCATGTCCACGACGACGCGCCGGTTGACCGCGTCGAGTGAAGCGGTCGGCTCGTCGAGGAGCAGGATGCGGTGGCTGGTGATGAAGCCGCGGGCGATGTTGACCCGCTGCTGTTCGCCGCCCGAAAACGTCGCGGGCGGCAAGGTCCAGAGTTCTCGCGGCAGGTTGAGCTTGGCCAGGAGCTCGGCTGCCTTGTCACGCGCTTCCGGCGCTGCGATGCCACGGGCGACGAGCGGTTCGGCGACCACGTCCAGCGCGGAGACGCGCGGGACGGTGCGCAGGAACTGGCTGACATACCCGAGCGTATGGCGCCGCACGTCGAGCACCGTGCGCGGATCGGCGCGGGCGATATCGACGATCCGGTCCTTGTGATCGACGAGGATCTGCCCGGCATCGACGGCGTAGTTGCCGTAGAGCATCTTCAAGATTGAGCTCTTGCCGATGCCTGACGGGCCGCCGAGCACGACGCATTCGCCGCTCGCAACGGAAAAGTTCACATCCTTGACGACCGGCAGCTTGATGCCGTCGCGCAGATGCATGGTGAAGCTCTTGAAGACTTCGGAAACGACGAGAGGGGTGGCCATCGGTATTCTCCTCAGACCTGAAGGATGGAAGAGACGAGAAGCTGGGTATAAGGCTCGCGGGGGTCGTCGAGCACCCGGTCGGTCAGCCCGTGTTCGATCACATGGCCGTCCTTCATCACCATCATCCGATGGGACAGGAGGCGTGCGACCGCGAGATCGTGGGTGACGACGATCGCCGACAGGCCGAGATCGTTGACGAGGCCGCGCACCAGATCGAGCAGGCGGGCCTGGACCGAGACGTCGAGGCCGCCGGTCGGCTCGTCCATGAACACCAGGCGCGGGCCGGTGACGAGGTTGCGGGCGATCTGCAGGCGCTGGCGCATGCCGCCGGAAAAGGCGCGCGGCTGGTCGTCGATGCGGTCGGTGCCGATCTCGACACGGGTCAGCCAGTCGCTCGCCGTCTCGCGGATCTTGCCGTAGTGCCGGTCACCGATGGCCATCAGCCGCTCGCCGACATTGGCGCCGGCCGAGACCGTCATGCGCAGGCCGTCGGCCGGGTTCTGGTGCACGAAGCCCCAGTCGGTGCGCATCAGGAAGCGCCGTTCAGCCTCGCTCATGTGGTAGAGGTCGCGGAAATTGCCGTCGCGCATCCGGTATTCGACACTGCCGGTCGTCGGCATCAGCCGGGTCGACAGGCAGTTGAGCAGGGTCGTCTTGCCGGAGCCCGACTCTCCGACGATGGCGAGAACTTCGCCCGGCCACAGGTCGAAGGAAACGTCCTTGCAGCCGATCCGGCTGCCGTAGAATTTCGAGACGCCGCTGACTTTGAGAAGAGGGGTGTCGGTCATTCCGCTGCCTCCTTGGCTGGCGCCAGCATGGCGCCGACATGGCCGTGTTCGCGGCGGTCCTCGCAATTGTCGGTGTCCGAACAGACGAACATGCGGCCGCCCTTGTCGTCCAGCACCACTTCGTCGAGATAGACGTTCTCGGCGCCGCAGAGCGCGCAGGGTTTGTCGAAGGTCTGGATTTCGAACGGATGATCCTCGAAGTCGAGGCTGACGACATCCGTATAAGGCGGCACGGCGTAGATGCGCTTCTCGCGGCCGGCGCCGAACAGCTGCAGCGCCTCCGACCGGTGCATCTTCGGATTGTCGAACTTCGGCGTCGGCGACGGGTCCATCACGTAGCGGCCCGCGACCTTGACCGGATAGGCATAGGTCTTCGAGATGCGGCCGTTATGGGCGATATCCTCGTAGAGCTTCACATGCATGAGCCCGTATTCTTCGAGCGCATGCATCTTGCGGGTTTCGGTCTCGCGCGGCTCGAGGAAGCGCAAGGGCTCCGGGATCGGCACCTGGTAGACGAGGATCTGTCCCTCGGCGAGCTTGTGCTCGGGAATGCGGTGGCGCGTCTGGATAATCGTGGCGTCCTTGGTGTGGGTGGTGACGGCGACATTGGCGACCTTCTGGAAGAAGGCGCGGATCGATACCGCGTTGGTCGTGTCGTCGGCGCCCTGGTCGATCACCTTCAGCACGTCTTCGGGGCCGATGATCGCTGCCGTCACCTGCACGCCGCCGGTGCCCCAGCCATAAGGCATCGGCATTTCGCGCGACGCGAAGGGCACCTGGTAACCGGGAATGGCGATCGCTTTCAGGATCGCGCGGCGGATCATCCGCTTCGTCTGCTCGTCGAGATAGGCGAAGTTGTAAGTGGCGAGGTCCGTCATCTTGGAGTATCCTGTGACTGCGTGAACCAACTAGAAGGAAAGGCTGTCATGGACGCCATCACTTCGAACGGATTGCTGGGCGTGGCCGTTTTCGCGGCCTTCGTCGCCTGCGGGATCATCATTCCCTTTTATGTCATCAAGCCGCCGAAAAACCGCGGCAGGGCCAACGCGAGCAGCGAGGGCGGTGGGGTCGGGGCCTACGGGAGCGGCTGCGACGGCGCCAACGCGGGCGGCGCCTGCGATGGCGGCGGAGGTGGTGACGGGGGAGGCGGCGGAGGCGACTGATCCGCCCCTGAACTGCGGCCGAACCGGCATCATTCGGCGGCCTCCTGAAGGCCATTGCCGCTATTGCGCGCCGTCTCGATGTCCGATCGCATCTTGCGCACAAGCGCAAGCTCGGCCTGGAAGTCGACGTAGTGCGGCAGTTTCAGGTGCTCGACGAAACCGGTCGCCTGCACGTTGTCCGAATGGGAGATCACGAATTCCTCGTCCTGCGCCGGCGCGGTGATGTCCTCGCCGAGCTCTTCGGCTCGCAGCGCCCGATCCACCAGCGACATCGACATCGCCTTGCGCTCGCTCTGGCCGAACACCAGGCCGTAACCGCGGGTGAACTGCGGCGGCGCCTTCGACGAACCCTTGAACTGGTTGACCATCTGGCACTCGGTGATCTGGATGCGGCCGAGCGAGACGGCAAAACCGAGTTCTGCAACTTCGATCTCGACTTCCACTTCCCCGATGCGGACTTCGCCGACGAACGGATGGTTGCGGCCATAGCCGCGCTGGGTGGAGTAGCCGAGCGCCAGCAGGAAACCCTCGTCGCCGCGCGCGAGCGCCTGCAGGCGCAGATCCCGGCTCATCGGAAACTCCATCGGCTCGCGGGTGAGGTCGCCGGCCTGATGGTCCTCGGAAAACTCGCCATCCGCCTCGATCAGGCCTTCATGGGCGAGAATGTCGGAGACCCGCATGATGTGCTCCGCCGGCGCGTCGCGGCGTTCCGGCTCGTCGACCGGTTCGTCGGTGAGCAGAGAAGGATCGAGCAGCCGATGGGTATAGTCGAACGTCGCTCCGAGAAGCTGGCCACCCGGCAGGTCCTTGTAGGTCGCCGAAACGCGCCGCTCGACCTTCATGGCGGCCGTATCGACCGGAACGGAGGAGCCGAAGCGCGGCAGCGTGGTGCGATAGGCCCGCAGCAGGAAGATCGCCTCGATCATGTCGCCGCGCGACTGGCGGATGGCAAGCGCTGCGAGCGCCCGGTCATAAAGCGAGGCCTCGGCCATCACGCGGTCTACGGCGAGGCCCAGCTGCTCGACGATCTGCTCGATGGTGACGGAGGGAAGCGAGCGATCGCCCCGACGCCGGTCGGCCAGCAGCCTGTGAGCATTGTTGATGGCGGCCTCGCCACCCTTGACGGCAACATACATGGTTCATTCTCCTGGCCATTACCGGCATCCCATCAAGATGCGGGAAGGTTTGGTCGTTTGGCCCCAAGCGGCGGCCCCAAGTTTAAAAAGTCGGTCGACCGTTCATTGGGTGGCGACGCGGACTGTCCGCGGCAGGCACAACAGGTTCTTGCCGGCCGTCAGGATGACATCGACGCCACGCGGGAAAAGCGCCCGGTTGTCGGCCCAAAGCCGCAGAAAAACTTCCGGAAGGCCTTTCACCATGACGGTGGTCGCGTGCGGAATGCCAGGACCCGTCAGCGTCAGCGGCAGGCCTTCGCCAAATGCTGCCACCTCGATCACCAGCGTCGTTGAACGGTCGGGATATTCCTGCGTGCCGGCCGAGAAGAGGCCGAACGAGGCAAGCGCCGCGCCGGCCTCCACGAAGGCGAAGCGGGCCTCGGCCTTCTCGCGGGTGACCGGCGCACCGGTGTGGAAGCCGATCCACTCGCCGACGGCCGACTTGAAAAGGCCCGCACTCAACCACACGGGCGTTTCATGATCACAGAGCGTCACGGCGATCGCCCCGGCCGCTCCTCCAAGCGGCTCCGGCTGGCCGACATCCGGTCCGACGGTACGGATCGTTCCCGGCCGGGCCATGCTGTCCATCAGCATGCGGAACACGTCCTGGGATTCGAAGACCGGTTCTCTAAATCCGCCGGAAAGCGCTTGCGTCTTGATGTTCATCAGTCGTCCCCCCGTACCATGGTGAAGAAATCGACGCGGGTCGCGGCCGTCTCCTCCGCCTTCTGTTTATCTTCCGTTGCGATGCGGGCCTCGATCGGACCAAGCAACGTGGCCTCCACGAAATCGCGCGTGGCGTCCTCCTGCCAGAGCGCGTCGAAAATGGCCGCGAGCCGGACATTCGCCTTCGCGGTGCCGAGCGCCTGCGCATGGCCGGCAGTGCCGGATGCCAGGAGCACGGTCGCACGTGTCACCGTCGCCTCGCCAAGATTGAAGGGTGCGCCGCCGCCGCCGATGCGACCACGGACCATCACCAGTCCGGTCTCGGGCCCGCGCACCGGTTTGACCTCCGGTTTGGTCGGCAGCTTTTCCCAGGCGGCATGCAGTTCGTTCGTCGTCGCGCGCGCAAGAAGCCCAGCGGCGCGACGGCGCGCGGCGGTTTCTGCATTCGGCTCGATTTGTTTCGCCAGGTCCATTGCCAAGCTCCTAAATGTCTATTGATATAGACAACCATACAAATTATATGTACTACTAACTTTCTGATATAACAAGCGTGTGACATGGATACCGGGCAGACAAACGTTCACCGACAAAACGGCGTAGCGCTATGGCGGCAGATCGCCGACCGCATTCGCGCCTCGATCGCCAATGGCGACTACGACGCGACCGGCAAGGTGCCGCCGGAATTCACGCTGGCCGCGCAGTTCGGCGTCAATCGCCATACGGTCAGGAGCGCGCTTGCCGCCCTTGCTCAGGAGGGCATCGTTCGTTCGGTACAGGGGCGCGGTACGCTGATCGAGCGCAAGGAACGGCTGAACTTCCCGAT
The DNA here is from genome assembly GCF_002968565.1 of Neorhizobium sp. T25_27. NCBI lineage: Bacteria > Pseudomonadati > Pseudomonadota > Alphaproteobacteria > Hyphomicrobiales > Rhizobiaceae > Neorhizobium > Neorhizobium sp. T25_27. Next base: position 249,350 of record NZ_PVBJ01000002.1, read on the forward strand.
CACGCGGCGCACCCGGTTCAGTGAGGGCATCGGCGACCAGGCTCGGGAAAAGGAAGGCCTGCTGCTGCATTCGGCCCAGGAACCGGCCTCAGTCGACCTGTCGACCCGGCTGCGCATTCCTGAAGGTGCACCGGTGATCCGGCTGGAAACGCTGAGGAAGGCGGATCGCCGCCCGGTTTCCCGCTCGACGACCTGGTTTCCGGCCGACCGTTTCGGCGGCATCGAGGAGGCCTACAGCAAAAGCGGCTCGATCACGGTTGCATTCCGGATGCTCGGCCTTTCGGATTATCTGCGCGTCTCGACGGAAGTGACGGCTACCCATGCGGACGGCGCGGATCTCGTCGACCTGCAGCTGTCGCCGGGAGCCATCATCCTCGTGGCCCGCGCGCTCAACACCGATACGGAAGGCGTACCGATCCAATACGCCGTCAGCCGCTTCCCGGCCGACATGGTGCAGTTCACGATCGAGAATTAAGTAGGATAAGCAAGCCCAATCCGCGGTGCGGATTGGGCTTGTGAATTTGTCTCAGTGCGCGCCGGACATGTCGCCGAGAACGTCCTTCGAAGCGACGGTCGAGTCGGCTTTGAGTGTGTAGACCATCGGCACGCCGGTCGCGAGGTTGAGCTTGAGGATCTCTTCCTTGCTGAGCCGGTCGAGAACCATCACCAGCGAGCGAAGCGAATTGCCGTGCGCGGCGACGAGGACCTTTTCGCCGCGCAGCACGCGCGGCAGGATTTCCGTCATGTAATAGGGCCAGACGCGAGCACCGGTATCGCGCAGGCTTTCGCCGCCCGGCGGCGGAATGTCGTAGGAACGGCGCCAGATATGCACCTGCTCCTCACCCCACTTGGCGCGCGCATCGTCCTTGTTGAGGCCGGAAAGATCGCCGTAGTCGCGCTCGTTGAGCGCCTGGTCGCGGATCGTCTCGAGATCCGGCTGGCCGACCTTGTCGAGGACGATCTTCAACGTGTCCTGAGCGCGCTTCAGCACCGAGGTGAAGGCGATGTCGAACCTGATGCCCGTTGCCGCAAGCGCTTCGCCGCCGGCTTCGGCTTCCTGGATGCCGAGCGGCGTCAGATCCGGATCGCGCCAGCCTGTGAAAAGGTTCTTGAGATTCCAGTCGCTCTGGCCGTGGCGAACAAGGACGAGAGTTCCGCTCATGGGATGAATTCCTCCGGGAAGATTTTCAGGAAAGCCCGAGCACGTCGAGCATGGAATAGTGGCCGGGCTTCTTGTCGCGCGCCCAGAGCGCCGCGGCAACCGCGCCGCGGGCGAAGATCGAGCGGTCGCGCGCGCTGTGCGAGAGCGTCACCAGTTCGCCTTCGCCGGCAAGCACGACGGAATGGTCGCCGACGACCGAGCCGCCGCGCAGCGTCGCAAACCCGATCGTGCCGGTCGGGCGGGCGCCCGTATGGCCGTCGCGCACCTTGACGGATTGGCTTGCGAGATCGATGCCTCGGCCTTGCGCTGCCGCTTCGCCGAGCAGCAGTGCCGTGCCGGATGGCGCGTCGACCTTGTGCTTGTGATGCATTTCGACGATCTCGATATCCCACCCCGCGGCAGGCAAAGCCTTCGCCGCCTGCGCGACGAGCACACCGAGCAGGTTGACGCCGAGGCTCATATTGCCGGACTTGACCACGCGCGCGTGACGGCCGGCTGCCTTGAACTTTTCCTCGTCCTCGACCGAGCATCCGGTCGTACCGATTACATGGACGATCCGTGCCTGCGCGGCGAGGACCGAGAAGGCGACGCTGGTCGCCGGCGTGGTGAAATCGAGGACACCGTCGGCATCGAGAAAAGCCTTCAGCGGATCGGAGGTTACGGGAACGTCAAGAGTTCCGACACCCGCAAGCTCGCCGGCGTCCTTGCCGATGAACGGCGAACCTTCGCGGCTAACGGCCGCATGCAGCGTCACGCCTGCTGTTTCATGGATGACCCGGATCATGGCCTGGCCCATCCGGCCTGCAGCACCAACCACCACGAGTTTCATGTCATTTGCGGTCATGCGCGGCGCAGTCCTTGCTTCGTCGGTCAGTCTTTTCGAGCGGTTACAGCTTGTCGGGGCGAGCGTAAAGGCCGCTTCCGCACTGCGCAAGCATCTCTTGCAGGCCGTATCCAGGAAAACGAGCCTCGCCCGCGACGATGATCTCGGGCCGCATCTAACGTTGCCAGCGGCGGCCATCCATGGAAAGGCCGTAGGCGGAAGGCGTGCGGGCAAAGCTTGCAAGGCCGGCCAGCGCCGCCTGCGGATGGGTCACTACAAAGGTCGGGATCGTGCCCATCAGCTCCGTATGCGGCGCTTTATCCTCGAAGGCGGCGCGGAACTCTGGGCCTTTCAGCGCCGGAACGATCTTCTGCGAGATGCCGCCGGCGAGATAGACGCCGCCGCGCGCCATGAAGATCAGCGCCATGTCGCCGGCAACCCGGCCGAGATAGGTGGCAAACAGCGAAAGCGTTTCGACGGCCTGGGAATTCGAACGGTTCAGACCGTGGGCCGTGATATCCGCCGGATCGGAAAACGCCGGCTGCAGACCGTCGGCCGCACAGACGGCCTGGTAGATGTTGACGACGCCGCGCCCGCTCAGGATTTCTTCCGCAGAAACGCGACCCTCGATACGCTTGAGGTGCGGAAAGATCTCGAAATCCCGTTCCGAGCGCGGGCCGACATCCACATGTCCGCCTTCCCCGGGAACCGGAAACCACATGTGCCGCGCATGGACGAGGCCTGCGACGCCGAGGCCGGTACCCGGGCCGAGTACCACGCGCGACGCCATATGCGGCTCGTTGTTGGGCCCAAGCGTCTCGCGGTATTCGTCAGGCATGGCCGCGATGGCAAGCGCCTGGGCTTCGAAATCGTTGACGACCAGCACGTCCTCGAAGCCCAGATCGGCGATCATGCCTTTCGGCCGCACCACCCAGTCGCAATTGGTCAGGTCGATCTCGTCGCCATCGATCGGCCCCGCGATGGCAAGGATCGCGGAACGGGGCTTTACCGAACTCCTGTCGAGCACGATTTTCTGGATCGCGTCATCGATCGTCGGGTAGTCGGCGGTGCGCACGTTCGGGAACGGCTTCGGTTCCGTATCGGCATCGAGAAGGATCGAGAAGCGGGCATTGGTGCCGCCGATATCGCCGATCAGGATCGGAAAGGGCAGCTTGTCGGTCTTCATGTTATCGGCCATCGGGAAGCTTAGTCCTTCTGAAAGTCGATGAGTTTTTCGGCGGTGGCGCGGTTGAGCGCCATCGGTATGTCATAGACCGTTGCAAGCCGCGTCAGCGCCTTGACGTCGACATCGTGGGGAAGCGCGCTCAAGGGGTCGATGAAGAAGATCAGCATGTGGACCTCGCTGGTGGCGATCATCGCGCCGATCTGCTGGTCGCCGCCGAGCGGGCCGCTCTTCAGCCGCGTCACGTCGAGGCCGGGGCAGGCATCCTGAACCCGGCCGCCCGTCGTGCCGGTAGCGACGATGCGGAACCGCGAAAGCGCCACCTGGTGATGGCGGGCAAAATCCGCCATGTCGTCCTTCTTCTGGTCGTGCGCGATCAGCGCGATGCAGGGCTTGGCCGACATGATTGGGTATCCTCACCAGAACGATATTCAATCGATTTGTGACGCGTTCTAGCGTGCCGCTTCGTTCTTGGAAAGGTGGCGTCGAGACCGGCGTTTTCGATTGCCGGCCTCATCCGGAACTATTGCAGCGGACGTGGCGTCGGGATGGGCATGTCGTCGGAAGCAGCCGGCGGATCGTTAACGATCGCCTCGATAGTCTTTGCCGGTGCCGACGCGGCGGGCTGAGCCGTGTAGGCCACGGCGCTGCCGCCGAAGGTGGCGTCGTCTTCGGAGCGCGCGGGGGCGGCAAGCACGGCTGCGCACGCTTTCGGCAGATCCGAGAGCATGACCTGGCGAGGCTTGACCGGCTTCTTGTTCGGGTCCGGCTTCGGCGGCGGCGCCCACGGCTCCTTGCTGAACCACCAGGCGAGGGAATTGTCGCAGCCGTCGCCCTTGGTGACCGGCGCCTGGCTTTGGCAGGCCGTAGCGCCGGCCGGGCAGTGGATGCGGATATGGAAATGTTCGTCATGGCCGTAGATCGGCCGCACCTTGCCGAGCAGGCTTCGATCGCCGGTCCAGGTTTCGCAAAGCTTCTTCTTGATGGCTGGGTTGACGAAGACCCGCTCCACCTGCGGATAGCTCGCCGCCTGCATGACGACCTTGGCGTGGGTGCTGGTCCAGCGGCTGGGATCGACGGTCAGGAACTTGCTCTTGTCGAGCATGGAGGTGAACGGCAGGCTTTCGCGTTGCTGTGGGCTCAGAGGCTGGGCAGGCTTCGGCGTGAACCAGATATCGGCGTCGAGGCCGATCTGGTGTGAGGCATGGCCTGTGAGCATCGGGCCGCCGCGCGGCTGGGAGATGTCGCCGACCAGAATGCCGGAACCCCAGCCGAGCCTTGCGGCATCGCCGGAGAACCGTTCGAGCAATGAGATCATCGCCGGATTGCCCCAGCGGCGGTTGCGCGAGAGCCGCATCGCCTGCCAGGTCGGTCCGTCGGTCGGCAGCGCCACGGCACCGGACATGCAGCCCTTCGCATAGAAACCGAGCGGTTCCGCCTCCGCCGTGCTCGGGAGCTTCACGGTGCCAAAAAGCTGTTTCGCCGGCGTGCCTTCCTGCGCTGCCACCGGCCCTACAGAGGTGCCGCAAAGGAAAGCGGTCACCGTCAACCGCAAAATAATACCCGAAATCGATCTCATGCCCATCCGCCGCAAATCACCTGATCGCCTCGAATCTACCGTGAAACAGGATTTTGGTGAAATGGAGATGGTGGAAGCCTTGCCGATTTCCGGAAGATAAACGCCGGATAAAACGGATGTGAGCGCCGAACTCCTGTTTTTCGCCGCCTTTTGTCCTATGCTTCACCGCAACAGAGAAACTCGGAAGAGGTAACGAATGGTTCTGGCTCGGCTGAAGGTAGGTTTCGCGATCGTCCTGGCGACGGTTCTCGCAGCGTCGAACGTGCCGGCCCAGGAACCGAAATGGCGGCACGGCATGGCCGTTGTCGGGGACCTCAAGCTGCCGGAAGGCTTCAAGCAGCTTCCCTATGTCGATGTAAACGCGCCGAAGGCCGGCGAACTGCGCCTTGGTGACGAAGGCACGTTCGACAACCTCAACCTGGTGATCGACCGGGGTGCCGTGGCTTCAGGTGTCAGCCTGATCTACGATACGCTCATGAAGCGCTCGGAGGACGAGGTTTTCGGCACCTATGGCCTTCTGGCCGAGGCGGTGTCCTATCCGGACGACGTGTCTTCGGTGACGTTCCGGTTGAGGCCGGAGGCGAAATGGTCGGACGGGCAGCCGGTCACTCCGGAGGACGTGATCTTCAGCCTGGGGAAGCTGAAGGAGCACAGCGCCCTCTATTCCGGCTACTATCGGCACGTCACCGGTGCTGAAAAGACCGGCGATCGCGAAGTCACCTTCCGCTTCGACGAAAAGAACAACCGCGAACTGCCTTCGATCGTCGGCGACTTCCCGGTCCTGCCGAAGCACTGGTGGGAAGGCAAGGACGCACAGGGCAACCAGCGCGATATTTCCCGCACCACGCTGGAGGCGCCGATCGGGTCCGGACCCTACAAGATTGGCGCCATTCAGCCGGGCTCCACCATTCGCTACGAGCTGCGCGACGATTACTGGGGCAAAAATCTGCCGATCAACCTCGGCCAGTATAACTTCCGGACGATCAGCTATACCTATTTTTCGGATGCCGACGTGGAATTCGAGGCCTTCCGGGCCGGCACGATCGACTACCGCCAGGAAAACAGCTCGAGCCGCTGGGTCACGCGTTATGACTTCGATGCGGTGAAGGACGGGCGGGTCATCAAGGAAGCACTGACCAATCCCTTCAAGGCCGTTGGCGTCATGCAGGCTTTCGTGCCGAACATGCGGCGTGACATCTTCAAGGACGCGCGGGTCCGCGAAGCGCTGAACTACGCCTACGATTTCGAGGATCTCAACAAGAACCTTGCCTATGGCGGCCTGAAGCGGGTCGATAGCTTCTTCTGGGGCACCGAGCTTGCTTCGTCCGGCCTGCCTCAGGGAAAGGAACTGGAGATCCTCAACGGGCTGAAGGACAAGGTTCCGGCGAGGGTCTTCACAACCCCGTACACCAACCCCGTCGGTGGCGACCCCAACAAGGTGCGCGATAACCTGCGCACGGCCGTCAGCCTGCTGAAAGGCGCCGGCTGGGAGCTGAAGGGCAATCGAATGGTCAATGCCAAGACCGGGCAGCCCTTGGGTTTCGAAATTCTCCTGAACAGCCAGTCGCAGGAGCGCACCGTGATGCCCTATGTGACAAGTCTCAAGAAAATCGGCATCGATGTCCGGCTGCGGATCGTCGACGCCTCGCAATATATCAATCGAATCCGCAGCTTCGACTACGACATGATGTACGGGGTTTGGGCTCAGACCATGAACCCCGGCAACGAACAGGCGGACTACTGGGGATCGGCGTCCGTCAGCCGGCCGGGATCACGCAACTATGCAGGCATCGCCGATCCAGCGGTGGATCAGCTGATCAACATGATTACCTTTGCCGAGAAGCGGGAGGACCAGGTGGCAGCCGTCAAGGCGATGGACCGGGTGCTGCTCGCCAACCACTATGTGGTCCCGATGTTCTATTCCGGCGAAGCGAGGATCGCCTACTGGAACCGCATCACGCATCCGCAGAGACTGCCGGAATACAGCACAGGGTTCCCCGACACCTGGTCGGCCAGAAGCGCCGCGAAGTGAAGAACTGGGCGCGGACTTGCGCCGCCGACCGGCACCTGTTCCAAATGAACCCGTATGATTCGCACCGGAAAAGAGGAAAGAGCCATTTGATCGGCATTGGGATATGCGGTGAGACAAGCCCTGTAGCCACGGGCAGGGAGCTCTGATGGGCGCCTATATTCTCCGCCGTCTTCTGCTGATGATACCGACGATCGTCGGCATCATGGCGATTTCCTTCCTCGTCGTGCAGTTCGCGCCGGGCGGCCCGGTCGAGCAGGTGATCGCCCAGATCCAGGGCCAGGATACCGGCGACCGGCTTTCCGGCGGCGGCGGTGACCTGCTCCAGCAACAGGGTGGAGGTGAGGAAAGCCGTTATCGCGGCGCCCAGGGCCTTGACCCGGAGTTCATCGCCAAGCTCGAGAAGCAGTTCGGTTTCGACAAGCCGCCGGCGACGCGGTTCCTCGAAATGATGTGGAACTACATCCGCTTCGACTTCGGCGAGAGCTTCTTCCGCAATACCTCGGTGCTCGATCTGATCATCGACAAGATGCCGGTGTCGATCTCGCTCGGCTTCTGGATCCTGATCGTCTCCTATCTGATCTCGATCCCATTGGGCATCCGCAAGGCGGTCAAGGACGGCTCGACCTTCGACGTCTGGACCTCTGGCGTGATCATCATCGGTTATGCGGTGCCGAGCTTCCTGTTCGGCATCCTGCTGATCGTGCTCTTCGCAGGCGGTTCGTTCTTCGACTGGTTCCCGCTGCGCGGCCTGGTTTCGGACAATTTTTCAGAACTTTCCTGGTGGGAAAAGGTCATCGACTATTTCTGGCACCTGACATTGCCGTTGATCGCCATGTCGCTGTCGGCCTTCGCCACCACCACCCTGCTGACCAAGAACTCGTTCATCGACGAAATCAAGAAACAGTATGTGACGACGGCGCGTGCCAAGGGCCTCAACGAGCGGCAGGTTCTCTACGGCCACGTCTTCCGCAACGCCATGCTGATCGTCATCGCAGGGTTTCCCGGCGCCTTCATCTCGGCCTTCTTCACCGGCTCGCTGCTGATCGAGAACATCTTCTCGCTGGATGGACTGGGGCGCCTCGGTTATCTCGCGATCGTCAATCGCGATTATCCGATCGTTTTCGGCACGCTCTACATCTTCTCGCTGATGGGCCTGTTCGTCAGCCTGATTTCGGACCTGATCTATACCTGGATCGATCCGCGCATCGATTTCGAGCGGAGGGATGTCTGATGGAGGCGACCACCGCAAAGACCACCGCGCAGACGGCACCGCCGCAGAAGCGGCCCTGGATCTCGCCGACCAACCGGCGGCGGCTCGCCAATTTCCGCGCCAACAAGCGCGGTTACTGGTCCTTCTGGCTGTTCATGATCCTTTTCATGCTCAGCCTGTTTGCGGAATTCATCGCCAACGACCGGCCGATCGTCGCCTCCTACAAGGGCGAAATCCTCTACCCGGTCCTCGTCGATTATCCGGAAGAGAAGTTCGGCGGCTTCCTGGCGACGACCGATTACCGTTCCGATTACATCCAGCAGGAAATCGAGGCGAACGGCTGGATGGTCTGGCCGCCGATCCGCTATTCCTACCAGACGGTCAATTCCAACATCCCCCATTCGGCGCCGACAGAACCCTTCTGGCTGATGGAGAAGGCGGATCGCTGCGCCGCCTATCCCCAGAAGGATCAGGACCCGAACTGCATCCTCGGCAACCTGAACTGGCTCGGCACCGACGACCAGGCGCGTGACGTGACCGCCCGCATGATCTACGGCTTCCGCATCTCCGTCCTGTTCGGCCTGGTGCTGACGATCTGCTCGGCAGTAATCGGCGTGACGGCCGGCGCGGTGCAAGGTTATTTCGGCGGCTGGACGGACCTGCTGATGCAGCGGTTCATCGAGATCTGGTCGTCCATGCCGGTTCTCTACATCCTGCTGATCATCGCCTCGATCCTGCCGCCCGGGTTCTTCGTCCTGCTCGGCATCCTCCTGCTCTTCTCCTGGGTCGGTTTCGTCGGCGTGGTGCGCGCCGAGTTCCTGCGGGCCCGCAATTTCGAATATGTCCGTGCCGCCCGCGCGCTCGGCGTCGGCAACTGGACGATCATGTCCCGGCACCTGCTGCCGAACGCCATGGTCGCGACGCTGACCTTCCTGCCCTTCATCCTGTCGGGTTCGATCGCGACGCTGACCTCGCTCGACTTCCTGGGCTTCGGCCTGCCGGCAGGCTCTCCGTCTCTCGGCGAGATGATTTCGCAGGGAAAGAACAACCTCCAGGCGCCATGGCTCGGCTTCACCGCCTTCTTCACCATGTCCCTCATGCTGTCGCTGCTGATCTTCATCGGCGAGGCCGTGCGCGATGCCTTCGATCCCAGAAAAACGTTCGGGTGAGCCGATGACAGAGCCGCTTCTTTCCGTCCGCGATCTCTCCGTCGCCTTCCACCAGGGAAGCGATACCTTGATTGCCGTCGACCGGGTCTCGTTCGACATCATGCCGGGCGAGGTGATGGCGCTGGTCGGGGAATCCGGCTCCGGCAAGTCGGTGACGGCGAATTCCATCCTCAAGCTGCTGCCCTATCCTTCGGCAAGCCACCCGTCCGGGGAGATCTTGTTCGACGGCAAGGACATGTTGAAGGCGTCCGAGCCGGAACTGCGCCGTGTGCGCGGCAACGACGTCACGATGATCTTCCAGGAGCCGATGACCTCGCTCAATCCGCTTCATTCGATCGAGAAGCAGATCGGCGAAATCCTTGAGCTTCATCACGGAATTGCCGGTCAGGCAGTGCGTATCCGCACGCTCGAACTCCTGAACCAGGTCGGTATACGCGAGCCGGAAAAGCGGCTGAAAGCCTATCCGCACGAGCTGTCCGGCGGCCAGCGCCAGCGCGTCATGATCGCCATGGCGCTCGCCAACCGTCCGAAACTGCTGATTGCCGACGAGCCGACCACGGCACTCGACGTCACCGTGCAGGCGCAGATCCTCGATCTTCTGCGCGGGCTGAAGGGCGAGCATGGCATGTCCATGCTGTTCATCACCCACGACCTCGGCATCGTCCGGAAATTCGCCGATCGCGTCTGCGTCATGACCAAGGGCAAGATCGTCGAGACCGGCACGGTGGAGGAGGTCTTCACCAATCCGCAACACGCCTATACGCGCCATCTGCTCGCCTCCGAACCGCGCGGCGAGCCGCCGCCGACCGATCCCTCGAAGCCGGTGGTGATGGAAGGCAAGGACATCCGTGTCTGGTTTCCGATCAAGGCGGGTTTCCTGCGCAAGGTGGTCGATCATGTGAAGGCGGTCGATGGCGTCGATCTCGAATTGCGGGCCGGCGAGACGCTCGGCGTCGTCGGCGAATCCGGCTCGGGCAAGACGACACTCGGTCTGGCGCTCGCAAGGCTCATCTCCTCCAAGGGCCGCATCGCCTTCGTCGGAACGGACATCGACAAGTTCTCCTTCAAGGAAATGCGTCCGTTCCGCGACCGTCTTCAGGTCGTTTTCCAGGATCCCTATGGGTCGCTGAGCCCCCGCATGTCGGTCGGCGATATCGTCGCCGAGGGGCTGAGGGTGCATGAGCGGTCGCTTTCCGCTGATGGCCGCGACGAGCGCGTCGCCTGGGCCTTGAGCGAAGTCGGCCTCGATCCGGCGACCCGCTGGCGTTATCCGCACGAATTTTCCGGCGGTCAGCGGCAGCGCATCGCGATCGCCCGCGCCATGGTGCTGAAACCGCGTTTCGTGATGCTCGACGAGCCGACATCGGCGCTCGACATGACCGTACAGGCGCAGGTCGTCGATCTCCTGCGCGACCTGCAGAAGAAGCACGACCTCGCCTATCTCTTCATCAGCCACGATCTGAAGGTGGTGAAGGCGCTCGCCAACCACGTCATCGTCATGCGGCTCGGCAAGGTGGTGGAAGAAGGTCCCGCGGACCAGATTTTCCAGGCGCCGAGAGAGGATTATACCCGCGCCCTGATGGCCGCCGCCTTCAATCTGGAAGCCGTCGAAATCGAAGCCATCAGTCAGTAATCACAGCAATCAAGGTCAATCCGTCCATGTCTGCCAAACATCCGGTCGTCGTCGATCTTAAATTCGAGCGCCGCGAGATCGATGCCGCACTCGCCAGCGCCTTCACCGGCCGCACCGTGCTGCACGCCTCCGATCCGGGAGTGGACATGTCCGAGGCGCGCTACGCGGTAATCTGGAAGCCGGACCCGGATCTGTTCCAGCGGGCGCCGAAGCTGGAGGTGTTGTTTTCCGGCGGCGCCGGCGTCGATTATATCCTCACCATGCCCGGCCTGCCGGATATTCCGATCGTCCGTTTCGTCGACGAAAGCCTGACGACGCGGATGAGCGAATGGGTCGTGCTGCAGGCCCTGAGCCACCTGCGGCAGGTGCCGGCCTATCTCGGGCAGCAGCGCGAACGCCAGTGGCGCGAACTCTCCCAGCCGGAAGCAAAGGACCTGACCGTCGGCGTGATGGGCCTTGGCGTGCTCGGCCAGGACGCGGTCCGGAAATTGAAGATCATGGGTTTCGATGTGATCGGCTGGTCGCGCAGCAAAAAGGCCATCGAAGGCGTCGAGACCTTCGATGGCGGCGAGCTCGATGCTTTCCTTGCCCGCACCGACATTCTGGTCGGCCTCCTGCCGCTGACGCCCGAGACGCGTGGTATTTTCAACGCCTCGCTGTTTGTAAAGCTTCGCCGGGGCGGAGCCTTGGGCAAACCGGTCTTCATCAATGCCGGACGCGGCGGCAGCCAGGTGGAGAGCGATCTTGTTGCCGCGCTCGACAACGGCATCCTCGGCGGCGCGTCGCTGGATGTGTTCGAGAAGGAGCCGCTCGGTGCGGATAGCCCGCTCTGGACGACGGACAACGTCATCATTACCCCCCACGCGGCTTCCGCGTCCGATGTAAGGGCGCTGTTTCGCAATGCGGAGACCCAGATGGAACGCTACGAGGCGGGCGACCCCTTGCAGCACGTGGTGGATCGCCGGGCGGGTTACTGAGCCCTCCTGCCGGAACATTCGTTTCCGCCGACCGTTTCTTGTGCATGAGCCGGGCATTCCGGCCGAACAAGGAGCGAAATCATGAACACACGTTTCGATCCCCAGGAAGCCGAGCCCCGTCATCCGAACCCGATCGGCTCGCCGCCGGTTGTTGAGACCGCTACGGAAGCGCGGCAGGGAAGCTGGGGTGCGCCGGTCCTGAAGGTGTTGATTGCCGGCCTTATTTTGGCGATGGTGGCCTGGGCCGGCGCCGAGTGGTACGGCCAGAGCACCGCGCCGCCGGACGAACAGACCGCCACGCCGCCAGCCGGAAGCACGACGCCCGCAAACCCGAATGCGCCGCCGACCGCCAATCCTTCTACGCCGCCGGCCGCCGCGCCACCGGCAACCAACTCGCAATCCGGCAACTGACTACATCATTTCTGATTTTTTCGGCCGCGACCCCTCGCGGCCGAATTGCGTCTGGACTTGTTCTGCATTTTTTTCGATAAAAATGCCCGGAGGTTGATCAGCCGCTGCCTCCATACGCATCGAAATCGGCGGAGCCGGCCCGGAAGGGCCGGGGCAGGGGCAGGCATGACCAAGACCGATATCGCGAGCAGGGTTTATAACCACACCTGGAAGCTCGATCCGATCATCCGCAGTCTGATCGATACGGATTTCTACAAGCTCCTGATGCTGCAGATGATCTGGAAACTCTATCCGGATGTGGACGCCACGTTTTCGCTGATCAACCGCACGACCAGCGTCAAGCTGGCGGAGGAGATCGACGAGGGGGCGCTGCGCGAGCAGCTCGACCATGCCCGCACAGTCGGCCTGTCCAAGAAGGAGATGATCTGGCTAGCGGGCAACACGTTTTATGGCCGAAAGCAGATTTTCGAGCCGGAGTTCTTGAACTGGCTGTCCACCTACAAGCTGCCAGAATACGAACTCTCGAAGCGCGACGGCCAATACGAACTGACCTTCCACGGCAAATGGATGGAAACGACGCTCTGGGAAATTCCCGCACTCGCGATCATCAACGAGTTGCGCTCGCGTTCCGCGATGCGCTCGCTCGGTTTTTTCACGCTCGACGTTCTCTACGCGCGGGCCAAGGCCAAGATGTGGGAAAAGGTCGAGCGGCTGCAGGCATTGCCGGGCCTGCGCATTTCCGATTTCGGCACGCGCCGCCGTCACAGCTTCCTGTGGCAGCGCTGGTGCGTCGAGGCGCTCAAGGAAGGCATCGGCCCGGCGTTTACCGGCACCAGCAACGTCCTGCTTGCGATGGATTCCGATCTCGAAGCCGTGGGGACCAATGCGCACGAGCTGCCCATGGTGGCTGCGGCACTCGCAGAGACCGACGAACAGCTGCGCGCCTCCCCTTACCAGGTCCTGAAGGACTGGAACCGGCTTTATGGCGGCAACCTGCTGATCGTGTTGCCGGATTCCTTCGGCACGGCGGCGTTCCTGCGCGATGCGCCGGACTGGGTGGCCGACTGGACCGGTTTCCGCCCCGACAGCGCACCGCCGATCGAAGGCGGAGAAAAGATCATAGCCTGGTGGAAGAAGATGGGCCGCAACCCTAAGGAAAAGCTGCTGATCTTCTCCGACGGGCTGGACGTCGATGCGATCATCGACACCTACCGGCATTTCGAAGGCCGCGTGCGCATGAGCTTCGGCTGGGGCACCAACCTGACCAACGATTTCGCCGGCTGCGCACCCCACGAGATTGCCGGCCTGATGCCGATCTCCATCGTCTGCAAGGTAAGCGAAGCGAATGGCCGTCCGGCGGTGAAACTTTCCGACAATCCTCGCAAGGCGACCGGAGATCCGGCCGAGGTGGAACGTTATCTGAAGTTCTTCGGCCAGGAAGATCGCGTCGATCAGGTCGTCCTGGTCTAGCCGACTGCTCGAACGGGAACAGGCCCCGCCGGAAGTGGCGGAGCCTGTCTGCGCTGGCTGGCTTAAGGGGAAATGCGAAACCTTCGCTTACCGGATGACCTGCACGACGGTGTGGGTCTGCGGATCGACGATCACGCGTTGGTTGTTGACCACCGTATAGGCGTATCTCGGATTGCTGGGCACCGGTGTAACGACGACGCTCTGCGGGAGCGGCTTACCAACCACGATCGGCTGTTCGACGACTACCGAAGCGGTCGGGGCGGGCTGTTCCTCGACGTAGGTGACGACTTCGCGCGGTGGCGGGTCGATCGCGGTACCGGCTACGGCGCCGACGACCCCACCCACTGCGGCGCCGACTGGACCGCCGACGATGGCACCGGTAACCGCTCCGCCGGCTGCACCGTTGACGGTGCCTTGCTGGGCTCCGGCCTGTGTGGCGAAGGAAGCGGCGAGAATGGCGCAGGACGCGAGAATGATCTTCTTCATGGGTCTTCTCCTTTTCTTCTAACTTCCGAAGGGCTAACCCACCAGTTTTTGAGTGGTTCCTGTCTGCCGGTCACCTTTCGTAAGTGACTGAAATCTTGAGCGAGGAGGTATTCGGGAGGTGTAGCCATGTTCCGCTCGCCAAAGCTGAGCCGGCAACGTAGCCCTCATAACCTCCGGGGCAAATCTATTGGCCTAGCGGCCGGCGCTGCGGCTTGATCCCAGGGATCTAGATCAAAAAATCGATATCGGGCCCTGCTCCTATTGCCAAGCGACGATCGGAGTCTATTTGCCTCCTTCAGTCCGGGAGGATCTACCGTTGGAATATCGTTTCCTGATCGTCGAAGACAGCTTGCTGGTCGCGATGGATATCGAGGACGCCGTCCATCGAAGCGGCCATGACGTCGTCGGAATAGCACCCGACATGACCGTGGCGCTGAACTATACCCGCGACACGGATATAGCCTTCGTGGACGTGCGCCTTGCCGACGGCGAGACCGGCCCGGAGATTGCCAAGGCGCTGGCGGAATACGGCATCGTGGTAATCATGATCACCGGCAATCCGGGCCTTGTGGCGGCGGGCGTCTCCGGGGTCCTCGGCGTGATGGCAAAACCGCTCACCGACCAGGCTTCGATGGACCTCATCCAGTTCGCCGTCGATCGCAAGAACGGCCGGCCGGGCGTGCCGCCGGCGCGGCTGCGGCTCTTTCACTGAAAGCGGCCTGATTGGTCCGGCGGTTCAAATAACTTCTGTCCCTGAGATGACAGGGCCGGATATCCGCGCTATGGGATCGCCCCAGAGCGACAGCGGGTCATACATGCGTTACTTCATCACCGGGACGGCAGGCTTCATTGGTTTCCACTTGGCGCGACGCCTGCTGGAGGATGGCCACGAGGTTCTAGGCTTCGATGGGATGACGCCCTATTACAGTCTGCGCCTCAAGGAAGCCCGCAATGCCGGGCTCGCACAATTCCCTGCCTTCCGCCCGGTCATCGGCATGCTGGAAGACAAGTCGCTGCTCGACAAGTCCGTCGAGGACTTCAAGCCGGATGTGATGATCCACCTCGCCGCCCAGGCCGGCGTGCGCTACAGCCTTGAAAATCCCAAGGCCTATCTCGATTCCAATCTCATCGGCTCCTGGAATATCCTGGAGATTGCCCGCAACTACGGCGTCGGCCATCTGATGCTCGCTTCGACCTCGTCGGTCTACGGTGCCAACCCGGACATTCCCTTCCGCGAAAGCGACCGCGCCGATGAACCCCTGACCTTTTATGCAGCGACCAAGAGGGCCACGGAGCTGATGGCGCACAGCTACGCCCATCTCTACAAGGTGCCGATTACCGCCTTCCGCTTCTTCACGGTCTACGGGCCCTGGGGCCGGCCGGACATGGCGCTCTTCAAGTTCGTCAAGGCGATCATCGAGGATCGCGAGATCGAGATCTACGGCGAAGGCAAGATGAGCCGGGACTTCACCTATATCGACGACCTGGTGAATTCGATCATCGACCTATCCAAGGTCTATCCCGGTGAGGACAATCGCGTCGCGGACATCGATACGCTCTCCCGTCAGGCACCGTTCCGCGTCGTCAATATCGGCGGCGGCCAGCCCTCGGGCCTCATCGACTTCGTCGAAACCATCGAACGGATCATGGGAAAACCGGCCAAGCGCAAGATGCTGCCGATGCAGAAGGGCGACGTGCCGAGAACCTTCGCCAGCCCCGATCTTCTCGTGGCGCTGACCGGCCGCAAGCCGGAGATCGGCCTGGAGGAAGGCGTCAAGGCCTTCGTCCAATGGTATCTCGACCATCGCCACGAGATCGACTGAGCCGATATTCGCCGAGCCTCCTCAGCCGCGTCCGAACTCGTCGACGATGCGGATGATGTCGTCCTCGCCGAGATAGGATCCGGTCTGCACCTCGATCATCTCGAGCATGATCTTGCCGGGATTGGCGAGCCGATGCACCTCGCCCTGCGGGATGTAGACGGACTCGTTTTCCCTGACGGTCCGGGTTTCCTCGCCGATCGTCACTTCCGCGGTACCCTTGACGCAGATCCAGTGTTCCGAGCGGTGGTGATGTTTCTGTAGCGACAGTTTCTTGCCGGGTGTCACGAACAGCCGCTTCACCTGGAAACGATCGCCGTTGAGCACCGACGTATAACCGCCCCAGGGACGATAGGAGGTCGGATGGGTTTCGGTCAGCGCTGCAGTCGCCTTGGCCGCGGCGAGCTGCTTGACGATCTTGCCGACGTCCTGGCTGTCTTCCAGTCGGCCGATATAGACGGCGTCCTCGCTGGCGATGACGGCGACGCCATCCAGGCCCTGAACGGCGAGATGGCTGGTGCGCGACATCACGAGCGAGTTCCTGGTGTTGATCAGCGTCGTCTTGCCGGAGGTGACGTTGCCGGCCTCGTCGCGGGCGCCGAGCTTCCATACGGCGTCCCAGCTTCCAAGATCGGACCAGGTGAACGAGGAGGGCACGACCGCCGCGTTGGAGGTCTTCTCCATCAGCGCATAGTCGACGGAGATATCCGGGCTTGCGGCAAATTCCTGCGCGTCGAGGCGGGTGAAATCGAGGTCGCTCGAAGCCTTGGCAAGTGCGGTGCGGGCGGCGGCCTCGACCTCGGGCGCGAAGGTGGAAAGTTCGCTCAGCACCTGACCGGCCTTGAACATGAAGATGCCTGAGTTCCAGACAAAACCGCCGGTCGACAGCATCTTCTCGGCTTCGGCCAGCACCGGCTTTTCGACGAAGCGCTTGACCTTGCAGGCGCCGGCCGGCAGTGCCTCGCCGATCTCGATATAGCCATACCCGGTTGCGGGCTCCGTCGGAGCAATGCCGAAGGTGACGAGCTTGCCGGAAAGAGCCGTCTGTCTGGCAATGCCGATTGCATCGAAATAACCGGCATCCGCGGTGATCTCGTGGTCCGAGGCAAGCACCTGCAGGATGGCATCCTCGCCGAAGCGGCCTTCGACGAAGGCGGCAGCGACGGCGACTGCCGGGGCAGTGTTGCGGGCGACGGGCTCGAGCAGGATGCCGGAAAGCTTGATACCGAGCTCGCGGGCCTGTTCGGCGACCAGGAACCGGAAATCCTCGTTGGTGATGACGACCGGAGCTTCATAGAGCTTCGGGTCCGAAACGCGCGACAGCGTCGCCTGGAACAGCGTCTTGTCGCCGATGAACTGGATGAACTGTTTCGGCGCACTTGCGCGCGACAGCGGCCAGAGCCGAGTTCCCTTGCCGCCTGCCATGATGACGGGGATGATCTTGCTATTCATTCCAATATCTCCGGCAGTTATCGTCCGATTATCGTTCAAACTTTTGCAGCCCAGGCGCGGATGAGGTTCAGCCCCTCGTGCAACAAGGCCTTCGCCTCGTCTTCCGTCCCGGCTTCCACATAACAGCGCATTTCCGGTGCGTTGCCCGATGGTCGGAAATGCACGATCCGGCCATCTTCAAGCGCCACCCGCAGGCCATCGATATCGCTTTTCGCAACGACTGTCGAAATCGGCGCGAGGAAGGCAGCGAGATTGTCGTCGGATTGCCTGAGATGCGCCATCAGCGCGGCGCTCGTTTCCACGGGAAAATTCTCCAGCCGGTCGGCCGCCGCAAACGGCAGGCGGAAACCGGCGGCGATTTGGGACAGGGGCTTCTTCTCGCGCGCAGCCAGCACAAGTGTCGCCAGCACCGGCAGGAAACTGTCGCGGGTGGGAAGTGGTGAGAGCGTGCCGGTGCCGGTTTCGAAAGGCGAGGTGGTCAGAAGCCCGCCATTCGCCTCGAAACCCATGACGCCCGTCTTGCCGGCTTCGAGTGCTGCGAGCATGCCGGAGATGACGAACGGCGATCCGACCTTGGTGCGGGCGGTCTCGAAATCCCCAGCCGCCTCGATGCCCGAATTGGAGGTGACCGGCGTTACGACGACCTGCGCCTTCAGGAACTTTGCCGCAATCAGGCCTAGAAGGTCGCCGCGCAGCGGTTCTCCCGTTTCGTCGGAAACCAGCGGCCGGTCGCCGTCGCCGTCGGCAGAGATGATCGCGTCGAGCCCATGTTCGCGCGCCCAGCCCTTGAGGAGGTCGATAGTCTCGACCGAGACCGCTTCTGTGTCGACCGGAATGAAGTCTTCGGAGCGGCCGAGCGGCACGGCGTCTGCGCCATAACCTTCCAGAACCCGCACCATGAGATCGCGGGCGACCGTCGAATGCTGATAGACCCCGACCTTGAGGCCGGCGAGCGCGCTTGCGGGTAGCATTGCCATATTGCGGGCGAGGAACAGCGCCTCGGCTTTGGCCGAATGATCCGGCGCTTCGCCGGGCGTCGTGTCGATCTCGCTTCTGTCCAGTTCGGCAGCGATCGCGGTGATCCGCATCTCGTCCTGTTTGTCGATCTCGCCGTCGGGTCGATAGAACTTGATGCCGTTGCGGTCCGCGGGGATATGCGAGCCGGTGATCATCAGCGATGCGGCCTTGAGCTGAAGCCCGTAGAGCGCCAGCGCCGGCGTCGGCACCGCGCCGCAATCGATCGACGAAAGTCCGGCGCGCTTCAGCGCTCCGATGCAGGTGGCGGCAATGTCGGGGCTAGACGGGCGGAAATCGCGGCCGACGAGCACCGCATCACCGGGTTGTGCCGCGCCCGTTTCCAGGAGATGCCGGGCAAAGGCCTGGGTGTAGAGCGATGAAGCCCGCCCCTCCAGGTCAGTCACAAGGCCCCGAAGACCGCTCGTTCCGAATTTCATGCGCTACCCATCAAGGAGACTCCAGGGATGATCGTCCTAGTGCATTTCCTATGAAGATAAAGTTGAAATTGGCAATACCCCAAATCGGCGGTGTACCGCCCTAAGCTCTTTCCGCAAAGCTTGGCGAGCCAGTCGAAATGATGTTATCCTTTACGGCATGATCAGGCCTTGGTTCGGATATTTAGGCCCTGTTCTTGAGTTCGGCTGCTTCGGGTTCGAAGCTGGGGAGAGCCGTCATGGAAGCGAATGTCGTAAAGAGCGTCGCCTTCGTGGTGCCGATTGCCGGCCTCGCGTTTCTCATGGCCGTGGGCGAGCCGGCCGACGAGGCGTGCCCGGGAAACCTCGCGTTTGAGAAATCCCGCCAGCTCGTTGAACAACGCCCCGAGATCGTCGATGTCGTCTGGGGCAATCTTCGCTGGATCGCCGATTGCCGGTTCTCCATGGGCGGCTATGCCGACATCAACACCGACAAGGGCCTGGACCGCAGGGATTTCGAGCTCGTGATCGCTTTCGATCCGCAGCTGCGCCGATGGCAGCAGGTCAGCTTTTCGATCTCCCAATAATGCAGAGTGCGCCGTGAACCGGCCGACCCCGCAAGCCATGTCGGGGGACTAGCGGGTCGGGATCGATTTATCTGCCTCGACAGACGCGTGTCGTCTTGGTGACCCACCGCCCATGATGGCGGTACTCGACGCTCCGGACCCTGCAGTGCGGACGGTAATGGTGCCTGGAATACTGCCGGTAGTAGGGGCGATGGTAGCGATGGTACGGCCGATAGTGGTGTCCGGGCCGATATCCTCGATCGCCAATCGTTATGCTGAAACTATCGGCGAGGGTCGGGGCCGCGGTCGTGGTGAGACATCCAAGCCCGATGATGCAGGCGGCAATGAACTTTTTCATTCTCTCCTCCTTCGGATTGGCCGCTGGATTGGCGGTTTCCGTGAAGGTAGGCCGCGGAAAATGAACGAAGGCTGAGGGCCGTGTTCATGTTCCGTGAGAGTTGCCGGCCGCAGCAGAGCTTCCCGGTCAAAGCTCCGCCCATATCGACAGCGCAACGCCCCGCGGCGGCGCCTGCCTCAAGCGGCCCGGCCCGATCTGGTGCGGGATTGCCCCCGATTGTCGATGCGGAACAGATTGACGATCTCGGCCAGGGCCTCCATTTCCCGGCTTGTCCTTTCGGTGGAGGCCGAAAGATCACCGACGAGCCGGTTGCTGTGGGCATTGAGCTCGTCGAGATCTTTCATCGCGCTCGACAATTGCCGAAGATTGGCACTTTGGTTGTTGCTCTCGCTGGTTATCTGGCTGGAAAGCGAAGAGACGAATGCGATGGACGAGACGATCTGGGAAAACTGCTCGCTCGCCTGGCGGACCAGTTCGGCACCTGCCTTCACCTCCGCCTGACTTTTCTGAATGAGCGCTTTGACTTCGTTGGAAGCATTGGCAGTCGACTGGGCGAGGGAGCGCACCTCGGTTGCGACGACCGCGAACCCTCTCCCGCTTTCGCCTGCACGCGCGGCTTCGACCCCTGCGTTGAGCGCCAGCAGGTTCGTTTGGAATGCGACATCCTCGATGACGCCGATGATTTCGGAAATCTTGCCGGAGGAGACGGTGATCTGGGCCATGGCGCTTTCCGCGCCGTTCATGACATGGCTGCCGTTTTCAGCCATCTGGCTGGTATCCGAAATCACGCTGGTGGCCTCGCCAGCCCGCTTGGAGTTCTGGCCGACGGTTTCGGCAACAGCGTTCGTTGTCACAGCCGTTGTCTGAAGCATCGACGACTGGCGCGTAGACCGCCCGTTCAATTCCGTGGTTCCGCGCAGAATCTCGTCGCTGGATGCCGAGACGGACGCGCAAGCATCGGCCAGTCGTGACACGACCGCCGAGAGGCGGCTCGTTACAGCGTTCGCATTGTCCTGAAGCTCGGCAAATGCGCCTTTGTGGACACCTTCGAACCGGATCGTCAGGTCGGCATTGGCAAGTGCATCCAGGACGCGGCTGGTTTCGTTGAGCCCGCCTTCGAAGCTCGATATCAGCATATTGAGGCTCTGAGCCAGCTCATGATGTTCGGGACGGTCGAACGGACCGTTGACGCGACCGGAGAAATCGCCTTCGGTTGCCTTGTTGACGACGCCGCGCACCTGGCTCTGCAGCAGTCGGGCTTCCGCCGAGACATTGGCGAGACTGGCGGTCTGTGATTGCGCTTCCTTCTCCAACGTATCACGCATCTGGGCATTTTCCCGGAACACGGCCAGGGCATCGATCATGGCGCGAATTTCCTTGGCACCCCGCCGTTTTGGCACGACGACCTCGATGTTGCCGCCCGCAAGCAGCTTCATCGACGCGGTGATCCGCACGATCGGACCGGCAATCCGCTGGGCGACGAACAGCAGGATGACGACGCCCACCACCGCGAGAGCGGCGGCGGTCGTCAGTTCGTTGCGTATCTCGGTCTCAAGCGTGTCGCCGGCTGACACAACCCTGTCGGACGCCGCCTTGTCCACTATCGTGTTGATGTCGAGAATCCTTGCCAATATGGCCGTGCGCGAGCGGGTAAGCTGCTCGGTCGTCGGAATAGCGTTCGCCCGATCGAGCCCGAGCATGATGCGCACATTGCTGCGCCATGCAGCATGCAGTTCGGTGAGATTTTTGACGTCGTCGGAAACGGCGGGCGATAGCGAATTACGGCTGAACTCGGCAAGCGTCGTCTCCAAAGCGCCATTCGTGGTGTCAAACCGCTTCTTGACCTCTTCGACCGAAACAAACGTCGTCATCGCCAGGAGATTTGCGACCACGCCCGACACGTTCTCGAACTGTGCTCCGGTCCTTGCAGCCAGCGTCTTGGCGGCAATCGCGTCTTGCACGACGCGTTCCACATGCGCCTGGCCGTCGATCGCCTGCGATCCGACGAGAGCGGCAGCTCCCAGGCCCGCGAGAATGGAGAGAATGAGGGGAAGAAGGATCTGGAATCGGACTGAAAGTGCCATGGCGTGCTACTCAGTTTGGTAATGTCGGCAGGAGCAAATCCTGCTGCTCGGGAGTGAGGGTCTTCAGGAAAGCGATCAGGTCTTCCCGCTCGTGATCGGTCACGAAAAATGGAGATATGTGATCCGAGCGTGACGGGCTTTCGGTACCGCCGCTTTCGTAGTGAGCAATCACGTCCTCCATGGTCGCCAGGCTGCCGTTATGCATATACGGGCCTCGATAGAGGGTGTTGCGAAGGCTGGGAGTCTTGAAAGCATACAAGGCTTTGGGATTGTTCGGCTCCACCTTGGCCCGCCCTATGTCGCCTGTGGGCAGCCCGGTATTGTGAAACTTGTGGTCGGTGAAATTCCAACCCGTGTGACAGACGGAGCAATTTGCCTTTCCGGTAAACAGTTCAAACCCCCGCTTGGCACTGTCTGGGACCGCGGCCTGGTCGCCGTCCACCCAGCGATCGAACGGCGACCACGCGGAAACAACGGTTCGTTCATAGGTCGCGAGCGCCGCCAACAGCGTCTCCTGGGTCGCACCCTTGTCCGGGAATACCTGCTTGAACCAGCTGTCGTAGTCGGAAATGGAGCGCAGATCGGCCACGATCTGGTCGAGCTTGCCGTTCATCTCCGCCGGCGCCGTGATCGGTCCTGCGGCTTGCGCCTCGAGCGTCGGCGAACGACCATCCCAGAACAGGGAAGTGGTCCACGCAACGTTCAGAATTGTCGGTGCCTGCCGGGACAGATGCGTGTTGGCTGCACCCACCGGCGTCTTGACCGGCACTTCGAAGCCGAACGACGGATTGTGACAGCTGGCGCAGTTCATGTTTTTCGCGCCCGACAGTCGCGGATCGAAAAACAACATCTTTCCAAGCGTCGCCAACTGCAACGAATAGGGCGTCACCTTGTCGAAGGGGATAGCGAGAGGCCGCTTGAAATCGGCAAGATTGCCAGCGGTCGCGCCTTGGAATGACACGGCTGAGAAGAGGGCGGTGCAGAGAACCGAACGGCGCATGGCTGAATTATCCAGAATGTGAACTTAGCGCTCGATGACCGGGATTAGCCTGGTTGGAGCCGTCCGGTTGTCGTCTGGAAGGAAAGTAACCAAAAAGAGTAAAATCTTTGCATAACGAATTCCTAACTCAACCTATTATTGAAAAATTGGCAATTGATAAGAAACGGCTTCAACCCGGCGTGCGTAACGGGCGGGTCGTATATCCAGTTGAAGAGCCTGACTTGCCTTGGTTCGACGGCATCGCGCGAAGCGCGTCTCGGCTTCCATCCCCGCATGTCAATACGGCTGCAGGCACACAACCGATGCCGGCCGAATCGAAAACTCTTTGAATGACGGCTCGAATAATCCTTGGAGATGTCGCGATGGTTCCGCGGAATAAGCCAGTGGCGGGCTCGAACACTATCCGAGCGGGACGCGAGGCGATCGAGGGCATCAGCCCCCGGCCAGCAGGTACGCAGAAGAAAAAGTTATTTAGAAAGCCAATGGCGGACAAGGTGGGATTCGAACCCACGGTACGCTTTCACGCACACACGCGTTCCAGGCGTGCGCCTTAAACCACTCGGCCACCTGTCCTTGGTTGCTTTGCGTCGTCTGAGAAGCAAAACGTTGGAACGGCCGCGATATATACCGATCAATTCCCCGGGATCAACCCGAATCTGAACGTTTTTTGACAGTGGGCGGGAAAACCTTCCTGGCCGCGTTGCCAAGCCTCGGCGCGCGGACTATTTCTTCTGCCATAAATGCGGTCGTGCTGCAGGCGGCGCGACCGTGATCAACGACGCGGGCTTGTTCGGAATGGCAGTCATACGGTTCGTCTTCCATCTGCTCAGCGGCCTTGCGCTGGCTGCCGCGATCGTTGCCGGCACGCTGGATTCCATCCAGTCTGTGTCGTCCTCGTCGGTAGTGCTGACCAGCCTTGGCAACGCCTGGCTCAATCTCGATCCGGAAAGCCTGACGCTCGCGGAATTCGTCGTGAGCACATATCTCAGTCAGGATATCTGGCGGCCCTTTGTGACCCCGGTGCTGGCGCAGCCGGCATTCGTTGTGTTTCTGGCAATCGCCCTGATCTTCTGGATGGCCGGATACAGCAGGCCGCATTTCGCAGGGCGGTTTTCCGCCTGAAGAGGCTGGTCGCGCCAGTTCCCCCGCGTCGCGCCTAAAGCCGCCTGTTTGTGCAGTTTTTCCACAACATTGTCGAAGTTTTCAGCAGGTTCGTTGTTTTTTACCAGTTGAAAAAAATCTCGTGAATTTTTCCGAAACCCGTGCAAGAGTGACCGAAGCCAGACCCTTGAAGAAAAAGGGCCGGTGGCCGCAGACATGCCCGGAGAACGGGATTGCGGGGGGACCTAACAGCTAAAAAACAGGGCTGCACGATGAAGAAAACCCTTTTGAGCCTCATTGCCATGGCTGCCATGTCGGCAACCGCGCTTGCCGCGGATATCAAGCCGGCGCTGGTCTATGGCACGGGCGGCAAGTTCGACAAATCCTTCAACGAAGCCGCTTCCGTCGGCGCCGAAAGGTTCAAGAAGGAAACGGGGATCGACTTCCGGGATTTCGAACCGACCAGCGACACCCAGGGCGAGCAGGCTATCCGCAACTTCGCAAGCCGCGGCTTCAACCCGGTGGTCGCCGTATCGTTCGCCTGGACCTCGGCCATGGAAAAGGTCGCGGCTGAGTTCCCGAACACCAAGTTCGCGATCGTCGATTCGGTCGTCGACCTGAAGAACGTCCGTTCGGTCCTCTACAAGGAAGAAGAGGGTTCCTACCTCGTTGGCCTTCTCGCCGGCATGGCGTCGAAGACCGGCAAGGTCGGTTTCGTCGGCGGCATGGATATTCCGCTGATCCGCAAGTTCGGCTGCGGTTATGTCCAGGGCGTCAAGGCGGCCAAGCCCGATGCGCAGGTCTTCCAGAACATGACCGGCACGACCGGTGCTGCCTGGAACGACCCGGTCCGTGGTGGCGAGCTCACCAAGAACCAGATCGATCAGGGCGCCGACGTCGTTTACGCGGCTGCCGGCGCAACTGGCCTCGGCGTGCTGCAGACCGCTGCCGACAACAAGAAGCTGTCGATCGGCGTCGACTCCAACCAGAACCACCTGCATCCGGGTTCGGTTCTGACTTCGATGGTCAAGCGCGTCGATCTCGCCGTCTACAATGCCTTCAAGGACACCAAGGAAGACAAGTTCACGGCCGGCATCCAGGCTCTCGGCGTCAAGGAAGACGGCGTTGCCTACGCGCTCGACGACAACAACAAGGCACTGATCACGCTTGAAATGAAGACTGCTGTTGAAAAGGCCAAGGCCGACATCATTGCCGGCACCATCAAGGTGCACGACTACATGTCGAACAAAGCCTGCAACAAGTAAGGTCGGGTTTCGAGGGGCGCAGGGCGATGATGATCGCCATGCGCCCTTTTTGCATATCAGGCGGAAGGGCGAACCATTGAGCCTCGATTCTCCTAAGGAGCACGCGATCGAGCTTGTCGGCATCGACAAGAAATTCGGTACGGTACACGCGAACAAGAACATCAATCTGACGGTCGACAAAGGCTCGATCCACGGTATCATCGGGGAGAATGGTGCCGGCAAATCGACCCTGATGTCGATCCTCTATGGCTTCTACCAGGCCGACCATGGGGAAATCCGCATTTCGGGAAAGCCGGTGACGATCCGGGATAGCCAGGCAGCGATCGCCGCGGGCATCGGCATGGTGCATCAGCACTTCATGCTGGTCGAGAATTTCACCGTGCTGGAAAACGTCATGCTCGGCGCCGAAGGCGGCCAGCTCCTCGCCAAGGGCGTTGCGAGCGCCCGCAAGGAACTGAAGCGGCTGGAGGACGATTACGGCCTCGAGGTTGATCCGGATGCGGTCATCGAGGAACTGCCGGTCGGCAGCCAGCAGCGCGTCGAAATTTTGAAGGCGCTCTATCGCGGCGCCGACATCCTCATTCTTGACGAGCCGACCGGGGTGCTGACCCCGCCGGAGGCCGACCACCTCTTCAAGGTCCTGCGCGTGCTTCGCGATCAGGGCAAGACGATCATCCTCATCACCCATAAGCTGCGCGAGATCATGGCGATCACCGATACGGTGTCCGTCATGCGCCGCGGCGAAATGGTCGCGACCCGCAAGACCGCCGAAACGACCGTCGAAGAGCTCGCCGAACTGATGGTCGGCCGCCGGGTCCTGCTGCGCGTCGAAAAGGGAGCGGCCCATCCGGGAGGGGTCCTGATGTCGGTCAGGAACCTGACGGTCAAGGACAGCCGCGGCGTCACCATGGTCGACGACGTCTCCTTCGACGTGCGGGCCGGCGAGATCGTCGGCATCGCCGGCGTCGCCGGCAACGGCCAGTCCGAGCTCCTCGAAGCGATCGCCGGCATCCGTAAGCCGTCGTCCGGCGAGATCTTTATCGATGGCAAGCCCGTCGCCGGGGTCGATCCGGCGGGCCTGCGCGATCTCGGGCTCGCGCATATCCCCGAAGACCGCCACCACATGGGCCTGGTCCTGAAGTTCGAGGAATACGAAAATTCCATCCTCGGTTATCATCGCGATCCCAGATACGGCCGCGGTCCGCTCCTGGATCTCGAGGCGATGCGCAAGGATGCCGAGGAGAAGATCGGCAAATACGACATCCGCCCGCCGAACCCGCGGCTGCGGACCGCCAATTTTTCCGGCGGCAACCAACAGAAGATCGTCGTGGCGCGCGAGATCGAGCGCGACCCCAAAATGCTGATCATCGGTCAGCCGACCCGCGGTGTCGATATCGGCGCCATCGAATTCATCCACAAGCGGATCATCGAGATGCGCGATGCCGGCAAGGCGGTGCTGCTGGTCTCGGTGGAGCTGGACGAGATCCGCTCGCTCTCCGACCGTATCCTGGTGATGTTCGCGGGCAAGATCGTCGGCGAAAAGTCGGGCGAGGCAGGCGAACAGACGCTGGGCCTGATGATGGCCGGGATCGCCGCATGATGTCCGGAGTAATGACGCTTTCAGCAATGACCTATCCGGAGCATGGAATGATTGGACTTTCGGCGGCAGCACCGCGGACGAGGGCAGGGGCATGACCACCGCATCCGTTCCGCTTCCCGCCTGGATCAATTACGGCCTCATTCCGCTGCTCAATCTCGTCCTGGCCTTTTTCTTTTCCGGTCTGGTCGTCTGGGCGATCGGCGAAAGCCCGTTCGAGGCGCTGCAACTGCTGTTGATCGGCGCGCTCGGCCGCGGCGAAGGCATCGGTTTCACGCTGTTCTACACGACGAGCTTCATCTTCACCGGTCTTTCGGTGGCGGTCGCGATCCATGCCGGCCTGTTCAACATCGGTTCGGAAGGCCAAGCCTATCTCGGCGGTCTTGGTGCGGCGCTGGTGGCGCTCGCCATGGACCGCTATGTGCCCTGGTATGTAACCATGCCTTTCGCGGTGATCGGCGCTGCGCTGTTCGGGGCGGCCTGCGCCGCCATTCCCGCCTGGCTGCAGGCCAAGCGCGGCAGCCATATCGTCATCACCACCATCATGTTCAATTTTATCGTCTCGTCGCTGATGAACTACATGCTGGTGCGCGTGCTGATCGTGCCTGGCAAGATGGCGCCGGAAACCCGCACCTTCCTGCCCGGCGGCCAGCTTCCCAAGCTCGACTGGCTGATCGCCATGTTTGGCGGCAAGATCGGCGCGGCCCCGCTCAACTTCTCCTTCCTGATCGCGCTGATCATGTGCTTCCTGGTCTGGGTGCTGATCTGGCGCACGAAGCTCGGTTACGAAATGCGCACGCTCGGCATCAGCCCGACGGCCGCGAGTTATGCCGGCATCCGTTATTCCAAGATCGTCATGATCACCATGCTGATCTCCGGCGGCCTTGCCGGCATGATGGCGCTGAACCCGGTGATGGGCGCTTCCGCCCGCCTGCAGATCGAATTCGTCGGGGGCGCCGGCTTCGTCGGCATCGCCGTCTCGCTTATGGGTCGCAATCATCCGGCAGGCATCATCCTGGCGGCGCTGCTCTTCGGCATTCTCTATCAGGGCGGGGCCGAACTGTCGTTCGACATGCCGGGCATCACGCGTGACATGATCGTCGTCATCCAGGGCATGGTGATCCTGTTCGCCGGTGCACTGGAATACATGCTGCGCCCGTCCATCGTCCGGCTCTACCAGCAGCTCACCGGGAAGTAGGCTCATGGATTATTTCGATATTTTCATCAGCATTCTCGGCTCGGCGGTTCGCCTTTCGATCCCGCTTCTGTTCACGGCGCTTGCCGGCCTCTTTTCGGAACGCGCCGGCATTTTCGACATCGGCCTGGAAGGCAAGATGCTGGCATCCGCCTTCGCGGCAGCCTGCGTTGCCTACTGGACCGGCAATGCCTGGTTCGGCCTGCTCGGCGGCATCGGCGTGTCGATCGCGTTTTCGTTCGTCCACGGCTTTGCCTCGATCACCAATCGCGGTAACCAGATCGTCTCCGGCGTGGCGCTGAATTTCGTGGCTGCCGGTCTGACGATCGTGCTCGGCCAGGCCTGGTTCAGGCAGGGCGGGCGCACCGGCCAGGTTCCACCTGAAGGCCGCTTCTCGTCCATCGTCCTGCCGGGCGCCGACATGATGCGCGACGTGCCGATCATCGGCCCGCTTTATGCCAACGTGATCTCCGGCAACAACATCCTCACCTACATCGCCTTCCTGATGGTGCCGATCTCCTGGTGGGTTCTCTATCGCACCCGCTTTGGGCTGCGCCTGCGCGCCGTCGGTGAAAACCCGGGTGCGGTGGATACCGCCGGCATTTCGGTTGCCTGGATGCGTTATCGCTCGCTGATCGTCGCAGGATTCCTCTGCGGTTTCGCAGGCACCTATCTGTCGATCGCCCAATCGGCCGCCTTCATCAACAACATGTCGGCCGGCAAGGGTTATATCGCGCTCGCGGCGCTGATCTTTGCCAAGTGGAAACCGGTGCCGGTCATGCTCGCCTGCCTGCTCTTCGGTTTTCTCGATGCGTTCGCCAATTTCATGCAGGGCAAATCGCTGCCGCTGATCGGTGAAGTGCCGGTACAGATCTTCCAGGCGCTGCCCTATATCCTCACCTGCGTATTGCTCGCCGGTTTCATCGGCACCGCTCGGCCGCCCAAGGCCGGCGGCGTGCCCTATACCAAGGAGCGCTGATCAGATGTCTCACGATCTTTTCGAAGCTGCCCGCGACGCGATGTCCAAGGCTCATGCCCCCTATTCGAAATTCCCGGTGGGTGTGGCGATCCGCGCCGATGACGGCAAGGTCTATCTTGGCGCCAATATCGAGAACATCTCCTTTCCTCAAGGGTGGTGCGCCGAGCCGACGGCGATAGGCGCGATGATCATGGGCGGCGGAAAGAAGATCGTCGAGCTGGCGGTGATCGCCGAAAAGCTGGCGCTCTGCTCGCCCTGCGGCGGCTGCCGGCAAAAGATCGCCGAGTTTGCCTCTGCCAATACGCGCATCTATCTCTGCGACGATCTCGGCGTGCAGAAGACCGTCACCATGGCGGAGCTCCTGCCTTTTGCTTTCGAAACCGACGCGATCGGCTGAGGCGGTGGACATGAGGCAAGTCATCGATCTGCTCGTCGATCGCCTGGATGGTCTGGTGCCGCGCCACGCGGTCGTGCTCGGTTCAGGCCTCGGTTCGCTGGTGAACGAGGTGACGGAGGCCGTCCGCATCCCCTATGGCGCGCTCGACGGTTTCCCGGCGAGCGGCGTCACCGGGCATGCGGGTGAGATCGTCGCCGGTTATCTCGGAGCCGAGCCGGTCATCATGCTTTCCGGACGCGCTCATTATTACGAGCGCGGCGATGCCAAGGTGATGCGTTTTCCGATCGAGGTGATGAAGGGCCTCGGAGTCCAGTCGCTGATCCTGACCAACTCGGCAGGCTCCCTCAGGGAGGATATGCCGCCGGGCTCGGTGATGCAGATTTCCGACCACATCAACTATTCCGGCATGAACCCGCTGATCGGCGAGGAAGGCGACGGGCGTTTTGTCGGCATGACCACCGCCTATGATGCAGACCTCGCGCTCGACATGCGCAATGCGGCGATCCGTTGCGGCGTCCCGCTGTTTTCCGGGGTCTACATGTGGTTCTCCGGACCGAGCTTCGAGACGCCTGCGGAAATCCGCATGGCGCGCACGCTTGGCGCCGACGCGGTCGGCATGTCGACGGTACCGGAAGTCATCCTCGCGCGCTATTTCGGGCTCAAGGTTGCGGCCGCGTCGGTCATCACGAATTTCGGCGCAGGCATGACCGGTGCGGAGCTTAGCCACGCGGAAACCAAGGACATGGCCCCCGTCGGAGGGCAGCGACTGGCGGCTATTCTGAAAGAAATGTTGGCCTGATTACACGATGTATTTCAATCGGATACGTCCCGTGCGGCCATGCGTCCCGCCGGTGTGGCTTGCATCTAATCGTTTGAACGGTAAATATGATCAGGCGCAAGACCCAGAAGTCGAACAGACTTTGATCGGACCTGCGTCGCCTTTGAATTTACTGGGTCCCTGACGCGGCCAACGGTCGCGCGGCGCAGTAACCAAGCCGGGGAGGCACTCGACATGGAACTCCTGAGCCCGCGCGAGGCGGCAGCCTTCGCGCTATCGCTTCTCGACCTGACGAATCTGCGCGACGATTGCGACAATGCAGCGATCGAGAAACTGTGCCTGCGCGCTCAGACGTCTTACGGCAACACGGCGGCGATCTGCATCTGGCCGCGTTTCGTCGTCCATGCGCGCCAGATCTTGGGCCCCGAACATCCGGTCCGCATCGCGACCGTCGTGAATTTTCCGTCGGGCGAACTTGCCGTCGCGGCGGTGGTCGAAGAGACGCGGCAGGCGATCGAGGATGGTGCCGACGAGATCGACATGGTCATTCCCTATCGCAAGCTGCTCGCGGGCGATGAGGCCGCGGTGACCGAAATGGTCGAAGCCGTCCGCGCTGCCTGCCCCGATGCGTGCCTGAAGGTGATCCTGGAGACGGGCGAACTCAAGGACAGCGCGCTGATCCGCCGCGGTTCCGAACTGGCGATTGCCGCCGGCGCCGATTTCATCAAGACGTCGACCGGCAAGGTCGCCGTCAACGCGACGCTCGAAGCTGCCGACATCATGCTGCAGGCGATCCGGGATTCGAAAAAGCGGGTCGGCTTCAAGCCTGCCGGCGGGATATCGACTGTTGCCGACGCCGATCTCTACTTCCGGCTTGCCGAAACGATCATGGCTCCCAACTGGATCATGCCGTCCACCTTCCGCTTCGGCGCATCCAGCCTGCTTGACGATATTCTCGGCGTGCTGAGCGGCGGCACCACTGTCCGCGCATCAAGCGGCTACTGACAGGATGATCCCGCAGGAGATCATCCGTCGCAAACGCGACGGAAAAGTCCTCGCCGCCGAGGAAATCGCAGCCTTCATCGGGGCCCTGACAAGAGAGGAAATCTCCGAGGGCCAGGCGGCTGCCTTCGCCATGGCTGTCTTCTTTCAGGGCATGTCCCGTAATGAGACGGTAGCGCTGACGCTTGCCATGCGTGATTCCGGGACTGTCCTGAATTGGGACGGCCTTGGCCGACCGGTGGCGGACAAGCATTCGACCGGCGGCGTCGGTGACAACGTCTCGCTGATGCTCGCGCCGATCGCTGCCGCCTGCGGCCTTGCAGTTCCGATGATTTCCGGTCGCGGGCTCGGGCATACCGGCGGTACGCTCGACAAGCTGCAGTCGATCCCCGGTTACAACGTGATGCCGGACGAGATTTTGTTCCGCAAAGTGGTAGACGAGGTCGGTTGTGCCATTATCGGGCAGACGAGCGACCTCGCTCCTGCCGACCGCCGGCTCTACGGCATCCGCGACGTGACGGCCACCGTCGAATCCGTGCCGCTGATTACAGCCTCCATCCTCTCCAAGAAACTCGCGGCCGGACTCGGCAGCCTCGTGCTCGACGTGAAGGTCGGCAACGGCGCCTTTATGGAAAGTCTGGAGGAGGCCGAAACGCTGGCCCGCTCACTGGTCGACGTGGCGAACGGTGCCGGCGTGAAGACGGCTGCGCTGCTCACAGACATGAACCAACCGCTCGCCGATGCGGCCGGCAATACGCTCGAAATCGTCAACTGTCTCGATTTCCTGGCTGGACTGAAAGTCGGTACGAGGCTTGAAGCCGTCGTTCTGGCGCAGGCCGCGGAAATGCTGGTTCAGGCAGGTGTGGCGCGTGACCTGTCGGAAGCCGAGGAGAATGCGCGACTGGCCCTGAGTTCCGGCGAAGCGATGGAGCGTTTTGCCCGCATGGTCCATGCGCTCGGCGGACCAGTGGATTTCTGCGAGCGGCCGGATGTCTATCTGCAGCGCGCGCCGGTGCAGTTGCGCGTGCCGGCGCCGCGTGATGGATACCTTGTCGCCTGCGAGACCCGCGCCCTCGGCCTGGCCGTGGTCGAACTCGGCGGAGGCCGCAAGCGGGCGGCGGATCCGATCGATCATCGTGTGGGCTTCAGCGCATTGTTGCCGCTCGGTAGCCCGGTGTCGGAAGGCGAGCCGATCGCCATGGTACATGCCAGAACTGAAGAGGATGCCAGGCGGATCGCCGAGGATGTCGCGCGTTTCTACACGATCGCTGATGCTCCGGTCGCAGCCGCGCCGGTCATCTTGAAGCGCATCGGCTGATCACTGGATCAGCTTCAGGTTCCCGCCTTCCACCTGGAAGGATTTCAGCTTCTTCAAGAAACTCATGCCGACCAGGGTGCCGGTCAGCGCCTTGTCGCGCAGCACGAAGGCATCGACGTCCTTGACGCGCACGCCGCCGATCTCGATCCGGTCGAGGACCACATGCGCCGCCTCGGTGCCGCCATTGGCGGTATTGACGGTGTAGCGGAAATCCAGGCCGTTGGCGCTGTAGCCCAGCTTGCGGGCCGTGCTCTCGTTGATCGCTACCAGGGACGCGCCGGTATCGACGAGGCCGTCGACGGATTTGCCGTTCATCCGGAACGTGCCGTTGAAATGTCCGCGCCCATCCGCTTCCAGCGTCACGCTGCCGGATGTCACGGAGACAGGGGTTGCCTTTGCGGGCGCTTCGACGGCGGCCATCGCCTCCGTCGGATGATCGGCACGCTGGATCATCGCTGGGATCTGTGTCGCCAGCAGCGCCGCAACGGCGGCAAAAATGACGGTGCGCAGGAGCATGAACAATCCTCTCGGCATGAACCGGATATCCGCTTCCTGCATAACCGGAAAACCATAAGAAAACGGCCCGCGAAATCTTCGCAGGCCGTTCATTTCAAAGCTTGGTAAGCGAATTCTAAATTAATTACTTTGTACCGTACATGCGGTCTCCGGCGTCACCGAGACCGGGCACGATATAGCCATTTTCGTCGAGATGGCTGTCGATCGAGGCCGTGTAGATCTTCACGTCCGGATGCGCCGCGCGGAAGTTGGCGATGCCCTCGGGGGCTGCAAGCAGGCAGAGGAAGCGGATGTTGTGCGCTCCGCGTTCCTTCAGCTTGTCGACTGCGGCGATCGAGGAATTGCCGGTCGCCAGCATCGGATCGACAACGATGATCAGCCGCTCTGCGATATCGTCCGGCGCCTTGAAGTAATATTCGACCGGCTGCAGCGTCTCGTGGTCGCGGTAGACGCCGATATGCGAGACTCGGGCCGAGGGCACCAGTTCCAGCATGCCTTCCAGAAGCCCGTTGCCGGCACGCAGGATCGAAGCGAAGACCAGCTTCTTGCCCTCGACGACCGGCGCCTGCATTTGCGTGAGCGGCGTCTCGATGGTTTCCATGGTCAGTTCGAGGTCGCGGGTTACCTCGTAGCAGAGCAGCATCGAGATTTCCCGGAGCAGCCGCCGGAAACCCGCCGTCGAGGTTTCCTTCTTGCGCATGATCGTCAGCTTGTGCTGCACCAGCGGATGATCAATGACAGTGACGCCGTTCATGAGCTTCCCCTTATTGTTTGCCTGTCTCTTCATTCAGGAAAAAGGCCGGTTCCGCAACCCATCAGGCGCGTATGGCCGCCTCATCCCCAGCCTCTGACCCAGCTTGTGCGTCGAACAGGGCGATCAGCTTTGCCCTTGTCTCTTCGTCCACGAAGGCAGCTTCGATCGCCATGCGCGTCATCTCATCGATCTCGTCATCCGGCATTCCCATGATCGCCGAAGCGATCTCGTATTCGCGGGCGAGCGACGTGTGGAAGAACGGAGGGTCGTCGGAATTGATGCAGACGCGCACGCCGGCGGCCTTGAGACGTTTCAGCGGGTGGCTGTCGAAATCCGGAAACACGTTCAGCGCGATGTTCGAGCCCGGGCAGACCTCCAGCACGGTGCCGAGCTCGACAAGCCGTTCCACGAGTGCCGGATCCTCGATCGCCCGGACGCCATGGCCGATCCGGGTAGGCTTCACCAGATCGAGCGCATCGGAAACGCTGAAGGCACCGCAGACCTCGCCGGCGTGGATGGTCAGGCCCAGTCCGGCATCGCGGGCGATATCGAAGGCGCGGGCATAGTCGGCGACGCGGCCCATGCGTTCCTCGCCGGCCATGTTGAAACCGGTCACCAGCGGGTTTTTCGCCCGTGCCGCATATTCCGCGGCCGAGATCACCCGGTCCGGGCCGAAATGCCGTTCGCCGGTAACGATGATCCGCGCCTCGATCCCGGTCTTTTCACGCGCCGCATGGATGCCGTCGCAGATGCCGGCAAGATAGGCATCGGCGCCGAGCCCGATCCGGTCTCCGTGATCGGGCGAGACGATGATTTCGCTGTAGATCGTGTTGGCGGCGGCGAGTTCCAGAAGATAGGTCTCGGTCAGCAGCGCGTAGTCGTCGGCCGTTCTGAACAGGCTGGCAACCGCATCGTAGCAGACGAGAAATTCGGAAAAGTCCGACCAGGCATAGGCGCCGTCACGCAACACCTTGCTCGCATCGACGCCATATTTCCTGGCTTGGCTTGCCGCCAGTGCCGGCGGCGTGGCGCCTTCGATATGGCAGTGAATCTCGGCCTTGAGGAGGTGTCTGGTCAAAGGAAGCTCCATCCGTTGGGCCCGAGCGGGATCGAGAGATGCGTGGCTATGGTTTCGGCAATGTCCGAATAGCTTGCCCTGATCCCGATCGAGCGGGAGCGGATGCCCGGCCCGAACGCCATGACCGGCACCCGCTCGCGGGTGTGGTCGGTGCCGCGCCAGGTCGGGTCGCAGCCATGATCGGCGGTGAGGATGACCAGATCGCCCGGCTTCAGCCGCCGATGGACGTCCGGCAGGGCGCGGTCGAAGGCTTCGAGCGCCGCGGCATAACCCGGCACGTCCCGGCGATGACCGTAGAGCATGTCGAAATCGACGAAATTGGTGAAAACCAGATCGCCCAGCGCCGCCTCGTCCATGGCGGCAAGGGTCGCGTCCATCAGCGCCGCATTGCCGTTCGCCTTGATGACGCGCGAAACGCCCTGGTGGGCGAAGATGTCGCCGATCTTGCCGATGGCATGCACCGAACGACCGCCCCGGATCAGCCGGTCGAGCAATGTCGGCTCCGGCGGCGGCACGGAGAAGTCACGGCGATTGCCGGTGCGCTCGAACGTCTCTGCCGTCTCGCCGAGGAAAGGCCGCGCGATCACACGGCCGATATTCATCGGATCGAGCAGCACTCGGACGGTTTCGCAGAGCCGGAGCAGCCGCTCGAGGCCGAAATGGGTTTCGTGGGCGGCAATCTGGAAAACGGAGTCTGTCGACGTGTAGCAGATAGGCTTGCCGGTACGGATATGCTCTTCCCCGAGCCGGGCGATGATTTCGGTGCCGGATGCGTGGCAATTGCCCAGAATGCCCGCAATGTCGCCCTCACGGCAGATGGCATCCACCAGTTCGGGAGAGAAGGCCTCGCCTTCGGTCGGGAAATAACCCCAATCGAACATCACGGGCGTCCCGGCGATTTCCCAATGGCCGGATGGCGTATCCTTGCCGCGGGAAATTTCGTTGGCCGCGCCGTGCAGGCCGAAGATCCGCTCCGGCATCGGCATGCCGGCGGGATAGTCGCCGCTGGCAAGCTTGGCGATTTCCAGAAGCCCGAGCGACGACATGTTCGGCAGATGCAGCGGACCTTCCCTGAGGCCCGCCCGGTCGCCGACGCCGGCCGCGCAGAACTCCGCGATATGCCCGAGCGTGTTGGAGCCCAGATCGCCATACTCGTCCGCATCCGGGGCGCCGCCCACGCCGAATGAATCAAGAACGAACAGGAAGGCACGCGCCATCGGTCACCCGGAAGTTTGAATATCGCCAGCCGACGGTTCTGCTGGCCGGCTCGAATCGGGATTCATATAGCCGCGTGCGCGTGTTGGCAAAGGGGTTAACGTCCGATGCGCTTCAGCAATTGGTGCAGTTGACGCTGTCTCCGAGGCGCTGGCGGTAGAAATACTCCCGCGCAATGGTGAGGTCCTGTACCTCGCTCGGCAAAAGACCCGGCATGAACATCAGGAGTTCGTGGTGAACTGAGACCTCCGCCCGGACGAGGAAGGAATTGGCTATGTGCATATCGGCCGGTACCTGGACCGCGGAGCCGATCGCATAGGGCCTGCCATCTTTTTCGTCCCATGACCAGGCAACGGTCGGATTGCCAGTGGCATCGAGTGTCACCCCCGTGACTTTGATGCTGAGCGTGTTGGGCGTATAGGGCGCAAACAGACTTGCGGTCACGTCCTTCATCGTCATGAGGATCGTCTTGTCGACGCTCGTTTCCCGGGTCACCAGATCGGCGATCGTGCTGGCGCTATGCGTCACCCGTTTGGAGACGCTGAGTCCGATGGTGATCTCGAAGGACGTGATATAAAGGCTGAGAAGGAGTGGCGCGATCAGGGCGAACTCCACTGCTCCGACGCCGCGCCGGTCAGCCACCAGCTGCTTGAGGCGGGTCAACATGCCCGGATATCGCGTCCGCGGCTGCCGCTTTTGCTCTTCCATCACGGATAATCCTCGGCTCGAAAGGCGGATGTTTCGACGATCAGGAAATAGTTCGGACGCCCGCCGCCCTCGGGTCGCACATTGGTGATGTAGGGCCGGATCAGATCGGTGATGACGTCCCAGCGGTAATAAGCCCGCAGCATGTTGATGCTTTTCGCGGGGCCTGGCGCATAGGCGAAGGAAGACGTATCGAGTTCGCCGAAAGCGCTGCCGGAGGTCGAACGCGGAATTGTCGTGGGAATGAGTGCAAAGGTGGCGAACGAGCGGACATCGAGCAGAAGTTTATCCGGCGTCGCGATTTCCTCCTCGCTGCACTTGATCATGATCGATATTTCGTCGCAGAAGGCGCGGCGGAATTCTGTTTGGGTCTTGTCGGTGCCGCGATTGAGCCCATAGGTGATGTTGCCGGTCCTGAGCTTGCGCGCCATCGTGTCGACGGCATTGGCGACAAGCTGTTCTCCCGTATAGGCGATGAAGGTTTCGACGATCGCGAAGACGATCAGGAAATAGGGAATGGCCAGCAACGCGAATTCGATTGCGGCAGCGCCGTCCTTGGAGCGGGCAATCCGCCGCCACGCGCTCTTGCCTCTTATAGGCATAGGCGCCCTGCTTTTGGTATCGTCATAATCCTGGCACATGGTTCCCGTCCGACAGCCCGGCTTGAGCGTGCCGATCGTATGGCCGGATTATTGAGATTCCGTTGCAGCGATCGGCCGCAGTTTAACCACCTGTCCCCGATCAGGGCGTGGCGGTGTTCTTGAACTCGGCGTGCTGCTCGCAATTGGGTGTGCAGGAAAGGATGGAACGTTCGGTTTGCCGGAAGACGCGTACCGTGTTTCCTTCGTCGATCGAAACGAGCACCCGTTCGTCGGCAATCGCATTGCCCTCGGCGTCCAGCAGCACGAGATTGGTCGTGCCGAAGCTGCGGCCGGTAAGGACGATCGTGGTGGAGTCCGCAACGGTGGCATCGGCCACGTTCGAGTTGCCGACGATGACCTTGCTGACCGGCCTGTCGAGTTTCAGCACGCGCGCGTGATTCATGAATACGCGCAGAAGGCCCTCCTGATCCTGCGCTGCAGACTGCCCCGCGCCCGCGAAGACGACACCGCAAATGGCGAGGAGTCGGACCATGACGCTACGGAACAGCATTGGAGGGGCCTTCAGGTGAGATTGTTATCTCCGCAAGGATGGCTGCGATTGGTGAATGAAGGGTTAAGTGGCACAGAAGGCGGTTCTTGATCCCCGTCTTAACCATTGCCGATTGGCCGGAATTGCAACCCGAGGAAGCGAATTTCAGCCTTCCTGCATGCAAATTAAGGCTCTGTAAAAAAATGCACATTAGCAAATTATGAGAATGGGCAGGTGGTCGCTCGAATGCAAGTTTTGTTCTTTCCTCTTCGTTTACCACGCAACCGGCAATCCTCCGTTAACCGGAAGGTAACGATGTTCCTTAAGCCGATGGCAATCGTCCCTCTGTAGGTTTCAGTCATCCGAACAACGGAAAACAGTTGTCGGGAAGTGCTGAACAACAAATGTGGAGTAGGAGAGTTCCATGACCAAGATTTTCGCTCGTTTTATGAAAGATGAATCTGGTGCGACTGCCATCGAGTATGGTCTTATCGCAGCACTCATCTCCGTTGCTCTGATCGCCGGTGCGACCACCCTCGGCGGCGCGCTGAACACCCAGTTCACCAACATCTCGAAGAAGCTTAACTGCGGCACCGGCACCGCCGCGTGCTGATTGCAGACGACAAATTTCAGAAGCCGGCTCGATCACAATCGAGGCGGCTTCGTCTTATTTCGTAGTTTAGCAGGGATTGCGGATCGCGTATTCTGCTCGTGCAAATCCTGACTGATGGCGGCGGATTCAGTAATGATCGTGATCACTCTGGCCATTCTTACAATCCTGCCGCTTTGCCTGGCGCTTGCCGCCATATCCGATCTCGTCAGCATGACGATCCCGAACCAGGTATCGGCGGTTGTTCTGGTGTCCTTTCTGGTCCTAGCGCCGCTCGTGGGGCTAAGCTGGCCGGAAATCGGCATGAATCTGGTCGCCGGTCTTGCCGTGTTCGGCGTGTGTTTCGCGCTGTTCGCCTTCAATGTCATGGGCGGCGGCGACGCCAAGCTACTGACCGCGACAGCCGTCTGGTTCGGCTTCAATCACTCGCTTCTCGTTTTCCTCGTCACCGTCGGTTATGTCGGCGGCGCGGTGACGCTTGCTTTCCTGCTCCTGCGCTCGCAGGCGGCGTCGGTCATGGCCATGGGCATCCCGCTCCCCTCATCCCTCGTCAACGCCAAGAAGATCCCCTACGGTATCGCCATCGCGATCGCCGGCTTCCTGACCCTTGAGCTTGCGCCTATCCATCTCCTGGCGGTGAAGGCGTTTCAATAGAGGTTTCAGCGATTGAAAGATCGCGTTAACCAGAATTGTAAGCTTCTCATTAACTATAATTACACCATTGGAGGCCATTCTCCGGGAAGTTAGTGTTCCCCCAAGGAATGGCCATGAAGCCCACCCGTATCATTATTCTAGCGGTTGCCGTGGTGGCGGCGGGTCTCGCCGGCATGCTCGCCATGCGCCTTTCCGGCACGAAGGCCCCCGAACTGGTGGAAACCGTCATCCAGAAGGAGCCGACGGTCAAGGTGCTCGTGACGGCTGAGAACCTGCCCGTGGGCAGCCGGCTGAACGACAAGTCGATGGCATGGATGTCCTGGCCCTCGAGCGGCATCGTCGACGGATTCATCACCGATTCCACGCGCCCGAATGCCATGACCGAGCTTCAGGGCGTCGTCGTCCGCATGCCGATGTTCAAGGGCGAGCCGATGCGCGCCGAGAAGATCGCCGACTCATCCAGCCGAATCATGTCCTCGCTGCTGCCATCCGGAAAACGGGCAGTAGCAACCGAGATCTCGGTTGCTACTGGCGCCGGCGGCTTCGTGCTGCCGAATGACCGGGTCGACGTCATCATGGTGCGCGAGAACAAGGACAACGGCAATTACATTACCGAAAACATCCTGAGCAACGTTCGTGTCCTTGCGATCGACCAGCAGGTCCAGGAAAGCGAGGACGGCAAGAAATCCGTCGTCGGCACGACGGCGACGCTGGAACTGACGCCGGACCAGACAAAGGTCATCGCCGTCGCCCAGCAGATGGCTCAGCGGCTGACGCTCGCGCTGCGCTCGGTCGCGGATTCGCAGGAGACCGACACGGTAGCCCCGGACTATTTGCTGCATGGGGGTGATGGCAAGGCGGATATCCAGGTCATCAAGTCGGGGGCGATCGTCAAGAGCACGGCGACGGCGGAGCAGGCGAAATGAACGGAGCGTTCAAGTGAGCAGTCTGAAACTCAAGATTCGTAGCTCGGCAGCGGCAGGCATGGCTTTTTGCCTCGCCTTTTCCGGCGTTTCGATGAATATCGCCCCGATCAGCCTTCAGCCGGCGCAAGCTCTGGCGGCCGAAAACAGCGTCGTGCGTATCACCGAAGGCGGGCCCGGAATACGCAAACGGCTTCAACTCGGTCTCAACAAGGCACTGGTTGTCGACCTGCCGTCCGATGCCCACGACATTCTGGTCGCCGACCCGAGCATGGCTGACGCGGTGACGCGCACCTCCCGCCGTATCTATCTGTTCGGCAAGACCGTCGGCCAGACCAACATCTTCGTCTTCGGACCCAACGGCGAGGAAATCGTCAGCCTGGACGTGGCAATCGAGCGCGATATTTCCGGCCTCGAGCAGAACCTTCGCCGGTTCCTGCCGGAATCGAACATCAAGGTCGAGATCATCTCGGACAACATTGTTCTGTCCGGCAGCGTCCGGACGCCGCAGGACTCGGCACAGGCGGAAAAGCTCACCACCGCCTTCCTCAAGGGCGGTGAGGCGACCACCCGGAACATTACGGCTCAGGGCAATAACGGTGACGCGGACATCTTCGCCGAAGCCCGACAGCA
Source organism: Neorhizobium sp. T25_27 (assembly GCF_002968565.1). Taxonomy (NCBI): domain Bacteria; kingdom Pseudomonadati; phylum Pseudomonadota; class Alphaproteobacteria; order Hyphomicrobiales; family Rhizobiaceae; genus Neorhizobium; species Neorhizobium sp. T25_27. The sequence goes on from NZ_PVBJ01000002.1 coordinate 290,046, forward strand.
GTCCCAGATCGTCAACCTCTTGACCATCGAGGGCGAGGACCAGGTCACGCTGAAGGTGACGGTTGCGGAAGTCAGCCGGCAGGTGCTGAAGCAGCTCGGTTTCAACGGCTCCGTGACCGGCCCCAAGGGCTCGATTTCCTTCGCAAACCCCGCCAATCTCGGAAATGCCGTCGGCCTGGCTGCTCAAGGCATCATGTCCGGCAACATCGGGAATGTCGGCCTTTCGACTTATATGAACGCCATGGAACAAGCGGGCGTCATGCGCACGCTTGCCGAACCCAGCCTGACCGCCATATCCGGCCAGCAGGCGAAATTTTATGTGGGCGGCGAATACCGCCTGCCTGGCCAGCAGGAAGTCGATGGCCAGGCGGGTACTGTCACGCAGACGGTCGACACCGTCGATTATGGTATTGAACTGAACTTCAAGCCTGTCGTTCTGTCCCCCGGGCGTATCAGCCTGGTGATCGAAACCAACGTGTCGGAGCCGACCTACGAAGGCTCTGCCGTGACGGGTAACGGTGCCTCACTGCGGATCCCCGGCAACACCTACATGTCGATCCGCAAGCGCGAGGCTTCGACCACGGTCGAATTGCCATCCGGCGGCTCCATCGTCATCGCCGGCCTGGTGCAGGACAATGTCCGACAGGCAATGTCCGGCCTGCCGGGTATTTCCAAGGTTCCGGTGTTCGGGACGCTTTTCCGCAGCAAGGACTTTATCCGCAACGAAACCGAACTCGTGATCATCGCGACGCCTTATCTGGTCCGTCCCGTTGCGCGCAACGAGATCGCCCGGCCGGACGACAACTTCAATCCGGAAAACGATGCCGCGACCTTCTTCCTGAACCGCGTCAACAAGATCTACGGCCGTAAGGAACCCGTCGCGGCGGGCCAGTATCACGGCGCCGTAGGCTTTATCTACAAGTGAGCGGTCATGGACATTGAAACCCAGAAAATCTCGGCCGAAGGACAGGATGCCATGACCAAGGGTATAACCAGGTCCCATCGCGGCAGGGTCGCCGCAGCATTGGCGCTTGCCGTATCCGGCCTGCTCCTGTCGGCCTGCGGCAACAGCCAGCTCACCACGGGCTCCATCCCCGACGACTATCGCACCCGCCATCCGATCGTGTTGGCGGAAGGCCAGTCGACCCTCGATATTCCGATCGCCTCGGGTGATGTCCGCCTGACGACCGGGATGCGGGATACGGTGAAGGGCTTTGCGCAGAACTTCATGGCGTCGCCGGCCGGCGTGATGCAGATCCAGGTGCCATCCGGGTCGTATAATTCCGGTGCAGCCCAGCATCTGGCGGGCGATATTCGCCGCGAGCTGACGCGTTCCGGCATCAAGCCGCAGCGGATCCTGATGAGCAGCTACGCCGCCTCGCCGAATGGCGATGCTGCGCCGATCCGGCTTTCCTACGTGACGACTAAGGCGATGACAGGCCAGTGCGGCGAATGGCCGGCAGACCTGTCGGACAACACGTTCGGCAACAGGAACTGGTACAATTTCGGCTGTGCCAGCCAGAACAATCTTGCAGCCCAGGTCGCCAATCCAACGGATCTCATCGCCCCGCGCGCCATAACGCCGATCGACGCCACCCAGCGCGCCAAGGTCATCAGCGACTACCGCACCGGCGGCACCGCCACGACGACGCCGTAAGCCAGTGAACCGGAGAACACGATGAGCGCGATCAACTACGAAATCCGCACTCCCGGCCAGGGTGAAGGGTTTGCCGAGGACGCCGATCGTCCGGGCGATTTCGACGCGCTGCGCCCGCTGCCGCGCATCTCCATCCATTCCTTCTGCGAAAGCGACGGGATGCAGCGCATGATGGACCGCATGGCCCGCGATCGCCGCATGGCCAAGGTCAACCTGCGAGTGACCATCGGCGGCACCAGCGCTGCCGCCAACATGTTTTCGTCCACCCCGACCCCGAACCTCATCATTCTGGAAACCGACGCCGAGCCGAAGAACCTGCTCCATGAGCTCACGCCGCTTGCGGAAGTGTGCGACCCCTCGACCAGGGTCATCGTCGTCGGCCGCTACAACGACATTTCGCTCTATCGCGAGCTGATCCGCAACGGCATTTCCGAATACCTCGTCGGCCCCGTGCAGATGCCTGACATGCTGGCTTCGATCTCGGCGATCTTCGTGGATCCCGAAGCCGAACCGCTTGGCAAATCGGTCGCCTTCATTGGCGCCAAGGGCGGCGTTGGTGCCTCGACCATCGCGCATAACTGCGCTTTCGGCATTTCGAACCTGTTCTCGACCGAAACCATCCTGGCCGATCTCGATCTTCCCTTCGGCACCGCCAATATCGATTTCGATCAGGATCCGGCCCAGGGCATTGCGGAAGCCGTCTTCGCGCCGGAACGCCTGGACGAAGTCTTCCTCGATCGCCTTCTGACCAAGTGCTCCGAGCATCTCTCGCTGCTGGCGGCTCCCTCGCTGCTCGATCGTGCCTATGATTTCGATCGCAACGCGTTCACGCCGATCATCGAGCTCCTGCAGCGCAGCGCGCCGATGGCCGTTCTGGATGTCCCGCATGGCTGGACGGAATGGACGCGGGCGGTTCTGTCGGAGGTCGACGAGGTGGTGATCTGCGCGGTTCCCGATCTCGCCAACCTGCGCAACACCAAGAACATGCTCGATGCGTTGAAGAAGCTTCGCCCGAACGACCGCGCGCCGCATCTGATCCTCAACCAGGTCGGCATGCCGAAGCGCCCGGAGATCGCTCCGAACGATTTCATCGAACCATTGGAGATCGAGCCGATCGCCATCCTGCCGTTCGACGTGCTGTTGTTCGGCAATGCTGCCAATAGCGGCCGCATGATCTCCGAAATCGACGCGAAGTCGCCTGTCGCCGAAACCTTCTCCCAGATCGCCCATATCGTCACGGGTCGCGTCGCAATGAAGAAGGTGAAGAAGGGTGGCCTCGGCAAGATGCTCGGCATGCTCGGGCGCAAGAAGGCATAACACCAGGAAACCGGTATGTTTGGAAAACGCGGAAACGAGGGATTTGGGAAGAGCGGCAGCGTAGCGCCGCCGCTGCCGGCGGCACCTGCGCCTGCCGCGGCGCGGTCCGCCGCTCCGGAAGTCCTTGCCGAGCCGGTGCGCGATCCGGTTACCCAGCGGCAGCAGATCTCGTCGCCCCCGCCGCTTGCGCCGCAGTCCACCGCCCGCAAGCGCCCGGCGCGCACGGAACTCTATTACGACACCAAAAGCCAGGTCTTCTCGGCGCTGATCGATACGATCGACCTTTCCCAGCTTGCCAAGCTCGATGCGGAAAGCGCGCGCGAGGAAATCCGCGATATCGTCAACGACATCATCACCATCAAGAATTTCGCGATGTCGATCTCCGAGCAGGAGGAACTGCTCGAGGACATCTGCAACGACGTTCTGGGTTACGGCCCGCTGGAGCCGCTGCTCGCCCGCGATGACATCTCCGATATCATGGTCAACGGCGCCGGGCAGACCTTCATCGAAGTCGCCGGCAAGACGATCGAATCCGAAATCCGCTTCCGCGACAATTCCCAGCTCCTGTCGATCTGCCAGCGCATCGTCAGCCAGGTCGGCCGCCGCGTCGACGAGTCTTCGCCGATCTGCGACGCGCGCCTGCCGGATGGATCGCGTGTCAACGTCATCGCGCCGCCACTCGCCATTGACGGACCGGCGCTCACCATTCGTAAGTTCAAGAAGGACAAGCTGAACCTCGACCAGCTCGTCAGGTTCGGCGCGATCACCCCGGAAGGCGCCGTGCTTCTGCAGGTCATCGGCCGCGTCCGCTGCAACATCGTCATTTCCGGCGGTACCGGTTCGGGCAAGACGACGCTGCTGAACTGCCTGACCAACTATATCGACAAGGAAGAGCGGGTCATCACCTGCGAGGACACCGCCGAACTGCAGCTGCAGCAGCCGCATGTAGTCCGGCTCGAAACCCGTCCGCCGAACATCGAGGGCGAGGGCGAGATTACCATGCGCGACCTCGTCAAGAACTGCCTGCGCATGCGGCCTGAGCGCATCATCGTCGGCGAAGTGCGCGGACCTGAAGTCTTCGACCTGCTTCAGGCGATGAACACCGGCCACGACGGATCGATGGGCACGATCCACGCCAACACGCCGCGCGAATGCCTGAGCCGAATGGAATCGATGATTGCCATGGGCGGTTATTCGCTGCCGGCCAAGACCGTGCGCGAGATCATCAGCGGTTCGATCGACGTCATCATCCAGGCGGCCCGCCTGCGCGACGGTTCGCGCCGCATCACCCAGATCACCGAGGTGATGGGCATGGAAGGCGACGTGATCATCACCCAGGACCTGATGCGTTACGAGATCGACGGCGAGGACGCCAACGGCCGCCTGATTGGCAAGCATATGTCGACCGGTATCGTTAAGCCGCATTTCTGGGACCGCGCCCGTTATTACAACGAGGAAAAGCGCCTTTCTGCCGCGCTTGACGCGATGGAAAAAACCAAGAGCTGAGGAGCAGGGTTCCATGTTCGGGCTGGATATCAATGTCGTGGCGATCATCGCCCTCGTGGCGGTCGCCGCGGCGGCGGTCTGTTACGCGCTGTTGTTCTCTCGCATGGAAGTGGAAAAGAAGGCCGACAGCCGGCTCAACCGGGTGAAATCGGCGGAAACCGATCTCAACAAGGTCAAGGCCGCGCGCGACCGCGTGCAGGAGCTTTCCAAGCGCCGCAAGTCCATGCAGGATTCGATCAAGGACCTGGAGAAGAAGCAGGAAGAGAAGAACAAGAAGATGGCCGACGGCAGCTTGAAGGCCAAGCTACCCCAGACCGGCCTGTCCCTGACGATGGGCCGCTTCTATATGTTCAGCGTCCTTTTCGGCGTCTTCGTTTTCCTCGTGGCCCTGATCGCCGGCCTGCCGCTGCTCGGCGCCGTCGGTGCCGCCTTTGTCAGTTCGGTCGGGTTGCCGCGCTGGATCATCGGTTTCCTGGTCAAGCGTCGCCAGAAGAAGTTTCTCGATGAATTTCCGAATGCGCTCGACGTCATGGTGCGATCGATCAAATCCGGCCTCCCGCTCAACGATTCAATGCGGCTGATCGCTTCGGACGGCCAGGAACCGGTGAAGACGGAATTCCGCCGCGTGATCGAATCCCAGCAAGTGGGCTTGAGCATTCCGGAAGCCTGCACGCGCATGATGATGACCATGCCGCTGCCGGAGGTGAATTTCTTCGCGATCGTCATCACCATCCAGGGTCAGGCCGGCGGCAATCTTTCCGAAGCGATCGGCAATCTTTCCAAGGTGCTGCGCGAGCGCAGGAAAATGAAGGCCAAGGTGCAGGCGTTGTCGATGGAAGCCAAGGCTTCGGCGGTGATCATCGGCGCTTTGCCCTTCATCGTCTCGCTGCTCGTTTATCTCACCTCGCCTCAGTACATCTCGATCATCTTCACCGATCCGCGCGGGCACCTGATCCTTTTGTTTTCCGGCGTCTGGATGTCGATCGGCATTTTCGTCATGCGCAACATGATCAACTTCGACATCTGAGGGGATTGAGCGATGGGACTGGCAACGACGCTCACCGACCCGACCACACTGCTCGCCATCCTGGTGGCCGTGGCGGTTTTCGCGACCCTCTACACGCTGGCGAGCCCGTTCCTCGAAAAGGGAGACCTCGACAAGCGCATGAAGGCGGTTTCCACCGAGCGTGAACAGATCCGCGCCCGCGAACGCGCCCGGATGAATTCCGAACAGTCGAAGACGTCGCTGCGCGCACAGAACAATCAGTCGGTCCGGCAGATCGTCGAGCGCTTCAATCTGCGCAAGGCGCTGGTGGACGACAACACTGTCAACAGGCTTCGTGCTGCCGGCCTGAGGTCGCAGAACGCCCTCAACATGTTCCTGCTGGCCCGTTTCCTGCTGCCCTTCGTGTTCCTCGCAGGCGCCATCGTCTGGATTTTCGTGCTCGGCAACCTCGCCACCCGGCCGTTCCCGATCCGGATGCTGGCGGCGATCGTCGTCGCCTATATCGGTTTTTATGCACCGAACATCTACATTTCCAATCGGGTCAAGAAACGCCAGCATTCCATCAAGCGGGCCTGGCCCGATGCGCTCGACCTGATGCTGATCTGCGTCGAATCGGGGATTTCCATGGAGGCGGCGATGCGCCGCGTGGCCGAGGAGATGGCGCAGGCGTCGCCGCCTCTGGCCGAGGAAATGGTGCTGACGACGGCCGAGCTCTCCTTCCTGCAGGATCGCCGCACCGCGCTCGAAAATCTCGGCATCCGCACCCAACTCGATATCGTCAGGGCGGTTACCCAGGCGCTGATCCAGGCGGAACGCTACGGTACGCCGATTGCCTCGGCGCTGCGTGTGCTTGCCCAGGAAGGCCGCGACGAGCGGATGAACGAGGCGGAAAAGAAGGCGGCCGCCCTGCCGCCGAAGCTGACCGTGCCGATGATCCTGTTCTTCCTGCCGGTGCTGATCGCCGTCATCCTCGGCCCCGCCGGCATCCAGGTCGCCGACAAGTTTTGATGACGTCGGCAGCAAGCGCCGAGGCGACGGTGAACGGCACCTGAATTCCAGCTTCAGACCGCATTCAGCGGCGATAGATCAATATCCCCTCATCGAGCGAAAGTTCCGTCCGATTACGAACGCGGATCGGAGCGCTCACGTGATTTTGGAGGATACCCGATGCTGGCAAGACTTTGCGTGAACCTCGTCCTGATCGGCGGAATCATCACGGTGATTTCGCGCCTCATCTGAAGGCGTACCGATGGAGGGCCATCCCGAAAACAGGAAAACCGGCGCAAGGCCGGTTTTTTGTTGGGATGACGGTAGCCCGGTCAATTCGTCTTGGGCTTGCTCTTGCCGTCCTTGTCGGCGAGCTTTGCCCAGGCATTCTGCTGGGATAACATCGAACGCAGATAGGTGACGTTGGCGTCCGCCTGCTGCTGCGAGAGTTCCCGGCGGGCGATCTGTTCGGCTTCCGCGAAACGGCCCTGCAGGCCGACCACCAGCGCCAGGTTCTGGCGGACGCGGCTGTCGGCGGCGGGCTGGCCGGCGGCATTGCGCATGTAGGTTTCCGCTGTCTTCAGGTCACCGGAAAGCACGTAGGACATTCCCAGATTGGACATCACGCTCGGCTCGTTCGGCTGGGTCTCGAGCGCCATGCGGTATTTCTGGCGGGCCTCCGCCGAGCGACCGAGCTGGTCGAGCACGGCGCCTTCGGCCGAATAGAGCCGCCAGTCCGGATGATCGGGGGTCTGGGCGCGATTGATGGTTGCGAGCGCCTGTTCGAGCTGGCCGGCACCGGCCTGCGCCTTGCCATAGGCCGCCAGCACGTCCCGATCGGCCGGGTGGGCGATAGCCACCTGCTGCATCACGGCAAGCGCCTGCGCATTCTTGCCGGTCATTCCGAGCACCGTCGCGTATTGCAGCCCGATCTGCTTGTTCTTGGGATCGCGGGCATAGCTCGCACCGACAGACTTCTCGGTGCTGGCAAGATCGTTCGCGTTCATGCCGTCCATGGAGGCGGCCGAGGCCCTCGGGATCGAGCTCGTCGTTTCTACATCCCGCTTCGTCGCGCAGCCGGTGACAGAGAGAACGGCGAGAATAGCGAGGGCGGCAGTCTGGGCGAGGCGGGTCTTGCGAAGCGTCACGGCTGCGGAAGCGGTCATGGGGTGCGGTCTCGTTCGGTCCGGTGCCACGTCTTCCGAATAGGGAGCGGGCATATAGCGCATTTCCACTCCAGCAATAAACTGTTAACCCTAACAGATCGTTAAGACGAGCGATTCCAGCAGCTTCCGAAGGCTCCCCATGACTCCTTATCAGTATATCGAACGCCCCTCTCCCTTCAGCGCGAAAGGGGCGGCGACCAGGCCAATCCACGCCGTGACCCCCTCTGACCTGGAGGCTGGGAAGCTCGATGCGGCGGCACTCGCCTGGGCGAAGGCGGCGGGTTTCAAGGCGGAAGCAGGCGCAGTGCTTCTGTTGCCAACGGCCGGCGGTGAGGTGGGCAGCGCTCTGTTCGGCCTTGGCAGCGATCCTGCCGAGGCGCCGTTCATTACCGGAAAACTCTCGAAGCTCTTGCCGGCGGGTGACTGGCATGTCGAGACCTCGGCGCTTGGCGATGCACATCTTGCCCTCGGTTATGGCCTCGGCACCTACGGCTTTAGCCGCTACAGGTCCGACAAGCCGAAGGACGTGCGGCTTGCGATCCCGGCCACGGCCGATGCCGCCGATGTCGAGCGCCAGCTCGCCGGCGTTTTCCTGGCCCGTGACCTCATCAATATTCCGACCAACGAGATGGGGCCGATCGAGCTGGAAGCTGCCTTCCGGGCGCTTGGCGAACATTACGGCGCAACCGTCACCTCCATTGTCGGTGAGGACCTGCTCGCTCGGAATTTCCCGCTCGTCCACACGGTCGGCCGCGCCAGCGTCTCACCTCCGCGCCTGCTCGAGATGCGTTGGGGGCAGAAGGGCCATCCGCGCGTCACCCTGGTGGGCAAGGGCGTCTGCTTCGATACCGGCGGCCTCGACATCAAGGGCGCCGCCAACATGGCGCTGATGAAGAAGGACATGGGCGGTGCCGCGAACGTCATGGGACTTGCCCTGATGATCATGGATGCGGGTCTTGAAGTGGACCTGCAGATTCTGGTGCCGGCGGTCGAGAACTCCATTTCCGGCAATGCCTTCCGCCCCGGCGATATCTACAGGAGCCGCAAGGGCATCACCGTGCAGATCGATAATACCGACGCCGAAGGCCGGCTGGTCCTTGCCGACGCGCTTGCCTATGCGGACGAAAACCCGCCGGACCTGATGGTCGACATGTCGACGCTGACCGGAGCCGCCCGCGTCGCGCTGGGCACCGAGCTTGCGCCCTATTTCACCGACGACGAAGCACTTGCCGGCAAGCTGATGGATGCGGGCCGTGCTGAAGCCGATCCGATGTGGCGCCTGCCGCTGTGGATGGGCTACGACAAGGATATCCGCTCCCGCGCCGCCGATATCACCAATTCGCCTTCGGGCGGCATGGCCGGCGCGATTACCGCAGCGCTTTTTCTCAAGCGCTTTGTCACCGCCACCAGGAGCTGGGTGCATTTCGACATTTACGGCTGGGTGGCCGCCGAAAAGCCGCAGGCACCGGTCGGCGGCGAGGCGTTTGCGATCCGCGCGCTCTACCGCACGATCCGCGACATGGCGGCGAAATAAACCGGCTCCGAAACAAACCGGTAAGAACTTCGGCCTAAAATCCGTCGGATTGTGACGCGAGGCCGGATTTTTGAACCGAGGTGGTGATGCCGGTTGAACTGACCGCCACGGAAGCGCTGGGCCTCTGGCACCGGGTATCGCTGGAGCAGGTGCGCCACGACGGCCGCGATCTGACATTGCGCCAGATGTCCATTCTGCTGCATATTTATCTCGTGCCGCCGCCGCACACGGTGCGCGGGCTGGCGGCGACGCTCGGCGTCACCAAGCCGGTCATCACCCGCGCGCTCGACACGATGGGCGAGATGGGCCTGGTGGACCGACAGCGCGACGAGCGGGATCGCCGCAACGTAGTGATCAAGCGCACGGTGGCGGGTGCGCTCTATCTGGAAAAGCTGGGCGACCTGATCATCCGGGAAGGCCGCCAGTGATGGGTTTGCCGCGAAGCGCCCGAAGGGAATTTTGAGATGACCAAGCTGCTCGACAGACGCCTGCATGCCTTCCGGCCCGACCTCGCAGACGAGACGCTGAAGGGCAGCGTCGAAGCAGGCCAGTTCGTCCGCGGCGAACCGGCACGCATCGCCGTGCCGGTGGCCCAGCTCCGCCCGGCACCGGACCTTGCCCGCGGCATCGATACCGAACTTTTGTGGGGCGAAACCGTCCGCGTCTTCGACCGTGCCGATGGTTTTGCCTGGGTGCAGGCCGATCAGGACGGTTATGTCGGCTACCTGCCGGAGGCTATGCTCGGAAGCCCGGAGGAACCCAGCCACCGCATCGCCGTGCCCCGCACCTTCCTGTATCCGGAACCGGAGCTCCGCAAGCCGCCGGTTGGCGCTCTGTCCATGGGCAGCCGCGTCACCGTCGTCGGCGAGGCGGAAACCCGCGGCACGCGTTATTTCGTCTTGGCGAGCGGCGAGGCGGTGATCGCCCGCCATTGCCTCCCCATCGCCGAGACCTTGGGTGACGATTACGTCGCCGTCGCCGAAAAATTCATCGAGACGCCCTATCTCTGGGGTGGCCGTTCCGGTTTCGGTCTTGATTGCTCGTCGCTCGTGCAGCTTGCCCTGATGATGACCGGCCAATTTGCCCCGCGCGACTCCGATATGCAGGCCTCGATCGGCAAAGAGATCGGCCAAGGGGAACTTCGCCGCGGCGACCTCGTTTTATGGAAGGGTCATGTCGGCATCATGGAGAGTGCCGAGACGCTTCTCCATGCCAACGGCCACACAATGAGCGTCGCCCGTGAGAATTTCGAGGCGGCTGTTCAGCGGATCGGCTGGCTTTACCAGCAGCCCACCGGCTATCGCCGCCTGGATAACCGCCGATGATCACGCAAACGTGGTCCCCGGCCCATGGATTGGACCTCCTGCCGTCCATATCTGTGAATCATCCGCCGTTTACGTGGATGAGGAGTCGATTGATGTTCAAAGGTGCATGGATACTGCCGGCCGTGATGCTCGTGGCGCTGCTTGTCGCCGCGGTGGTTCCGGCTGAGGTATTCGCGGCCGAGCCCCGGGCCTTCCCGAAGGATGTGCAGACCTACTTCCGTAACCTGCCCGGCGTCGTTCCGGAGGAGGAACACGCGAAGAAACAGGCCTACGAATGCACCAGCGATATCGAGAACGTCTATCGCAGCCGTGGCGGTTTCGACATTCTCTATGGCGACGTGATGCCGACCCGGATCTATCGCTGCAAGACGCCGAGCGGCGTAACCTATACTGGCACGCGCATGCCCAATACCCAGTGGGTCCCCGGTCTCCATCCGCACCATCTTCCCGAATAAGGCAATCTTTGTTCAAAGGCGGCATGGCGGAAGACCGTATCTTGCGATGTCGGGCCTGGGCACTCTTGGCCCATTGACGACCCGCCGCCGCTGCCCCACTACTTTCTGACATACTGAACTTGGTACACCGGGAGGATGCAGGGTGTTCCACGCAAGCATGAATTTTGCGCTCGGCGAGGAGGTCGACGCTGTTCGTGAGACGGTCCACCGTTTCGCGCAGGAAAAACTCAAGCCTCGCGCCGACGAAATCGACCGCAGCAACGAATTTGCCCGCGACCTCTGGCCCGAACTGGGGGCGCTCGGCCTGCTCGGCATCACCGCCGATCCGGATTTCGGCGGCACGGGCCTCGGTTATCTGGCCCACGTCGTGGCCGTCGAGGAACTGGCTCGTGCCTCGGCCTCCACATCGCTCAGCTACGGTGCCCATTCCAACCTCTGCGTCAACCAGATCAACCGCAACGGCAATGCCGACCAGAAGGCGCGTTACCTGCCGAAACTCTGCTCGGGAGAGCATGTCGGCGCGCTCGCCATGTCGGAACCCGGCGCTGGTTCCGACGTCGTCTCGATGAAGCTCCGCGCCGAGAAGCGCGGCGATCGCTATGTCTTGAACGGAACCAAGATGTGGATCACCAACGGTCCGGATGCCGATGTTCTGGTGGTCTATGCCAAGACCGATCCGGCCGCCTCCTCCAAGGGCATCACCGCCTTCCTTGTCGAGAGGGATTTCAAGGGGTTCACGACGGCCCAGAAGCTCGACAAGCTCGGCATGCGCGGCTCCAACACCTGCGAACTGGTGTTCGAGGATTGCGACGTGCCGGCCGAAAACGTCATGGGTTCCGAAGGCGGCGGCGTGCGCGTGCTGATGTCGGGGCTCGACTACGAGCGCGTCGTGCTTTCGGCCATCGGCATCGGCATCATGCATGCCTGCCTCGATGTGGTGATGCCGTATGTCCACGAGCGAAAGCAGTTCGGCCAGCCGATCGGCGAGTTCCAGTTGATCCAGGCCAAGGTCGCCGACATGTACACGGCGATGAATTCCGCCCGCGCCTATGTCTATGCCGTCGCCGCTGCCTGCGATCGCGGCGCCGTGACGCGCCAGGATGCCGCCGCCTGCTGCCTCTATGCCTCCGAACAGGCGACCCAGCAGGCACTGCAGGCAATCCAGATCCTCGGCGGCAACGGTTATATCAACGACAATCCGACCGGCCGGCTGCTGCGCGACGCCAAGCTGATGGAGATCGGCGCCGGCACGTCCGAAATCCGCCGTATGCTGATCGGCCGCGAGCTCTTCAAGGAAACCGCCTGATGGCTGTCATCCGGTCTGCGGTCAACCTGAGGAGCGAAGCCGCCGAAGCGAACCGCGCTGCGATGCAGGCAAAGCTTGCCGAGGTCGAGGCGGCGGTAGCGCTCGCCGAAGCCGGCGGTGGCGAGGAAGCGCGGGCGCGGCATGTGAAGCGCGGCAAACTGCTTCCCCGCGAACGCATTGCGCGTCTGCTGGATCACGGTTCACCCTTTCTCGAAATCGGAGCGACCGCCGCGCAGGGGCTTTACGGCGGGGCGAGCCCATCGGCCGGCATCGTTACCGGCATCGGCCGCGTCGAGGGCTGCGAGGTGATGATCGTCGCCAATGACGCCACCGTGAAGGGCGGCACTTACTACCCGATGACCGTCAAGAAACACCTCCGTGCCCAGGAGATCGCCGAGGAGAACCGTCTCCCGTGCGTCTATCTGGTCGATTCCGGCGGCGCCAACCTGCCGAACCAGGACGAGGTATTTCCCGACCGTGATCACTTCGGCCGCATCTTCTTCAACCAGGCCCGAATGTCGGCGAAGGGCATCGCCCAGATCGCCGCCGTCATGGGTTCCTGCACCGCCGGCGGCGCTTATGTGCCGGCGATGTCCGACGAGGCGATCATCGTCAAGGACCAGGGCACGATCTTCCTCGCCGGCCCGCCGCTGGTAAAGGCTGCCACGGGCGAGGAAGTCTCGGCCGAAGATCTCGGCGGCGGCGATGTCCACACAAGGCTGTCCGGCGTCGCCGATCATCTCGCCCGTGACGACGCCCATGCGCTCGCGCTGGTCCGGCGCGCCGTCGCAGGGCTGAACACCCGCAAGCCGGATACCGTGGTGCTGGCGACGCCCGAGGAACCGCTTTACGATCCGGAGGAAATCGCCGCGATCGTTCCGTCGTCGCTCAGCACCCCCTACGACATCCGCGAAGTGATCGCGCGGGTGGTGGATGGCTCCCGTTTCGATGAATTCAAGGCGCGGTTCGGCATGACGCTGGTCTGCGGTTTTGCCCATGTCTTCGGGGTCCCCGTCGGCATCATCGCCAACAATGGCGTGCTGTTTTCCGAAAGCGCCCAGAAGGGCGCGCATTTCATCGAGCTCTGCTCGCAGCGAAAAATCCCGCTGGTCTTCCTCCAGAACATCACCGGCTTCATGGTCGGCCGCAGATACGAGGCGGAGGGCATCGCCAAGCACGGCGCCAAGCTGGTGACGGCGGTTGCGACCACGTCCGTGCCCAAGATCACGATCCTGCTTGGCGGTTCCTTCGGCGCCGGCAACTACGGCATGGCCGGTCGCGCCTATTCGCCGCGTTTCCTGTGGACCTGGCCGAACAGCCGGATTTCGGTCATGGGCGGCCCGCAGGCCGCAGGCGTACTGGCCACTGTCCGGCGCGAGGCGATCGAGCGCGGCGGCAAGACGTGGGGCGCGGATGAGGAGGCGGCCTTCAAACAGCCGGTACTCGACCAGTTCGAGGAACAGAGCCATCCGCTTTATGCCGCCGCGAGGCTCTGGGACGACGGCATCATCCACCCGGCCAGGACACGCCAGGTCCTGGGCCTGAGCCTCTCCGCCGCCCTCAATGCTCCGATCGAGGATACACGCTTCGGCGTGTTCCGGATGTGAGGGTTGGCTTGATGCAGCAGAGCACATCCAAAGACCCCCTCTGGCCTGCCGGCCATCTCCCCCACAAGGGGGGAGAAGACTCGCGGCAAGGCCTCGCTTCAAATCCACCACCGGTGCGGCGGGGTAAGCCCCTCCCCCTTGTGGGGAGGGGTTGGGGAGGGGGCTACTCGTCCTGGTATCTCGGGGCCGCCCAATGCTGAGAAAAGTCCTCATAGCCAATCGCGGCGAGATTGCCTGCCGCATCATCCGCACCTGCCACCGGTTGGGTGTCGCGACCGTCGCTGTCTATTCCGACGCCGACCGTGACGCGCTGCATGTGTCGCTTGCCGGCGAGGCTGTGCATATCGGCCCGTCCCCCGCCGCCGAAAGTTACCTGCGCGGCGAGACGATCATCCAGGCGGCGCTGCGCACCGGCGCCAACGCCATCCACCCCGGTTACGGCTTCCTCTCGGAAAATCCTGATTTCGCCGATGCGGTGACATCTGCCGGCATCCGGTTCATTGGCCCATCGTCCGATGCCATTCGCGCCATGGGCCTCAAGGACGCCGCCAAGGCGCTGATGGAAAAGGCGGGCGTGCCGGTCGTCCCCGGCTATCACGGCGCCGAGCAGGATCCCGACTTCCTCTCCAGGGAAGCGGAGCGCATCGGCTTCCCGGTGCTGATCAAGGCGCGCGCCGGGGGTGGCGGCAAGGGCATGCGGCGGGTCGAAAGCGCGGCCGACTTCGGGGAAGCGCTCGCCTCGGCGCAGCGGGAGGCTTTGGCCGCCTTCGGCGATCCCGCCTGCCTGATCGAGAAATACATCGCCCATCCACGCCATATCGAGATCCAGGTTTTTGGCGACGACCACGGCAACGTCGTGCACCTCTTCGAGCGCGACTGCTCGCTGCAGCGCCGCCACCAGAAGGTCATCGAGGAAGCGCCGGCCCCCGGCATGCCGGAGGAGATGCGCCTTGCCATGGGCGAGGCGGCAGTCAAGGCGGCGATGGCGATCTCCTATTCCGGTGCCGGCACGATCGAGTTCATCGCCGATGCGTCCGACGGGCTGAAGGCCGACCGCTTCTGGTTCATGGAGATGAACACCCGGCTGCAGGTGGAGCATCCGGTGACCGAAGCGATCACCGGCGTCGATCTCGTCGAATGGCAGCTTCGGGTTGCGTCCGGCGAGCCTCTTCCGCGCAGCCAAGACGAGCTTTTCATCAGCGGCTGGGCCTTCGAGGCGCGGCTTTATGCGGAGGATGCCGAGCGGGGTTTTCTGCCCGCCACCGGCAGGCTTGCCCATCTCGACCTGCCGGAGGAACTGGCGCGGGTGGACAGCGGCGTGCGCGCCGGCGACCGCATCTCGCCCTTCTACGATCCGATGATCGCGAAAATCATCACCCGAGGCCCCGATCGCCAGACAGCGCTCTCGCTGCTGTCGGCCGCCCTTGCCGAAGTTCGCGCCACCGGCGTGACCACCAATGCTGCATTTCTTCGCCGGCTAACGATCCAGCCGGATTTCGTCGAGGGCTTGCCCGATACCGGCCTCATCGACAGGCATCTGGCGGAATTGACAATCGGCCAGTCCCCGTCTCGCGAGGCCATGGCCTTGGCCGCTTTGAAGCTATCCGGTGCCCTGGAGCCGAAGAGTAGAGGCGATCCCTGGGACCGCTTATCCGGATTCCGGTTATGGGCCGAAGCCTCCGATTTCGTCGAATTGGACTACCGCGGCCAGCACGTGCCGGTGTCGTTCGGGTCGATCGGAGAGGGCGTCTATGCGGCCACGGTCGATGGCAAGCCGGTCGATTTCCGTCTCTCTCGCCTGGACGCCGAGGCTTGTCTTCTGGAGGCCGCCGGCCGGAAACATCGCGTCCATCTGGTCTCCGGCGAACGTGACGTAACGATTTTCGGCGATGGCGAGAACTGGCACTTCGGCCTTATCGATCCCCTTGCCGGTGAGGATGAGATTGCCGCCGGCAGCGATCGCATCGTCGCGCCCATGCCGGGCCTCGTCAAACTCCTTCGTGCCACGCCGGGAGCCTCGGTCACAAAGGGCGAGGCCCTTGTCGTGATGGAAGCCATGAAGATGGAATTGACGCTTGCCGCGCCGCGCGACGGGACGATTGCCGATGTCCTGGTGTCGCAGGGCGAACAGGTGATCGAAGGCGCAGTGCTGCTGATCCTTGAGCCGGAGCCGGAGCCGGAGCCGGCGCCCGAAGCCGGGGAGCCGAAGGATGGCTGATTTCGTCCGCATCCATGAGATGGGGCCGCGAGACGGCCTGCAGAACGAGAAGGGGCTCATTTCCACCGCCGACAAGATCCGGCTGGTCGACCTGCTTTCGGCGTGCGGTTTTGAAAAAATCGAGGTGACGAGCTTCGTGCGCGCCGACTGGGTACCGCAGATGGCCGACGCCGCCGAGGTCATGGCCGGCATTACCCGCCGTCCGGGGACGCTGTACACCGTGCTGACGCCGAACGTGCGGGGATATGCGGCGGCCGTCTCGACCAAAGCGGATGAAGTCGCCGTCTTCGCCTCGGCGTCGGAAGGCTTCAGCCACCGCAACATCAATTGCAGCATCGCCGAGAGTTTACAGCGGTTCGCGCCGCTGATCGACAGTGCCCGCCGCGACGGCATCCCGGTCCGCGCCTATGTCTCCTGCGCCGTCGATTGCCCCTTCGACGGTCCGACGCCGCCGGCGCAGGTGGCGCGGGTAGCAACGGAGCTTCATGCGCTGGGCTGCGGTGAGGTGGCGCTGGCCGATACGATCGGCACAGGCACGCCGGACCGGGTCGCAGCCATGCTCGATGCGGTCTTGAAGCACCTGCCGGCGGCACATCTCGCCGGGCATTTTCACGACACAAACGGCCGGGCGCTGGACAACGTCACCGTCTCGCTCGAAAAAGGTCTGCGCGTTTTCGACGCCGCCGCCGGCGGCCTTGGCGGCTGCCCTTATGCGCCGGGAGCGGAGGGCAATGTCGCAACGGGCAAGACGGTCGATCATCTGCATGCGTTGGGGTTCGAAACTCGCATCGACCGCGACAGGCTGACCGAGGCAGAGGCTTTTGCCCGCAGCCTGAGGGGAGCACGCTGATGGGCGCTTACGACACGCTGACGCTGGAACGGGATCTCCGCGGGGTGGTGACACTGACGCTCGCCCGGCCCGAGAAGCACAATGCCATGAACGCACGGATGATCGCCGATCTGGCCGACGCGGCCGGCAAGCTCGCAGCCGACGATGCGGTGCGCGTCGTGGTTCTCGCATCCGCCGGCTCCACATTTTGCGCCGGAGGCGACCTGCAATGGATGCGCGACCAGGCGGCGAGGGATCGCACCGGCAAGATCGAGGGGGCGAGGGAACTTGCTCTCATGCTGAAGGCGCTCGACGACCTGCCGAAACCGCTGATCGGCCGGGTGCAGGGCAATGCCTTCGGTGGCGGTATCGGTCTGATGGCCGTCTGCGACATCGTGGTCGCGGCTGACAGCGCCTGGTTTGCGCTCACCGAAACGCGGCTCGGCCTGATCCCCGCCACCATCGGACCCTACGTCGTGCGCCGGATCGGCGAAGGCCATGCCCGCCGCCTGTTCCTCAACGCCCGCCGCTTCGATGCGGTGACGGCCCGTGAGATCGGTCTCGTTTCAATCGTTCGCACCGCCGACGAACTCGATACGGCAGTGGAAGAGGAGGTCTCGGCTTTCCTCGATTGCGCTCCCGGTGCTGTCGCCAGCGCCAAGAGCCTTGTGCAAAGTCTCGCCCGCCAGGCGATCGAAGATCCGGTCGGCTACAGCACCGGCTTGCTCGCCGACCGTTGGGAAAGCGCCGAAGGCCGCGCCGGCATCGAGGCCTTCCTCAATCGCCGGCCGATGCCTTGGGCGGCTCCCAAGGCAGGCGGGGATTAGTCCCGGATCGGCTCCGGGACCAGTCGAGCGTTATTGTTTCGGAATACCCGCCTTCTGGATCACGTCCGACCATTTCTGGATGTCGGCCTTCAGGCGGTTGCCGATTTCCTCAGGCGTGCTGGATCGGGCTTCGACGCCCAGATCCGCGAACCGTTTCTTGAGGGCAGGGTCGGCCAGGACTTCGACCAGCGTGGCGTTCAGCTTCTTCACTGCTTCCGGCGGCGTGCCCTTCGGCGCGAAGATGGCGTTCCAGGAGGTCACGTCGAAGCCCCTGACGCCTTCTTCCGCGGCGGTCGGGACGTTCGGCGAGAGGCTGGAGCGCGACGGGCCGGATGAGGCGATAGCGGTCGCCTGGTTCTGCTGCAGGGCAGCCTTCAGCGCAGTCTGGCTGTCGACGATCACGTCGAGTTCGCCGCCGAGCAAGGCGACCTGAAGATCCGGCGTGGCCTTGTAGGGAACGATCGTGAAATCGATGCCGGATGTCGACTTGAAGAGTTCAGCGGCAAGATTCTGGCTGCTGCCGACGTTGATCGTCCCGACATTGAGCGCGCCCGGCTTGGCCTTCGCGGCTTCCAGCACATCCTTGAGGGTTTTGAACTTGCCGTCCGATTTGGTAACGAACACGAAATCGAAATAGGCAAGGCTCGATACCGGCACGAAATCGGTGACGGGATCGAATTGCAGGTTCTTGAAGAGCGGAACGCTGATCGCGGTGCCGTTCGAAAGCAGGGCGAGCGTGTAGCCGTCTGCCGGAGCGTTCAGCGCCGCCCGTGCCGCAACGGAGCCGCCCGCACCCGGCTGGTTCATGATGACGATCTGCTTGCCGAGCTTCTTGCCGAGCGACTCGGCAACCAGGCGTGCCGTAATGTCGGCAATCCCGCCGGGGCCGAACGGCAGAACCAGGGTGATGTCCCTCGACGGATAGGCGTCCTGCGCCATGGCGCCGGCCGGCAGCATCAGGGTCAGGGCGACAGCCAGAGATTTCGTCCATCGCACCGGCTGTCGGAACCGGCCCGCCGATCTCCCCGTAATTTTGTAATCCATTTTCTCCTCCTCCTCTAAGGCCGCTCAGGCAGCGAAACCGTATAAACGTGCGGGATTGTCGACGAGCAGCCGCCGCTGGTCCTCTTCCGTCAGTGCGAACTTCGGCACAAGATCCACGAGGTCGGCCTCGTCGACGGGCTCCTTGAGGTTCGGATGCGGGAAGTCCGTGCCCCACAGGGTCCGGTCGGGGCTTGCCGCCATCAGCGCCTTCGCAAAAGGCACCGCCGTATCGAACGGAAAGCGGGAGATTCGCTCCGACCCGCAGACCTTGATCCAGCAGTTTTCCCGCCGCACCAGTTCCAGCAGCGTCTGAAACGCCGGCTGGTCGGTGCCGAGGCTGGTGTCGACGCGACCCATGTGGTCGATGACGAAGGGCACCGGCAGTCGAGAGATCATGTCGGAAAGCGGCACGATGTCGGCGGCGTCGAGATGCAGCACCACATGCCAGCCGCGGCCCTTGATACGATCGATCGCCCGGTTGAAGACCTCCATATTTGGCGCGCCGCCGAGGTGTCGGACGAAATTGAACCGCACGCCGCGCACGCCGCCATCGTCGAGCGTCTGGAAGGCGCGGTCGTCAAAACTGTCGTCGACGATGGCGACGCCGCGGTAACGATCAGGCCGCCAGGCGATCGCGTCGAGCATGGCGCGGTTGTCGGTCCCGTGGCAGCTCGCTTGAACGATGACGGCGCGGTCGATGCCAAGCCGGTCGTGGAGCTTCGCCAGGGCCCCTTTCGGTGCGTCGTCCGGCGTGTAACTGCGGTTCGGCGCATAGGGAAAAACGGCGCCGGGGCCGAACACGTGGCAGTGGGCGTCGCAGCTGCCGTCCGGCAGCCTGAAATCCGGCTTGCGCCGGGCAATGTCGGCCCCGTGGCTCTCCTGCAGATTCCGGATCATTTTTCCTCCGTCGCGTATTTCAAGGCAGCCGTGGATTGCCCGACTTCGGCCCCAAGACTTCTAAAGCTCGCATAGCTCGCCTCGACGATCTGGTTGACGGCGGCTTCCCGGTCGTTTCCGTCGACCGTTCCGCTCGAAAGACGGGTAACGCGGTCGGGATTGATGAGGGCGTAATAGAGGGAGCCGAGCAGGAACTGGCTGCGCCAGATGAGCCCCTCCAATGGCGCGCCCGGCACGCAGTCGGCGAGAGCCTTGATGAAGGCGCGGCTGGTCTCGTCGAACGCGTCCGCGATGATCGCCTGGGCGTCGGGATTTCCCTCTGCCGACAGGACCGCCCGCATGCGGGTGAATTCGGCACCGCCGCCATCACCCTCCGAGGAGGAAACGAAGGCCGGCACGACATAGGCGCGCAGGATTGCCGTCAGCCGCTGATCTGCATCGCTGATCCGCAGCGCTTCGCCCAGCAGTTCGCGGCGGCGGGCGTTCATCGGCACCGTGTGGCGCTCGTAGACCTCACGCAGCAATTTCGCCTTCGAGCCGAAATGATACGTCAGGCTGCCGACATTGGCTCCGGACGCCTTGGCGATGTCCCGCAGCGAGACGGCATTGTAGCCGCTGCGGGAAAACAGGGTGACGGCGTTTCTGAGCAAGGCTTCCCTCAAGTTCGGTCGCATCGAGCATCCATTATCAACTGTACGCCCAATTTGTACAGTTGTACAAATTGGGCGTCAACCGGAATTGCGCGCCGGGAGGGCCGAGACCATCTCGCGGCGAGCGCTGGCTCCGGGAACCGATCCCGCCGAGGAAACGAGCTATCGTTGTGGAAGCATGAAGCCGCCGAAAAACGCGGCCAGCTCCGCATGGGCATCGAGCGGCAGGACATGCGCGACATACTGGTCCGGCCGCACCAGGACCATACAGCCCTGTTCCCGATCGATGCCGCGCATGTCGAAAATGTCATGGCCGCTCTTGAGGTCCGGGCAGAACATCTTTTCGTAGTCGCAAAGCCCGTAACGGCCTTTCCGGGGCAGCAGGAAATTCGGCATGGTTTCGACCGCAAGCGTGCGGTGGGCCTGCTGGAAGATGGCGCGGAAATCGATCACAGAGTCGATATCGGTACTGGAAGGTGTATGTCTCTTCACCGGCGAGGAAGGCGAATCCGCCAGGAAATCGCAAAGCGCCCGCAGGCGCGAGGAGGGTGCCGCACGATCCTCCGCTCCGGCGAAGGCATAGATACGCCAGCGACCGTCCGCCTTCGCGACGTGGCCGAGCTGCATCGGCTTGGCATCGACCAGCCGGATCACCGGCGCCGAATGGAACCGCGTGCCGATCGTCAGCCCCTTGGCGAGATGCTGATGGGTCGATTGGCCGGTCAGCACCGACGGCATGTATCGGGTCGCCGTGCCTGCCGTATAACGCCCCGATCGAACGAAGTATTTCTGGACTTCCGCCGGCTCGACGCCCTCGCCGTCCGGATCTTCCGGGGATTTCAACGGTGCGCTCAGCATGGCCGACCATTCGCGGTCGAAATCGATCAGTTCCTTGGCAATGGTCTGGCGTTCGGCGGAATAGCTGTGCAGCAGCTCCGGCCCGCTCCGCCCCTGCAGTACGGCGGCCAGTTTCCAGCCCAGGTTGAACCCGTCCTGCATCGAGACGTTCATGCCTTGGCCGGCTTTCGGGCTATGCGTATGGCAGGCATCGCCGGCGATGAAGACGTGAGGCAACCGGTCGCCACTCCCGTCCTCCGGCACGTCGTCGAACCTGTCGGTCAGCCGTTGCCCGATCTCGTAGACCGACCACCAGGCGACCTCCTTCACCTCGAACGTGTAGGGATGCAGGATCCGCTGCACGGCCGCGATCAGCTTGTCGACGGTGATGTTCCGGCTCGCAACCCGCTCGTTCTCGTTGAGCTTGTCCAACTCGACATAAATGCGGACCATGTAGCCGCCTTCGCGCGGGATCAGCACGATGCTGCCTTCGCCGGCGGACTGGATCAGCGCCTTCAGGCGAATGTCGGGAAAATCGGTAACGGCCAGCACGTCCATGACGCCCCAGGCGTGATTGGCGGAGTCGCCATGCAGCGCCCGCCCGATCGATTTGCGCACCGTGCTGCGCGCCCCGTCGCATCCGACGACGTAGCGCGCCTTGATGCTCTCGATCTCACCTTCATGGGAGGGATCGAGACGCTCAAGCCTCGCGGTCACCGAATAATCCGAAGCGACCGGGTTTGTCTCGACGTCGATCAGGCGCCGCGAATAATGGGGTTCGAGCCTGGTCGGCGATTTGCGCATGACGTCGAGGAAGAAATCCTGCACCCGCGCCTGGTTGAGGATCACATGTGGGAATTCGGAAAGCCCATCCTCGGTATCGTCGATCCTGCCGCTGCGGATGATGTTTTCGCGTTTTGCGTCATCGGGCTTCCAGAACGAGGTCTCGTTGACCCAGTAGGATTCCTGGAGCACCCGCTCGGCAAAACCGAAGGCGTGGAACATTTCCATGGTGCGGCAGGCGATACCGTCCGCCTGGCCGCGCAGCAAGGGGCCGGATCTCTGGTCGACGATGCAGGTCCTGATATCGGGAAAGGCAGACAGTTGCGCCGCGAGCGTCAGGCCCGCTGGGCCGCAGCCAACGATCAGCACATCGACTTCGGCGGGAAGCGGTCCCTTGTCGGCTGGCGTGCTCTGTCGATCCTCCGGGTGAAAGATTTCCGGGTCGCCGGGCTCGAACCCATTCAGATGGAATTGCATGGAACCGGTTTCCTCCGCATGTTTCGCTGGGCGCCCGCGGAAACGGATTCGGCGGGTTCAATATTGATCAGTATACTGATCATCAGTATACATGTCAAGGTCGCGGCGATTTTGGAGAATCTGGTGAAAGACAATGACGATATGCCGGGCCATCTCGCCCGCCGGTTTCAGCAGATCGCGGTGGCGGTCTTCCATGCCGAGGTGGAGCAAGCCGGGTACGACCTGACACCTGTCCAATATGCGGCGCTCGCGGCGATCAGCACCAATCCCGGGATTGATCAGGTGACGCTCGCCGGGCTGATCGCCTACGACCGCACGACCATTACCGGGGTCATCGACCGGCTGGTGCAGAAAGGCCTGCTGGTGCGCAATGCCAGCACCAGGGACAGGCGCGCCCGCGAATTGCAGATCACCGACGAGGGTCGCAAGACCTTGAGCGGCGTCGCGCCGGTGGTCGAGGCGGCGCAGGAACTCATGCTGCGCGGGCTGACGGCAGAGGAGGGCGACGAATTGCTGCGGCTTTTGCGCAAGGCGATTGCCGCCGGCAACGAGCTGAGCCGCGCACCGTTGCGCGATGTTTCGGACGCCGCCAAGACCAAGCCGGCCACATGACCCGTTACGGACGCCGTTTCGAGCGAGGCGCTCCTCGGCTGCCGGGCAAGCGGCATACTCAATCCCGCTCGGTTAACCTTTTGTTGACCATATTGGTCGAGCCTCCGCTGTTGGCACGCCAGCCGTAACTTGGATACAGCAGGGAGAAGAGCATGACGCTCGTGACATTGCCCAACAAGATCGTGCGAAACAGCCACCACACCGTTCTGGTGATGCGCGACGGCAGCACATGCCAGGCCGTCTGCGTCGTCAACGATGGCAGGATCGGCGACGTCTGCTCCAAGCTAGGCCTTATCGAAAGCATCGCCAGCAGCAAGCTCGATCACGGCGAAGTGGCGTTCGACGGCCGCGTCTGGATCACCCATTCCGACATGCCGCGTCCACTGCATGCGAGCCGCCACTAGGTGTTATCCGCGAGCGAACGAAACATCCGGCCCCCGAGCATACCCAAGGGCCGGATATCGGGGAGGTATCAGCGGAAGAGGTCGAGAATACGTTTCGACTGTTCGTTGACGATGCTGAGGCCGATCGTCTGGAGCTGCTGCTGCACCTTCGTGGCGGCGAGCTTTACGGCGCTCTCTTCCATGTTGGCATCGACGAGGCGCCCGACGCCGCGGTCGATCGCATTCTGCAGCTTGGAGAGGAATTCCGTGTTGGCGCTGATGCGGCTCGACGTGGAGCCGAGCTTGGCACCGGCGGAGGTGAGGCTCGAAAGCATGCTGTCGGTGGCCGAGATCATGCCGTCCAGTTCGTCTTCAGTCGTCGAATTGGAGATCTTGATTTCGCTGGCGGTTGCCGAGCCCTGCGATCCCGTATCGAGGAGGTAATATTCGTAGGCGGTGCCGTTGTCGGTGGTGCCCGAATAGGCCTTGGTCAGAAGGCCGTCGGCAGCGTCGCCGCTGCTTGCCAGCGTCGTCGAGGCGGTATCGAAATCGATCGTGTTGAGGCCCGTGGTGCCGTCCGGGTTGGTCGATGCGGACGCCAGCAGCGACTTGACGCCCGGCGTCCCGGCGGAACGCAACCAGTTCTCGCCGTTGAAGGAGGACGATTCGGCGACCGTGCCCAGTTGCTCCTTGAGCTGGCTGATCTCCGCATTGATGGCGTCGCGATCCACGCCCGGCGAGCGTGCAAGGATGAGTTTCGCCTTGATCTCGGAAACGAGGCTGGTTGCGGCCTCCATGCCGAGCGATGCGGTATCGGTCATCGCGGCGGCAAGGCCCGATGCGTCCTCGACCGCCGAGAGGGACATGCCCGTCGAACGCATCGACGTGGCGATCGACCAATAGGCGGCGTTGTCGGATGCGGTATTGACGTTGCGCCCGGTCGCCACCTGGATCGTGTTACGCTCCAGCGCCTTGGCGGAGCCGGTCAGCAATAGCAGCGCAGAGGCCGCCGACTGATTATAAGAAATGCTGCTCATGAAGCGTCTCGCAGGTGGGAAGGACACGTTACGGGCTCAGGCAGTGAAGATCGGCGTCATGCCCTTGAGCTGTCGCCGCGTTGGCGCACGAACCCATCACCTGCAATCACCTTGCACGAGCGAGATTTCAAAGCATTTGCAGGATTTATTAAGGTTTTAATGATTGGCGGGTTTTTTGAGGCGCGGGCGATATGGCGGCGGCCTGACTGCGCTCCCAGCCAGTAAAGATCAAATCTCGCCGTCAGAATTGGCGGTACTTTGCCAGCGGCAAACCGTGTTTCGCGACATACTCATTGTCAAACCGAATGGCTTCCGCATTCTCCAGCCGCCAAAGGCGCTCGCGCTCGGCCTTAATAGCCTTGGTGATACCTTCTTCAGCCGCCCGCGACATGTCTATCTTCAGCGCGCGAGCCTGCGAATAATGCCGCTGTCCAGCGAAAGCCGAGTTGATTTACGAGCGGAGGGGGACATTCGACTCTCCAGAGTTGACGCGCAAATGATATGCGCATGAACTCTGGATAGAAGGATCAATCGTCCTTCATCTTCAACGCCGCGATGAACGCTTCCTGCGGGATGTCGACCTTGCCGAACTGCCGCATGCGCTTCTTGCCTTCCTTCTGCTTGTCGAGCAGCTTGCGCTTGCGGGTGGCGTCGCCGCCGTAGCATTTGGCGGTCACGTCCTTGCGCATCGCCGAGATCGTTTCGCGGGCGATCACGTTGCCGCCGATCGCCGCCTGGATCGGGATCTTGAACATGTGCCGCGGGATCAGGTCCTTGAGCTTCTCGCACATGTCGCGGCCGCGCTTTTCGGCAGCGGAGCGGTGAACCAGCATCGAGAGCGCATCGACCGGCTCGCCATTGACCATGATCGACATCTTCACGAGATTGCCCTCGCGATAGCCGTGCAGATGGTAGTCGAACGAGGCATAGCCCTTGGAGATCGACTTCAGGCGGTCGTAGAAATCGAACACCACTTCGTTGAGCGGCAGCTCGTAGGTAAGCATGGCGCGCTTGCCGACATAGGTGAGTTCGGTCTGGATGCCACGGCGGTCCTGGCAGAGTTTCAGGATGCCGCCGAGATAATCGTCGGGGGTCAGGATCGTCGCCTTGATCCACGGTTCCTGGATTTCCGAGATCTTGACCACGTCCGGCATGTCGGCCGGATTGTGCAGCTCGCGCTCGGAACCATCGGTCATCGTCAGCTTGTAGACAACCGAAGGTGCGGTGGCGATCAGGTCGAGGTCGAACTCGCGCTCCAGGCGTTCCTGGATGATTTCCAGATGCAGAAGGCCGAGGAAGCCGCAGCGGAAACCGAAGCCGAGTGCTGCCGAGCTTTCCATTTCGAAGGAGAACGAGGCGTCGTTGAGGCGCAGCTTGCCCATCGCAGCGCGCAGGTCCTCGAAATCGGCCGCATCGACCGGGAAGAGGCCGCAGAACACCACCGGCTGGGCCGGCTTGAAGCCCGGAAGCGCATGCGCCGTCGGCTTCTTGTCCTCGGTGATCGTGTCGCCGACGCGCGTATCGGCCACTTCCTTGATCGAGCCGGTGAAGAAACCGATCTCGCCCGGGCCGAGACTGTCGACGGCGAGCATCTTCGGGGTCAGAACGCCAACGCGCTCCACCTGGTATTTGGCGTCGGTGCCCATCATGCGGATGGTCTGGCCCTTGGTCAGCACGCCGTCGAGAATGCGTACCAGAACCATGACGCCGAGATAGGTATCGTACCAGCTGTCGACCAGCAGCGCCTTCAGCGGGCCTTTTTCGCCGAGCTCGCTCTTCGGCGGCGGCAGCTGGTGGACGATCGCTTCCAGCACATCCGGAATGCCGAGGCCGGTCTTGGCCGAGATCAGCACGGCCTGCGACGCATCGATGCCGATCACTTCCTCGATCTGTTCGCGGATGCGGTCCGGTTCGGCCGCCGGCAGGTCGATCTTGTTGAGGACGGTGACGATCTCGTGGTTGTTGTCGATCGCCTGGTAGACGTTGGCGAGCGTCTGTGCCTCGACGCCCTGGGATGCGTCGACGACGAGAAGCGAACCTTCGCAGGCCGAGAGCGAACGCGAGACTTCATAGGCGAAGTCGACGTGGCCGGGCGTGTCGATGAGGTTGAGGATATAGGTCTCGCCGTTATTCGCCTTGTAGTGCAGGCGCACGGTCTGGGCCTTGATGGTGATGCCGCGTTCGCGCTCGATATCCATCGAGTCCAGCACCTGTTCCGACATGTCGCGCTCGGCAAGGCCACCGGTCGTCTGGATCAGCCGGTCGGCGAGCGTCGACTTGCCGTGGTCGATATGCGCCACGATCGAGAAGTTGCGGATATGGTCAAGCGGGGTGCGGGCGGAATTGGTGCTCATGGTCGCGCATATAGCAGCGCGAATCCCTGCCGCAAAGCGGAAAGATAACCTTTCGTTGAGGATAAAGCCCGGCAGCGCGGGCTATTTGGCAGGCTTTTCGGTCTCCGGACCGGTCATGACGGAGGCGTTCGGAAGCTGGGCGCTTCTGAGCCCGACGTTCTCCCGCTCGTCGGCGGGCACGCCCACGCGTTCCTTGAGGCGCCAGATCACGTAAGTGCCGTAGGCGATAGCCACCAGTATCACGGCGTAGATGAAGGTGTGCTGGCCGAAAGCCGGGGTGAGCAGCGTCACCCCGAGTGGCACGATGGTCGCCGCCGTCGACCAGGCGACCAGCAGCGTCGAGGAGAGCGGCACGAAATCGCCGGGGTCGGCCCGGTCGTTGGCATGCGCGTTGGCGACCGAATAGACCGTCTCGACCGCGCCGCCGAAGACGAGGAAGACGAGCATCAGGACGATCATCATCGAGAAGGAGACGAACAACGCCGCGGTGCCTGCCGCGACGATCAGCGCGCAGGTGATCAACAGCACGAAACGGCGGTCGATGCGGTCCGACAGCATGCCGAGCGGATATTGCACGAACAGCAGGCCGGTCTGCATCACCAGCATCAAAAGCGCGACGTCTGTCTGCGCCACGTGGCTGGTGGTGGCGTAGATCGGCACGAAGCCCTGGATCACCATGGAAAGGCCGCCGGACGCGAGCACGCCGATCAGCCCGACGGGTGAGATGCGCCAGGCCATCTTGATGTCGACATTGACATTGGCCGGCGCCGGCGGGTTGGGCAGGCGGGTCAGCCCGATCGGCAGGATGGCGAGCGCGGTGACGAAGACGACGGCGAGCGGCGCCAGATTGCCGTCCGTCGGGATGCGACCGAACAGCCAGGCGCCGGCGCCGAGGCCCAGCACGAAGGCCATGTAGAAGAAGGACATCGCCCGGCCGCGCCACTCGTTGGAGGCGGCGTGGTTGAGCCAGCTCTGGGCGATGATGAAATTGACGTTGGAGGCCGCCCCGTAAACGCCGCGTGCCAAAACCCAGTAGATCGGCGGCGGGTTGGTGGCGATCAGCACGGCGGCGATGATCACCATCGCCATCGAGCAGGAGAACAGCCGCGCATGGCCGACCCGGCGGATCAGCGGCCCGCCGACGAGGCAGCCGATCAGGCCGCCGAAGGCGAGCGTCGGGACGGCGGCACTGGCGGCCCAGGAGGAGCCTGTGTCCGTCAATACGAAAGGAACATAGGCGGACATGATGCCGCTGCCGATAGCGGCGATCGTCATCGAAACGACGATGCTGGCGATCGACAGAGGCGACGCCGTCTCGGATGTCTGGCCGTTCATTTCGTCCCCCCGCAAAGCGCCGGCCTTGGCGGTTTCCGCCGACTTGAAGCCCGATACTGCTCCATAGCCGATCGACCATGACAGGAGCTATCGCGGAAGCGCCATCGCTTGTAAAATTCGATGGTTCCATCATCTTCACTCTTGATTCCATTATAAGAGAATGCAATTCTCAAATTATGGAAACGACGGACCACGATATAGAGAACGCGATCAGCGAACGGCTGAAGAGCCTACGCGCTCGCGCCGGATTGACGCTGGACGAACTCGCGAACCGCTCGGGCGTCAGCCGTGCGATGATTTCCCGGATCGAGCGGGCGGAGGCGAGCCCGACCGCGGCGCTGCTGGCAAGGCTGTCGGAGGCGCTCGGCCTCTCCCTCTCGGCATTCTTCGCCGATGACGAGCCGCAGAACTCGCCGCTCAGCCGCAGGGCGGAGCAGAAGCTCTGGCGCGATCCGCATACGGGCTATCTGCGCCGCTCGGTCTCGCCATCGGGCACACCGTCGCGCGTCGATATCGTCGAGGTGGATTTTCCAGCCCATTCGCGGGTCAGCTTCCCGCCGCGGGAGGAAAGCCGGGTGATGACCCAGCACGTCTGGCTCTTCGAGGGCGTGCTGGAAATGGTCATCGGCGAGACCGTCCATACGCTTCATCCCGGCGATTGCCTCTTCATGGATATCGGCGCCGCCTTCGACTTCCACAATCCATCCGACAAGCCGGCCCGGTATGCCGTCGTCCTTGACCGCGGCCGCTAATTCTTTTCAAGACGCCAGGAGCCTTTTCAAGATGACCGTCACCATTCGCATCCTCAATGCCGGCGAAACCCGCGCCACAATAGCCGATCTCTCCGAGACCCTGTCCGACTGCGTCAACGGCGGGGCTTCGCTCGGCTTCATGCTGCCTTTCGAGCCGAAGGATGCGGTCGGCTATTGGCAGGAGATTGCCGATGCGGTCGAAAAAGGTGGCATCATCCTCGCGGTGGCCGAAGTGGAGGGCAAGGTCGTCGGCACTGTGCAGGTGGGCCTTGCCTCAAAGCCGAACCAGCCGCATCGCGGCGACCTGATGAAGCTCCTCGTGCATCGCTCAGCCCGCGGGCTCGGCCTGTCGCGCAGGCTGATGGAAGCGGTGGAAGCGGAAGCCGCACGGCGCGGCCGTACGCTTCTGGTGCTCGACACCGCGACCGGCAGCGACGCGGAAAAGATCTATCCGCGCTTCGGCTGGGAGCGGGTCGGCGTCATCCCGGATTATGCCATGTGGCCGGAAGGCGGTTTCTGCGCCACCACGCTGTTTTACAAGCGGGTTGCTTGAAGTCATTGATCTTTCACTTGGATGGATCAGCATTTTATGCGAGCTATCGTCCAAATGTTGCGGGAGGTGTCGCATGCGGTCGCTCGTATATGTCCTGGCCGGCCTGTCGCTGCTCCTGAGCGGCGCGATCTTCGGTTTCTTTTATGCCTGGGTATGCTCGACTATGTGGGGGCTTGATGCGGCCGATCCGGTGGTCGCCATCGAGGCGATGAAGGCGATGAATTCATCGGTGCGCAACATGGTGTTCGCGCCGGCCTTTTTCGGCACCAGCCCGCTCCTGCTCATCACAGGGCTTCTGGCGTTCTTTTTGGGGTTGCGAGGCCCGGCTGCGGCTTTCGCGCTGGCGGCTGTTGTTTATTTGATAGGCGGTCAAGTGCTCACCATGACCATCAATGTACCGATGAACGAGGCGCTGGCGGCAATCGCGATCCCGGCCGATGCCGACGGCGCGCGGCGCGTGTGGCAGGACTACTCGCAACCCTGGCAGTATTGGAACGTCGTCCGCACCATCGCCAGCGGCGTCTGCCTCCTGCTTGCGGGGCTCGGGATTGCGTTACTTGGACGGGAAGAATCCAGGCGCCGCCGGTTTGGTTGAGTCCAAGAAAAACCGCCGAAACTCTTCTACCCCACCTCGCTTTCTTCTTGCAAATCACGTCATATGCACTGGCGCCGATTGATCCGGCGCTTCTGAAGAGGGGCTTTATGTTTATACTCAATTCTGTGTCGGCCGTGCGCCGTGCAGCCGTGCTGACGCTTGTCCTGGCCACTTGCTCGGGAGCCGGCCAGGCCGTGTCTGCCGACGTGAGCTTCGTGATGCGCAACGAGCATCCGAACGCCGTCGAGGTCGAGCTTTACAGCCAGGACCGCAAACATGTCTGGCCGGGCGGCAACCAGATCTACTATCTGGATGACGGCGAATCCAAGCAGATCCATCTCTCCTGCAAGCAGGGCGAGAACATCTGCTACGGTGCCTGGGTCTCCGGCGACAAGCAGACCTATTGGGGCACCGGTCCGGGCAACAAAGAGAGCTGCGAAGATTGCTGCTATGTCTGCGAAGGCGGCGAGACCGAGGAAATCAACCTGGTCGAGTAGGCAGGGGCCGAAACAGGATCGGCCGCGCTGTCGGCCGATCCATTCCTTTCAGCGGAATTCTTTAGTGACCGCAGCGGCTGCAAACGGGGCGATGGCGGTTTTCAGCGCCATTCCGGCTGTCCAGTGAACAGCCTGCCAGCCGAACATGCGTGCAGCTTCCACATTTTCCAGCGTGTCGTCGAGGAAGACGATGTCCTCGGGCGGGGCGCCTGCTTTTTCGGTGGCGAGACGGAAGAAATCCTGCGCCGGCTTGCGATGGCCGAATTGGGCGGAATAGAAAATGCCGTCGAAATAGCGGCGGAGGCCCAACTCCTCCATCAGATAAGCAGCGCGCCGATGTTCCTGGTTAGTGGCAAGATAAAGCGCTACCCCAGTGTCGCGAAACTGCGCGAGGTCCTCGATCAGTTTCCGGTCCAGCCGGGAATCGTTTTCGAACCAGTAGCGGAGCAGCGCTTCCGCTTCAAGATGCGGCGCTATCTCCCGGAGCACCGTCGTCAACCGCGGTTCGATCGGCTCGCGGCCGGTGACAATATCCGGCCAGAAGGGCTTGAAGAATTCCCGCTGCCATAGGTCGAGCCGCAGGCCGAGATCACGTTCGAGATCGGTTGCAAATGGCATACCGTCATCTGGCCGCCCATGGACGAGCACTCCGTCGACATCGACCATCAAAATTTTCATTGCTTATTTTCCAGATCTGAAACGGGCATAGTTTTGGCCGCCGCTTCCTACCGGTGGATGATAGCCGGATGATGACGTTCAGCGGACAGCATTGCCCGATCCGCTGAACAACGAAAATCGAAGAGCACGCTTTTCGCTCAGCGGCGGGCCTTGAGGCTTCGCTCGAAAGCCGAAACGATCATGCCGGTCAGTTCCCGGTGAATATCGGCTCGCGTTCGGCTGGAGTTCTCGTCGCAGATCGGATCGGGTTCTCCGACGGATTTCAGGAACTCGGCCGCACCCGGTTTGCAGACGGGCAGGAAGCTGAAATGGTTGGCGCCGTTCACCTGCGCATAGCTGGCGTTCGGGGCCTGTTTCGCCAGCGCGTCCGAAAGCACCGCGACCGGGATTTGTCCGGCGCTGCCGAGATTGATGAAGGTCACCGGAATATCGACGGCTTTCACGCTGCCAGCCGTGAAAGCCGTCGCAAGACCGGGATCGACCATGACAGCTGCAGTGACGCGAGGATCGCGGTTCGATCGTTCGAAGCGTGTCCTGTCGATGCTTTCGAGATCGAATTTTTTGACCGTGACCTGTTCGCCATCGGCAAAACCACGCCCGCCTCGGAACCAGGTGCAATCCATCATCGCCGGATAGTCATCGCAATACCGTTTGTAGGCATCGAAATCGGCACGTGCGCCAGCAAGCTCCATTGCCGTACTGCCGCCGAGCGAGAAGCCGAGAACGCCGATATGCTCGGTGTCGAGTGCCGCCTTCCAGGGGGCTTCGCCGGTCAATGCGGTGATGATGTCGGAAAGGTCCTGAGTGCGTTCCCAGATCTTTGGCGTCGCGGCCGGCGTGGAATCGCCGCTCGTGGTGCCGGGATGGTTGGGACCGGCGACGATGAAGCCCGCCTCGGCGAGCCTGGTGGCAATCCAGGCCATGCCTTCGGCGCGGGAGCCGGAGCCATGGGACAGCAGCACGAGCGGAAAGCGACCGCTTTCGAGGGACGCGTTCTTCGATGCAGGCGATCCCTCGAAAATCCGGTTGTCGCCGATGGACGTCGTTTCGCCGTCGCCCTTTGACGGATACCAGACGGTTACCGCAAGTGCCCGGTCGTGTTCAGGCGAAACCACGCTGATCTTCCGGACGCCGACAGGGTCAGCGGCAAGGGCGAGGGAACTGCTGATACCCGCCAGCAGAAGAGCAAAAAGGCGAAGGGTGGGTCGCATGGGAGCCTCGTTCGATCTGAGAAAGAAGGCTGACCTGGCAGGAGGATGGCATATTGACGACCTCGATCACGTTCGAGGTCGTCCTCGAACGTGATCCTGTCCTGTCGCCTCAAACCTTGGCACGCTTTTCCGTCAGGAAATAGAGGAAGGCGATGACCGGCAGGGCAAGGCCGAGCGAGGAGGCGAGCAGCCAGCCGCCTTCGGCAAAGGCCCAGGCGCCGACGGCAGAGCCGATCGCGCCGCCGCAGAAGAAGGTCGCCATGTAGAGGCCGTTGAACCGGCTTCTCAGGTCTGCGCCGAGATTGTAGATCGACCGCTGGCCGATCACGAGCGTCATCGTCACCCCGAAATCGAGCAGGATGGCGGCAAGCGTTAGGAGCGCAAGCGCTACGACCGAGCCTTCCGGTGCGATATGGGTGATCAGGAAGGCGACGGCGACGGCGGCGATGCCGAATACCGTCGCAGGCTTCCCGAGATTCCGGTCGGCAAGGCGTCCGGCGATCGGCGAGGCGATGGCGCCCGCGACGCCAGCCAATGCAAAGAGTGCGATGCCGGCCTGGCTGAGGTGGAAGGCGGGGCCGGCGAGGACCAGCGGCGTCACCGTCCAGAACAGACTGAAGGTGGCGAACTGGCAGGCCTGGTAGAATGCCCGGCGGCGCAGGACCGGCTCGGTTGCATAAAGGCGACCCATCGATGCGAGCAGGGCGAAATAGGAGAGCTTGGTCTGCGGCATCCGCTTCGGCAGGCGGGCGGCAAGCACGAAGCCGAGCCCGATCATGACAGCTGCCGATAGGAAGAACACGACGTGCCAGGAGGAGAGCTCGGCAATGAAGCTCGAGACCGGCCGGGCCATCATGATGCCGATCATCAGCCCGCTCATAACATTGCCGACCACCCGGCCGCGATTAGCGTCGTTCGCCAGGCTGGCGGCGAACGGCACGATCATCTGTACGGCGGTCGAGCCGACGCCGATCGCCAGCGACGCGGCGAGGAACGGAATGGATGCGCTCGACAGGCCGGCGCCGAGCAATGCCACGGTGGCCACGCCGATCATGGTGAGGATCAGCCGGCGGTTTTCGAGAAGGTCGCCGAGCGGCACCACCAGCAACAGGCCGAGGCCATAGCCGATCTGCGTCAGCGTCACGATAAGGCCTGTCGCATGCGCCGGAAGACCGATCGAGGCAGCGATCGGGCCCGCCAGCGGTTGGGAATAATAGAGATTGGCGGCGATGAGCCCGCAAGCCGCGGCCATCACGAAGGTCATCGCGGCGGATAGTCCCGATGCAGCCGCCGGAGTGGCCATCGTTGCGGAATTGGTGGTCATTATATGCTCCTTGGGAGGAAGGATCGGATAAGAATCAGTCGAGAAGTTTCATGGCCGTATCGACCACGGAAAAGGCGCGGTCGCGGTTCGGGCCAGTCTTGCCCAGCACCCTCAAGCCCTGGGTGACGGAAAGCAGAAGGCGGGCAGTGGCGGCCGGATCGATCGCTGCCGGGATCGATCCGTCTGCCTGGCCTTCGCGGATCAGGGTATCGAACAGGGCTTCGCTGCGGGCCATGGATCGGCCGACCCGTTCGGCGGCCTCGGTGTCGTAGACCGCAAGTTCGATCGCCGTTCCGACGACCAGGCAGCCGCGCCGCCCGCTTACGCCATGCGAGGCTTCGGCATAGAAGCGCAGCATGCGGGAAACCTTGTCGCGGCCGTTTGCGCCTTCGGCCAGCTCCTGGTCGAGAAGCGCGTTGCGGACCTGCTTGTAGCGGTCGAAGCTCGCCAGAAAGATCGCTTTCTTGTCCTTGAACGCCTTGTAGAGACTGCCGGCGGCAAGCCCCATGGCGTCCTTCAGTCCCGAAATCGAGGCGGCGTGATAGCCTCTCTCGGAAAAG
This sequence comes from Neorhizobium sp. T25_27, assembly GCF_002968565.1. NCBI lineage: Bacteria > Pseudomonadati > Pseudomonadota > Alphaproteobacteria > Hyphomicrobiales > Rhizobiaceae > Neorhizobium > Neorhizobium sp. T25_27. The sequence continues at coordinate 324,365 of NZ_PVBJ01000002.1, forward strand.
ACGACGATCGCCTTGTCGAGCGCTTCTTCGATCTCGAATTCGCGGGGGCGGCCCGGCGGGCGCATCGCGGTGTTGATATCCATGATGTCGGCTTGATTAGGAAACGATCGTTCCCCAATAGGGCCATGTTTGCTCTTCGTCAAGAGAAAAGCCCTCTCGTGAATGCCGCTGCCGGCCTTTGCGGCGCGGTCCGACAAACTAAAAGGGGAACACTTGGCACACCGGACGGTTACCTTTCTGTCACCAACCCCAAAGCTGGAGGCAGATATGAGCAAGAGTGACGTGAAAGAGGCCGTAAAACGCGCCGAACGCCAGGTGGAGAACACCAGTGCCGGTGGCCACCTCGGCGGCACCTATTACGGCCAGAACCCGGACGGCAAAACGGCATCGACGAATACCAATGTCGGCAAGAACCGCCCCAACACCGGCAGCAGCTAGGACGTCACCACGATCAACAGATTTGGAAAGCCCCGCCGCGTGCGGGGCTTTTTGTTGTAGGCTCCAAAATCCGGTTGCGAAAAAAAATCGGTTGGGTCTGTCGGGGAAGAGGGGAGCCGAACGTCCTCGGTTCAAGGATGGGCATCGCGATGCTGCGAAATCTGTCCGGATTTCGGAACCTGTGACCTAGGGGAATAGACATGAGTAGCAATTATCGTTGGGTGATCGTCGCTGCCGGCGCCTTGATGGGCTGCGTCGCCGTCGGCACGATGTTCTCGCTGGCCATCTTTATCGAGCCGATCGCCAAGGCGACCGGCTGGTCGCGTGCCGGCATTTCGAGCGCCATGACGCTCAATTTCGTCGTCATGGGCCTCGGCGGCTTCATGTGGGGCACGTTGAGCGACCGATTTGGCGCCCGTATCGTCGTGCTGATCGGGGCCGCACTTCTCGGTCTGGCGCTGGTGCTCGCCAGCCAGACGCAAAGCCTCATCGCCTTCCAGCTGATCTATGGTTGCCTAATCGGGCTTTCCGCCAGCGCTTTCTTCGCTCCGATGATCGCCGTCACCATGTCCTGGTTCGACGAGCATCGCAGCCTGGCGGTCTCGCTGGTATCGGCTGGCATGGGCATGGCGCCGATGACCATTTCGCCCTTTGCACGCTGGCTGATCACCGCCTATGACGACTGGCGCCTGGCGATGCTCTTCATCGGCATCGGCGCCTGGATACTGCTCCTGCCGACGGCCTTCCTGGTCCGCAATCCGCCGGCCGTGGCCGCCCCCGGCGGCGGCGCCTCCGAGCCCCAGGCCGAAGGTGCCGGCATGCCGCTGTCGCGGGTGTTTCGTTCGCCGCAGTTCCTGGTGCTCGGTTTTACCTTCTTCGCCTGCTGTGCTGCCCATTCCGGCCCGATCTTCCACATGGTGAGCTATGCGATGTTTTGCGGCGTGGCGCCGATGGCGGCGGTCAGCATCTACAGCGTCGAGGGCGCGGCCGGCCTCGGCGGCCGCATTCTGTTCGGCGTGCTTGCCGACCGGCTAAGCGTCAAACCGGTGCTGATCGGCGGGCTGATGATCCAGGCGGTTGTCATCGCAGCCTACACGATGGTGACCGATCTCGGCCAGTTCTACACCTTGGCGGTGATCTTCGGCGGTACCTATGGCGGCGTGATGCCGCTCTATGCGGTGCTGGCGCGGGAGTATTTCGGGCCGAAGATCATGGGCACCGTGTTCGGTGCGGCGACCATGCTGTCGAGCCTCGGCATGGCCTTCGGACCTCTGGCCGGCGGCTGGGCCTTCGATCATTTCGCAAATTATGACTGGCTGTTCTTCGGCTCGGCACTGGTCGGCCTCGGGGCAGTGGCGATCGCTCTCGCCTTTCCGCCGCTGCCGCGCCAGCCGGCGCAGCTCCAGGCGGCCTGAGCAACTCCCGGACTGTGAGCCACACAGCAAAAAGCCCGGAAAATTCCGGGCTTTTTGAAATTCAGTGATCGGCTGGGGCCTTGCGGCCCTTGGCTCGAGCCGGGGCCGGAGCAGGCTCCGCAGCTTCGCGTTCGAGACGAAGCTGCCTCAATTTCTCGGTTTTCTTTTCCCGCTGGGTCGCTTCCGCACTAATGATAGAGCGCGCGGTGTGATCTGTCGCAGCGGCTTTGTCACGCGCGGAAAGCTTGGTGGGATTGAAGAATTCGTCCTTGGTGGCGGCCATAATATCCTCCTTCCTGATGGGATGTCCGTGCGGCTGACAAATTATCCGCGCGCCGGACGGACCACTTTCTTGGGAGCCGGCAGGAGGCCTTCGCGCTGCATCTTCTTGCGCGCCAGCTTGCGGTAGCGGCGAACGGCTTCAGCCTTTTCGCGTACCCGCTTTTCGGAGGGCTTCTCGTAGGCGCTGCGCGCCTTCATCTCGCGGAAGACGCCTTCGCGCTGCATCTTCTTCTTCAGCACCCGGAGTGCCTGCTCGACGTTGTTGTCTCTGACTAGAACCTGCAAACTAAATCCTTTCCATTGCGGGCAGATCCCGCGTTCGATCAAAGTGTTGAATCACTTGCCAATGCGAATGCTCGACGGCTTCAGCCACGGTCCGCTCGGAGCGTCGGCGCAAGCCTCGTCCTTCTTGGCGGACGATGCGGTCTCGGAAGTGTCGATATCACTTTCAACGATCCGGCGCTCGAAATTCTCGCTGCCGAAACGTACCCTATATTGGTTTTCACCGCGATCGGCGGCCGGCAAAAGGCCCACGACGCGGCATGTCCGGTCGCCAGTGGCGGTCCGGGTAAGGCCTGCCTTGAGGACGATGTTATCGCCTATGGCATAGACATTTGCGCTCATCGTGTTCTCCTTGAACCGGCCGAAAGCCGGGGCAAAACAAAAAGGCCGGGCGTTACCCCGACCTCTTCCCGTCATTCAAGCCGTCGCTGCCAGTACATCCGTGGTCAGCCGAGGCGAATGACATCCTTATGCGGCCCGGAGGTTGTCGGCGGAGCTCTTGCCGGACTTGCGGTCGCGAACAATCTCGTAGGAGATCTTCTGACCTTCCGTCAGGGAAGACATGCCGGCACGTTCAACAGCAGAAACGTGAACGAAAACGTCCGTCGCGCCGTCATCAGGCTGAATGAAGCCGAAACCCTTGGTGCTATTGAACCACTTTACGGTGCCAGTATTCATAACGATTTCCTTTCAATCGTTAGAGATTGCGGACAGTATTCCGTCCGCTTTGATCGATATTTGAGAGGAAATCTGACTGAGCACCAGGCCCGTGAACAAAGGTCGCAAGCAATTTTCGATAGCGTCAATATAAGCTTTATCCGTTGATAATCAATGCTGCCACGGAGATTTAATTTTCCGGGCGCTCAACGGCAATGCCGATCTGCTCAATCAACGACATGATTTTACAATGCAATATTGAAAATAGCAACCGCTTTGGCCGGTTTGGAAGCCGATGCTGACGCATTGGCGACCGTTTTTCAAACGCCAAGCCCGGAGGGTCGCTCCGGGCTTGGGGCATGTCATACGATGGGACGGTCAGAGCGCGCCGGCGCGCTGCTGCGTCATCATATAGGTATCGTAGGAATATTCGGCGATCTGGGCCCAGAGATAGGCGTCCTTCTTGAATGCCTGCTGGCTGTCGTAGATCTTCTTGAAAGCCGGGCTCTTGGCCGAGAGTTCGGCATAGGTTTCCATTGCCGCCTTGAAGCAGACGTCCATGATCTCGCGGCTGAAGGGCTTCAGGATCGCGCCTTCGGCGACGAGCTTCTTCAGCGCGGTGGCGTTGTGGGCATCGTAATTGGCAAGCATGCTCATGTTCGCCGCGGCGCAGGCGTCGGTGACGATCTGCTGGTAGCTTTTCGGCAGGCCCTTGAACTTTTCGAGATTGAAGAAGGCATGCATGGCCGGGCCGCCTTCCCACCATGCCGGGTAGTAGTAATATTTGGCGACCTTCACGAAGCCGAGTTTCTGGTCGTCATAAGGACCAACAAATTCCGTGGCGTCGATCGTGCCCTTTTCGAGTGCCGCATAGACGTCGCCGCCGGCGATCTGCTGCGGCGTGACGCCGACCTTCTGCATCACCTGGCCTGCGAGGCCGGCAATCCGCATCTTGAGGCCCTTGAGGTCATCGATCGTGTTGATTTCCTTGCGGAACCAGCCGCCCATCTGGGTGCCGCTATTGCCGGCGGGCAGGGCATAGAGGTTGCGCGGGGCCAGGAACTCGTTGATCAGGTCGTTGCCGCCGCCTGCCGTGAACCATGCATTGGTCATGCGGGCGTTGAGGCCGAAGGGAATGGCGGTGCCGAGCGCAAACGCCGGATCCTGGCCGATGTAATAATAGGAGCAGGTATGGGCCATTTCGACCGTACCGTTGGCAACCGCGTCTGCCGCCTGCAGCGGCGGCACGATTTCGCCGGCCCCGAATGTCTGGATGGTGAACTTGCCGTCAGTGGCGTTCCTGACGCTGTCGGCGATCTGGTTGGCGGCGTTGAAGATGATGTCGAGGCTCTTCGGGAAAGAAGAAGTCAGTCGCCAGTTGACCCTGGGGCTTTCCTGGGCAATCGCCGGGGCGGCAAGCGCGGTTGCGGCAGCGGCGCCGACCCCGGCCGTGGCGGCCTGCTTGAAGAAATGTCTGCGATCCATGAAATCCTCCTCGAAGCGAAGTGCGCGCGGCCTGTCCGGGCTCTCGGTTTGCTCATAATCCTTTCATTTCGGGAACGGCAAGGAAATTCCAAAAAGTCGCACTGACGCCCGGTCGATCTCGAGGCCGACCGGGCAATTGCGCTCAAGACGTCCAATTCACCAGGGAAGAGTTTGGTCGTCGAAGAAATAGCCGGCCGTCGGGCCGTCTGGACCCAGCGTGGCAAGCCGCACCGGCGCTTCCGCCGCCTGTTCGACGGTGCGATAACCCGAATGGCCGTTCATGTCGGTCTTGGTGTAACCCGGATCGGCCGCATTGACCTTGATACCGAAGGGCGCCGCCGCCTTGGCGAACGCCACGGTAACCGCATTGAGCGCCGTCTTGGACGAATTGTAGCCCAGCGCATTGATGGCGTAGAACTGGTTTTGCGGGTCGAGCAGAGCCTGGAGCGAGCCGAGTTCGCTGCTGAGCATGACGACACGTCCTGCGCCGGATGCCTTGAGCAGTGGCAGCGCCGCCTGGGTGATACGGATCGGGCCGAACGTATTCACCTCGTAAACCGCTTTTACGACATCGATAGGCTCGTCGAAGGGCTGGTGCGTAAAGCTGTCGGCGATGCCGGCATTGTTGACGAGCGCGTCGAGATGGTCTGTCTGGCGGCTGAGTTCCGCGATGGCCGAGGTGACGCTTTCGTCGCTGGTGACGTCGAGCTGCAGGACATGCGCGTCGAGCCCTTGGTCGCGCAGTTTCTGCGCCGCTTCTTCGCCGCGGCCGACATCGCGGCTGCCGAGCCAGACGCGATATCCCTCGGTGGCGAGCCGTCTTGCGATCTCGAAGCCGATGCTCCTGTTGGCGCCGGTGACGAGTGCTGTCTTCTGTTTGGTCATGGGCAATGCTCCTGTGGTTGCAGGCCACAGATGGAGGCATGTCCGGTCCGGACGTGAGCCAAGAACTGCCGATTTCTTGCCTAATCCTCCCGACTGCGGATCTTGCATCGGCGGCAGCTCTTGCGCCCGCGGCAGTCTGTTGGCATCTCAAGGGTCATGACGAAACCCATGGATGAAATCCGCGATCTGGTCTCGCGACATGCTGTCGGCCGCCGCACCGAAACGGCGGTGCCGCGCCTCGTCATCATGAAGGGAACGAACCCGACCAGCATGCTGCCCGGCGTATACGAACCGATGCTTTGCCTTGTTCTGCAGGGATCGAAATGCGTGGTGATCGGCGACCAGGCGATGCATTACGACAGTGCGAGCTACTTCGTCTCCTCCGTCGAAGTGCCGGCCTCGGGGCAGATTGTCGATGCGAGCCCCGAACAGCCCTACCTTGCGCTCAGTCTGACGCTCGACATGGCCGCAATTGCCGAAATCCTGATCGACATGCCGGACGACGCCGTTGTCTGCTGCGGCGCCTGTTTCGGGGTGAGCCCCGTAACGCCGGAACTCGCTGAGGCCTTCCTGCGCTTTGCGCGGTTGATCGAACGGCCGCAGGATATTCGTGTGCTCGGTCCGCTGATCGAGCGGGAAATCCTCTATCGATTGCTGCAAGGGCCGCAGGGGGCAGCGATCCGCCAGCTGGTGCGGCCGGAGAGCCGGCTTGGCCATATCCGCAGGGCGATCGGTCATATCCGCACGTATTTCGATGCGCCGCTCAGGGTCGACGAATTGGCGCGGGTTGCGGGCATGAGTGCTTCGGTCTTTCATCGCCACTTCAAGGACGTGACTGCCATGAGCCCGATCCAGTACCAGAAAAGCATCCGCCTGCACGAAGCCCGTCGCCGGTTGCTGGCCGAAGCGGGCGATACGGCGCGGGTCGCCTTTTCAGTGGGATACGAGAGCGTCACCCAGTTCAGCCGCGAATATGCCCGCCAGTTCGGCGCCTCGCCGGCCCGCGATGTCGGCCGCCTGCGGGACAGGATGGTTGGCGATGCCGAACTGGTCGAAGGCTGAAAAGTGAAAAGCCCGGAGGTTCGCTCCGGGCTTTGATGCTCAACCTCAATCGATGATTACAGCGTGCCCTTGCGCTGCTGCACCATCATGAAGGTGTCATAGCTGTATTCGGCGATCTGGTTCCAGAGATAGCCTTCCTTCTTGAAGGCCTGCTGGCTGTCATAGATCTTCTTGAAGGCGGCGTTCTTGGCGTTGAGTTCGGCATAGACTTCGAGCGCAGCCTTGTAGCTGGCTTCGAGGATTTCCGGGCTGAACGGCTTCAGGACGGCGCCTTCCGAAACGAGCTGGCGCAACGCTTTGGCGTTGCTGGTGTCGTAGCGCGAAAGCATGTTCTGGTTGGCATTGGCGCATGCATCCTTGATCATGCGCTGGTAGCTCTTCGGAAGGGCGTTGAACTTGTCCTTGTTCATGAAGGCGTGGACGGCCGGGCCGCCTTCCCACCAGGCCGGATAATAATAGTACTTGGCGACCTTCACGAAGCCGAGCTTCTGGTCGTCATAGGGACCGACGAATTCCGTGGCGTCGATTGTGCCCTTTTCGAGCGCCGCATAGACGTCGCCACCAGCGATCTGCTGCGGCGTGACGCCGAGCTTCTGCATCACCTGGCCTGCGAGGCCTGCAATACGCATCTTCAGCCCTTTGAGGTCCTCGATCGTGTTGATTCCCTTGCGATACCAACCGCCCATCTGGGCACCGGTATTGCCGGCCGGCAGCGCGAAGAGATTGTAGCCGCCAAGGAAGTCGTTGAGCAGCTCGTTGCCCCCGCCGACCGAGAACCATGCATTGGTCTGGCGGGCGTTGAGACCGAACGGAACGGCGGTGCCGAGCGCAAACGTCGGGTCCTTGCCGATATAATAATAGGCGCAGGTATGCGCCATTTCGACTGTGCCGTTGGAAACGGCATCGGCGGCCTGCAGAGCCGGCACGATTTCGCCGGCGGCGAAGGTGTGGATCGTAAAGTTGCCGTCCGAGGCTTCCTTGACGCTTTCGGCGATGTCGGTGGCGGCGGACCAGAGGATGTCGGTGTTCTTGGTGAACGACGAGGTCATGCGCCAGGTGATCTTCGGAGATTCCTGGGCAATGGCAGGCGCTGCGAGCGCGGTCGCTGCAGCGGCGCCCACGCCGGCGGTCGCGGCCTGCCGGAAGAAGTTTCTGCGGTTCATCGGATTTGTGCCTTCTAAACTTTGGGAGGTGCCCGGATTTTGGCCCGCGCGGCGCAGCTCATAGTCCTTTCGTTTCGGGAACAGCAAGAAAAAAATCCAGAAGATTACGCTGCAGCGCAGCAAATCTTTCCGAATATTGCGCCAGCCGTTCCCACCGCCTTTAGATCGCAGGGAGAGCATAAATCCCTTGAAGTTTTCAGACGACGCTTTAGTTTAGAATTATTCTAATAGAGGTTTTCATGCTCGCCCGTCTCCTTACCAATTCCAAGCGCCCATTCGCCTCCCTCGACGAGAAGGAAATCCTGGCGCTCGCCATCGCTTCGGAAGAGGAGGATGCGCGGATCTATCTCGCTTATGCGGACAATCTCAAGGATCAGTTTCCCGCATCCGCCAAGGTGTTCGAAGATATGGCGGAGGTCGAGCAGACCCATAAGAACATGCTAATCGAGATGTTTCGCTCACGCTTCGGCGAACGCATCCCGCTGATCCGCCGCGAACATGTGCGCGGTTTCTACGAACGCAAACCGGATTGGCTGACCCGCAACCTGTCGCTCGACACTATCCGGGAACAGGCGGAAGCCATGGAGCGACAGGCTTTCCGGTTTTATACCGAAGCGGTAAAGCAGGTTTCTGACGCCTCGACGCGGCAATTGCTCGGCGACCTGGCGATTGCCGAACAGGGGCATGAGGATATCGCCCGCATGCTCGGCGACAAGCATGTGACCGACGACGTGAAGACGGAGGAAGACGAGACCGCCCGCCGCCAGTTCATCCTCACCTATGTGCAACCGGGTCTCGCCGGGCTGATGGACGGTTCGGTCTCGACGCTGGCGCCGATCTTCGCGGCGGCCTTCGCAACGGGCGACACCTGGTCGACCTTCCTGATCGGCCTGTCGGCCTCGGTCGGTGCGGGCATTTCCATGGGCTTCACCGAAGCCGCGCACGACGACGGGAAGATTTCCGGACGCGGTTCGCCGATCAAACGCGGGTTTGCCTCCGGCATCATGACGGCGCTCGGCGGCCTCGGCCACACGCTGCCTTACCTCATCCCGCATTTCTGGACCGCGACCATCGTCGCCGCGATCATCGTCTTCTTCGAACTCTGGGCGATCGCCTTTATCCAGAACCGCTACATGGAAACACCGTTCCTGAGGGCAGTCGTCCAGGTGGTGTTCGGCGGGTCGCTGGTGCTCGCCGCAGGCATCCTGATCGGGAATGGGTGAGAAGCGATCGGGCGGAGCCCGAGCAATCGATCCGGTGAATCGATTGCAGCTTCGAACGCCCTGAGCCCAAAGCGAAGGGCCGGGATCCGGTGCGGCAAACTCCCTGAGATCAAACGCGCGGTCGGGAAGCTGCTGGCAAGAGCGTCACGCCGCCGCTTGCGGCGCCCTGACCCGTGGCACCTCGAGCGAAAACACCGCACCGCCGTCGTTGTGGGTAGTGAAATGCCCGCCGAGTTGCTTGACAAAATTGGCGATCAGCTTGCTGCCCATTCCGCCGGCCCGATTGAAGGCCTCGATGCCCGGCCCGTCGTCGCGAATGACAAGGCTCAGATTGTCGCCGTCTTCGCGGAGTTCGACGGAAAGACTGCCGCCTTGACGACCGGCAAAGGCATATTTGAACGAGTTTGAAACGACCTCGTTGATGATCATCCCGAGCGGCAAGGCCTGCTCGCGATCGACGGTCAGCGGCTGCAGCCTGAGGTCGAGCACGACGGGCGTCTCGTAGCCCGAGGCGATGTCGGTGATCAGCTTGGTAGCGTAGGGCGCCACCTCGACCTGTTCGAACTGATCGTTCTGGTAGATCTGCTCATGCACGGCGATCATCGCCGCGATGCGTCTCGTCATGTCGTCGCGCGCGTCGACCGGCAAGGCCTGCAGCCGCACGAGCGCCAGCACCGCCTGGAGATTGTTCTTCACCCGGTGATGAATTTCTCGCAGCAGGAAGCGGTTGCGCTCCACCGCCTGCTCCAGTTCTTCGTTGCGGGCCGAAGTGCGATAGAGAAGGCGGTTGATCCAGAGGGCGCCGAGGACCAGCAGCGCCATCAACGGCAGCATGACCAGCGTGTCCGAAAGGAGATTGCGCCAGAACTGGTCGAGAATTTCCTGCCGTGCGATGGCCGCAAGGGCGATGAGCGGCCAGCCGGAGACCTTCCAGAAGGCGACGATGCGGGCATGGCCGTCGATCGGCGAGACCGGACTGTGGTAGAAGCCGGTGGGCATTTGGCGCGTCATCGGGTACCACGCGGTCGTACTGAGATCGATCGGGCGCGTTGTCGCCGGCCGTCGGGCCATCAGCCACCCGTCATCCCTGATGATCAAAATCGTAGAGTTCGGCCCGAGCCCCATCGACGCCCAGAAACCGTCCAGGCTCTCGTTCGGGATGGTAATGCTGGCAATGCCCCGGAAAATACCGTCTTGCTCGATCCGCCGCGCGACGGTGAAGGATGGCTTGCCGGCAGTTTCGTTTTCGAGCAGTCGGGTGAAAGTCAGCTCCTGGCCATCCCTCAGCCTGCTGAAATATGCACGCGCGCTGTGATCGTCGGATGCATTTCCAGGTGCATTCCCGCCGACACTGGAAAAGCGGACCACGCCGGTGTCATCCAGAAGCGAATATTGAAAACCCGCCGGCAGTTGTCCGACAGCCCGCGACAGGTCGGCTGCAAGCCCGGGCGAACCATCGATCGGTCGATCTCCCACCTCGGTTCCGATACGCCGCAGGGCCTGGTCGCTTGCTTCGATCATCCACTCCAGGTGAGCCGCGACCACATGCGCGGACGAGAGCGCGCGAGCTTCGCCTTCCTTCAGGGCCGTCCGGTAGTTTTCGAGGATAATAAGGCCGGCGACCGCCAGCAGGGCGAGGGCGAACAAGCCGGTCAGCAGGATCGGGAGGGTGGGCCTCGTTGCACGGGCCGCGTGTGGCAAGCCTGGTTTCACATCGTCACGCACAACCCGCTCCGGTTTCAGAGATTCCCTCCTAGCAGGTTGGATGCATCGGGGAAATGTCTTCCGACAAGGCGACACCAAAAACATTCGCCCGCAACCTGGATGATGCGGGCGAATGTCAATCTGTACTCAAGGGTGCAGGTTATTTCAATGCACCGACCAGCAGGTCGCGGCCGTTTTCGATGGTGACCCAGCGTCCCGTGTTGAACGAGGCCTGACGCTTCAGGAAGGTGTAGGGCGTTGCAAACCAGGGCTTCACCTCGTTATCGAGGTTGTCGAGGATGAAATCCCCGTCCGACGTGCGCAACGTCAGGACCGCATGGCCTTCGCCGTCCGGCTTGCGGACAACGGTCATCAGGAGATCGGAAAGGGCGAAGCCTTGCGCCGCGAGTTCCTTGCGCTTCTCGAGCGCAAAGTCCTCGCAATCGGCGAAATTGCTTGGATAGCTCCAGACCTCTTCGCGGCCGTAGACTTCCTTGTCGGTCTTGGCGATGTAACGCGCGTTGACGGCCCGGTTGATCTGGCGGACGGCAGCCCAGCCTTTGGCGCTGACCTTGGGGGAGGGAGCGGAGCGGCTCTTGATAGAGCATTCCGTCGCATATTTATGACAGAATTCGTAATGGCCGATTGGCTGGGAGGTAACGGCACCGGTGACCATCGCGGCCATTGGCCTTGGAGCCGGAACTGCAGCACTCACTGGTACAAGTACGCTAACTAGGATCACGGCTATACGCCGCGCCTGCAAGGCTATCATCATGGACCCGTCCCTTCAAATCCTAATGAAACGTTAAGGGCGGACGGGAGAGAGAGTCAATCGGTGAGTTTTGTTAACGGCTCATCGCTCGCATTATGGTTAAGGCTGCAACATTTTTGTATCAGCCCAAAATTTAATCATTAAATATTAGGGCCGAGACCGCAGCCCGCAATTTTTCGATGTCCTGGGGCCTGGAGAGCCGGTGATCTCCGTCGCGGATCAGCGTCAGGACGACGTCGTCGGCCGGCAGGAACTCGACGACCTTCAATGCGTGGGCATAAGGCACGTCCGGGTCCTTCATGCCCTGCAGGATGTGGACCGGGCAGCCCGTCTCTATAATGCCGGTCATGACCCGATTGCTGCGGCCGTCCTCTATGAGGGCGCGTGTATAGATATTGGGCTCCGGGCTGTATTCGGACCGCTCCTCGAGATAACCGCGCTCCGCAAGCGACTGCCGTTCGGCTTCGGTGAGATTCGGCTCGATGAGTTCCGCCGTGAAATCCGGCGCCGGCGCGATCAGCACGATGCCGTCGACCTTCGCAGCCTTCTTGCGCTTCTTCAATTCCTGCACGAGGCGCAGCGCGATCCAGCCGCCCATCGACGAGCCGACCAGGATGACCCGTTTCGGCTTGATATCGTCAAGGACGGCGATTGCCTCTTCCAGCCAGCGCGAGATCGTGCCCTCGCGGAAGGCGCCGCCGGAAACGCCATGCCCCGAATAGTCGAACCGGATCGCCGCGAGCCCGAGTTCGCCGGCAAGCGCGTCGAGTTCGACGGCCTTGGTGCCTGTCATGTCCGACCGGTAGCCGCCGAGCCAGACGAAGGCAGGCCCCGGCTTCCTCTTGCTTGAGCCACGGTGGAGGATTGCGATCTCCCGCGCAAATGTTCCGGAGCCGACGGTGATCGTTTTGCGGGTGAGATTGGCTGCTTCGGTCATGGTGGAATCCTGAGGTTTTGCCGCGCTTATAAAACAGATTCTTAGGCATAGGACAGCAGGTGATTTTTTCGCGCGGCTATGCTATTGACTTCGCCGTAGCGATCACGACATTGCCGTCGGCCGCAAGCCGGACGCTCTCGATGTGTCGCTGCGGTGCCGAAACAATCTAGGAGAATACGACCATCCGCAGACCATTCAAAACCGATGCCCCTGTTAAGGACGGGCCGCGCTCCAACCGGGAAATTCGCATTCCCAAGGTCCAGCTTATCGATGCCGAAGGCTTGAACCTTGGTATCGTTCCGACCGAGCAGGCTCTCAAGATGGCTGAGGACGCCGGCCTCGATCTCGTCGAGATCTCGCCGAACACCGAGCCGCCGGTGTGCAAGATCCTCGACCTGGGCAAGCTGAAATATGCGAACCAGAAGAAAGCGGCAGAAGCCCGCAAGAAGCAGAAGATCGTCGAAATCAAAGAAATCAAGATGCGTCCCAACATCGACACGCATGACTATGACGTGAAGATGAAGGCGATGAACCGCTTCTTTGAAGAGGGCGATAAGGTCAAGGTGACGCTGAAGTTCCGCGGCCGCGAAATGGCCCACCAGGAACTCGGCATGAAGCTCCTGCTTCAGGTGAAGGACGACACCACGGAAATCGCCAAGGTGGAAGCCGAGCCGAAGCTTGAAGGCCGCCAGATGATGATGGTGCTGGCGCCGAAATAAGCGCCCACCATTTGCCTTTAGCGGATTTGCCGGCATTTCGGCCGGGCTTTTGCCGCGTTTTTCTTTCCCATTGCGCTTTTGACCGACTGCGGTTATAAGCGCGCGTTCCGAACGGTCCGGCAGGGCATGCCGTGGCTGTTCTAAATGCTTGAAACCAGCATCGTCTGTGGTTTCGATACAAAACTGGAGTAGCAAAATGCCCAAGATGAAGACGAAATCGGCTGCCAAGAAGCGGTTCAAGATCACCGCCACCGGCAAAGTCGTTGCAGCCGCCGCTGGTAAGCGCCACGGCATGATCAAGCGGTCCAACAAGTTCATCCGCGATGCGCGCGGAACGATGATCCTTGCCGAACCCGATGGCAAGAAGGTTATCAAGAACTACCTGCCGAACGGTCTCTGAGACCCTCGTCACTTTTGGATCAGTTAAGGAGATCATGACATGGCACGCGTAAAACGGGGCGTCACTTCCCGCGCCAAGCACACCAAGACTTTGAAGGCAGCCAAGGGCTTCTACGGCCGCCGCAAGAATACGATCCGGGCCGCCAAGGCTGCCGTCGATCGTTCGCGTCAGTTCGCTACGCGCGACCGTCGCGTCAAGAAGCGCAATTTCCGCGCCCTGTGGATTCAGCGTATCAACGCTGCCGTTCGCGAATCCGGCCTGACCTACGGCCGCTTCATCGACGGTCTCAACAAGGCCGGTATCGAAGTCGACCGCAAGGTTCTCTCCGACATGGCAATCCATGAGCCGGAAGCATTCGGTGCTCTGGTTGCCGCTTCGAAGAAGGCTCTTGAGTACCTCAAGGACGCCGGCACCACCAACGAGTTTGAAAGCGCGGTTCGTTAACCAGCGCTTCCCAAGCTTAATTAGCTTTACTGATTTTGGGAAACCCGCGCTGGTTACGGCTGGCGCGGGTTTTTCTTTTGGCATCCCCGCACGTCATTCCCCAAAACAGCCGTCACGACCTCGCCATGCATCTCGCCGAGCATCAAACGGAAGAAACCATGTCCGATCTGGAAAACCTGAAAACTTCGCTCCTGGCGGAAATCGCCGGCACCAGTGACGAGGCGGCGATCGAGGCCGTGCGCGTCGGCGCTCTCGGCAAGAAGGGCTCCGTCTCCGAGCTCCTGAAGACGCTGGGCTCGATGTCGGCGGAAGAACGCCAGACCCGCGGCGCGGCGATCAACGCGCTGAAAAGCGAGATCACCGACGCCATCGCCGAGCGCAAGACGGTGCTGAGGGACGCGGCGATCGAGGCGCGTCTCAAGGCCGAGACGGTCGACATCTCGCTGCCGGTGCGCTCATCGCCGGCCGAGCGCGGCCGCATTCATCCGATCAGCCAGATCGTCGACGAGATCACCGCCATCTTCGGCGACATGGGCTTCTCGATCGCCGAGGGGCCGGATGTCGAGACCGACTACTACAATTTCACGGCGCTCAACTTCCCCGAAGGCCATCCGGCCCGCGAGATGCACGACACCTTCTTCTTCCAGCCCGACGAGAATGGCGAGCGCAAGGTCCTGCGCACCCATACCTCCCCGGTGCAGATCCGCACGATGGAATCGCAGAAGCCGCCGATCCGCATCATTATCCCCGGCAAGACCTATCGCCAGGACAGTGACGCCACCCACTCGCCGATGTTCCATCAGGTAGAAGGCCTGGTGGTCGACCGCAAGTCGCATGTCGGCAACATGCGCTGGATCCTCGAAGAGTTCTGCAAGGCCTTCTTCGAGGTCGACAGCGTCACCATGCGCTTCCGCCCGTCCTTCTTCCCGTTCACCGAACCGAGCTTCGAAGTGGACATCCAGTGCGACCGCTCCGGCCCGATCGTCAAGTTCGGCGAGGGCACCGACTGGATGGAAATCCTCGGCTGCGGCATGGTGCACCCGAACGTGCTGCGCGCCGGCGGGCTCGACCCGGACGAGTTCCAGGGTTTTGCTTGGGGCATGGGCCTCGACCGCATTGCCATGCTGAAATACGGCATGCCGGACCTGCGCGACTTCTTCAACGCCGACGTCCGCTGGATGAACCACTACGGTTTCCGCCCGCTCGACATGCCGACTTTGTTCGGCGGCCTGAGCGCGTAAGGGAGAAACGACGATGAAATTCACACTCTCCTGGCTGAAGGATCATCTGGAAACGGATGCGACCCTCGACCAAATCTGCGAGCGACTGACTGCGATCGGCCTCGAAGTCGAGGACGTCGACGACAAGGCGGCCTACAAGCCGTTCGTCATTGCCAAAGTTCTCTCGGCCGAAAAGCATCCGTCCGCCGATCGGCTCAAGGTGCTGATGGTGGATGCCGGCGACGGCAAGCCGGTGCAGGTCGTCTGCGGCGCCCCCAACGCACGCGCCGGCATGATCGGCGCCTTCGCGAAACCTGGAACTTACGTTCCCGGGATCGATGTCACGCTCGCCGTCGGCAATATCCGCGGCGTCGAAAGCCACGGCATGATGTGCTCGGAAAAAGAGCTCGACATGTCCGACAATCACGACGGCATCATCGATTTGGCCGAGGATGCGCCGGTCGGCACGCCTTTTGCCTCCTATGCCGGCCTCGACGATCCGGTCATCGAGATCAACCTGACGCCGAACCGTCCGGACTGCACCTCGATCCACGGCATCGCCCGCGATCTGGCGGCCTCGGGCCTCGGCACGCTGAAACCTCAGGCAAGGCCGGACTTCAAGACCGAGGGCCAGACTTCCGTCGATCTCAAGATCATTCTCGACGACGAGCGGCTCTGCCCCGGTTTCGGCCTGCGCCTCGTGCGCGGCGTCAGGAACGGCCCGAGCCCGCTGTGGATGCAGCAGCGGCTGAAGGCAATCGGGCTTCGCCCGATCAACGCGCTGGTCGATATCACCAACTTCATGACCTTCGACCATGGCCGGCCGATGCACGTCTTCGATGCCGCTAAGGTGAAGGGCGACCTGACGGTGCGCCGCGCGTTGGACGGCGAGACGGTGCTGGCGCTGGATACGCGCGAATACAAGCTGAACCCCAGCAACGTCGTTATATCAGATGAAAACGGCGTGGAATCGATCGGCGGCATCATGGGCGGCGAACATTCCGGCTGCGACGAGAACACCGTCGACGTGCTGATCGAATCCGCGCTCTGGGACCCGATCAACATCGCCAAGTCCGGCCGTTCGCTCGGCATCATCACCGACGCGCGCTACCGGTTCGAGCGCGGCGTCGATCCGGAATACATGGTTCCCGGCCTCGACCGCACCACCCAGCTGGTGCTGGAACTCTGCGGTGGCGTGGCCGCGGAAGCGAAAGTCGTCGGTTACAAGGGCCATCAGCCGAAGATCGTCGATTTCCCCTATGCGGAAGTGAAACGCCTGACGGGCCTGGAAGTCTCGACCGAGGAAAGCCGTCATATCCTGACGCGACTTGGTTTCGCGGTCGAAGGCTCCGGTGAACGCGTTACCGTCACCGTACCCTCCTGGCGTCCCGACGTCGACGGCAAGGCCGACCTCGTCGAAGAGGTCATGCGCATTCATGGCGTCGACCAGATCAAGCCCGAGCCGCTCGAGAAACTCTCGAGCGTCAATGCCAAGATCCTGACAACCTTGCAGATCCGCACCCGCACCGCCAAGCGGGCGCTTGCCTCGCGCGGCATGCTGGAAGCCGTCACCTGGTCGTTCATTCCGGAAGATCAGGCAAAGCTCTTCGGCGGCGGCGCCCGGGCGCTGAAGCTCGCCAACCCGATTGCAGCCGACATGTCCGACATGCGGCCGTCGCTGCTGCCGGGCCTGCTGTCCGCGGCACAGCGCAATGCCGACAAGGGCTTTGGTGACGTGGCGATCTTCGAGGTGTCCGGCACTTACGAAAGCGATAGGCCGGAAGGCCAGCGCCGCGTTGCCGGCGGCATTCGTCGCGGCACGGCTACGATCAACGGCACCGGTCGCCTCTGGTCGAACACTGCCAAGGGCGGCGGCAAGCCGGTCGACGTCTTCGACGCCAAGGCCGATGCGCTGGCGGTACTCGAAGCCTGCGGCCTGCCGATGGGCAACGTCCAGATCGAGAAGGGCGCGCCGGAATGGTATCATCCAGGTCGCTCCGGCACCATCAAGATGGGTCCGAAAGTCGTGCTCGGTTATTTCGGCGAATTCCACCCGAAGACGCTCGGCGCTCTTGACGTCTCGGGCGCTCTCTGCGGCTTCGAGGTTTTCCTTGATGCCATGCCGGAGCCGAAGAAGAAGGCGACGCGCACCAAGCCGCCGCTCGAGCTTTCGCCCTTCCAGGTGGTCAAGCGCGACTTCGCGTTCGTGGTTTCGAGCGATGTCGAGGCCGGCGCGATCGTCAAGGCGGCGTCGACCGCCGACCGCAAGCTGATCACCGGCGTCAACGTCTTCGACGTGTTCGAAGGAGCTTCGCTGGGCGAGGGCCGGAAGTCGATCGCGGTCGAAGTGCTGATCCAGCCGGTCGAGCGCACGCTGACCGACGAGGATTTCGATACGCTGACGGCCAAGATCGTCGCCAATGTCGAAAAGACTACGGGCGGTACCTTGCGCGCCTGAAACGGGTGGCCTCAATCACCTCTGAAAGATAGCCTGCCTCGCGGATGATGTGGGGCAGGCTTTTTTGTCGGAGGAACGATGCGCACACCGGGATCGATGAAAGGGCTTGAGGAACTCGGCCGGGTGCGGCTGTCGAAGAACTTCTTCTTCCGCGACTTCCTGTTTTCGGAGATCGCCAATTTCTACGCCATTCCGAACATTCCCGAAGACCCGGATCTGGCGATCGAGGCGGGCCGGCACCTTTGCGAGGAACTGCTGGAGCCGCTGCAGGCGACGTTCGGGCGATTGCATCTGCGCTCCGGTTATCGCTGCGCTAAGGTCAACGAATTCGGCAACAGGAACAATCTCAATTGCTCCTCCAATGCCAATACCGCCGCCGACCACATCTGGGATCGGCGCGATGCCAAGGGCTTCATGGGCGCCACCGCCTGCGTCGTTTTCCCCTGGCTGGTCGACACCTATCACGACGACGGCGACTGGCAGAAGATGGCTTGGTGGATCCACGACCACCTGCCTTACTCGTCGATCATGGTCTTTCCGAAACTCTGGGCGATGAACATCCAGTGGCACGAAAAGCCCGCCCGGCGTATCCGCAGCTTCGCCGAACCGCGGGGCGTACTGACCAAGATCGGGATGCCCAACAACGAAGGCGATCATTCCGAGCATTACATCGGGTTTCCGGCGCTTGAACGGTAAGCGACGGCGGACCGTTCAGGAATGCAGGTGATAGAGCTTGTTGACGATCACCCAGCGGCCGTCGATCTTCAGAAGCGAGAGATAGTCCGAGAACCGCATGCCGGCGAACTGGTCGACGACCTTCGCCGTCGCCGCGTCGCCGGTGACGTCGAGCGCTTCGATCTGGATCAGCGGCTGGGTATCGGCGGGTGCTGCACCTTCCGAGGTAACCGCCCCGATGAAATCGTCGAGCGACAGCCATTCGACCGCACCATCGTAATTGCCGATGATACACGCTTTGGGGTGGAACGCCTTTCGGAGCGCCGCCTCATGCGCAAACGTCATTCCGTCCACATAGAGATGGATCACCGCCTGAACGGCGCGCTCCTCGGACATCGATCTTCTCCCGTGTTAGCGCCAGCATACT
Organism: Neorhizobium sp. T25_27; assembly: GCF_002968565.1. Taxonomy (NCBI): domain Bacteria; kingdom Pseudomonadati; phylum Pseudomonadota; class Alphaproteobacteria; order Hyphomicrobiales; family Rhizobiaceae; genus Neorhizobium; species Neorhizobium sp. T25_27. Next base: position 343,013 of record NZ_PVBJ01000002.1, read on the forward strand.
AACACGAAAAGATGGAAGTCCGAGATTGCGTTAGCAAGTGCAAATTTAGCGATTGGTCCAGGCCATGGCCTGTGCCGCATAACGGGTCCCGGAGAATTTTTCCGGCGCCAGCAGATCACCGAGCGTCTTCAGCTCGTCCGCCGAGAGCGAAATTTCCGTGGCGGCAACATTCTGTTCCAGATGCGGGATTTTTCTGGCACCGGGAATGGGCACGATGAAATCGCCCTGCGCGAGAACCCAGGCCAGCGCCAGCTGCGCGGCGGTGACGCCCTTCTGGACTGCCATGTCCTCCAGCATCTTCACCAGGGCGGCATTGGCGGCCATGTTCTCGGCGCTGAAGCGCGGCAGCGTGTTGCGGAAGTCGTCCGGACCGAAATCCTCCGGCTTCTGAATCTTGCCGGTGAGGAAACCGCGGCCGAGCGGGCTGAACGGCACGAAACCGATATCGAGTTCGCGGCAGGTGTCGAGAATTTCTCCTTCCGGCTCGCGGGTCCAAAGCGAATATTCGCTCTGCAGCGCCGTGATCGGATGGACCGCGTGGGCGCGGCGGATGGCGGCGGCACCCGCTTCGGAAAGGCCGAGCGCACGCACCTTGCCTTCCTTGACCAGATCGGCCATCGCGCCCACAGTATCCTCGATCGGCACGTTCGGGTCGACCCGGTGCTGGTAGAAAAGGTCGATCACCTCGACCCCGAGGCGTTTCAGCGAGGCCTCCGCCACTTCGCGCACATGTTCCGGCCGGCTGTCGAGACCGGACATAGCCCTGGCGTCGGAGGCATTTGGGTCGATCCTGAAGCCGAATTTGGTGGCGATGACGACCTTGTCGCGGAACGGCTTCAACCCCTTGCCGAGCAATTCCTCGTTCTTGAAGGGACCGTAGACCTCTGCCGTGTCGAAGAAATTGACGCCGAGATCGACTGCGCGGTGCAGCGTCCTGATCGCCTCCTGTTCGTCCTGGCCGCCGTAGCCGTGGCTCATGCCCATGCAGCCGAGGCCGACGGCGGAAACGGTCAGTTCTTTTCCGAGCTTCCTCATTTTCATGAGAGCCTCCTTTTGTGATCGCAGAAAACTGACGGGCGTCTCGCGGCGCCCGCCGAATTGATCAGGCGCCGGCTTCGTTGAGCAGCTTCATCTGGTCGGCCGAGAGCGTCAGGTTACCGGCGGCGATGATCGCGTCGAGCTGGCCGACGCTGGTGGCGCTGGCGATCGGCGCGGTGACGCCGCGGGTCTGGATCAGCCAGGCGAGCGCGATCGAGGCGGGCTCGGCATTGGTCTCGACCGAGATCTCGTCGAGGGCTGCGAGGATGCGCAGGCCCTTGTCGTTGAGATAACCGAGCGCCCGGCCGCCGCGTGCCTTGCCTTCGGTATCGGCCTTGTCGCGGTATTTGCCGGTCAGGAAGCCGGAAGCGAGGCCGTAATAGTTGATGACGCCGATCTCTTGGCCGACGCAGAGATCCGCAAGCGGGCCTTCGAACGTGTCGCGGTCATAGAGATTGTATTGCGGCTGCAGCACGTCGTAGCGCGGCAGGCCGGCTTTCTTGGCAGCGTCGAAACTATCCTGCAGCATTTGCGCGTCGAGGTTGGAGCAGCCGACCGCGCGGATCTTGCCCTGTTCCTTCAGCTTGGCAAAGGCGCCGAGCGTTTCCTCGTAAGGCACGGTCTCGTCCGGCCAGTGGGCGAGATAGAGGTCGATATGGTCGGTCTGCAGGCGGCGCAGCGAATTTTCGACCTCTTCGAGGATCCACTTGGCCGACAGGTCCTTCTTGCCCTGGCCCATGTCGGACCCGACCTTGGTGACGATGACCGCCTTGTCACGGGCGATGCCGCCGCTCTTCAGCCATTTGCCGATGATCGCCTCGGACTCGCCGCCGACATGCCCGGGCACCCAGCGATTGTAGCTGTCGGCCGTGTCGATCGTGTTGAAGCCGGCGTCGAAGAACCGGTCGAGGATATCGAACGACGTCCTCTCGTCGGCGGTCCAGCCGAACACGTTGCCGCCGAGAACGACGGGCGCAATGGAAAGGCCAGTCCGGCCGAGTGCGCGCAGCTCCATGATATTCCTCCAAAATTTTTTAAGTGAGTGGATGAGCCTGGGAAAGGAGCCTGAGATTAGCCGATGTTCCGCCGCCGACCAGTCCCTATTTTGGGCGGACGATCACTTTTTCAAGCGCCGCATCCGGCCTGCCGTTGCGTGGGTGTCGGCAGGCCAATAAGGTGCGGCAACAATGCCATAGGGAGGTTCAACATGCTGCGTTTCGGAATCTTGTCGACTGCCAGGATCGGCCACGAACAGGTGGTGCCGGCGATCCAGGACGCGGAAAATTGCGTCGTCACCGCGTTTGCCAGCCGCGATCTTGCCAAGGCGCGGGCGCTCGCCGACCGCTTCGGCGCCCCGCATGCGTTCGGTTCCTACGACGAGATGCTGGCGTCCGACGTCATCGACGCGGTCTATATTCCGCTTCCGTCCAGCCAGCATGTCGAGTGGTCGATCAAGGCCGCCGAAGCCGGCAAGCACGTCCTCTCCGAAAAGCCGATTGCGATCAAGGCGAGCGAGATCGAGGACCTGATCAAGGTGCGCGACCGCACCGGCAAGCTGATCTGCGAAGCGTTCATGGTCACTTACGCACCGGTCTGGCTGAAGGTGCGCGAGCTCCTGAGCCAAAAGGCGATCGGCGAGCTGAAGCATGTCCAGGGCTCGTTCAGCTATTTCAACCGCGACCCGTCCAACATGCGCAACATTCCGGAACTCGGCGGCGGGGCGCTGCCGGATATCGGCGTCTATCCGACGATCACGACGCGTTTCGTCACCGGCCAGGAACCGCAGCGGGTGCAGGCGCGGGTGGAACGCGATCCCGGCTTCGGCACGGATATCTATTCCAGCGTCAAGGCGGATTTCGGTTCGTTCGAAATGACCTTCTACATCGCCACCCAGATGGCGGCCCGGCAACTGATGGTCTTCCACGGCACCGAGGGTTACATCGAGGTCAAGTCGCCGTTCAATGCCGGCCGCTGGGGTGCGGAGGAAATCGAACTCACCAATCAGAACCACGCGGTGTCGCAGATCTTCCGTTTCCCGGATAGCCGGCAATACAAGCGCCAGGCGGAGGCCTTCGCAAAGGCCGCCAGGGGCGAGCCGATCGAAGTCGTGACGCTTGAGAATTCGCTGGCGAACCAGAGGTTCATCGACGCCATCTATCGCGCCGGCGGGCACGACGGCTGGGAAGCGGTCTGAACGACATTATTGCCGGAAGACAAAGCGAGAATAGCCGAAGAAGCTGTAGGCCATCGCGGTGAGCGAAGCGAAGATGACCGCAATAACCGGCTGCAGGAGTGGCGCGCGGTACATGAGTGCCGAATAAACAGCGTAGTTGACGACCGCCGACGTGGTGCCGACCGCCCAATAACGGACGCCTTCGACGGCAAGCGAATGTCCGGAGGAGCCAAAGGTAAGTCGCCTATTGACGAGCCAAGTGAAGGCCATAGCGGTCATGATCGCCGGAATGCGGGCGAGAAACGGGCCGAAGCCCCAGATCCCGATCAGGACATGAGTAAGCCCTGCATCGAGGAGAAACCCGCCGCCACCGGCTATCAGAAACCAGAAGAGACGTTTCATGCGGCCGTCTTGCCGGCTTTGCTGCGCCGGACGGGTAGGATATCAGGCGGCGTCGCTTCGGCCTGCTGAGGCAGGCCCATATAATGGATGCGCAATTGCTCGGCCCGGCCCCGCGAGACGGAGTCGAGGATCAGTCCAGCGGTGAAGATCAAGAGCGACACCAGCATCAGCGCCAGCGAGAAGACCCATGTGGGCATGCGCTCTACAAGCCCGGTCTGGAAATAGGCGACCAGCACCGGCGCCATGAAGACAAGGCTTGCCGTCATGAAGGCGCCGCTGATCAGGCCGAAAAACGCGAAGGGCCGCGTCTCCTTCATCAGCATGGCGAACATCCAGAGGATCTTGGCGCCGTCCTTGAAGGTCGAGAGCTTGGAATGCGAGCCTTCCGGGCGCCTTCCGTAGTCGAGTTCGATTTCGCAGACCGGCAGCTTGAGCAGCGAGGCATGCACCGACATTTCGGTCTCAATCTCGAAGCCGCCTGACACCGCCGGAAAGCTTTTCACGAAGCGGCGTGAGAAGGCCCGGTAGCCGGAGAAGATATCGGTAAAGTCGGGCGCGAACATCGTCCGGTAGAGGAAGTTGAACAGCCGGTTGCCGGCGGCGTGGCCCTGCCGCCCGGCATCCGCATGTACGCCGCGCCGGGTGCCGACCACCATGTCGGCGCGCTCGGTCAAAAGCGTGCGGACCAGTTCTTCCGCATCCTGCGGCGCATAGGTGCCGTCTCCGTCGGCCATGATATAGATGTCCGCATCGATATCGGCGAACATCCGGCGCACCACATGGCCCTTGCCCTGCCGGCGCTCGCGCATCACCAGGGCGCCTGCGAGCATGGCCTGGAGCGCTGTGCCGTCCGTGGAGTTGTTGTCGTAGACAAAGATCCGGGCGCCCGGAAGCGCCTCGCGGAAACCGCGCACCACGCCGGCGATGGTCATGGCTTCGTTATAACAGGGCAGCAGGATTGCGATGTCGAAATGGCCGGTCAGGGCGTCGGTCATGTTGTTCACTCGATACACTGAAAACCGAACGCGGGAGTTTCCCGTGCCGCGGACTTTACTATTTCTTGGGAAGGTTAAGGCTAGGTTTCCTCGACCCTCGAAACAGGCGAAAAGTCCGCACCAAGATGACGGAAAACATGGCAGACAGATCCTTATCGAGGGCGGCGGGCCAGCCCGCTGCTCCGCTATTGTCGCGGCTCCTGCCTGCGGTGGCTCTTTATGCGGTCATCACCGCCGCGATAGCCCTCGCGTTTTTCCTCTCCGACGCCAAGGATTACGTCGGAGCCGACAATGACGACGTCATGCGGCTCGTCGAGATCCGGGATTTTCTCGGCGGCCAGAACTGGTTCGATCTGACCCAGTACCGGCTCGGTCTCGAGGGCGGCACGCTGATGCACTGGTCGCGGCTGATCGATCTGCCGATGGCGCTGCTGATCCGGCTGTTTTCGCTCTTCCTCACCCCGGATAAGGCCGAAGCCGTCGTTGTCACGATCTGGCCTCTTCTTCTGGTACCGCTTATGCTTCTGCCGCTCGGCTTGGCTGTCCGCCGGCTGGCGGGCGTCGCGGCCATGCATATCGCGCTAGGCCTTGGTGCGCTCTTCGCCCTCGGCTGCGTCCGCTTCAAGCCCGGTTCCATCGACCATCACAATGTCCAGCTCATGCTCGTCATGTGGATCGCCGCCATGCTGGTCGATCCGCAGAAGAGGGCATCAAGCTATATCGTCGCTGCCGTTGCCTGTGCGCTGGCACTGGCGATCGGCGCCGAAACGACGCCTTTTGTTGCTGTCGTTTGTGTCTGCGTTGCGCTTCAGTGGGTTTGGCACGGCCAGGCATTTTCCCGGCCTGCCCGTTTCTTCGGCCTGTCGCTCGCACTGTCCGTCTCGGCGGCTTTCTTCCTGACGATTCCGCCGCGCGCCTATGCGATCGTCACCTGCGACAACTTCTCACTTGGCTTCTATGCCCTGTCCGCTCTCGGAGGAGCGGCGCTGTTTCTCCTCGCGAGCCTGCCGAGACAACCAGGTCGCATCGTCCGCATCGTCCTGGCCGGCGTCACCGGCGGTCTCCTTCTTCTGACCACCCGCATCATCGCGCCGCAATGCCTCTCCGATCCGTTGAGCACGCTCGACCCGCTATTGGTCGAGCTTTGGTTGAACGGCGTGACGGAGGCGCGTTCGTTTCTGGCCGAGGCCAGGACCGAGCCGGAAATGGTCGGCGGATTCTACGCGGTCGGGCTTTTTGCGATCGTGGTCTGTCTTGTCCGCAGCGTGAGACGGGAGAAGACGGAACTCCATCTCGTGCTTCTGGCGCTGATCGGGGCGTCATGGGGGATCGCGCTGCTGCAGGTGCGCGGCGCTTTCTTTTCCAACATGTTGGCCATCCTGCCGTTGTCGTTGCTGATCACCGATCTGCGGCGCACCTCCGCGGCCGATCCTGGAAATCCCAGCGCCGCCTTTGCCTATATCAGCGCGGTGCTGATGTCCGTGCCGGTCGTCTGGGCCCTGGGCGGCGTCCTTGCGGTGCATGGCTGGAAACAGGCGGCCGACATGCGGGCGCTTTCGAGTGCCGGCATGTTCGCTGGCGAAAGCGGCGAATGCGGCGATGCGGCGGATATGGCCGTGTTGAACACATTGCCTGCGGGCGTCATAGCTGCGCCCTCGAACAGCGGGGCGGATATCCTGCGCTGGACCCCTCACACGGTCCTGACGGCCCCCTACCATCGCAACCAGAAAGGCATGCTGACCGAACTTTACATAGGTCTTGCCCAGCCGGGCGAGGCGAAGGCTTTCATGAGAGGGGCCGGGGTGACGGCGCTCGCCTTCTGCAAGACCGATCCGCAGACGGATGGCCTGATCAGGCGCAAGCCGGACGGGCTCTATGCCAACCTCGCCCGCGGCCAAGTGCCCGATTATCTGCAGCCCTTGGGACAACCGAGCAAAAGCGGTTTCCGTCTCTACAGGGTGCTACCGGATAAGAATTGATTGCGGGGATGAAATTCGCCTACGCCGCGTGGCGTGTATTCAAGGCGAAAAGGCCGGTGAGGAACCCGATCAGGCCGGCATTGTAGCCGAGGATGGCAATCAGCAGATTGAAATAGGACGTGGGGCCGGGTGATATGGCGGTCGCAAGCGCAAATGTCGCGGTGATCATAACAGCGATAAAAGCAATCGAGAACGCGGACCGCATCATGCCGACGCAAATGCCAATCGATGCAGCGGTCAGGAAAAGCACTCGGATATCTCCTCATCGGCCTCAAGGGAAACGAACGTATTAGCAATCTGCTAATAAATGCTTTCGCCCCAATGCGTGGCGGGGTCAATGCACCCGACGACGATTTCGATACGATCTGATTCGTTGCAGCCAAGCCATGTTCAGTGGCTCTGGTCTTTGCCTGAAGCGCCGCGGTCCACAAGATATGGCGTCAATGAGCTTGGCAGTTCTCCTCGCCAGACAAGCCGGACGTGGTAACCGGAGACCGGACAGGTGAGCGCGACGACCTCGCCCTCGAATTCGGCCGTTTCTCCGGTCGGCTTACGGATGATACCGTCACCCGAGACGGGATCGAACGTGACGCCGATCTCGCCGAGCACGGACATTGCCTGCGGCCTGTCCTCGAAGCGGAGCAGCAGGGTTTCACACCGCATTGCCGCCCGCCGCTTTTCTCAAACGAGGCCGGCGATCGCCACCGCCGTCGTGCCGGTCGCAAACACGCGGGTCACCCGCAGCGGAAGCAGGCCGCCACCCGGTACGTTCGAGAGTGTCAGTGTCTCGCCGGACAGCATGCGGACGGACAGATGGCCGCCGGTCCCTACATAGAGCGCGCGCGTTGTCTCCGGCAGGTCTGTGCTGTCGCTGGGCGTGATCGCAAATCCGGAGGCGGCGGGGCCGGAGAGCGAGGCTTGAGTATTGGCGAAACGGTCTGGCATGGACGAAATCTCCTTGAATATCGTTCGCCTTCATTGTCGCTCTCCTCTCTCCAGCGGGGAAAATGCGAGGCTTAAAAAGCGCTGTACCGGAGTTTTTCTGTTTCTCACAGAAAAGGAAATGTGGCGTACCCGGCAAAAGAAAAGGTGCAGCGTCAAATGCTTGGCTGCCAAGGAACGAACGGCCAGGCTCCAACGCATTGTCGGGCGGGCCTTTCGAAGCGGCCGTTTGCCGGCCGCATCCTCCCCGTTTCTGCCGTCCGGGAATGGTGAAATCGCCGCGCTCTTCCTTTAGAAGAAAAGGATGACCAGTTTGCTCGACAACGATTCGCCCACGAACCTCACCGAGTTTTCGGTGTCGGAACTGTCCGGCTCGATCAAGCGCACGGTAGAGAACGCGTTCGACCATGTGCGCGTGCGCGGCGAGATCTCCGGTTATCGCGGCCAGCATTCGTCGGGCCACGCTTATTTTTCGCTGAAGGACGATCGCGCCCGGATCGACGCCGTGATCTGGAAGGGCGCCTTCCCCCGGATCAAGTTCCGCCCCGAAGAAGGGATGGAAGTGATCGCGACGGGCAAGATCACCACCTTCCCGGGCTCCTCGAAATACCAGATCGTCATCGAGAACCTGGAGCCGGCGGGTGCCGGCGCGCTGATGGCGCTGCTCGAAGAACGTCGGCGCAGGCTTGGCGCGGAGGGCCTGTTCGACCAGGCGCGCAAGCGGCAGCTGCCCTTCCTGCCGCGGGTCATCGGCGTGGTGACCTCGCCGACCGGTGCTGTCATCCGTGATATCCTGCACCGCATCGCCGACCGTTTTCCGGTGCATGTCATCGTCTGGCCGGTCAAGGTGCAGGGCGAAGGGTCTGGCGACGAGGTGGCGGCCGCGATCCGCGGTTTCAACGCGATCGTGCCTGGCGGACCAATCAGGCGGCCGGACGTGCTGATCGTCGCGCGCGGCGGCGGCAGTCTTGAAGACCTCTGGAGTTTCAATGACGAGGCGGTCGTGCGCGCCGCGGCGGACAGCCAAATCCCGCTGATATCGGCCGTCGGCCACGAGACCGATTGGACGCTGATCGACCACGCCGCCGACGTCCGTGCGCCGACGCCGACAGGTGCCGCCGAAATGGCGGTGCCGGTCAAGGCGGACATGGAAGCGCAGCTCGCCAATCTGACGGCCCGCCTGCGGGGTGCCGCCAGCCGGCAGATGGACCTGCGCCGCCAATCGGTGCGGGCGCTGGTCCGCGCGCTGCCGTCCATCGACCAGTTGCTGGCTTTGCCGCGCCGTCGTTTCGACGAGGCGGCGGCTGGTCTCGGCCGCGGGCTGGAGCGCACGACGGTGGTCAAGCGCCGCAGTTTCGAGCGGGCATCGTCGGGACTGCGTCTTGAACTTTTGACCAACCGTCTTGTCCAGCAGCGGCAATTGCTGGCCGACCGGCTGACGCGCAGCGACCGTTGCCTGGAGCGGCAATTGCTGAAGGAGAACAACCGCGTCGCCAAGGCCGGCGCTTCGCTTTCGGCGCTTCCCGCAATGCTGCTGGGTCATCTGCAGCGCGAGCGCCAACACCTCACGTCGATGGCCCGTCATGCGGATACGGCGATCTCGCACACGCTGATACGCAGCCGCGCGGCAATCACCGCACAGGATCGCGTTCTGCAATCGCTCTCCTACAAGAACGTGCTGAAGCGCGGCTTTGCCGTCGTGCGGGGTGAGGACGACCGGCCGCTGACGCGGGCCGCGGGCATCGGCGAGGGGCAGGGTATCTCCGTGGAATTCGCCGATGGACGGATTACGGCGGTGACGGGCGAGGGTGGCGATCCTGCGGTTCCGTCCGCCGTGCCGCCTCAGCCCAAAAAGCGGCCGTCGAAATCGGAGCTGGGCGGAGACGCGCCGAAACAGGGTACGCTCTTCTGATGCATGTCCTCCTGGTGCTTGCCCATCCGCTGCCGGAAAGTTTTGCGCATTCGGTTGCCCGTCTGGCGCGCGAGACCCTGGAGGCCGGCGGCCACACGGTCGATCTGCTCGATCTTTATGCGGAGAGCTTCGATCCGCGGCTGACGGAACGCGAACGGCGCGGTTATTTCGATGTGCCGTACGACACATCGGAGGTGGCGGATCTGGTGGCACGGCTGCAGAAGGCCGAGGCGCTGATATTGGTCTTCCCGCAATGGTGGTTCAACCTGCCGGCGGTGCTGAAGGGTTTCTTCGACCGGGTCTTTGCACCAGGCGTCGCCTTCCACCACGACAAGGCCGGCGGAAGGATCGTCCCGCTGCTCACCAACATCCGCCATTTCTGGGTCTTCACGACCACAGGTTCGCCCTGGTGGGTGGTGAAGTTCTACATGGGCGATCCGGTGCGCCGCCAACTCAAGCGCGGCATCGCTGTCTTCTGCAACAGGAAAGCCGAGTTCCGCATGCTGGCGCTGCACGACATGGACCGCGCCACGGCAGAAAAGCGCGGGCGGCATCTGGAGCGCGTCAAGGCCGCGCTCCAATCCTTGCGATAGTCAGCGCACCCGCATGCCGGCCTTCTCGTCGAAATGCAGCGGCTTGTCGAATCTCTGAAGTGGCGCCTCCGGCACCGAACCGATCGTCACGCCGAATTGCCAGTCCGGCGGGCATATTGCGATATAGCGGGCATACCCGCCGACACCGCCGCCGAATTTCGGGTAGCCGATTGCTACCAGCGCACCCGTTTCCGGCACCTTGTCGAGGTTCGCCACGCCTTCCGCCTGCGCGAACCCGTTGTGCATCAGCCAGTATTCGCCTTCGAGGTTCGGTGTCGTATCGGTATCGAGCGGCTCGTGGCCGTGAAACAGGATCTTTCGCTCGAGGTGCAGGAATTTCAACGCATCGAGGCTGACGCCGGGAAACGGCTTCGTCGTGGAAAGCGAGGGATCCGGCCATTTCTTGTACCAGCCGGAGCGCACGAACACGACGGAGCCTTCCGGGATCCTGCCGTTCTTCTTCTCGAAATCGGCGATGTCGGAGACCTGCAGGTGATAACCGGCATCGGTCTTCACCTTGTCCTCGATATTGATGATGACGAGGGGCCGCACGGCATAGGTGGCTGGAAGTTCGTCGATCGCCGCATACTCGGGCGCCCAATGGGCCGGCGGATCGAGCTGCGTACCGAGCTGGTCGGTGGCGAGATTGTAGGTGGATGCGGCGAAACCATGCTTCTCATAGGTGAAGGTGTCGCCCTTCTTGGCATAACTATCCAGATCGACGCCGGCCGCGGCCTGACCGAAGGCTGATTTGCCGAAGCCCGCCCATACCGGGATATTCGGCGTGATCGTGTGGGTGAGGTCCACATATTTGGCGCCCTTTAGGGTCTCGTTATAGACCTTCCAGAGACCGGGCTCCTGGGCGGAGACGCTGGTGACGGGCGCAATGGCGAGAAGTGCCGCGCCGAGCGGTGCAGCCAGACGCATAAGAGAAATGGGCATGCTGTTTCCCTCTTTTCGGATTGTCCTGATCAGCGTGAGCCGACACATCGAGCGTGCCGGCGCGTTCAGTTTCCTGCCGTAAAAGAGGGAAAGTCAACTCTGCCGGGAAATCAGGAATGGACCTTGGCGGTCAACTCGATCCCCAACGACTTCATTACCGCAATCGTCGTCTTGAGCGTCGGGTTGCCGGTTGCGCTGAAGGAACGGTAGAGCTGCTCTCGGGAAAGGCCGGTGTCCTTGGCAATCTGCATCATCCCCTTGGCACGCGCGACCACCCCCAGGGCATGCGCAATGTAGGCCGCGTCCTCCGTTTCGAAAGCTTCGGCCATAAATGCCGCAATCGCCTGATCGGAGCCCAAGTCTTCGGCTGGATCATAAGCGGTTAGTTTTTCAGCCATCACTCACTCCGTTGACCATATGTAGTTTAAAAACTACATATGGTCAACGGATCATGAGCTTATCAGGCCCACTCGCCCTTGCGCATTACCGGCACCTTCGAGCCGTCGGCGCGCAGGCCGTCGATGTCGACCTTGTCGGAGCCGATCATCCAGTCGATGTGGATCAGGCTCGAATTGCCGCCCTGGGCCTTGATCTGTTCCTGGCTGAGCGATGCGCCGTCAAGGAAGCACTTCGAGTAGCACTGGCCGAGCGCGATGTGGCAGGAGGCGTTTTCGTCGAACAGGGTGTTGTAGAACAGGATGCCGCTTTTGGAGATCGGCGAGGAATGCGGCACCAGCGCCACTTCGCCCAGCCGGCGGGCGCCCTCGTCGGTATCGAGCACCTTGTTCAGCACTTCCTCGCCCTTCGAAGCCTTCGCCTCGACGATCCGGCCGCCTTCGAACTTTACCTGGATATTGTCGATCAAGGTGCCCTGGTGCGAGAGCGGCTTGGTGCTGGAAACATGGCCTTCGACCTTCAGCGCATGCGGCGTGGTGAAGACCTCTTCGGTCGGGATGTTCGGGTTGCAGGTAATGCCGTTCTTGGCTGTCGAGGCGCCGCCATGCCATTCGTGGCCGTCGGCAAGCCCGACCGTCAGGTCGGTGCCAGGGCCGGTGAAGTGGAGTGCGGAAAAGCGCTCGCCGTTGAGCCATGTCGAGCGCTTCTTGAGATTGCCGTTGTGTTCGGCCCAGGCCGCGATCGGATCAGCGAGATCGACGCGCGAGGCTGCGAAGATCGCGTCCGCCAGCTTGCCGACTGCGACGTCTTCCGGAACGTCCGGGAATACCTGGCGTGCCCAGGAGGGGTTGGGATAGGAAACGATGTTCCAGTTGATGTCGAAATTGGCGATCTTTTCGAGCGCTGGCTTGTAGGCCATGGAATTGGCCTTGTTGGCGCGCGCCACTTTGGCGGGGTCCTGGCCGGAGAGCATCATCGGGTTGTCGCCGGAGATGGCAAGTCGCGCGGCGCCGTTGGCATAAGCCTTGGCCATGCCGTCGTAGAGCCAGTCCGACGCCTTGTCGAAGCTTGCATCGGAGGCGTATTCGTAGCGCGCGAGCGTCGTTTCTTCGTCGGAATAGAAGGTCGAGACGATGCCGGCGCCGGCGATATACGCGTGTTTGGTGAGGAGCCGCACGAGCGGCAGGGCGGCGAGCGGTGCCGTGATCACCAGATCCTGGCCCTTCTCGAGGCGCAAGCCCACCTTGATGGCGACTTCCGCCAGCTTTTCGAGCTTTTGAGGATCGACGACTGTTTGAAAATTCGGCACGATTGTCATGTTAGACCTCACCTGATTTCTGTGATCGAAGAGACTTAAAGAGGTTTGGGGCAAAATTGAAGCTGAGGGATATATGTTCATGAAAACCGCCTTGCTGTGCGCCGTCCTCTTCGGCGCCTCGGCTTCTCCTGGTCTCTCGGCCGATTTTGCGGCGACCATGTTCGATCATCAGGTGGCCATCGCATCCGATGACGATGAGGAGAAACTGACGATCGACGGCCGGCAGGTCCATTCCAACCGGTTCCTGCTGATCGACAATGTCGGTCTGGTCGCGGGTGTACCGTTCGTCGTGGTGGTGAGTTCGGACGGCGGCAACGCCTGCCCGGGTTCGCCCCTGGTCGTCTCGTTCCCGCAGGATGAGGAGCCGCGTGTCGATGAACCGATAGACGATTGCCGCGCCGCCGCCTCGATCACCATGGAGGACGATCACCTTCTGCTTGCGACGCAGGCGGTTGCCGGCCAGCCGAGCCTGCGCTGGACCTGGACGCCCGAAAAAGGTTTCGCCGAGGCCGGCAAGGTCGCCTTCCAGCCGAGCGCGACGATGGGGTGGGATGACATGAAAAAGGCGGAGCACCCGTCCGACCTCCTCGGCATCGGGCCGATTGCCGAGGCGGCAGATGCAATGCTCGGCGAGCATAAGCAGGAGTTCGAGAGTTCCATCACCGGGCCGGGCAGCGGCGCCTACAAGAACGGTTTTTATATCGGCGAGGCCTGCATGCCGCATATGTGCACCGAGGCCGAGGCATTGATCGCGGCGGATATTTCCGCCAGAAAGCTCTATCTCGCCTGGAAGCCCGAGGGGAAGAAGATCATCCTGCGTCCAGCGGTGCGCAGATGGCCGGCCCCGGCGCTCGCCGCTCTCAAGGAGTGGTCGGCAAAGTGGCCGTGACAGCGGGGCGATGCTTTTTCAACGCGACAGCGCGGCTCTGACCGCGGCGATGTTGCTGGCATGAACCTCCTCGTAGGGCGCGAAATAGAGCACGGCGCCCGAGGCGATTTCCTCCTCGACGAAGGATTTCAAGGAGGGATCGATATCCTGACCTGCGGCGATGGCGCCTGCCATGTGGCGCAGATAGGCGCGGTTGGCATCGATGAGGTCCGGCCCATAACCGCCCGACGCAATCCGCTCCGCATCGCCATGGGCCGGCAGGATTTTTGCGATCGGCCAGGAGGCCATCCGGGCGAGCTCCGCGATATGCGTGCCGATCTCGGCGGCTTCCGAAATATAGGTGACGGTGTCTTCCAGGGTGTCGCCGGCGAGCAGAAGCCGTTCGTCCGGCATCCAGACCACGTTGCCGTCGGCGCTGTGGATGGCGAAATGGTGCAGTTCGATCCGGCGGGTGCCGACCGTCAGGTCCAGCCGGCCATCGAACAGTGTGCTCGGCATGACGAGCGGCGAGATCGGTGGATTGGCGTTTTCGATCTTCTCGCCGTTCTCCTTAAGTTTTTTGGCCGTCAGCGTCAGCGCGATGATTTCGCAATCGGAAAAGATCGCGTTCCCGGCAATATGGTCCTTGTGCCAGTGACTGAGCACTACGCGGATCTTCGTGACGCCGAGCCCCTCCAGATGGGTGCGGATCGCCTTGGCGTGGTCGAGCGAGATATGCGTGTCATAGACGAGCGCCTCGCCCTGATGGACGATCGCATAGGAGGCGACGCCGAGCGAGTAGGCGCCGTCGTCCAGCCAGTTCGCGGTTTTCGCGTGCAGCCGTTTGCCGGGCACCCGCCCATCGTAATAGGCAAAGATCCCCGGATAGGGCTCGAGAATTCGAAGGGTCGAGGTCATTTCACTCATGATCGCATTCACGCCACCAGCGGCGCGGCGACCGCCTTCAGTGCATCGCGGGCGGCCTTGGGGTCGAGCCGCACCTGCAGTCCGCGCTGGCCGCCATTGATGAAGACATGCGGCTCGTCGAGCGCGGTGATCTCGATCGCGGTCGGTACGAGCTTCTTCTGGCCGAAGGGGCTGATGCCGCCGACATGATAACCGGTTGCCCGTTCCGCATCGGCGGGCTTCATCATGCTCGCGGATTTGCCACCGAATGCGGCCGCGAGCTTCTTCATCGAAACCTCGTGGTCCGACGGCACCACGACGCAGACCGCCTTGCCGTCCACCTCCGCCATCAGCGTCTTCAAGACACGGCGCGGCTCCTCGCCGATCGCCTCCGCCGCCTGCATCCCGATCCGGTCCGCATTCGGATCGTATTCATAGGTGACGGTGGCAAAGGCGACGCCTGCCTTTTCGAGCATCTGGGTAGCACGGGTTGTCTTGGACATGGATGAATCCTGGGTTCAGATACCGGCAAAAGCCTCTTCATAAACCTCCGGCTTGAAACCGACGATCAGCTTCCCGTCCGCTTCCAGCACCGGCCGCTTGATCATCGAGGGCTGGGCGAGCATCAGCGTGATCGCCTTCTCACGGTCGAGGTCTGCCTTGTCTGCTTCATCGATTTTCTTGAACGTGGTGCCGGCCCGGTTGAGCACGATCTCCCAGCCGGCGCGGTCCGTCCAGGTATCGAGATGAGCACGGTCGATGCCCTCGGCCTTGTAGTCGTGAAAAGTGTAGGTGACGCCCTTGCGGTCGAGCCAGTCGCGCGCCTTCTTCATCGTGTCGCAGTTCTTGATGCCGTAGATCGTGATTGCCATCGAAGCCTCTTCATATCGGCTCGACCGATACCAAGGGCACCCCTTGCCGTGCAAGCCTTTCGGCGTGGTTAACGGTTGTTATGTGACAGTTGCATGGCTCCCCTGTCCCGTTGTGCATTGCACAAAAACAGCACAGGCATCATATTTTAGCAGAACGAAAAAGGAGAGTTTCACATGTCCGTACAGAAAAGAATCCGTGGCAGCGCCATTGGCCGCGCCTTCGCAGTTATGAGCGCCGCAATCTCGGTTTCGGCTGCCGTGGAAAACCATCGCCGCCCGAGCAACCGCGACCTGACCACCCTCGGCATCGATCCGAAGGCTTTCGATCGTCTCGGCTGATCCGTCTTTCCCGGCCTTGCTTGGCTGGGAAGGGCTTTGCATCTCAGCCTTAAGTATAAGGCTTCGCCGAGTACCCGCGGAAACTGTCCGTTAACCATGCCATCCTATATTCTCCTAATATTCCGGGAGATGTGGATTTGGTCGGGCAGGTTGTCAGGGAAGAAGCGCCGTCGGGGCCTGTGCCTGTCGACGGCGATGTGTTGAAGCGGTCCGTCGCCAAGCTGGCGAACGAGGCTTCCGCGCTCGGCCTTCATCTGGTCGATATTGCCGGTGCTATTCAGGATACGGCTGCGCAATCCTCCGCACATGCAACATTGCTTGGTCGCCTGACGCAGTCCGCTCAATCGATCGCGGACGCCAACGGCCACGTTGCCCGCTCCCTTCAGGAATCCGACAAGCTGACGGCGAACGCGCGCAAGGTGCTCGGCGAGCAGGCTGAACAGCTTTCCGGCTCGATCACCGCGATCGATCACATGGTCCATGCGTCCCAGGAAATCGGCGCCGAGATCAAGCTGTTTTCGACGGCCCTCGGAGACGTCGGACGGTTGGCAGATGCGATCGGCATGATCGCCAGGCAGACAAACCTTCTGGCGTTGAATGCCGCGATCGAGGCGGCGCGTGCGGGCGAAGCCGGCAAGGGTTTTGCCGTGGTCGCGGCGGAGGTACGCGCGCTGTCGCTGCAAACCTCCCAGACCACGAGTTCGATCCAGGCCACGCTCGATCAGTTGAACAGCCGCATCGACAAGCTGGTAACGGCCGGCGAAGGTGCTAGCCAGTCGGCTGAGGGCGTCAAGACGACCGCGATGAAGGTTCAAGGGTCATTCAAGGGCGTCGAAGGCGTCATGACCCAGATCCTCGACAATGCGTCTTCGCTTGCCGGAACCACCGAGACCGTCGACCGGCAATGCGGCGAGTTCGCCTCGTCGATTGCTTCCGCGGCAAGCGCGATCCTGAAATCCAATGACCAGTTGCAGCAGACCTCCTCCCGCGTCGGAGAGGTAGTGACGATTTCCGAGCGGATGATCCAGACGACGGCGAGCGCCGGCATCGAGACCCCGGACACTCCCCATATCCGCGCCGTCATGGCCTATGCCGCCGAGGTTTCCTCCGCCTTCGAGGCGGGTGTAAAATCCGGCCGCATCGATCTTGGCGCATTGTTCGACCGGCAATATGTTGCGATCCCCGGTAGCGATCCTGTCCAGTACATGACGCGCTTTACGGAGTTCACCGATGCCGTGCTGCCGCCTATCCAGGAACGGGCGGCCGAAGGCGATGCGCAGGTCGCATTCTGCGCGGCCATAGATGAAAACGGCTATTTGCCGACTCACAACCGAAAATTCTCGCAGCGTCAGCGTCCGGGCGACGCGACCTGGAATACCGCCAACTGCCGCAACCGGCGCATCTTCAACGACCGCGTGGGCTTGGCGGCCGGCCGCAACAAGGAACCTTTTCTGCTGCAGACCTACCGTCGCGACATGGGCGGCGGTGAGTTTGTGCTGATGAAGGACATTTCCGCCCCGATCACCGTCAACGGGCGCCATTGGGGCGGCCTGCGTCTCGCGATCAAGGTTTGATATCGGGAGGCGGGTCGGTCATCCCGCGTAGGCCGCGTCCAACTCGGCGATATCGATCTTCTTCATCGAGAACATCGCCTGCATGACGCGATAGGCGCGGGCGCTATCGCTATCCGTCAGCATTTTCGGCATCCGGGTGTAAGTGACCTGCCAGACCAGCCCGAAACGATCCGTCAGCCAGCCGCAGGGCTGTTGCTGGCCACCCTCGACAAGCTTGTCGTAATAGTGGTCGATCTCGTTCTGCGTCTCGCAATGGACAAGGAAGGAAACCGCGCCGTTGAACTTCGCCCAAGGTCCGCCGTTGATCGCCGCGAAATTCTGACCCTCGAGCTCGAAGCCCATCGCCATCACCGAACCCTTGAGCCCGGGACCGGCATCCCCAAAACGCGAGACATCGGTGATCCTCGAGTTCTCGAATACCGAGACATAGAAATTGACCGCTTCTTCCGCGTTGTTATCGAACCAGAGATGCGGAACGATCTTATGCTTCTGGATGGCCATTGTTCTCTCCTCAAAAGGGCGACCGTCCATAGGACGCTCAGGCGCCCGCCGATCCGACTCGCCTGGCAGAATTCTTTCAGATCATCATGCGGAGCTGTTCCGGCCGCGTCGGATAGGCAGGAGCATTCGGATCGAAGCTCCATCTTCCGAATTCCTCGTGCCGCGTCTCGCCGTAATGGCTGTAGACCAGCATGAACTCGCCGGCGATCCAGGCATAATTCCGCGCGATGGGCATGGGTTCTATGCGCCCGCAGCCATAGATCAGCGTTACATGCGGAGTAGTGTCCGCCATCCAGTAGTCCGGAAGGTTGTGACGGGCGAGAGCGCGGCGCAGCATCTGCGCGAACTGGACGACCACCGGATTGCCCCTGGCGCGATAGAGGGCGAGATGACGCTTGCCTCCGAACAGGGCGCTGCTGTCGAGCGTGACCGGGACAGGTCTCGCCTGGAGGCTGGCTGCGACCATCTTGGTTGCTTCGATAAGTGGCATGGGCGGCTCTTCGAACTGTTCCATGCACAGCAGGCTCATATGGAGAAGGTTGGCGGGATAGGCATCGCGGGTATTCTCGTTCGCGGCGTGGATCATTGCGTCGCCATGCATGACGAGACCGAGGGGATTGGACGGCTTGAGCACGAACATGAGCTTGCTCTTGCGCCGGGCAGGCGGGGCCGGTTTCGAAAGCCAGCCTTCGCCAAAGGGGAGCGAAGGCTGGCCAGCGTGCTTGCGCAAGCTCATCTTGCTACCGTCATAGTAATGCGACCTCATGCCGTTGAACGAAATCTAGCGGGACTCCCTGGACGAGTAAAGAACAAATGCGGAACAATTGCAATCATGGTTAATTCGCGAGCCGGTCCGGCAACGGCTTTAGCTGATAGGCCTGCCAGAAGAAGCTGTCGGCGGCAGCCTGGTCGTAGGAGAAGTTGCGGGCTTCCTTGATCTTGCCATCCTCGATGCGGAAGGCGAGCACCCAAACCGTATCGACATTGGCGCCGTCACGGTTCGACCAGCCCCGATGCATGTCGATCACCCAGTTTTCGTCGGCCATCAGTGCGATGAGTTCGGCGCGAAAGCCGGCCTTTCCGAGCTGCTGGAAAAACGCGGCGACTTCCACCTTGCCGCGTTTCGTCCCCGCAAGCGGGTGGTGGCCCGGAATATGCCATTCGATGTCATCGGCGAAAAAGGATGCGACCCTTGTCATGTCGCCGCTGCCGTAGGCGGCATAATAGTCGGTGATGACCTTGCGGTTCTGTTCGGGGCTGGCGGCCATGGCGGGCACTCCTGAAAAGAGGGTGGCGGTGACGAGCAGCGCTCGGAAGCTGGTTTTGAACATGGGTTCCTCCTCAAGGCTCAGCGGATTTTCGGGGCGCGTTCGGCCGCACGTGCAACGAGCCCTCGGTCGCCGGTTTCGTCCGTCGCAGTCATGGTCAGCGCGGACACTTTCCAGGCGGCATTGACCTTGACGAGTTCGTACCGGTAATGGCCCGTCAGCACCCAGAGATCGGTCCCGATACGATGGGTGGCCTGGAAATCGGCCTCGGCGGTTGCTTTCGCGCCTTCAAGGCTCGTGATTGTGTGATTGGTCACGAGGTGTTGCGTCTCGTCGAAACCCGGCAGGAAACCGGACCATTGCCGGATTATGTCGTCGGCCGCCTGGGTCGTTGGCGTGCCTCCCCAAAGGCTCGTGTAATCGAGCGTCACCTCGTCTGCAAAGGCGCGGCGTACCCGGTCCCATTGATGCCGGTCGGCGCCGGCCGCGATGTCGGTGATCGTGTCCATGATCGCCGCACGGTCTTGGAGAGCGATCTGCTGAGGCGCCTTCACGCGGGTGAAATGTGCTGCCGCGGCGTCCGCTGCGATCGTCACCGGCTCCGGCCGATCGTAGAAATCGAACTGGCTGATACCGTCGGGCCAGAGCTCCGATTTTTCACCCGGTAGCAGTGCGTAAAATGCATGCGCACCTTGCGGCACGGCGGCTCCCTCCGAATGAACGATCAAGGTGGGCTTGTCGAGCTTCGCCCCGAGCGAGACGGAATCGTAGGTCAGCCACGGCTCCCAGGAGGCGAGATTGAGCCGGTTGTCATATTGCGGGATAAGGCCACGATCCGCTTCTGTATAGTAGGGGATCTGGTACATGAGCGAAGCCTGATCGGTCGTGCTGGCGGCGGTGATGATCTTTGGTTCACCACGGCTTTCGGAGGCCACCGCCTCGCGTGACGTGGCGATCAGCTTGGAGACGCTGTCTTTTCCGCCATAGACCTGCTCGACGATCTGGCGGTTGTGTAGCCATGGTGCGACCAGGGCGACGGCGGCGAAATTTGCATTGCCGGTTGCCGCCGCTGCCATGTATCCCGCCGACGCGCAGATGCCGAGCCCGTTGATGTTAACCGCGTCCACTTCCGGCAGTGTCGCCATGAACGCGGCCGCCGCAGCGATGTCGCTTGTCTTTTCTGCCGGATCCTCCTTGAAGCGAACCTGGCCGCCGGACTGTCCCCAGCCGCGGTGATCGAAGGCGAGTGCGGCAAAACCGCGTTCCGCCATTTCGCGGGCGTAGAGGCCGGACATTTGTTCCTTGATCGAGGTCCAGGCACCACTGACCACCACACCCGGACGTCTTTCTCCGGACCGGTAGTCCGGCGGCAGATAGAGCGTGCCGGCGAGCGTCGCGCCTCGGTTCTCGAAGGAAACCCTACGGGTCTGGATATCCTCCGCGATGGCGGCAGAGCCCATCACCGCGATG
This sequence comes from Neorhizobium sp. T25_27, assembly GCF_002968565.1. Classification (NCBI taxonomy): domain Bacteria; kingdom Pseudomonadati; phylum Pseudomonadota; class Alphaproteobacteria; order Hyphomicrobiales; family Rhizobiaceae; genus Neorhizobium; species Neorhizobium sp. T25_27. The sequence continues at coordinate 363,501 of NZ_PVBJ01000002.1, forward strand.
AAGAAGGTCGAAACAGCTGCGGCTTTCATGGCGTTTCTCCTGTCTCATGTTGAATGACGGGAGGTTGGCAGCTTTACTGCGGCGGCACAGGCGCGGTTCTTGGCGTTCGTTATGCGATTATTGCTCAATTGGCTCTGAAGGCAGCGGGCGTCGTGCCCGTCTGGCGACGGAAATGCTGGCCGAACCGCGAGACGTCTTCATAACCGACGCGGGCGGCAACGGAGGAGATCGGCAGGCGGGTGGCCTTCAGGAACAGTTTCGCCAGCTCCATCCGTTCGTGAATGACATATTGAAGCGGCGACCGGCCGAGCGCCTTGGTAAATGCCCGCACGAAATGAAAACGGCTCATTGCCGCTTCGGCTGCCATGTCTTCCAGTGACAGATTGGCCGTGAGGTTGTCGTGAATGTAGTCGAGCGCGCGGTGCAGGCGCTTGTCATCGATGCCGACAAGCCCCGGCCGGGCCGGAGCCAGGATCTGGGCGAGGTGTGCCGCGAGCGCCAATTGCATCGTCTCGCGATAGAGCGCCGACGCATGGTCGGCGACCGAGACCGTCTGATGCGCAAGCTGCGCCAGCAACGGGTCGAAGGCGCCGACGACCGGCCGGAAGTCCGAATGATGTTCGAAGCCCACTTCGGTGAGCAGGTTTTCGGGCACTTCGAGCCTCAGGAAAGACAGCGCCTCTTCGTATTCGCAGATACCCGTCGCACCGGCCGGCAGGATCCAGCCTTCGCCGGTTTTCAGCGGCACATGCTGTCGTTTGTCCGAGCCGATGGCAATCCGGTGGCGCTCCTGATCGACGAGAAAAAGCCCGAGCGCCAGGCGCGATATCGCAAAGCGTCCGCCGCCGGGAGGCGTGTGCAGCCTCTCCGCCGTCAATTGCGCTTTTCCAGCCAATGGTTGCGATCCGCTCATAGGGAAAATTTAAGGAGCGGCCCGGGAACTTCAACCAACAGTTCTGTGAGAACTTCGCCCTTGCAGGCAAGAAACGGGTTGAATCCTTGAGCCTAAGGCACGATTTTAAGATCAATCGCAATGCGGAGGTTTCCTCATGACAACGCATCAATACCTGATTTTTCAAACCGCAGCCGGCTTCTGCGGCATCGCCTGGAATGAGGTCGGTATCACTCGTTTCCAACTGCCCACCAAAAGCGCGGATTCGACCGAGAAGCTGCTGCTGCGCCGGCTGCCTGAAGCCGAGCCGGGCACGCCGCCGGCCGAGGTTCTGGAGGCTGTCGACGCCGTGAAGCGTTATTTTGCGGGCGAGGAAGTCGATTTCTCGAAGGTCAAACTTGATCTCGGAGGCCAGGACGATTTCTTCAAGCAGAGCTATGCCGCCGCCCGCCGGATCGGCTGGGGGCATACGACGACCTATGGCGCGATCGCCAAGGAACTCGGCGCCGGTCCTGAAGCCGCTCGCGATGTCGGCCAGGCGATGGCGAAAAACCCCGTGGCGCTGATCATCCCATGCCACCGCGTGCTTGCCGCCGGCGGCAAGATCGGCGGGTTCTCGGCTCCGGGTGGCTCGACGTCGAAGACCCGCATGCTGGAACTCGAAGGCGTGCGCCTGGCGCCGCCGGAGCCGGCACAGCAATCCCTGGGGTTCTGAAACCCTAAACGACAAGACAACAGGCACCTCTCCGCGACGGCGCCCAGTTCGTGTCACGTTGCTGGGCTCCCCAGCCCCTCCACCAGCGCGCTCAAGGCCGCATCCAAGGGGGCCGATCCCACCTTCTCGGGCACCAACAGCCCATCGATCGCAAGCATGGTCAAGCCGTGGATGAGCCCCCAGCCGGCTGCCGCCTGACCTTCTATGGGCCGCTTGCGAATGCTGCCCGCGGCTTGGCCGAGCCGGAGGATTTCGCGGAGAATGTCGAATACCGCCAGCGCCCGCTCATTGAGATGCATTCCCACCGCTTTTCCCTCCTCCGCGCTAAACATCAGGCGGTAGAGAGCCGGGTTCTCCGTTCCGAACGCGAGGTAGGCCCGAGCTATCGGAGTGATTTCGTCGCGCAGAGTTTCGGGCGCTTCAGGCTTCGCAGCCGACAGGGATTCGCGCAGCCGGTCGAACCCGATCATTGCGAGTTCTGCAAGCAGCGCGGCCTTGTCGGGGAAGTGCTTGTAAGGCGCCGCGTGGCTTACGCCAGCCCGGCGGGCGACTTCCCGCAGTGTGAACTGCCAGCCCTTCTCCTCGGCAAGCATATCCAACGCCGTCTCGATAACCGCACGACGGAGATCACCGTGGTGATAGGGGCGGCTGGGTGTGTCCTGCATGGTTCCTCTAAGTTTCCCGTGCTTACATTGTTGACAGTGACTACTTAAGCGCCTATGTCAATGGCATAAGTTTCCCCTGTCTACATTGGAGTGGGTCATGAACGCAACCGCAAATACCACCGACGCTGATCGGCTAGGCACTCTCCTGGCCGCCCAGCGTACTGCGTTCCTGCGTGACGGAGCGCCCTCGCTGGCGCAGCGACGCGCTGATCTGGTTAGGTTCAGGGCCACCTTAATTGGGCACCGCAAGGCGATCGAAGATGCCATCAATGCCGATTTCGGGCATCGCTCGAGATATGAGACGGCGATCATGGAGGTTGGAGGGGTCGCCGAGGGCACGAAATATCTGATCCGCAACCTTCGCAAATTCATGGCGCCGACCCGCCGCCACGTTGCTCTGCACATGCGGATGGGCGAGGCCCGGATCGAATATCAGCCGCTTGGCGTCGTCGGCGTAATGTCGCCGTGGAACTATCCGGTGAACCTCGCGCTGATGCCGGCCGCAACCGCGATCGCGGCCGGAAACCGGGTGATGCTGAAACCCTCGGAGTTCACGCCCGCTACTAACACGCTACTCGCAAAAATGTTCGGCGAGATATTCTCCGAGGATCAGTTCGCGATCGTGACCGGTGATGCGACTGTCGGGGCCGCATTCACGGCCCTGCCGTTCGACCATCTCGTCTTCACCGGCAGCACCGCAGTGGGGCGGGCGGTGATGAAGGCTGCCAGCGACAACCTTGTCCCGGTCACCCTCGAACTGGGAGGCAAATCGCCGGTCATCGTCGCCAAAGGCCATTCCCTCGACCAGGCGGCGGCGTCCATTGCTTTCGGCAAGCTGCTCAACGCCGGCCAGACGTGCATCGCTCCCGATTATGCACTCGTCCACGAAGACGACGTCGACTCGTTCGTCGGCGCGTATGACCGGAAAGTGGCATCCTTCTATGCGGACGGGCCGACGAGTGAACACTATACTTCCATCATCAACGAGCGGCACCATGCCCGACTCCGGAGCCTTCTGGAGGATGCGAGCGCCGAGGGAGCGCGGATCGTCGAAGTCGGCAACCGGCCCGGCGATGCATCCCGTCGCCCCAACACGCTGGCGCCAACCGTCGTGCTCGGCGTCACGGACACCATGCGCATCGCTCATGAGGAGATCTTCGGCCCGGTCCTGCCGATCTTTCCCTACCGCGACATCGGCGATGCGATTGCCTATGTGAATGCCCGGGCTCGGCCGCTCGCGCTCTACTATTTCGGTGCCGACGATCAAGACCGACGCATGGTGCTGAGCCGGACAACCTCAGGCAACGTCACTACCAACGGAACGATCATGCACATCGCCCAGGATGACTTGCCCTTCGGCGGTGTCGGCCCCAGCGGCATGGGCGCTTACCATGGCGTCGAGGGCTTCCGCACGCTCAGCCATGCCAAGGGGATTTACGAGCAGGGTCGCTGGAACCTCTCAAACCTGCTCCACGCCCCGTTCAGGCAGCCGATCGATATCATCCTCAACATGATGCTTCGGTGACCGGCATGCCGTCATTCAATCAAGCCCCGGAGCATCAGCACATGACCACCCACACGTCGTTGTCGCTACGCGGCTCATGCGAATGCGGCGCCTGCTCGTTCGAGGTGCACACGTTGCCGAAAGCCAGGTTCCGGTGCCACTGCCTGATCTGCCAGGGGTTCAACGATAAGCCCTTCGCGGATGTGGTCGCTGTTCGTGCCAGTAACGTAGTGCTGAAAAACGTCGCCAATATCTCATTCAGGAAATACCGTTCACCGCCCAACTTCAATCGCGGGGTCTGCCGGACGTGCGGCAAGCCCGTTGTGGAGGTTGCGGGCGCCGGGCCGTTCAAGGTGATGTTCATCCCGGCCAGCAATTTCGAGCCTGAGGCCCGTCTGCCGCCAGTTAGGATGGATATATTCTATCACCGTCGGGTGCTGGACATGCCCGATAGCTTGCCCAAGTACAGTGGCTATTTCGCGAGCGAGCTCGCAGTCGGGAAAATGATCATCAGTGGCTTGTAGCGGGCCGCCGGCGACCTGCCGGGCGTCAGTCGCGCGATATGGACAGCCCCGCGAGAAGCGGAGCGTGCGCGGCGAGCCTGCGGGATACGAACTCCGTGAAGAGTTGCACGCGCTTCGTCTTGCGTGTCTCCCCCTGTGTGAGAAGCCAGAGCGTTCCGTACATGTGCAGGTCGGTGCCCGGCACCCTCACCAGGTGGGGGTCGGCATCTCCGACGAAGCACGGCAGCGTCGTGATCCCAAGCCCTTGCCGTACAGCAACGACCTGCGCCTCTGCGTCCGTGGTCCTGAATGGAACCCCAGTGGTTCGAACCTCACCCTCGCTGGCCCAATCCGGAATTCCATGAATGCTGATGACGATCCACCGGATGGGATCAGGCGCGCCTGCGCGCCATGCGGCCAGTCGATCGCGGGACATGTAGACGCCGCCGAACACCTCCGGTCCCTTCAAGCCGTGAAGATTGAGTGGCAGGGTCTTCCGGTCGTAGACGACGCGGATCGCCACGTCGGCCTCTCGGTTGGTCAGATTTGCCAGATCGCCGGACGACAGGATTTCCATCTCGATGTCCGGATGCAGACGCGCGAAATCGGCGAAGTCCGGCATGAGCAGGTGTGTCGCAAGCGGCGGAGCCAACGTCACCCGTAGAAGCCCGCGTACGCTCTGGTCACGCCCGAAGATGCGCGTCTCCAGTTGGTGCGACGACGCTTCCATCTGGTTAGCGAGCTCGAGGACCTCCTCTCCCGCAGCCGTCATGCGGTAGCCCGAAGGCAGCTTTTGGAACATCTGCGCCCCGAGGCGTTCCTCGAACTGTGCGATGCGTCGCAGCACGGTCGAGTGATTGACCCCGAGGCCTTCGGCGGCAGCCCGCACTGAGCCTCCGCGCGCCACGGCAAGAAAGTACCGAATGTCATCCCAGTCGATCATGGTGCAATCCGGCACCGCGCGGTGCGTTTTCCCAAAGTCCCTATCCGACGCTTCGTACAGCAATGCGGGCGGCTATCATAGCTATTGTCGATCAGCACGGCCCAGTTCCGAACGGCGGACATTGATCGTCGCGGCTGGCGTCAGTCTTCCAGCCGGATCGATTTTGCACCACCGATGTGCGCGCTTCCACACTCAGAAACTGATGCTGGCAAACCTATTTCGAGGGTCTCGGGGGGCGTCCCCGAACGACCAAAGGATGCATGACATGAACAGACTGAATGGAAAAACCGCCGTGATCACCGGCGGCGCTACCGGCATCGGCCTCGCCGCTGCAAAGCGCTTCATCGAGGAGGGCGCCTTCGTCTTCATCTTCGGCCGCCGGCAGGAAGCGCTCGACGCGGCTCTGGCCAACCTCGGTCCCAACGCCCGCGCGGTGAAGGGCTCGGTCTCCGATCAGGCCGACCTCGACCGGCTCTACGCCGCGGTGAAGGCCGAGCGAGGAAGCCTCGATATCGTCTTCGCCAATGCCGGGGCGGGAAGCCTCCTCGCGCTCGGCAAGATCACCGCCGAGCACATTGACGAAATCTTCGACACCAATGTGAAGGGTACGATCTTCACGGTCCAGAAGGCGCTGCCGCTGATGAGCGAAGGCGGTTCGATCATCCTGACCGGATCGAGCGCCGGCACCACGGGCGCCCCGGCATTCAGCGCCTACAGCGCCAGTAAGGCGGCAGTGCGCAACCTCGCGCGGAGCTGGGCGGAGGACCTGAAGGGCACCGGCATCCGGGTAAATGTATTGTCGCCTGGGGCGACGGCGACCGAACTCGCGAGGGAAGCGCTAGGCGAGGAGGGCCAGAAGGTCTTCGCCTCGATGACCCCGCTCCAGCGCATGGCCGATCCGTCGGAGGTTGGGGCGGTGGCCGCCTTTCTCGCTTCGTCTGACAGCAGCTTCATGACCGCTAGCGAGGTCGCCGTTGACGGCGGCATTGCGCAACTCTGACGCACCTACGCTCTGCGGGGCTCCATTCGATTATAGGGAGCACCGCATGGCTCGGCAAATAGCCCGGCGCCGTTGAGGGCCGGGGAATCAATGTCAACACAACATCGGAGAAAACACTATGAGCTATGCGATTGTAGGCTTCGGCAAGGTGGGCCAGGCTCTCGCCCACGCCTTCGCCCGTAAAAACATCGAGGTGGCCGTCGCGAGCCGCCGGCCGCCCGAGGCGTTAGCGCCGCAGGCTCGGGCGATCGGACTTAACGTCGTCGCCAAATCGCGGCGGGATGCGCTCAACTCCGACACGATCATCCTGGCGGTCCCGTTCGGGGAGCATCGCGAGGTTGCGAAGGCCCTGCCGAGCTGGGAAGGCAAGACAGTCATCGACGCGACGAACACGTTTGGAGTTCCTCCTGAAGAGCTGGACGGCCTGCCGTCTTCCGCCTTCGTCGCGAAGTCGTTCACCGGCGCCAGGTTCGTGAAAGGCTTCAATCACCTGATCGCAGCCACCCTGGCTACCGATCCGGTCGTCGAGGGCGGCCACCGGGTCGTCTTTCTGTCTGGTGACGACGAGGACGCGATCGCTCCCGTGGCGGATTTGGCCAAACAGCTCGGGTTTGCACCCGTCAAGCTCGGAAAGCTCAACGAGGGTGGCGCGCTGGTGCATGCACGCGGCCGCACATGGGGCCGGCTCATCTTCCAGGATTTGTTCAAGAAGGAGCAGTGATCGATCTACGACCGTGTGATCGACGTCAAAAATCGGTCGCGCGCGGCTGAAAAGTTGTAGACGGCTTCTCGCGAATGGCTTCATAAACAGGAGCGGCTAAAGCTGTCAGCTCGCAATCAGCGATCCTGATCCAGTCGATTGTGCACTACAAACGCCAATAGAGCCGGCATTGCGAACTGCTTCGTCGCAGCTACCATCTTAGAAAGCGTCGGCCCGCAAAATACCCCGCGACAGCCACAATGAGTATGGCGATTGGATACCAGGTTGCGACGAACAACGGACTGTCGTCGGGGCAATTGGAGGCATAAAGCGTGGCGGCAATACCGGCAGATGCCAACGCCGCGATTGCCCCAGCTTGACCGGGGTGATCCGGCGCGCCATGGCGCATTACCAGAAAGAGGAACATGGTCGGCGCTAACGAGAGGATCGGGATGACCGTCAGGCAATGCAACGCATTGTGGCCCAACAGTCTGGTTCCCCAAAGATCGGCCGGGGTGACGACCATTTCGATGGTAGCGGCGGCGATCAACAGCGCTGGTGCCAGCAGAAGCAACCAGCGCCGCGCCGTTGCGCTCTCCCCTGGACGGATAAGGCTCTCCATCAGCGATGCCGCCACAAAAAACAGCGCCAAGGTGGCAATGAACTTGAATGCGAAGCGCGCAGTCAGGATGGCTTGAGCAAAATCAGGTCGAACACCCAGGACCGAAAAGAACACCAATCCCGCCACCAATGCGCCAGCTGCTGTCGCCCGAGCAAGCGCCCTCGAGAGGTTGACGGGCCGCCGTGTGTCCTCCGATATCAGATTGATCAGGTCTTCCGTGTTCACTTAAATACTCCGTCTGCGGCTGGCCTGACGAGGACGGTCCCGTTTTGTCAAGCGACCTTGCGCAGGATTGGCAATCCTAGCATGATCAACGATGGTGCCATATCCGCAAGCGGATTTCGACCTCACGTTCGACATAACGCCATTCTTCGGTCGCCCGCAATCGAAGGAGCATGGCATCAAATTGAGGGGCACTTTCCTCCGCGAATTCAAACCAGGTGAGAAAATCGAAAGGCTCGCCAAGATCTCGACTGTGATAGAGGCGTCGAGCGACCGCAGGCAAATAGTCCATCCCGATCTGAAAATGCGCCGACCTCTCCTGAATGATGGCCCGGCGCTCGTCCTGCGCAAGAGACCACCAAAGATCCGACTTGCGGATCGGGATCAAGACCGCGAGGCACGCCGTTGCGCGGCCCAGCGGTGGTTGGCGTTCTGCAAGCCGATCGAGCTCGACACGGGTCGTGTATCGCGCGCTGCCAGCTGTTCCGCGCAGAACCCAGGCCACTGGATCGGGTAATATGACCTGATTGGTGTCCATGACACTAAGACGAGGCGCAACATCCAGGCCCTTGCCAGCAATGGCGCGCGTTGCCTCTACCTGCCATTGACCATCTTCACCAGCCACGAAGTATGTCGGTTTTACCATCGTGACCTACCAGCGCAACAGTCGGTGGCCAAGCAAAGCACCGGTCCCGGCAACTATCGAAATGGCAACCGGATACCAGAGCATTACAAAGAGCGGGCTGTCATCATCGCAATTGGCTGCGTAGAATGTCGCCGCGATCCCTGCCGCTACGAGCCCGGCAACAGCTCCCGCGACCGCCGGTCGGGTGGGGGCAGCGTATCGAAGCGCGTAGAGAAAACAGGCAAGAGGACCCACCGATAAGAAGGGGATAATCGTCAGGCAGAGGCTGGAATTATGCCCGATCATGCGCGTCACCCATGTCTCAGACGGCATGACCAACAGTTCAAGGATCGCCGCTGCAACCATCGACAGAGCGGGAACCAATAGACCCAATGCCGTCAACTGAACCGGGACCCCCGGTTTTCCAATCCGGAACATCACCATCCCACCGGTCAGGGTGACAGATCCCGTGATCAGGAATTTGAACAGGAAGCGGCCGGTCTCGATGGCCGTACCGAAGTCCGCACGCAAGCCGATGACCGCGAAGAATGAAATGGCGGCGATCAATGTGGCGGCAGTGGCAGCATGCATCAGGGCATGATCAAGATTCAGTCGAACCGGCGTATCCTGCACGAGCAGTTCGATCAATTCCTCAGTCTTCATGTCGCCCGCCCCGAATAGAGAGCAGCCAACCCCTTCAATGCCCTATGTAGGGAAACACGTACCGCCACCTCTGTCATTTCCAGGCGATCGGCGGTTTCCCGAACACTCGACCCTTCAATCGATATCGATTGAACGATCGTTCGTTGCGGATCCTTGAGCTTGCCCAGAATCTGTTCGATATCGATGCGATCGGAGGCTGCGATGCGTTCGTCTGTTTTGAGTGTAGCAATGACGTCCTCAAGCGGTACTGATTGCCTGCCACGGCGGCGCAGGCTATCGACCACCTTGTTGCGAACGATTGCCGATAGCCATGGCCCCAATGGCCGTGACGGATCCCATGTCCCGCGCTTGAGGTGGATAGTAAGCAGTACTTCCTGAACCACGTCCTCAGCCTCGCTGGCCGGCGCACCGAACTGGTCACAACGCTTCCGCGCCATCACCCGTAAATGTGGTGTGAAGGCCGTCAGGAATTTGTGATAGGCGTGGCTGTCGCCCGCAATCGCTAAACGCAGCCAGGATGCCCATTCCTTTTCACGCGCCAGATCTGTCATCCGACATATCCTTCTTCGGTGGTTCTCGTGCAATTGTTACAGAGACCAGCCAGATTTTTTTGCGTGTGGGATATCGGGCCAAAGCGTGCAAGGGTTTGAACGTTCATGTCATCGATCATGAGATAAGATTGTCTGACTGTGATTGGGGTTCCAGCAGTGCAAAAATGGGCCGGATAAGACCTTCCAGAAGGTCTCTTTCAGGACGCGTGCGCGCAAGCACACGAATACCAAGCAGTGTGCCGAGGAGCGTGCCGGCCATGTCCGATGCTTTTTGGCAACGATTGATCGATCCGTCTTCCTGGCCCTTTTCGACGCAGCGCCTGAAGAAAGCCTCAACCTGCACCAGGACTTGAGCCACCACACGCTGAAACTCATCATCATGTGGCGCGACCTCAAGCGCGGAATTGACCAACATGCAGCCTTTCCGCTTGGTATCGCTCAACGACCGCTCAATAATTTCGTTGAAAAATGCGCTGATCGCCTCGCGCGGCGGCTTCGTTTCGAACCGGCCGACACGGTCGCCAAAGCTCCGTTCGACATAAAAATCGAGGGCTTTGCGATAAAATGCGTGCTTGTCGCCAAAGGTATTGTAGATGCTCGCGGTGGTCAGCCCGATTGCCTGGGCCAGATCACGGATCGACGTTGCCTCGTAGCCGTGTTCCCAAAACCGCTCGACAGCCAGCAGCAACACATTTTCTTCATCAAACTCTCTGGGTCTGGCCATATATCCTGTCTCCCAGAGCATTGATCGGAACAGGCGACATGTCCAGGGTTATTGCCAAATCATTTTAGAACATACGATCTAAAACTCAACCCTATGTGGTTCAACCTTTGGCGACTTTCTAGTTAAAAAATCTCGACGTCAGCCTGTTAAGGCCGGAGAGCAGCCCGACAACGGCAACCCCGAAGATCACGTATCGCAGCTCCTCGAACGGGGTGCCGCTCAGATAATCCAGACCATACAGCCATGCGAGGATGATCAGGATGGTAGCAATCAGCGCCAGCAATAGGCCGGACAGATGGCGCCGGGCTCCTTTCACGCCCAGGGTCATGCACCAGGCTCCTCGCGAAAACTGTCGACCTTGAAAATCATCAGATTATCGCGGCGTTCGATATTGCCTTCAAGCACCACCGGTAAACCGGTCTTGTCGAGCAAGGCGGCCGGCATCGGTCCTCCGTCCTTTGAAGCGAGAAGAAAGAAGATCTGGCCGTCCACGGGTGCAGTGGAAACGAAGACCGGTGGAACGCCTCCAGAAATACACAGATTGGCGCAGGCCTTGTGCGCGAGGCCCGTTCCCGGCTTCATGGCGCCAGCACTGCATTTTCCGTCGCAGATCTCGCCCGTCAAACGCCACCGACCGAGGTTCTCCACCGCGGATGTGACCGGCAGGGCCGGCATTTGCGGTTTGGCTGCTTTCAGGTCGTCTTCGCCGCCGATCAGCAGCATGACCAGGTCTCCGCGCTTAACGAAGATGCCACCTGCCTGGGCGGCTTTGCCCGCAAGCGGCAGCGCCCTGTCGTCCACCCCGAACTTGCCCGCGCCCGCCAGCATGATAGCGCGCGCGGGTTTTGTGCCGTCGGCGGGAATGCGCAGTATCGGATAGGGCCTTACCTCCATTGTGCCGATCAGATGCTCTCCGGAGAGCTCATCCGCATAACTGCCCGCGCCTGGACTTTCGGTATTAAGGGACAGCAACGCCGAAGTCGTCGCCATGGCGGCAATGAAGAACACGATGAACCCGATCATCAGCCCCCTGACATCGGCTGGGACTTTCTTGAAGTAACCGACAAAAAATCCACGTTCTAAAGGTTTCAGCATCAAACCGTCCCTTCCTTTTTCGGCGCGGCAGCCGCGGGAAGCAACTCCGCGGGGATGGCCAACGGTTCCACCCTTGTGCCAAGAGGCAAGGGTTCCGGATCGACCAGAATGCCTGAGCCCTCCAGGCGAAGGCGATATTTGCGGATCCGCTCGCGGAACGGCGGTGGCGAACAACCGTCCTCGGGCCGATATTGATAGCCATGCCATGGGCAGGTGATAAAGCCGATGACGACCTTGCCTTCGCCGATGGGGCCGTTCTGGTGCGAGCAGATATTGGATACGGCTGAAAGACCACCCTTTGAACGGAAGACGGCAATGCGTTCGCCGCCCGGTGCCATCCCGATGATCGCCCTGCCTTCGGCAATCTCGTTGACGTCACCGACGATCACCCAAGGCGCCTCCGGGGCCTTTTTCGACGCAGCCGCGTCAGCCGATGTCTCTCGCCGACCTGCGATGAGGTGCAGGACGCACAGCGTAGCCAATCCGCCGAGCGACAAAAATGCCAAAGCAAGATCCCGGCGATCGATCAGAGCGCCGAGCGCCACATGCAGGATGACCGCAGCATAGGCGAAGTAGACGCTCATGTGGATCGCCTTCCACACCGGCGGCGTCAGGAAGGAGAGCCAGAAATCGTGGCTGGTTACCGCAAGGATCGCCAGAATGACGAGCGCGAAGACGCCGAAGAGTTCGAAAGGAAAGCCGGCGATGCTCGTAAAGCCGGTATTGCTGGTGAAGAGCGCCGTGAGCTGTGGTGTTGGGCTAAAGGAGAAATACCATCCGAGCACATAGTAGGCGTGCGTGGCTGCGATGATCGCGGTCATCACGCCAAAATGGCGGCGATTGTAGAGGAGCGGAGCGAAACGCGCATCGATCCGCGCCAGTGGCCCGATTGCGAGGACGATGGTCAGCATCAGCAAGGCCAGAGACCCGAAGGCACGCATCCGCTGGATCGGCAGGTCGGTATCCCGGAGTGCGGGGGATATGATTGGTCCCAGCCGCAGGAAAATAAGGATATAGATGAAGATCCCGGCCAGCATGACCGCGTCATAGATGACCTTGGTCTTGTTCCAGATGACTGGCTTGTAGGATAGGCTCACGGTTGCTTATCCCTCTGTGTTGCGGTGGCATCCAGGCGCACAGCCGGCGCATCGGTCGGCAGTTTCGGAACGCTAGCAAAGATAACAATAAGCATGATCGGGATAACGACCGCGATGCCTGTCCAGATCACTGTGTGCGCGCGACGGTGACGGCGTTGCATGCTAGCGTTCTCCCCTGGAAAGTCTGGTCCACCGCCAGACGACCAGCGGCCAGAGGAGAACGAGCCCGGGGATAAGGAGCGGCCGGACCGCATAGGCGTCACGTGCCCCCGGATCGACCTTGTCGAATCCGGACAGCAGAAAGGCGGCGGCGACGGCAAGACCGATGCCGGCCCAAAGCATCAATCCTGCGGAGACGGGATCGGAGATCGAAACCATGGGACCCTCAGGTGCGGCCGGTCGCCGGTATGGCCGCACCGGTGACGATGCCTGCTGCAGGCGAAATGAGGAACCCGATGAGCTTGGCGATATCCATTGGCTGAACCCAACTGTCCCTCTTCGCATTCGGCATCGCCGACCGGTTTTGCGGTGTGTCGATCGTGCCCGGCAAAATACAGTTGGCGGTAATGCGCTTGTCGCGGTTTTCCGCGGCGATCGCTTCCGTAAGCCGGATCACCGCCCCTTTCGATGCGGCATAGGCGGCTTGATTGGCGCCGGCCTTTAGTCCCGGCGCTGCCGCGACATGGACGATGCGGCCGTAGCCTGCCTGCTGCATAGGTTTCAGGGCCGCCGCACTAATTGCATAAGCCGTTCTGGCATTCATCTGAAACAACCGGTCCCACTGGTGCACGCCCGTCTCGTCGACCGGTCCTGTCTGGAAGCCGCCGACGGTATTGGCGAGCGCGTCGAGCCGGCCAAATCTCGCGAGCGTTTTTTCGACCGCTTCCTGGCATGACGTCAAATCGGCGAGATCCATGCCGCCGATCAGCAGGATTTCGTTACTCTCGGGCAGGCTCTCTGCCAATTTTTCCAAGGCTTCCGAATTGTGCTCAACACAGACGAGCCGCGTACCGTTCGCCGCAAGCTCCCTGATGACGGCGCTTCCAAGGTTTCCTGCTGCGCCCGTAACCATGACAACGGGGCTTGTTCCTGTTGCTTCACTCATGATGGTCCCGCCCTTTCGAATTGAGCCCGCCTGCAAAAGCCAGCCCCCGTAATTCGCGGCAGCACATGGTTTTGTTACATGCGTTTTTAAAAAAATTCCCGCCCGCTATGCGACGCGAAGAAATTTTGATGCGGCTGCGAAAAAATCAGGATCGGCTGTAACGAACCACCTGACTCGACCGTAAAGGTCTCTGTCGGACGAAGGGTAATGGGATCTTGAGGGTTCTGATCGGCGTCCTCCTGAAGGAGTAAACGAATGAAGCGCGATGCCTACGGTCTGATGACCAGCACTGACAGCAACGAGGCACAACGGGCATTCGAGAATGCCGTTTTTGGTCTGGCGGCGCATCGGCCAAGTACTGGTGTGGCCATCCAGTCAACATTGGCAGCCGACCCCCATCATGTTGCCGGCCATGCGCTGAAGGGCTTTGCAAATCTGATATTGGCGCGGTCGGAGCTCGATGAACCGGCTGCCAAGGCACTCGTTGATGCGCAGGCAGCGCTGGTGGTCAGAGGCGGAGGGACCGGTGACGAGGGCACCCTTGTGAAAGCACTGGAGGCCGCCGTCGAAGGCTCGTTTTCGCGTGCGACGGACATTCTCGACGACGGTTTCGAGGATCGGCCGGTGACGTTCTTGCCCTTTAAGATCTCGCAGGCTCTGCGTTTCATGCTTGGAGATGCCCGCGGCATGCTACGGGCCAGCACGCGTGCAGTCACCCGCCTTGACACCAGCACGACGGCGAGGGGCTTTATTCTTGGTTGCCACGCGTTTTCGCTTGAAGAGCATGGTCGGTATGCCGAGGCGCTTGCCGCCGGGCAGCTTGCGGTTGCTCTGCAGCCCGATGATTCCTGGGGCCTTCACGCCGTCTCGCATGTCTTCGAGATGCGCGGCGATACGGCAGAAGGCATTGACTGGCTCGAGACCAACCGCAAGGCCTGGTCGCGCTGCAACAATTTCTCCTTTCATATGGCCTGGCATCTCGGCCTGCTACACCTGGAACGCGGCGATCATGATCGGGTGCTGCAGATCTACGACGACGACGTTCGCCCACAGCAAACCGACGATTTCCGAGACATGGCCAATGCTGTCTCGCTCCTGTGGCGGATGGAGCAATCGGGAGCTCATGTCGGTGATCGCTGGACCGATCTGGCAGAAATAGCCCATCGCCGAAAGGCGGACACGACCTTGATTTTTGCAGCTCTGCATAATCTTGCCGCCATGGTTGCCGTTGGCGACCGCGATGGAGCTGTGGAGCTTGTATCGCATATAGAAGCCAAGGCGCTTGGCATGGATGACCAGGGCCGCGTCGCCGCCGAGATCGGTGTACCGATGGCGCGCGTTCTCACGGGTCTCGATGCTCCGGCGGACCGCCACATGCTCGAACGCATGGTGGCGAACCTGCCAAAGATCGGCGGCAGCAACGCACAGCGCGACTTCTTCGTCCTCGCGCTCGCCAGGGCGATGGCGACCGATGGCAATAATGTCGGTGTTTCGCGTATCGGCCAAATTCGCCAGCGGCTGAAGGCCGACGACCGATTGTTCAAGTCCATCGAACATTCGGTTGGCATGCGTTTGTCCGCCTGATCTCACCTCAAAGAAAGGAAAAACACGATGTCCATGATGGAAATGCAAAAGACGAGCGTCTTCCCTGAAATTCAACCAAGCCTCGGCCGGACGATTATTCTTTCCGGACTTGCTGCGAATATTACCTGGGAAATCTGGGCACGGCTGATCACGCCGCTATGGGTTGGCGGACCACTGGAGCCGGCTGCACTCGTTCAATCGGTGTTCGGGTTCAACAATCTGTTGCTGGCCGAAGCGATCCACGCGATCGTCGGTATCGTTTTTTATCCGATCGGCTACCTGTTCATCGCCCGGCCGTTGCAGCGGCTGATCGTCCCCAAACTGCCATTACTATTGACAGGTATCGGCTTCGGCATCGGTCTTTGGATCTTCGCTCTTTACGTCATGGCACACTTGTTTGGCGGCCAACCTGCATTTCTCGGTTTTGTCACTCTCACCTGGGCGTCGCTGATCGGCCACATGCTGTTTGGTACGGTTGTCGCGTTCGTCGTCCGCCGCATGGAGCGCTAGACCTGTCGGGACTAGGCCTGCCCGGTTCCGTGAGCCACTGGGCAGGTTTTCCAAGCGTCCAAGGTTTTAATTACCCGTGAGCGTTGAGCATTGCCCACTACATCAGATTCGAGAGATTTATAGTGACCGCGGAAAGCTTCGTAACGCCGAGAGTTGCCGACATCGTCGCCAGGACGCTTCATGCCCATGGCGTCCGTCATGCCTTTGGCATGCCGGGCGGAGAAGTGGTCACGCTGATCGACGGCCTGGAGGCCTCCGGCATCACCTTTCACCTTGCGCGCCATGAAACCGCGGCGGCGATCATGGCAGCGGGCGCGAGCGCGATGACGCAAAATCCGGAACTTCTCGTGACGACCGTAGGCCCGGGCCTTGCCAATGCGGTCAACGGCATCGCCGACGCTGCCCAGGAGCGCGTCCCCTTGATCGTCCTATCAGGCATTGTCGACCGCCCCACCCGTGCGCGTTACACCCATCAGGTGATCGACCATGCGCAGTTGCTGCGACCGCTGGTCAAGGCTTCTTTCGAAATCGAGCCCGAGAGCGCTGCTTCCACGGTCGCTCGTGCACTCGCGCTTGCCATGACGGAGCCGATGGGTCCCGTCCATCTCGACCTGTCTCCGGCGACGGCTGCCACGGTCTCGCCAACCTTGAATGTCATTTCGCCTCCGAAGCTTCTGAAGCCCTCGGTAACAATGACGGATCCGACCGTTCACACACTTTCCGAGAGGATTGGCCGGGCGCAACGACCGCTTTTTATCGCTGGTCTTGACGCCGTGCGAGATCATGCCGGTCCGGCACTCCAGCATCTGGTCGAAAAAATTGGCGCGCCGGTCATCACGACATATAAGGCCAAGGGCATCATCCCGGAGGGCCACCCGCTGTCGCTTGGCGCCGCCGGATTGTCACCGCTGGCGGATCAAATTCTTCTGAACCTGGTCCGGGATTCGGATCTGGTCCTGTCAATTGGATATGACCCAATCGAAATGCGGCTCGGCTGGCTGGATTTCGTCGGAGATCCAGCAAAGCTGGTGGAGATTTCCGATACCGCTACGGACCACGGCATGCATCATGCCGGAACCAGAATCCAGGCTGCACCTCGCGCTTTTCTACAGGCCTTGGCTGATGTTCACGCGGGGCACAAGACCTGGACGGCTGGCGAACCCGCCGCCGTGAAAAACGAACTTGCCCGTTTATTCGCAAGCAATGGCAGTTGGGGACCGCACGCAATTATCGAGGCCCTCAATGCCGTCGCCGGTCAGGAAGCAATCGTCACCGTCGACAGCGGAGCGCATCGCATTCTCCTGTCGCAAAAATGGGTTGCTCAGCGGGCGATGTCATTGCTGCAATCAGCGGGCTTTTGCACCATGAACGCGGCCCTGCCGCTTGCGATCGGTGCCAAGGTCGCCAATCCATCACGTCCGGTTTTCGCCGTGATGGGCGACGGAGGTCTTGAGATGGGAATCGGCGAGCTAGCCACGCTACGCGATCTTAATCTGCCTATCACCATCGTGCTTTTTCAGGATCGCAGCCTGGCGCTGATTGCGCTGAAGCAGGCATCCGCCGGTCTGAAATCGGCCGGCGTCACGCTCGGCGAAACTGACTTTGCAGCCGTCGCACGAGGGTTCGGCGGCTATGGCGTCAATGTGGAGAATTGTGATGACTTCCGTAACGAGCTTGAGGCAGCCGGTAAACGCCCAGCCTTCAGTCTCATCGCCTGCAGGTTCGACGCAAGCGCCTACAACGGCGCCTTCTGATCACGCCCAGGCGGCACCGCCGGCCGGTCACAGGACAAAGCGTCCACGGGATCCGCGCCTCGATTTCTTTCGCGGCGTCGGCATGCTCATCATCCTGCTCGCTCATATCCCTAACAATAATTGGGCGCTCTGGATCCCGGCCCGCTTCGGCTTTTCAGACGCGACCGAGATGTTCGTCTTCCAATCAGGGATGGCTTCTGCCGTCGCTTTCGGATCGACTTTCGACCGCAACGGTCCGGTCGCCCTCATAGCGCGCGTGGCGCAACGCATCTGGCAGATCTTCTGGGCTCACATCGCCGTCTTCATTGCCGTCACAGCCATCATGGTCGTCGCGGGGACACGATACGATGGCGTTACCTACGTCGAAAGCCTGAACCTCGTGCCGTTCATGCAGAACCCGGGCCAGCTGCTGGTCGGTCTGCTGACCCTGACCTACGTGCCGAACTATTTCGACATTCTGCCGATGTATATCGTCATTCTGGCATTGATGCCGGCGATGATCCTTGCGTCAAAAATCCACCGCTTCCTGCCGTTTGCCGCCATGATCACCCTGTGGCTCGCCACGCAATTCGAGTTGACACAGCTCCCGGCCGAGCCATGGTCGGATCGTCCCTGGTTCTTCGATCCGTTCGGCTGGCAGCTCCTGTTCTTCACCGGGTTTTTCCTGATGCGCGGCACCCTGCCAGCGCCCCGTTTCGATCGCCGCCTGATGGGGCTGGCCGTCATCACCTTGATAGCAACAATTCCTTTTGCCTGGGTACGGTTTCAGGAGATGCATCCGTTTTTCCAGATGACCGCTGCGCGGATCGCTCCGCTGACCGACAAGACCGATTTCGGCCTGCTGCGCTTCGTTCATTTCATGGCGCTCTGCTACATCGCCGTACATCTCGTCGGCAAGAAAGGCTCCCGGCTGCGCGGCCCTGCAGTGCGCGTTCTGACGGTAGTTGGCCAGCAATCGCTCGCCGTCTTCATCACCGGTGTTGTGATTGCCCAGCCGATCGGTATTGCGCTTGATCATGCCGGTCGCACCGCTTCTGCAGAGGCAATTGGAAATCTGACTGGCTTCGGCGTGCTTATAGCAACCGCCTATCTCCTACGCTGGTTCAAGAGTTCCCCCTGGAAATCGTGAGAATCCCGAATGTCTGACCATCGAAAACCCGCCAGCCTCGAAGGTCTGCGCATCCTCGACCTGTCGCGGATTCTCGCCGGACCGACCTGCACGCAGCTGCTCGCCGATCTCGGGGCCGATGTCATCAAGGTCGAGCGCCCTGATACTGGCGACGACACGCGCAGTTGGGGGCCGCCCTTCGTGCCGGATGCCGATGGCGGCGACAGCGATCTCAGCGCCTATTTCCTGTCAGCCAACCGCAACAAGCGATCGATAGCCATCGATCTTGCCAGCGATGAAGGTGTTGCGCTTGTCGAGCGGCTGGCGGCTGTCTCGGACGTGGTGATCGAAAACTACAAGCCGGGCGATCTCGACCGCCGCGGACTCGGCTATGAGGATATTCGCAAGATCAAGCCGGATATCGTCTGGTGTGCGATATCCGGTTTCGGCCAGACAGGACCCTATGCCGAGAGAACCGGCTATGATTTTCTCGTCCAGGCGATGGGCGGTATCATGAGCATCACCGGCGAAAGCGATACGGCCGGTGGCAGGCCCCTCAAGGTCGGCCTTGGCATCGCCGACGTGATGTGCGGCATGTATGCGACCGTCGGCATCCTCGCCGCTCTCCGCCATCGCGACCGCACGGGCGAAGGCCAGTATATCGATCTGGCGCTTTATGACAGCCAAGTTGCCTGGCTTATCAATGCCGCGACGAACCATCTGGTTTCGGGAAAGGTGCCAGAGCGGATCGGCAACCGGCATCCCAACATTGCTCCCTACCAGACCTTTACAACGGCTGCTGGCGAAATCGCCATCGCGGTCGGAAACGATCAGCAGTTCGCCCGCTTCTGTACGGCGATCGGCTGTCCCGATCTGGCGGGCGACGAGCGGTTTCGCCGCAACCGTGATCGCGTTGTTAATATCGATGCACTGGACCGGCTTGTGACCGAGGCTCTACAAGCCGACACCGCCGAAAGCTGGGAGCAGCGCCTTGTCCATGCCGAAATCCCTGCAGGCCGGGTCGCCACGATCGATCAGGTCGTGGCTAATCCGCATACCCTGGCGCGTGAAATGATCATGCCAATGGAAACCGTGGACGGACAAACCGTCCGCCTGCTCGGCAACCCGCTCAAAATGTCCGCAACCCCGGTTCGTTTCAATCGGGCGCCGCCGCATGTCGATCAGGATAAGGACGCCATCCTTCGCGAACTCACGATGCTCGAAGCTGCTCGCCGAACTTAAACTGTCGCTTGATCGCGTCGCGCAAATTGTCTTGCCGATGACGAAGAGAGACGTGCCGACAAAGTTGAGGGCAAGCGCCGACGGGCGTCGCCGTCATCAACCTGAAAGGTCCCTATCCGCAATGGGTCGAATAGGTGATTCATGTTGGCATCGGGACTTACGGATCAGGTTGTACCCTGACCTTACTCCAGTTTGCGTCGGCCTTTTTGATATACGCGCTGACATCCTCTCTCCACGTATTGAGGACGCTGTCATTGTAGTTGAGGTAGAGCTTGTTATCGACCACGGTAAAGGCTTGGGGTTCGGTCGACGCCTTGTAGCCTTGCGCCGTTCCAAAGGCGCAATAGCCGCCATACTGCGGAGCAAAATGTCCTGGATTGGCGGTGAATGCATCACGATGTGAGGCGGATGCAAAGTGGAACGTCGCTCCTTGGTAAGTTGCCGCGTATTTGCCCGACCCTTTCACAGGCTTGTGGTCGGTGAAATAGGCGACGGGATCATAGCCGTTGATGGCCACACCATTCGTCGTAAAAATCTCCGCGGAATAGCCGACAGAGGCGAAGGAAAGTGTGAGAGCCGCTGCAAGCGGCAGAATGGGGCGTAATGAGATCGTCATGATGTTATCCTCCTGTTGAACGAAAGCGGCCTGTCTTGCTCGTCACGGGATGCGTAGACGTTACATTCGCGCTTCCGCCATAACCAGAAATGGCCCACCCCCAGGCAGCTTACGCCACGTCGCAACGCATGCTTTGCCGCCCGTGAGGGCGTTGACGACCTTCGTGTCCTCAGTCGCGGTCGACGAGGATCCTGCTGGCCAGCACGGCGATCTGGTCGCGATGCGCCCAGGCTATCATCACGCTCAGCGCGAAGAGCACGATCGCGGGGACGGGCGAGCCCGGCAGCACGAAGAGATGGGTCAAGGTGGCGCCGACCATGATCGCGGCGAGCAGAAGCGCACCGAGCGAGGCCACAGCCGGGACGAGTAGCGCGGCCGCGCCGATCAACTCGAGTGTTCCGGTGAAATACCGAAACCACTGCCCGAGCCCGATCTGCTCGAAGTTCTGAACCAATATCGGCAGGCCGTAGAGGTTGGCACTGCCGGCTGCGATGAAGGCCGCAGCAAGGAGAAGCTTGACGCTCCACAGTCCGATTTGACGCCAGCGCGGCGCCGCTTCATTCTTTATCGCCGGGCTGTCTGAACTCTGCATGGTAACTCCTCGTATGGAACAATCAATTCTACGGCTGCGCATGCGTCTGTCTGAACATGAGTTCATTGCGAACACATCGAGAGCGCCACCTTCAATTCCAGCTCCCGGATTTTGCGGTCCTTCTCGGACACTTGCCTGATCATCTGCTCCATGCGGGCGTTCGGCGCGCGCGATATCTCCCAGAATGTCACGGTGAAAATCACAGGTACGGTGGCGGCAGTTTTATCGTCGATAGCTGCCAGTTGATCTGACTGCTGCGATGGACTTTCCGTCGCGACACGGCCCCAAATATTGAGAGTGCAACCGGCGCCTGTATCGCAGCGAACGAAGGCCTCCACCGCCGCTTCGCGTCGGACAATGGTGCGGCGAAACGCCGTGCTTTCGACGTGTATGCGAAACGTGGATCCATCGATGACATGGGGAAGCATCGCAACACTCGAGACGGTCTCGAACACGATACCGGGGCGTATCCGGGAAAAATCGATCGCTAACGCCCGCTGCGTCTGAACCAGATGAGCAATGCTCGGAGTGATAGCCTGCCCCCAGATAGCCGCACCTTCTCCGAAATGATGAACGATGGCATGGCCGATATTTGGACATGTAATTGACTGCAGCATGAGGGGTTCCTTTGTCATCCTCGAACGATCCGTCAGCATCGCGTCGGATCAGGTTTGCGACCTTGCTGCCTGCTAATTCGTGGGAATGCAGGCAGTTGTTACAAAGGATCTTCGTTTTTTTGCAGCCCGGTGTTCATTTGGGAAAGCCCACCGCTGCCAGGCCAGCATCAAGCATATCTGCCCGTGCCTCATGGCCACCGTTATGGATGCACATGACATTGTCGCCCCGAATGCAGTCCGGGACATCGTCGCACTCGATGCTATCCAGCGTGACTTTCTTCGCAGCCTTCATGTCGCATTTGCCACGCTCACGCAGAATGGCCAAGCTTTTGAACGCATCGCCCTGATGGAATTTTGTGCCAATCGCCCGACCGGCGAGCGGAAACGTCTCATCCGCGGTCCCATGAAAATGGATCATTGGAGGAAGATCGGCGACGCAGTCATCCGGTTCTGGAAGAGGGTTCCAGAACACGCCGGAGAAAGTCACCATCGCCGCGGCTTTCTCCCCCTGCTGGCAGGCGGTGTACCAAGCCATCGATGCGCCGATGGAAAAACCCCCGATCACCGTCTTGTCCGGGGTAAAACCGTAGCGTTGCCGCAGGTCATCAAAGACATTCGCGATGAACGCTTTCTCATCGCGACCCTGGCGGGGGCCGTGAGGAAACGCCCAACTTCCGTCGATGCCATCGACGGCTACATAGGCCAGATGATGCGCGAGCGTCATTTCGACCAGGGAGCGTTGCTGCATCTGCAACCCGGCGGAGCTTTTGAAACCATGGAAATAGACAAAGACGCCGCGAATGTCGCCATCGTGCGGCAACGCGATCCGATAGTTTCCCTCCTTGACCGGACAAGCAGTCTGCGCTCCGCAAGGCATTGCGGAAGAAACAGTAAGAGGCATGACGGCGATGAGGAGGAGAGCAGCGAGCAGGCATGTGCGCATGAAGATATCACCGGTGCTTATAATGATAAGTCTGTCAGAGTCCTGATGAGTGGCGAGCAGTTTGCAAGGCTATGATTTCACCTGGCCCATACGTCTGCCAGCTTTCTTCGAGCCATGCAGTGAATTTTCCTTCGACGATTACCATCGTTTCCCGGTTGCTGTGGCGACACCACGTCCTCCGCGGCAGATTCATAACACCACTGGGAGCAAGTCATCTCTCACGTTTGGAGCGCACATCGGAGGTCAATTCGAATTGGACCGGTCGGCCGTCTTCTGCTGCACTACAGCCAAGGTGGAAGCCCTCACGACGACCAATCGGGAATTAGCGGGCTATGGCGTACACATAGGACGGTTACATTGTCGTTGAACCAATCGCCGCGCGTGCTTGGTTCACGGAAATCGTGAGCGTAGCGAGTGGTCGTCTTCGGGAATTGTGGCGTCCGCGATGGCTGCTCCCACCCCGGCAGGCCCCAGACAGCAAAGGACAATCTACCGATCGGTAAAGATATCGACAGATTAGCTATACCTAATCTTTGCCGATCGGTAATTGGGCGGATGCGGTCCACATAGCCAAGCTGCTCTCAACCAACGCCTCAAGCTCACGTTGGCTTGCGCCGGCCCCTCCCTGCATGAGGATGCCGTGCATCAGGGATTGGACAAAGCGCACGAGACCTTCGACATTGATGGTCGGCAACAGGTCGCCGTCGCGCTTGGCCCGCTCAAACCGGGCCGCGAGCAAGTCGCGCCCGATGGCCTGGCGCCTGAGAACTTCGTTGCGAATGGGCTGCGCCTCATCACCGCCTTGCATTGCGTTAAGAACCATGAGGCAGCCGCGCGGTTGCCCCTCTGCCTGTTGATCGCGTAGCGCTCCCCTGAGCAGCGCTTCGAAAACGCCTCGCGCCGTCGGAGCCTGGAGCGCTTCAGTTAGGTAGTCTTTACGAAGTGACTGATAGAGATCGAGGGCCTTGAAAAACAAGGCTTCTTTGTTGCCGAATGCGGCGTAGAGACTGGGTCGAGTGATTCCCATCGCCTCAGTGAGATCATTCAACGATGCGCCCGCGAAACCCTTGGTCCAAAAGACCTTCATGGCTGCATCGAGCGCTGTGTCGGCGCTGAACCTTCGCGGGTCGCGGCCTAACTCGCCTGCCGGTGCCGCTCCCCTCGTTGAAGCGCTCGCGGCGGCCGCAACGTCGCTGATCGCCCGCCAGGCCGCCACCGCCTGTTCGGCACCCTCTCGCAAGTCGTCGTGCGGCGCGCCGCTGGCGGCTTTCATGGCGAGACCTCCGAGAACTGACGTCACATAGCTCGCCAGCCCTGAGGCATCAGCGTCCACAGGGAGTTCGCCACTCCGTTTCGCTTCTTCGAACCGGTCTCGCAGTTTCAGTTCTGCCAATTGGCGGCGATGAAGCAGGGCAGCGGGAATGTCGGCATTCTCACTGCCCATTGCCAAGCCCGCATGAACGAGTATGCGGCTGGACTCCTGCGCTGGCGAGGTCGTGAGCAAGCGCTTGACAACTTCTTCGGCCGTGGGGGCTGTGAGCGCCCACTCCCAGTGCTCGTCCTCGCGCGCACTACAGCGGCCGAGAACAGCGTCGAAAAGCCCGCGCTTGCTTCCGAAAGCCGCGTAGATGCTGGGAGAGTTCAAGCCCATTGCGGCCGTCAGTTCCGCCATGGTTGAGCCGTCGTAGCCCCGGCGACCGAAGACGTCCGCCGCGCGATCTAGCACTTCGCTTTCTTCGAACGCGCGGGGGCGGGCCATTGACAGTACTCAATTCTGTAACGTACATAACATAACTGGCTTTGGTCATCCGCCAATCGTGACGTGAGACGCGGGCCATTTTGTAGCAGGTGTTAGGCCTGCCTGGCTAGATAGTCAGCAAACCAGGAGGTAAAACATGAGTTCGTTCCGCTTCGAGCAACACGGTGCGGTGGGCAAACTGATCTTGCTCGGTGATGCAGACAGCGAGCCAGGGTCCGACTTTCCCTCGTCGCTGCGGGCCGCCGTTCGCCAGGCATATGCAAGCGACATCCGCGTCCTTCACTTGACGTCCGCGTCCGGCAACATCGCCGTGGCAGACGATCTGGGCGCCATCGGTGACAAGGGCTCGAAATTTCTCGAAGCGTTTGCGGCCGACATCCTGGCTTCGATCCGTCTCATCGAGGAACTGCCCGTCCCCACGGTTGCTTCGGTAGCAGGGATGGCCTTGGGCGGCGGTTTCGAACTGCTCTTGGCGTTCGATTTTCTGGTCGTCGCAGAGTCGGCGATGCTCGTCCTCCCGGAAGTGTCGGTCGGCGGCATTCCAATGGCAGGCGGGGTGCAGCGGCTCGCCGATCGCGTCGGCAAAACGCTCGCTACTCGCTTCGTCCTGCTTTCGGAGCCAATTTTCGGAAAGGTCGCAGTCGATCTGGGTATCGCAACCCATTCAGCGCCTGACGGCAAGTTGGAGGAGGTCTCCGACGAACTCGTGCGGCATCTCGCGACAGGGCCGACCCTCTCTTACGGCAAGGCGCGTACGCTCATCCGCACCTGGGCTACTGGAGGTGTCTCGGCTGCCGACATCATCTCCACCCAGCTCGGCGCTGGCATCCTCGACACCAAGGATGGCGCAGAGGGAATGGCCATTGCGGTCGCGGCTGTGCGCAAACACGAGCCGATCCCGAAGATCCAGTTCGCAGGGAAGTAACTCGATCCGGTGCTGACATCAATTCTCGGAGCCAGGCAGTGGCTAGTCTGCGACTGACTCAGAGACGGATGACAGAGAGTTCAAAGTAAAGCCGAACACCATCTCGATCGCACGCGAACTATTATCGAACTGTGTACTTCAAAAGATCGATCCCAGCGGTCGCCGCATCGCGTGCGTCAATTTCACAATTCAAATGGAGCATGAAAGATGATTTTCGTGGATCGGAATAAGTCGCTGAAGCAGACCTTTGTAGAAGCCAATGGCGTCAAGCTGAACGTTGTCGAGCAAGGCGAGGGCCCGGCTGTGCTGTTCGTCCACGGCTTTCCTGACGGATGGCGGGGCTGGCGCCGGCAGATGGCGGCAGTCGCGGCCGCGGGTTACCGCGCGATATCGTTCGATACGCGTGGCTACGGCGATAGCTCCAAGCCTGAAGACGCAGCGCTTTACACGGTTCTCTACCATGTAGGGGACCTTGTCGGCATCCTCGCGAAACTCGGGATCGAGCGCGCTACCCTGGTCGGCCACGACTTCGGCGCGACGGTGAGCTGGAACGCGGCGGTGATGCGTTCGGATCTGTTTGACGCGGTCTTCGGCCTCAGTGTCCCTCCGGTGCTACCGGGTGCGGGGCCTAGCATGCTCGAAATGCTGAAGGCCGCCGGCAAGGAGGGGGCCTTTTATATGTTTCGCCACATGAAGCCGGAGGCCGACCAGGAGTGGGCGGATGCGGCCACGACTTTCCCGGGTGCTCTCTATTGGATGTCGGGGCTGCCCGATGCCTCCGAAGCATGGGGTCCGATGGATCCAAGCAAAGATATGCACCGGCCATCCCCGATCGGCATCCCGCCCTTCGCTGATCGCGAGGATGCCGAGACGATGATCGCAGGCTTCCAGCGTGATGGCTTCCACGGCCCACTGAATATCTATCGCGGCATGCAGCCCTATTTCGACCAAGCCAAAGCATTTGCCGGGGCGAAGATCCGACAGCCATCCTTCTTTGCGTATGGCACGGCAGACAGCATGATTAAGATGCGAGCTTTGAACGAGGAAGATCTCAAGCCGGCCGTGCCAAACCTCCAGGGGTTCCTACCACTTGAGGGCGTCGGGCACTGGCCACAGCTCGAGGCCTCTGAGGCAGTGAATGAGGCGCTGGTCGCCTTTCTCAACAAGAGGAAGGCTTGAGCCGTGACGACGATTTTTCGTTTGGATGCAAGCATTCGTGCCGTCGGCTCTCAAAGCCGCGCTCTAGCTTCAACGCTCGAGGACTCTATCCGAACGCAACTGGCAGAGCTGGATGTCGTGAGGCGGGACGTTGGCCTTTCACCCCTGCCTGCAACAGCGTGGGCCCTTGCCGTTCAGGCTGGTCCAAAGGCCCTCAGCGAACGCACGACGGAGGAGGTGGAGGCGGCAGCGCTGGCAACCAGATTGGCCGATGAGATGCTGGCCGCAGATGCCTTCATTTTTTCGGTTCCGCTCTACAATTATGCTGTTTCGCAACACGCAAAGGCGTGGATTGACCTTCTGGTCACCGAACCGCGTTTCACCGTTAAAGTGGCGTCGCCGATCTCGAAGCGTCCCGCCTATCTGATCTCAGCGCGTGGAGGCGCATACGGCCCTGGCATGCCGAAGGAAGGCTGGGACCACGCGACGCCCTGGCTTAGGCGCATCTTTGAAGACAACTGGGGATTGGACCTCCAACTCATCGATGTCGAGCTGACCCTCGCTGATGTTAATCCCGCTATGGCCTCTTTGCGGGACCTCGCGGTGTCCAATCTTAAGCAGGCGCACGCCGCCGCCAAGCAAGCGGGAGAACAGCTGGCGACGCGACTTACAAAATCGCTGGTGGCTGAGCCGGGGCGGTGATCGCTGCGAACTGCAGGTAGGTCCTCAAGTCAGAGCTTCCAGACGCAGCGCTGACCAAGATGAATGAACGGCAAGTTTCGGGATTATCAACCAAAGCGCCCAACGGCCGAATTGAGGGCGCAAGCCCTTGTGCACGCCAAACTGCACTCCGGCCCTCTAGACCCACTTTACGTCATCCTGGAAGTACGCGCAGATCGGACGTGCGAAGCAGAATGGAGAACGCCAGCTCAATGGCAGTGAAATACGGACGAAGAACAATTTAGCGACAGCGAAAACCACCGCCAAAACTACGCTATTGCCGCCGTTTGTATCCGTCACTCCCACTCGATCGTGCCGGGGGGCTTGCTGGTCACGTCATAAACGACGCGGTTGATGCCGCGGACTTCGTTGATGATGCGGGTGGCCGTGCGGCCGAGGAAGTTCATGTCGTAGGGATAGAAGTCCGCGGTCATGCCGTCGACTGAGGTGACGGCGCGCAATGCGCAGACGAAGTCGTAGGTGCGGTAGTCACCCATGACGCCGACCGTCTGCACCGGCAGAAGCACGGCGAAGGCCTGCCAGATCGTGTCATAGAGGCCGGCCTTGCGGATTTCATCGAGGTAGATCGCATCGGCCTTGCGCAGGATATCGAGCTTTTCGCGGGTGACGCCGCCGGGGCAGCGGATCGCGAGGCCAGGACCCGGGAAGGGATGTCGGCCGATGAAGCTTTCCGGCAGGCCGAGTTCGCGGCCGAGTGCGCGCACTTCGTCCTTGAACAGTTCACGCAGCGGCTCGACCAGCTTCATGTTCATGCGTTCGGGAAGGCCGCCGACATTGTGGTGGCTCTTGATCGTCACCGAAGGTCCGCCCGAGAAGGAAACGCTTTCGATCACGTCCGGATAGAGCGTGCCCTGGGCCAGAAATGCCGGAGAGCCCTTGCCGTCGGCGGCGATCTTGGCGGCTTCCGCCTCGAAGACTTCGATGAACAGGCGGCCGATCGTCTTGCGCTTCACTTCCGGATCGGAAACGCCGGCAAGCTGGGTCAGGAACAGGTCGGACGCATCCACATGCACGAGCGGGATATTGTAGTTGTCGCGGAACATGCCGACGACCTGCTCGGTCTCGCCCTGGCGCATCAGGCCGTGATCGACATAGATGCAGGTCAGCTGGTCGCCGACCGCTTCGTGGATCAGGACCGCTGCGACCGAGGAATCGACGCCGCCGGAGAGGCCGCAGATGACCCGTTCCTTGCCGACCTGTTCGCGGATCTTGCGGATCATCTCGGCGCGATAGGCAGACATCGTCCAGTCGGACTTCAGCCCGACGATCTTGTGCACGAAATTGGAGAGCAACTTGGCGCCGTCGGGTGTATGCACCACTTCCGGGTGGAACATGGTGGTGTAGTAGTGCCGGCTTTCGTTGGCCGCGATGGCGAAAGGCGCATTCTCCGAAGTCGCGATGACCTCGAAACCGTCCGGAAGCTGCGTGACGCGGTCGCCATGGCTCATCCAGACGGGATAGCGGCCACCGACTTCCCAGAAACCTTCGAACAGCGGGCTCTTCGCCTTGATCTCCACGTCGGCGCGGCCGAATTCAGCTGCATGCCCGCCTTCGACGACACCGCCGAGCTGGGTTGCGAGCGTCTGTTGGCCGTAACAGATGCCGAGGATCGGAACCCCGCTGTCGAACACCGCCTGCGGTGCGCGGGGGCTGCCTTCGGTGGTGACCGATGCCGGGCCACCGGAGAAGATCACGCCCTTGGGCTGAAGTTTCTCGAATGCTGCGCCTGCATGCTGGAAGGGGTGGATTTCGCAGTAGACGCCCGCTTCACGGATGCGACGCGCGATGAGCTGCGTCACCTGGCTGCCAAAATCGATGATGAGGATGCTGTCGGGATGAGCTATCTGGGTCATGGCGAGCCTTTAAAGAAACTTCGCCTTTCTGGCAACGGGGAACGCGGCGAAAATCGCGCCTTCAAAGGATGATGGCGCCATCCTCCAACCCCTCGAACAGGCTGTCGACCGCATCCGCCAGCTTTTTATCGATCACATGCAGGTATTCGGTCCAGTCGCCGACATGCTTCAGCTCTTCCTTGCCGTCGGAAATGCCCCGCAGGCCGATCAGCGGCAGGCCAAAAAGCTGGCAGCAGCGCAGCACCGCGAACGTTTCCATGTCGACCATGTCGGCGCCGACGAGATCATAGGCGGCACCGGAGACGATGTTGCCGCCGGTCGATAGCGAGGCTTCCCTGACGCCGGGAATGCGCAAGGGAAGCGGCATGATCGCCGGATGGTCGAGGAAGGGCGTGCGACCTTTCTCGAACCCGAGCGGCGAGGCGTCCATGTCCCGATAGGCGACCGATGAGGCCTGATAGATTTCCGTCTGTTCGAGATTGCGGGAACCGGCCGAGCCGAGCGAGACGACGAGATCGGGCAGGTCGTCCGTCGCTTCCAGGCGTGTCAGCGCATGGGACAGCACGACGGCCGCCTCGACCGGGCCGACGCCGGTCATCAGCGGCTTGATGCGGGATTTCAGCGCCGGGCCGTACTCGGCATCGACCGCCATCACGAAGAGAATGGATTTGCCGCCGGCGAGGCTCGGCTCGCCGAGGGGAAGGGGAGAAGTCATCCGGTTACGTCCTCTCGGCCCCGTATCACCATCATGGTGCCGGTCATGGAAGCAATGAGTTTCGCAGGACCATCGCCGATCGCATAGGCGCGGCCGTCCGCAACGATGATCGTCGAGCCTGGTTTGGTGATCTCGCCGCGAAACAGAAAACGATCGCCGCGGCCGGGCGACATCAGGTTCACCTTGAACTCGATGGTGAGGATGGAGGCTTCCGGTTCGATGACGGTATAGGCGGCATAACCGCAGGCGGCATCAAGCGCCGCGGAAATGACGCCGGCATGCAGGAAACCGTGCTGCTGGGTGAGCTTGACGTCGAAAGGCAGCTCGATCTCGACTATCGCTTGTTCGACGCGTGTCAGTTCGGCGCCCAGCATCGCCATCGCGCCCTGTCGACCAAAACTCTGGCGCACCCGTTCGCGGAAATCGCCCGTATCTCTCCCGTCCATGTTCCCGCCCCTTTCGCAGATGCGAAATTGGCATGGCGGGCGATGTTCGGCAAGCCGTACGATGGAGCGTGCTTAATTCATGAGAACGATCGACAGGTTGAGGAGCGTGGCGAACGCGACCCAGAGCGCATAGGGCACGAAAAGCCATGCAGCCCTGCGGTTTTCCCGCCAGCTGGCGGCGATGAACAGCAGGATCGAGATCAGCAGCGGCACGATGACGACGAGGCCGAGAACAGGGCTCTGCAGGCCGAAGAAAACCGGCGACCATAGAAGGTTGAGCGCCGCCTGAACGGCAAAGAGAACGAGGCGGCGGCTGTTGTTCTCATCATACCATGTCTCGGAAAGTGCGACGCCGATCAGGACGTAAAGGATCGTCCAGACGGGAGCGAAAATCCAGCTCGGTGGATTGAAGAAGGGTTTGTTGAGCGACTGATACCACTCGCCGGGGACATTGCTGACGCCGCTCAAGGCGCCGAGTGCGACGCAGGCGACGATGAAGAGGATCATAACGACGGTTTTGCTCATCCCGCCGCAACTAGGGCGCTTCCGCAGCTGGGAAAGGTCAGCCCAGCCGGACGATATGCTGATCCCAGGCGACTTGGCTGCGCATCTCGTTGAACTGCCCGTCATAGGAGGAAACGGCAATGCCATGCGCGGCGGGCGCGACGCCGGCGGCCTCGCGGACGGCCTCTTCCTTCACCACGGCCCCGGTTTTCGCGTCGAGCGTGACCGCGGCCCCGCCGACCGGGGAGGTAAGGCCAACGACGTTGTCACGACGGTTGACGGCGATGGCGCCGACATAGTTGCCAAGCCGGACCGTTGTTTCCTCCGGCAGCGAGACGAAGGACAGGTCCTCCCCCTTGGAAAACCAGCCGGCGAGCGGCGGCAGGGCGTTGCGCGCACCTTCCCACTGGCAGGCGAACCAGATGCGGCCGTTTTCCGCGATATCGAGATGGCGGGTCGAAAGCTGTTTGAGCGAAGCGGGCAGGCGGTGCCGCTGGATGAGGTGGCCGTTCTTCGCATCGAGCAGAACCAGCGACGGTTCCATGCTATCGACATTGAGCTTGGTGCGCCCGAAATCCGGATGAGTCTCGATACCGCCATTGGCGATGACCAGCAGCTTGCCGTCGTCGGAGACGGTCATGTCGTGGGTGCCGATGCCGTGGGCGTCGAACTCGGCGATGCGGCGGAATTTGTCCCGGGCGTCGTAGACGCCGATCATGCCGCGATTGCCGTCGAAATCGTTCTCGCTGGCATAAAGCCGCGTCCCGTCCGGCGAGAAATGGCCGTGGCCGTAGAAATGCCGGCCTTCCGGGGAGGTGATCATCACCGGTTCGGCCTGCCGTGATGGATCGAAGACCATGGCAAACGTGCCGGGACGGCGGGCAAAGGCGACGGTGCGGCCGGTGGCGGTGCTATAGGCCATGCCATGGGCGCGGGCGGGAAGGGCGACGCGGTCGATGATTTCGCCCCGTCCCGAAACGGTGGCGACGCCGAACGAGCCGTCCGGCGCGCGAAAGCCCGAGGCATAGACCGCGTCAGTGCGTTCGAGCGCCATCAGCGAGCGTGGCGCAAGGGCGGCGGTGAAGGTGATCCCCGCCGCTTTTAGAAAGCCTCGCCGGTCGATGGCCTCGCCGCGCCACATGGTCTTAATCGCCGTCCGCGAAGGAAAAGCCGGAGCTGAGGCCGATCGCGCCGCCGTACCCGTCGTTCAGCTTGGTGATGACGTCCTTTCCGTCCGCCAGCAGCGTATCGAGTTTCTTGCGCTCAGCAGCACTCTCGACTGCCTTGTCGAGGTCCGGCGTGATCTTCGCCGAAAGTTCGATCATCGACTTCAGCTTCGCCTGCGTGGCGGCGACGATCGGCCGGTCCTTTTCCTTCAGCAATTCCACCATCCCGGATTTTTCGAGCAGGGCCGAAAGGCCTTCGAGATTGCCCTTGATGGCCGGCCAGGTGTTCTCCGAGCGCCAGAACAGTGCCTGTTTCGGGAATTTGGCCTTGTCGGCACCCTTGTAGAAGGTTTCGATCCGCTGGTCGCGCACCGCTTCGGCGCCATGCACGAGAATGCCGAGCAGCGCCGTGATCGCCTCGCCGCCGGTGCGGAAATTGAGGTTGTCAGGCCCCGGCTGTTCCCACGTCTTCTGGATGCCGTCGGGCGCGTCCCAGATATCGGAAAGCTCCTTGGCGACATTGGTGATATTGCCGGCGATGGCCGCGCCATAACGGCAGCGATAACTGTTCTTCGCGTTGAGAAGCTCGTCGGAACCGGTGCCCGAAAGCACATATTCGAGTGCGCCGAAACCTTGCATGGCTACGCTCTTGGTGCCGAGCGTGGCGGGATCGGTGGCGGTCTCGTCGACCTTGGAGAGGACCGATTGGACCTGCTTCAGGCCGGTGCTCTTGCGGTCGGGATAAAACAGGATGCGCTCGAAGCGGTTCTGCTCGATGACGGGACCGACGCGCACCACCTCGATATGCGCCCAGCTGACCGCCGCATCGCGGAAGGTGCCTTTCGCGGCATCGTAGTTCGTCTTGGAGGGCGCCTCGCAGAGCACCTTCATCGCCGTCGTCATCTTGCCCGCGGATTCGTGGAAGGCGTCGTATCCGGGTCGAATGAACCCGTCCACCGCCGCCGTCATCACCTTGGTGACATCAGCCATCGGCAGATCCACCGAGGGAGCAGGTTCACCTTCCTGCGCGAAGGCGGTGGCGGGCAGCAGCGAGACGAGTCCGGCAAAAAGGATCTTGCGCATCAGAGCGACTCCAGGAATTTGAGGAGGGCGGCACGGTCTTGTCTTGATAGTGCAGCGAAGGCATCGCGGGCCTTCTGCGCCTCGCCGCCATGCCAGAGGACAGCCTCCGTCAGGTTTCTTGCCCGACCGTCATGCAGGAAGAACGTATGGGCGTTGACGGTTTCCGTCAGGCCGATGCCCCAGAGCGGTTGTGTGCGCCACTCGCTGCCGGTGGCAACGCCCACCGGCTGGCCGTCGGCGAGGCCGTCGCCCATATCGTGCAGCAGGAAATCCGAGTAGGGCCAGATCAGCTGGAAAGCCTGCGCCTTGTTGCCGGCATCGCGGCTGGTGACGAACTTCGGCGTGTGGCAGGCGGTGCAGCCGGCCTGGTAGAACAGCTCCTTGCCCTTCAGAACCGTCTTGTCGCCGATATCGCGGCGGGCCGGTACGGCAAGGTTCTCGGAATAGAAGGTAACCAGCGGCAGGACGGGATCGGGTGCCTCGACCGGCCCGAGCCGCTGCTGCACGCCGGTCGGCATGGCGAGGCACGCAGCCTCCGCCTTTGTGCAGTCGCCGTGGTCGAACGGATCGTCGGGGGTCGAGATGCCGAGGTCGCCGGCAAAGGCGGACGAACTCTGGTCGCGGACCGAGGCGTTCTGCGCCTTGAAGCCGAAGCGGCCGACCTTCAACTCGCCGGTCTTGTGGTCGCGCACCATGGCCGGCTTGCCGGAAATCCCGTCGCCGTCCTTGTCGTTCGGGTCGGCCCGGCCGAGAATATCGGCATCGTGGATAGCCTGGATAAGGCCCATGCCGATCATCGGCGGCGCGATCCGCGGCGACAGCGTCACGTCGCCTTCCATCGCACCGTAGCCGAGATTGGCGACCGAATAGGTCGGCTTGCGCAGGTTGACCACTTCGCCGTCGCCGAGCGTGACCGGCATTTCTTCATAGGAAATCTGCATCCGGCCTTCGGAGGCGAGTCCAGTTACGGCGAGGTCCTGTAGCTGCTCGCCATAGATAGCGTCGGGGAAATTGAGCTTCCTGTAATCGGCGACAGCTTCCCGCTCATCGTCGGTGCGCGCCGGACGGGCGAGCCGGAAGAACATCGAGGTCGCGTCGGCACCGCCTTCCGGCGGGTGGCCGCGGCCGTCCTTCAGGTGGCAGCTCTGGCAGGCGCGGGCGTTGAACAGCGGCCCCAGCCCGTCGGACGCCTGTGTCGAGGACGGCGCCGAGACCCAGAGTTTTGTGAACAGCGCATTGCCGAGCTTGAACGTCCCTTCTTCCTCGAAGGTGATGTTGGCGGAGAAATGCGAGAAGGCATCGCCATTGACATCGGCGCGGCTGGTCGCGGCCCCGCCCGACATGGTCTCGAACTGCTCAGGCTTGGAAAAATCCGTCGTCGGGCGCGTGACGCTCTCGACGCGTTTCTGGTCCTTCGGATTGAGATCCGTGCGGATGGTCGGGAAAAGTGCATCGCCGCCGGTCGCGATCAGCGGCATGAGAAAGAGAGCGCCCGAAAGGATCGGCAGCAGGAAGACGAAAGGCTTGGGCGTTCTCATAGGGCTACCGGGCCGCAGGCTGAAGGTCAGCCGCGGCCCGCCTTTTCATTGCTTATTTGAAGACGGCGTCAGGATTATCGAGGCTGTCGGAACCTTCAAGCTCTACTTTGCCTAGCTTCAGCGACGCAATGACGCGCTCGACGCTCTTGCTCTGGTCGATCAGGCCATCGATCGCCTTCTGGACGACCGCATTGCCCTCGACATTGCTTTCGCCGATCATCTGGTCGTAGGCCTCGACCTTCTTCGCCCGGTCGGCCATGGCGTTCATGGCCGCGAGCGTCGCGTCCAGCTTGCCGAGCATTTCGGTATCGAGCGCCTTGTCGGTCGCGGCAACCAGCTCGGAGAGCGACGGGCCGGTCATCTTGGTGCCGTCGACGCGGGTATATTCGCCCGTATAGGCCGACTTGATGCCGACCGCGTCGTAGAGATGCGAGTTGTAGGTGTTGTCGGAGAAGCAATCGTGCTCTTCTTCCGGATCGTGCAGCAGCAGGCCGAGCTTCATGCGCTCGCCGGCAAGCTCGCCGTAGGAGAGCGAACCCATGCCCGTCAGGATGGCGGTCAAGCCCTTCTTGGAATTGGCTTCGACGTTCTTGGTCGCCTTGCCCTTCGGAGCCCAGGCGGTGACCATGTCCTTGAGGTCGGAGACCAGCAGGGCGGACGCGGCCTTCAGGTAGTCGGCGCGGCGATCACAATGGCGGTTGGTGCAATTGGCCTTGTCGTAGTCCGTGTAGGAGCGCTTGCCTGCGCCCGGCCCCGTGCCGTTCAAATCCTGGCCCCAGAGCAGGAATTCGATGACATGGTAACCGGTTGCGACGTTCGCCTCGATCTCGCCGGCTTCGTTCAGGCTGCGCAGCGTCTTGGCGTCGAACTTCGAGAGGTTGAGCGTCTTGCCGTTGACCTTGATCTTCGGGTTGGCAATGACATTGGCGGTATAGAGTGCGTTCTCGTCGCTCTCCTTGCCGTAGGAGGCGTCGACATAGTCGATCAGGCCTTCATCGAGCGGCCAGGCATTCACCTTGCCTTCCCAATCGTCGACGATCGGGTTGCCGAAACGGTAGACTTCCGTCTGCTGGTAGGGAACGCGGGCGGCTATCCATGCGTCCTTGGCAGCCTTCAGCGTCTCTTCGCCAGGCTTGGCGAGGAATGCGTTGATCGCCTTGTCGAGGGCCTGCGCTGTTGTCAGCGAGTCCTCGTATTTCGCATGCGCCAGCTCGGCATAATGCTTGAGGACGGCAGCGGATGTGGTGGCGGCCTGCGCCTCTGTCACGACGAACGCCGCAGAGGCGGCGAAAAGCGCCAGGGCGGCGCCGAGAACGGTCTTGCGGATCATGTCCCTCTCCTTCACGGCCCGGATCTCTCCCCGACCGTCAAAGGGTTCATCGCGCAATTGGAAACTGGTGTCAAACTATCTAGTTTAGAATAATTTGAAAGTAGAACTCGACTTTGACTTTGATCCTGTCGCACTCAAACTTTGCGTTGCATGCGACAGAAAAAGAATCCGTCCGTATCGGTACTTGCGGGCGTCAGAGTTACGGTCAGTGCATCTTTCGAGCGAGGCCGCGGCGCATCATTTCCGAAAATGCGGTCCCAATGGTCCGCTGCGGGCGCGATGGAAAACTCCGGGTTTTCGGCGCAGAAGCGCGAGACCTGGGCATCGTTCTCCTCCGGCAGGATCGAGCAGGTGACATAGAGAAGTGCGCCGCCTGGCTTCACGAAGACGGCGGCTTCGGAAAGCGCCTCCTGCTGCTGGGTAATGCGCTCGTCGAGGTTTTTGGGCGTGAGCCGCCATTTGGTGTCCGGGCGGCGGCGCCAGGTGCCGGTGCCGGTGCAGGGCGCATCGACCAGGACCGCATCGAGCTTGCCTTTCAGGGCGTTGAGCTGGCGCGCGTCGTCATGCACCTGCACATTGCGGGTGCCCGCGCGCCGCAGCCTCTCGATGATCGGCGCCAGCCGCTTGCGGTCGGCGTCATAGGCGTGGATCTGGCCCTTGTTGTGCATGGCGGCGGCCATGGCGAGCGTCTTGCCGCCGCCGCCGGCGCAGTAATCGAGAACCTGGTCGTGTTCGCCCGGCTGCACGAGCTCGGCGACGATCTGCGAGCCTTCGTCCTGAACTTCGAACCAGCCTTTCTGGAACGAAAGCTCGGCGGTGACGTTGGGCAGACGCGACGCTCCTTCGCCGGCGGCAATCCGGATGCCGTTGCGGGCAATGCGCGAAGCCTTGGCGTTCGAGCGTTCCAACGCCTTGACGACCTTCTCGCGAGACGCCTTCAGCGTGTTGGCGCGCAGATCGAGGGTCGGGCGATCGGCCAGTGCCTTGGCCTCAACAAGCCAGTCCTCGCCGAAATTGGCTTCGAAGGACGGCTGGATCCAGTCGGGTATGTCTCCCTGCACATGCAGGGGCGCATCCTCGAGACGGCGGGAGGCGAGCGACGAGAGGTTCGCCTCGGTCAGAGCCGGTGGCGCGAAGCGGTCGTCGGTAAACTCGGCTTGGAGCGCCTCGGGCGTGAAGCCCCATTGCCGGATCAGGACCGCGTAGGCGAGGGCCGCCGGGCTTTCGTCGTCCATGAGCCAGGCATGCGACAGACGCATGCGCAATGCGTCGTAGACGATGTTGCCTATTGCAGCACGATCGCCGGAACCGGCGAAACGATGGGCGAGGCCCCAGTCCTTGAGAGCGTCGGCGACAGGACGCCTGCGCGTCTCGATATCGGCCAGAACCTCAATGGCTCCGGCAATTCGTCCGCCCAATCGCATGTCGCTCTCCGTGTCGGTTGCACCCGTGTGGCACGGGTCGTAACCGTGATCGCGCGATAGGGCAATAGGCCGGTCTAAACCGTCTCTCTGGCCAGCCTCAGCCTTCGATCGCTTTCAGGCCCTTGCCCGGGACCTTCTGATCGCCGGCGTCGACAATCTGGTAACAGACCTGGGCGGTGCCGGAGCTGATCATGCCGATGTTCTTGGCTGCGGCCTTGGAAACGTCGATCACCCGGCCGCGGATGAATGGCCCACGGTCGTTGATGCGAACGACGACGCTTTTGCCGTTGCGCTTGTTGGTCACGACGACCTTGGTGCCGAATGGCAGCGTCCGGTGTGCCGCCGTCATCAGAGAGGGGTTCATTCGCTCCCCGGATGCGGTCTTGGATCCGAGGGCATACCAGGATGCGTGACCGCATCCAGGCGCAGCATTGGCTTGCGCGGCGCCGAGAGTTGCAAAAGCAGCAATGGAGGCCGCGGCGAAAGTCGAGCGTCGAATTGTTGTCAAGTCGGTCGTCCCCGTTCGTTTTGTCCCTGCACGTTGCGTGCAAAATGGCTAAGCGGGGCGAAAAGTGGCGAAAAAGTGGGGTTATCGATCACGGAACATTACGGTCTGTAACATTTGTGATTAGATTGCCGCCGATATTTTTAAGAAGCCAGCTAAGCTTCTGCGGAAGAAAACCTTTAAAAACAGTCAGAAAGAGGAATATGGTTCCGGTAAGACTCGGAGAGAGTCTGTGATCACGGAAATCGCAGAAAAAAATTTGTTGCTTTGCGAGATTTCCTGCCTCATTTGGGCGAATTTTGTGATCTCAAGCCTCAGGTATTAAGAAACTATAACCGGAAAGGCGCCAGAAGATGGAAATTTCAACCGTTTCAAAATGGGAATTTTATCCTCGCCAACGGCCCGAGGCCTGCATTTCGGCGAGCGACATGCGGTAATTGGGGAACTGGAACTGGAACCCCGCAGCGCGAATCTTGGCATTCGAAACCCGTTTGTTGGCGCCGTAGAACGAACGCGCCATCGGCGTCATGTCGGCAGTCTCGAAGTCCAGTTCCGGCGGTGGCTCGACACCCATCAGCCGTGCCGCTTCGACGATGACATCCTGGGGCGGGCCGGGCTCGTCGTCGGTGACATTATATATTCCGCCGACATTGCCCTTGGCGAGGAAGAGCGCTGCGCCGCCGATGTCTTCGACGCGGATGCGGTTGAAGACCTGATCTTTCTTTATGATGCGCCGCGCTGTGCCCCGTGCGAGATTGACGAAGGCGTTGCGGCCGGGCCCATAAATGCCGGCGAGGCGCAGGCTCGCCACAGGCCGACCGGCGGCCCGCCCTTCGGCGGCCCAGGCATCTTCCGTATCGACCCGTTCGATCGACCGGCCGTGGATCGGGCTGCCGGGGGTCTCCTCGGTGACCCAGCCGCCGCCATGATCGCCATAAACGCCGACGGTCGAGAGATAACCCACCCATTCGAGCTTCGGGCAAAGCGCGCGTAGCTTTCCGGACACGAGCTTGAGCAGCGGATCGCCCTCGGTGCCGGGCGGGATCGATTGCACCAGGTGCGTCGTCTCCCGAAGCTCTGTCAGCAGTTCTTCGCTGAACGGGCTGCCGTCGAACACGAAGGCCTTGATGTCGCGGGCCGCGAGTTCCAGTGCCTTGTGGGCCGTTCTGACGGTGCCGGACACCCGATGGCCCTCGGATTTGAAGGCCTCCGCGATTGCCTGGCCCGAATAGCCGCATCCGAAGATCATCACATTCATCAGGACGCTCCCGCCAATCGCCATTCTTCCAGCACTTCCGTATCCTCTTCGGCGCCGCGTGCCTCGGCAAACCGCGCGAAGTCCATATCAGTCATCAGGCGCTTCAGGGCCCATATAGCCATGCCGCGCACCGTGGGCGAGGGGTCGCCGGCAAGCTCGAGACATTGCCCGATGAGGCTGGCATCGCTGGAATTGCCGGCGGCGATCAGCACGTTGCGGATGAACCGGTCGCGGCCGATGCGTTTGACCGGCGAACCGCTGAAAAAGGTCCGGAAGGCCGCGTCGTCCAAGGTCAGCAGAAACGTGATCGACGGCTCCTTCAGGTCCTCGCGCGCCTGCAGCTTCATTTCGGAGGCGCTTGCCGCAAACTTGTTCCAGGGACAGGCGGCAAGACAGTCGTCGCAGCCATAGATGCGGTTGCCGATCAGCGGCCGGAATTCCGGATCGATCGGACCTTTGTGTTCGATTGTCAGATAAGAGATGCACCGGCGGGCATCGAGCCGATAGGGAGCCGGAAACGCCGCCGTCGGGCAGGCGTCGAGACAGGCCCGGCAGGAGCCGCAATGATCTGTCTCCGGCGCGTCCATAATAAGGTCTGCCGTGGTGAACAGGCTGCCGAGGAAAAGCCAGGAGCCATGGGTGCGGCTGACGAGATTGGTATGTTTGCCCTGCCAGCCAAGCCCTGCCGCCTCCGCCAGCGGCTTTTCCATCACCGGTGCGGTATCGACGAAGACCTTCACGTCCTCGCCGGCCCGCGCCGCAAAGCGCGTCGCGATCTCCTTCAGCCGGCCCTTGATGACGTCGTGGTAATCGCGGTTGCGCGCATAGACCGAGATCGCCGCCTTGTCCGGCTTGTCGAGAATGACGCGCGGGTCTTCGTCCGGCCCGTAGGTCAACCCGAACATCACGATCGAACGCACCTGATCCCACAACACCTTCGGGTCGGCGCGGCGCAGCCTCGTCTCCGCCATCCAGTCCATGCTGCCGTGGTGGCCGTCGGCCAGGAAAACCTCCAGCCGCTCCGGCGCCCGCGGGATGCCGTCCGGGCCTGTAATCCGGCAAAGATCGAAGCCCTGCGCCGCTGCTTCCTCGCGGATGAAGGCGGTCAGCTTCTCTCGCCGCCGGAGCGTCTTTTCTTCCTCCCGCGAGGTCGCGTCAGAAATCAAGGTCCGCATAATGGGATACCGGAGTGAGGCCGCGGATGCGTTCGGCAAGCATCGGCCGGAAGGAGGGTCGCGATTTCAGCCGCTGATACCAGTCCTTGGCGACCGGCGTCTCCGACCAGTCGATCTCGCCAAGGTAGTCGAGGATCGAAATCGAAGCGGCGGCGGCGAGATCGGCATAGCTCAGGCGGTCGCCCGCAAGCCAGGGCCGGGAGCCGGCAAGCCAGGAGAGATATTTCATATGCTGGCGGATGTTGGCGCGGGATGTGCGCAGCACCTTCGAGTCCGGGGCGCCACCGCCCTGGGCGGTCGTCATCTGCAGCTTGTAGACCCGCTCTCGGGTCAGCGGCCGGGTGACATCCTGCTCCATCTTCTGCAGGAACCATTCCGTCAGGCGCCGGATCTCGGCGCGTTGCCACGGGTCTTCGGCAAGCAGCCGGCGGTCGCGCTTCAGCACGCCATGGGTTTCGTCGAGGAATTCCAGGAGCACGGAAGGGCCACAAAGCACTCTCATGCTGTCGTCGACATAGACCGGGAGCGTGCCCGCAGGATTGAGCGTCAGGAATTCCCGCCGCTTTTCCCACGGCTGCTCCTCGAGCAAGTCCGCCTGAAAGCCGTATTCGGCGAGAATCAGCCGGACGAACCGGGAGGCCGAAGACATGGAATGATGATAGAGCGTGGGCATGGATACTTGAACTTCACGAACTTCGTATAGGAGGGGCAGGGGCGCCTCGCGCGCCCGCCTGACATATGGCAGCTATATGGATTTGGTAGTCCCAAGACAAGCAACGGCTCATAAACTGCTTAAAACTGCCCTTATCTGCTCAATAAAGGATTAAGAATGGCGGATCAGTCCATCATCAGTGCGCTCATCCTCGGTTTGATCGAGGGGCTCACTGAATTTCTTCCCGTTTCCTCGACCGCCCACGTTCTTTTGGCTGGTCATTTCCTCGGTTTCCAATCCCCCGGCAACACTTTCGCGGTCCTGATCCAGCTCGGTGCGATCCTCGCCATCCTGCTCGTTTATGCCCGCAAGCTGCTGCAGATCGCGGCCGATCTGCCGACCAGTCCCAAGGCACGCAGGTTCGTGACAACGGTGCTGATCGCATTCCTGCCCGCGGCGGTGATCGGCGCTTTGGCCCACAGCTTCATCAAGGCCGTGCTGTTTGAAACACCGATGCTGATCTGTGTCATGCTGATCCTCGGCGGCTTCGTGCTGCTTGTGGTCGACAGGATCAAGTTCCAGCCCAAATATCACGACGTGATGGATTATCCGCCGTCGCTCGCGTTCAAGATCGGGCTGTTCCAATGCGTGGCGATGATCCCCGGGACCTCGCGTTCCGGCGCGACGATCGTCGGCGCGCTTCTGCTCGGCGCGGACAAGCGCTCGGCGGCGGAATTTTCGTTCTTCCTCGCCATGCCGACCATGCTCGGCGCCTTCGTGCTCGATCTTTATAAAAACCGCAATGTGTTGAGTTTCGACGACGGCGCCCTGATCGCTGTCGGTTTCGTCGCCGCCTTCGTCACCGCCATCGTGGTGGTGCGGTCGCTACTCGACTTCGTATCGAGCCGGGGCTACGCGCCGTTCGCCTACTGGCGAATCATCATCGGCGCCGCGGGCCTGATCGCCCTGCTGCTGGGAGCATAAAAAGAAGGCGGCTCAAAAGGCCGCCGACTTCCCGATCATGTCAGTGATTGATGGATGCCGTGCTGCACGGGTCGACGCCGTATGCGGGCGTGCATTCGCTCTTGCCGGCTGCGCCCGTCGTCGGGGCCATGAAGGAGCCCGCGAGGATGATCAGCGCTGCGCATGCAAAAAAGAGGGCGATGGGCTTGCCCATGGAGGAATGCCTTTCGATGGAAGATTTTATCGTCACGGTTGCGCCGCTTGTTTGGTGAGGGAGGATCTATGGGTTGGATTAGAAGAATTCAATAAAGGATTTTGCTGAACCGGCCGTTAACGCGACTGCATCGGCCACTGCGACCTTTGTGCCACAATCCTTGCCCGAAACATGAGCGACAACAAAGGGGTGCCCGAATTTTCAGCGGGCACTGCCGGCATGCCGGAGCGAAATCAATTGCGTGATATGGTTAACGAATGTCAGGCGGCGCGGCCGGAACCGGTGTACTGGCCCTGCGGGCGGTACTGCACAAGGTAGGATGGCAGGATGGAGGAGGCGAGCGTCGGGCGGATGCCTATCCCCTGCAGCGTGCGGCCTTCCGTGACGGCGGCATCGGAAACCACATTGTCGATCTTCAGCAGCTTCACCTGATCGCTGGTGATCGGCGGCTGGACGAAGGGGATCAGAGACGCAATGCTGCCAATCAGCGATGCGATGCCGAAGGGCAGCGAGACGAGCGCATTGCTGCGATTGGTGACGCGCAGCATCGTCTCGAGACACTGGCGGAAGGTCATGACCTCGCCGCCGCCCAGCTCATAGATTTTTCCGGTTGCGATCGTGCCGTCGACGGAGCGTGCGACGGTTTCGGCGACGTCCTCCACATAGACCGGCTGGAACTTCGTCTTGCCGCCGCCGATCAGCGGCAGGGCGGGGAAGGTGCGGGCCATGGAGGCGAACTTGTTGAAGAAGCTGTCTTCCGGCCCGAACATGATCGACGGCCGCAGGATCACGGCATCCGGCAGCGTCGAAAGGATCGTCGTCTCGGCGCGGCCCTTGCTGCGGGCATAGGACGATTCCGAGTTGGCATCGGCGCCGATCGCGGAAATATGGGTAAGCTTGGCGCCGGCCGCACGTGCCGCATCGACAACCGCCCGAGCACCAAAATCCTGGACCGCATCGAACGTGTTGCGGCCGCTCTCGAACATGATACCGACGCAGTTGACCACATGCGAAGCGCCTTCGGCGGCCTTCAGGACCGACTGGCGGTAGCGAAGGTTCGCCTGGACCAGCGAGATCTGGCCGACATAACCGGCCGGCAGCAGGAAGCCTGCGAGATCCGGGCGGCGGACGGCAACCCGGACGCGATAACCGCGCTTGGCCAGCGTACGCACCACATGCCTGCCGACGAAGCCCGACCCTCCGAAAACGGTGACGAGCGGCGGAAGGTTGTTGATGGTCATGGCGTGCTCCGGGAGCCTGTGGGACGAGATGAGTGCTGTTTAACCGAATCGCGGCACGGGTGGAAGTGTCTCCACTGCCGCACCGCCCGCGACAACCGGTTCTTAAAGGCCGTCGAGCACGACGATTTCGCCATCAGCCACTTCCTGGCGGATCTTGATGGCGATCGCATATTCGGGGGAATTGTAGCAGTCGATGGCAGCTTGCATCGACGGGAACTCGATGATGACGTTGCGGGCGCGGGACTTGCCTTCCATCGCCGCCATCGCGCCGCCGCGGGCGAGGAAATTGGCGCCGTATTTCTCGAAGGCGGGCGTGGCGGCTGCGATATAATCCTTGTAGCGTTCCGGATCGCGGACATCGACGCGAGCGACCCAGTATCCCTTGGCCATGGTATTTCCTCCAGCGTGTTTTCGGTTGCGATGACTTCAGGCAAATTCCGGAGCGAGTCAATATGACAGGCTTTGCGCCCTATCCTGCGGTCCGTCGGAACTCATCTCGGATCACGGCAGGGAGAAATGGTCTCCGGCAACAAATGGTGGTCAGAGCACGCCCTGCATCTCGGCGAGAATTGCCTGTGCCGCAGCCTTCGGATCCGGCGCCTTGACGATCGGGCGGGCGACGACGAGATGGCTCGATCCGGCCCGCAATGCGTCCGCAGGCGTCATGACCCGCTTCTGGTCGCCCGCTTCCGAACCCGCAGGGCGGATGCCGGGCGTGACGATCGCCATGTCGGGGCCGACGATCTTGCGCACCGCAGCCGATTCCTCTGCCGAGCAGACGATGCCGCCCATGCCGGCGGCCAGCGCCTGTTCGGAGCGTCGCAGAACCAGCGTATGCGGATCGTATTCGTAACCTGCGTCGACGAGGTCCGTCTCGTCCATCGAGGTCAGGACGGTAACCGCAAGCAGGCAGAGGTCGGAACCTTTCGCTGCCTCGACCGCGGCGCGCATCGCCTTCGGATAGGCGTGCAGGGTGAGCATGGTCATGCCCATCTTGACGATGTTCTCGACACCCTTCGCGACCGTGTTGTCGATGTCGAGCAGCTTCATGTCGAGGAAGACTTTTTTGCCATCCTTTGCGAGATCGCGTGCAAGTTCGAGACCGCCGGCGAATACGAGCTGATAGCCGATCTTATAGAAGGAAACGGTGTCACCGAGCGTGGCGACCATCTTTTCGGCTTCGCCGATAGTCGGAATATCGAGGCCTACGATGAGGCGATCACGAGCGTTCATGCCTGGAACCCTTCCCATTTTTCGATGGGCGTCCAGTCGCATGAGACAGTCCGATCCGCAAGGGTGAAGCAGAAGAGATTTCCGCCGCCACCCGGCTGGTCCCGGTCGCGGGCGATCGGCGAGCCGGTGAGGTGGCATTTCAACAGCGTTCCAACACCGCCATGGCCGACGAAGGCGATCGGCACGCTTGGATCGTGATCGGCGAGAATTCTGGCGACCGCCGAAACGATGCGTCTCTGCGCGTCCACGGCGCGCTCCCAGCCTTTGAAGCTCTCTTCCGGATGGGCGAAGAACCAGTTGGCCGCATCCTCGAACTGCGGCGGCGGCAGAAAGCCCGTCGCCGACCGGTCGTTCTCGTGGGTATCTTCCGCGATCTCGATCGAAATGCCCGAGGCGAGGCTAAGGATTTCCGCAGTCTCGATCGCCTTCACCTCGTCGCTGGAGACGATCCGGCCCAGTTTCCTT
The DNA here is from genome assembly GCF_002968565.1 of Neorhizobium sp. T25_27. NCBI lineage: Bacteria > Pseudomonadati > Pseudomonadota > Alphaproteobacteria > Hyphomicrobiales > Rhizobiaceae > Neorhizobium > Neorhizobium sp. T25_27. The sequence goes on from NZ_PVBJ01000002.1 coordinate 408,441, forward strand.
GCCCAATCGGACTTGGCGGCCTCGCGGGCGCGAGCAGCGCCGACATCCGAAAGCCCCCAACGGGGCACTGGAATGTCGGGATCGATACGGACCTGCGGATGAGTGATGTAGAGGCCGAACGTCATGGTCAGCCGCGGCTGTAGGTCCAGAGCTGCGCCGGCGGGATGTTCCTGACGACGAAATCGTAGTGCTTGATCCGGTAACGGTCGGGCTGGGCGATGATCGGCGAGACGGGACCGTAGGTGATCTGCATCACCGGCCGGCCGGCCGGGATGCGGTTGAGCAGATCCTCAAGAAGCGCGATGCGGCGCTCCATCGGGAAGCTCAAAAGCGGGATTGCCGAAATAACGCTGTCGAAGGTCTTGTCCTTCAAGGCACCGAGCGTGCGGTTGAGATCGAAAGCGTCGCCATTGACGAACTTGACCCCTGGATAGGTGCGGACGAGATGCTGGAAGAAATCGGTCGAATATTCGATGGAGACCAGGTTTTCCGGCGAGACGCCGTGCTTCAGGATCGCCTTGGTAATGATGCCGGTGCCGGGTCCGAGTTCGAGGACGGGCAGGCCCGAGGCCGTGTCGATGACGCTTGCCATGCGTTTGGCGGTAACGGAAGAGGTGGGGCAGATCGCGCCGACCCGTTTCGGGCCATCGATCCAACCCTTGAAGAACCGGATCTCATCATCGAACTTGCGGCCGAGCCGCTCCTTCAAGCGCAGTTCCATTTTCTTATCCTCTCCCATTTTGCCCCATGTGGAACCCCAATGCCGCAAAAGCAAGGAAAAATGTCGCACTTGGGAAACCCGTATGAAAAAGGCGGCCGGGGTTTCCGGCCGCCTTCATGATTTAAACGCGCATCGGCATCAACACATAGAGCGCGTCGTCGCCCGCCGTGTCGCGCACCAATGTCGGGGAACCGGCATCCGCCAGCATGAAGATCGCGTCATCGCCCGAAAGCTGGGCGGTAATGTCGAGCAGGTATTTGGCGTTGAAGCCGATTTCCATCGGGTCGTTGTCGTAACCGACCGCAACCTCTTCCGTGGCGCTGCCGGAATCCGGATTGTTGACGGTCAGCATCAGCTGGCCGTCGGTGAGCGACAGTTTCACGGCGCGGCCGCGCTCGGAAGAAATGGTCGAGACGCGGTCGACGGCCCTGGTAAAGCTCTGGCAATCGACGCGCATTTCCTTGTCGTTGCCGGTCGGGATGACCCGCTGGTAATCCGGGAAAGTTCCGTCGATCAGTTTCGAGGTCATCACGACCGAGCCCATGGTGACGCGGATCTTGGCGTCCGAAACCTCGATCGTGACAGCCGCCTCCGGATCGTCGACCAGTTTCTGCAGCTCGCCGACCGTCTTGCGGGGAATGATGATGCCCGGCATTCCTTCCGAGCCCGACGGTGCCTGCACATCGGCGCGCGCCAGGCGGTGACCGTCGGTCGCGACCGCGCGAAGCTTCAGGTCCCCGTCGGCTTCGATCGTGTGGAAGAAGATGCCGTTCAGGTAATAGCGGGTCTCCTCGGTGGAGATCGCAAACTGGGTGCGGTCGATCAGCATTTTCAGATCGGTCGCCTTCAGCTTGAACGTATGCGTGAAGCTGCCGGCGGTAAGGTCTGGGAAGTCGGATTCCGGCAGGCACTGCAGAGAGAACTTCGAGCGGCCGGATTGCACTGTCATCGAGCCGCCGTCCGGGTTGGTGGCGAGCAGCACCTCGGAACCGTCCGGCAGCTTGCGGACGATTTCATAAAGCAGGTGCGCTGGAACCGTCGTGGCTCCGGCAGTCTCGACCATGGCCGGCAGGACCTCGGTGATTTCGAGATCGAGGTCGGTCGCCTTCAGGTCGAGGCTGGCGCCCGACGCGCGCATCAGCACGTTGGAAAGGATCGGGATCGTGTTCCGCCGCTCCACCACGCGATGCACGTGGTTCAGCGACTTCAGAAGGTTGGACCGCTCAAGAGTAATACGCATGGACGCAATCGCTTTCGACCGTGGCGATCCGGCAGGGCCGGACCCCTGATATTCTGCCGGCTTTGGACCAGCCGGATGATGTGGACCGGCAAAATGGCAGACAACCCGTTCGAAAAGCAAGAGGTGAACAAGGCGTTAGCAAGTCATTTCACATCTGTCTCACGCACTGCACACAGAAAATATGCGTTCTCAACAGCTTGCCCGTTACTTGCCGAAGCCGGCCGGCTTGCCCATAAAGGCTCATGACCATCCATCTGCGCGTGATACCCCTTGACCGATGAACCGAAGAGCAGCCAGCGCGGCTATCGCGTCGCCAATACTTTCGTGCCCGCGCGACCGCTGGAGCCGGCGCTTTATCTGGTCGCAACCCCGATCGGCAATCTCGGCGACATCACGCTGCGGGCGCTCGAAACGCTCTCAGGTGCCGATGTGCTCGCATGCGAGGATACCCGGGTGACCCGCGTGCTGCTCGACCGCTACGGCATCGTCAACCGTCCCTACGCCTATCACGAGCATAATTCCGACGAGGTCGGCCCGAAGCTCATCGCCGCGCTGCAAGAGGGGAAATCGGTGGCGCTGGTCTCCGATGCCGGCACGCCGCTCGTCTCCGATCCCGGTTACCGGCTCGGCCAGATGGCGATCGAGGCCGGCCATAAGGTCGTGCCGATCCCCGGCGCCTCGGCGCCGCTCGCAGCCCTCGTCGGTTCCGGCATGCCGTCCGATGCGTTCCTGTTTGCCGGTTTCCTGCCGGTCAAGGACAAGGGTCGGCGGGACCGGCTGGCCGAGCTTTCGAAAGTGCCGGCGACTTTGATCTTCTTTGAATCGCCGCATCGCATCGGCGCAACGCTTGGCGCCGCCGCCGCAGTGCTCGGGGGCGGCAGACGTGCAGCGGTCTGCCGCGAATTGACGAAGACGTTCGAGGAGTTTCGCCGCGGCACGTTGGAGGAGCTTGCCGCCTACTACAATGACGACCGCGTCGTGAAGGGCGAGATCGTGCTGCTCCTGGCGCCGCCCGAGGCAGAGGAGCCGCCCGGGGAAGTCGAGGTGGACGTGCTGCTGCGCCAGCTTTCGGCCTCCATGCCAGCCGCCAAAGCGGCGGCCGAAGCTGCCCGCGTCACCGGACTTCCGCGCAAGGATCTCTATCAGCGGCTTCTGAACCTGAAAGGCGAGGCGGGTGGCGGAGATTGACCCGGTCCTGAGGCGCCGCAAGGTCGGGCGGCAGAAAGCTCAGCGGCAAAAGGCTCAGCGATGGGGCCATGCCTCGGAATATCTCGCTGCGCTTTATCTCCTGGTCAAAGGCTATCGAGTCCTTGCGATCCGTTACCGCACCAAGCTCGGGGAGATCGATCTGATCGTCCGCAAAGGCGATCTGGTGGCCTTTGTCGAGGTCAAGGCGCGGGTCGGCGAACAGGAGGCGATCGACGCCGTCGGTTACGTCACCCAGAGCCGAATTCGAGCCGCAAGCGATGTCTGGCTTTCAAAGCGGCAGGATGCCGCGAGATTGTCTCGGCGTTACGACGTGATCGCGGTGCTTCCCGGCCGTCTGCCGCGGCATTTTGCGAATGCTTTCTGACGCTGATGTGAAATTATTGCATAGGTGTGCAATGTAATATTCCTGACATAAAACTGTTAAGGGCCTGTCACAGCCTGGCCCTATTGCGGTCCTCACCCCAACAGAGGTGGAGAGGACCTTAAAATGTTCAAAAAACTTTCGATGGCCGCGATCGCGGTCGCACTGTCTGCGACCTCGTCGCTTGCCGCGACAGAAGTCACCTGGTGGCATGCCATGGGCGGCGAGCTCGGCAAGAAGCTCGAAGAGATCGCCCAGAAGTTCAACGAGAGCCAGAGCGACTACAAGGTCGTTCCGGTCTACAAGGGAAGCTATCCGGAAACGTTGACCGCCGCGATCGCCGCGTTCCGTGCCGGCCAGCAGCCGGCCATCGTCCAGGTCTTCGAAGTTGGTACCGGCACGATGATGGCCGCCAAGGGCGCCGTCTATCCGGTCTACAAGCTGATGGCCGATGAAGGCGAACCCTTCGACACCAAGACATTCCTGTCTCCTGTTACCGGCTACTATTCCGATACGAAGGGCAACATCCTGTCGCTGCCCTTCAATTCCTCCACGCCGATCATGTATTATAACAAGGACGTCTTCAAAAAGGCCGGCCTTGATCCCGAGGTTGCCCCGAAGACCTGGAAGGAAGTCGAGGAATTTTCGAGGAAGATCGTTTCCTCCGGCGCTGCCAAGTGTGGCGTGACCTCGGCCTGGATCACCTGGGTCCAGACCGAAAACCTTTCGGCGCTGCATGACAAGCCTTTCGGCACTCTGCAGAACGGTTTCGGCGGTGTGAAGTCTGAATTCAGCTTCAACGGTCCTCTGCAGACCAAGCACTGGGCAAACCTGAAGAAGTGGCAGGACGAAGGCCTGTTCAAGTACGGCGGTCCGGTCGGTGGCGACCAGGCGGCGACCATGTTCTATTCCCAGGAATGCGCCATCACGATGAACTCCTCCGCAGGTCGCGCAGGCGTCATCAACAACGCCAAGACCTTCACACCGGGCTTTGCCCCGCTGCCTTACTACGATGACGAGATCAAGGAGCCGAAGAACTCCATCATCGGCGGCGCCACCCTCTGGGTGCTGAACGGCAAGGAAAAGGCGACCTACAAGGGCGTAGCCAAGTTCTTCAGCTATCTCTCCAAGCCTGAAGTCCAGGCCGATTGGCACCAGTTCACCGGCTACCTGCCGATCACCAATGCCGCGTACGATCTCGGCCAAAAGCAGGGCTACTACGCAAAGAACCCGGGTTCCGACATCGCCATCAAGCAGATCACCCGCGGTACTCCCTCGGAAAATTCGAAGGGCGTACGGTTCGGCAACTTCACCCAGGTCCGCACCATTGTCGACGAAGAGTTCCAGGCGCTCCTCGCCAACAAGAAGGACGCCAAGCAGGCGCTCGACAGCGCGGTGCAGCGCGGCAATGCGCTTCTGCGTGAATTCGAAGCTGCCAACTCGAACTGATTGTTCCTATTGCTGCAGGGAGGACCGGCTGTCGCCGGCCCTCCCTTGCTTGCTTGTTACGTTGTGGTGAGGGACCGGTGGATACCAAAAGAACAACCTTCAACAACCGCCTGCTGCCCTATCTGCTGCTCGCGCCCCAGCTCGCTATCACGCTCGTCTTCTTCATCTGGCCTGCCGCGCAGGCAGTGAAATCCTCCTTCGAGCGGGAAGATCCTTTTGGCTTCTCGACCGTTTTCGTAGGGTTGACCCACTATCGGCAGTTGTTTGCGGACCCGAATTATCTGGATGCGCTCGGGCGCACCGCCGTATTCGCGGTATCCGTCACCGTTCTTTCGATGATGCTCGGCCTCGCATTCGCGGCTGCGGTCGATCGCCTGGCGCGGTCCGCAAAAGTCTATACCACCCTGCTTGTCTGGCCTTATGCCGTCGCCCCCGTCGTGGCGGGGGTCCTGTGGTGGTTTCTCTTCAATACATCCACCGGCCTGCTGCCCTTCTTCCTGGAGCGCCTGGGCATTCGCTGGGACCATGATCTCAATGGCACGCATGCCATGATCCTGATCATCATCGCGGCAGCCTGGAAGCAGATCTCCTACAACTTCCTTTTCTTCCTGGCCGGGTTGCAGTCGGTGCCGCAGTCGCTGATCGAGGCTGCCGCCATCGACGGTTCGGGCCCGGTGAGGCGCTTCTTCACCATCTCTCTGCCGCTTCTGTCGCCGACGACGTTTTTCCTGTTCATCATCAACGTGAACTACACGATGTTCGACACCTTCCCGATCGTGGATGCCACGACGGGGGGAGGGCCTGCCCAGGCGACGACCACGCTCGTCTACAAGGTCTACCAGGACGGTTACGTTGGTCTGAACATCGGTTCGTCCTCGGCGCAGTCGGTATTGCTGATGTTGATCGTGATGCTGCTGACCTTCGTTCAGTTCCGCTTCGTCGAACGCCGCGTCCAGTACTGAGGAACGATCATGGTTGAAAATCGCCCCTTCCTGACCTTCCTCACCCACGCTTTCCTGATCCTCGGATTTCTGATGGTTGCGCTACCGGTCTATGTCGCGATCGTGGCATCGACCCACGACGTCTCGACGCTGATGAGCGGGCCTGTCCCGCTTCTGCCGGGGTCGCATCTCATCGAGAACTATTCGACCATTCTGACGAGTGCCTCCGCGGCTCACGGCCTGCCCAATTATTCGCACATGGCGCTGAACTCTCTGATCATGGCACTGGCGATCACGATCGGAAAAATCTCGATCTCGATCCTTTCCGCCTTCGCCATCGTCTACTTCCGGTTTCCGTTCCGGCTGCTGGCCTTCTGGATCATCTTCGTGACCCTGATGCTGCCGGTCGAGGTGCGCATCATGCCGACATACAAGATCGTCGCCGACCTCGGCATGCTGAATTCGTGGGCCGGTCTGACCGTCCCGCTGATCGCATCGGCCACGGCGACCTTCCTGTTCCGCCAGTTCTTCATGACGGTCCCCGACGAGCTTCTGGAAGCGGCCCGGGTGGACGGGGCAGGCCCTATGAAGTTCTTCCGGGACATCCTGCTGCCGCTCTCGCGCACCAATATCGGCGCGCTATGCGTCATCCTCTTCATCTATGGCTGGGTTCAGTACCTCTGGCCGCTCCTGGTGACCACCGACCCCGGCTATTACACGCTGATGATGGGAATGAAGCGCATGGTCACCGTGCAGGACGGTGTCATCGAGTGGCAGCTGGTCATGGCAGGTTCCGTTCTCGCCATGCTTCCCCCCATCCTCGTCGTGGTTTTCATGCAGCGGTTGTTCATCCGCGGGCTCACTGAAACGGAGAAATAACATGGCTGGAATTCACATTTCAGAAGTTTCGAAGATTTATACGGGCGGCGTGAAAGCGGTAAGCTCCGTCTCCATCGACATCGTCGACGGCGAGTTCATCGTCCTCGTCGGTCCTTCGGGCTGCGGCAAGTCCACGCTGCTGCGTATGGTTGCAGGGCTGGAAGCCATTTCCGCAGGCGAGGTGACGATTGCCGGACGAGTCGTCAACCAGATCGAGCCGGCCGAGCGCGACATCGCCATGGTGTTCCAGAACTATGCGCTCTATCCGCATATGACGGTCTACAATAACCTCGCCTACGGTCTGAAGAACCGCGGCACGCCGAAGGCCGAGATCGACGCCCGTGTCGCCGAAGCCGCCCGCATGCTGGAGATCACCCAGTATCTGGAACGCAAGCCCCGCCAGCTTTCCGGTGGCCAGCGCCAGCGTGTCGCCATGGGCCGCGCCATCGTGCGCAAGCCGGCAGCCTTCCTGTTCGACGAGCCGCTCTCCAACCTCGACGCCAAGCTGCGTGTTTCCATGCGCGGCGAGATCAAGCGCCTGCAGCGCCGGCTTGGTACCACGTCGATCTACGTGACCCACGACCAGCTCGAAGCCATGACGCTGGCCGACCGTCTCGTCGTTCTGAACGGCGGCCAGATCGAGCAGATCGGCGCACCGCTGGAAGTCTACCACGCGCCGGCCTCCACCTTCGTTGCAAGCTTCATCGGCTCGCCGGCCATGAACCTCGTCAAGGGCGAGCTGCATGGCGACAAGCTGGCGATCGGCCCGGCGATGATCGCCCTCAACGGTTTCGCGCCGACCTCCGGTGCCGTCACCGTCGGCGTCCGCGCCGAGGATCTGCGTATCGCCCGCGACGACGAGGAGGCTCTGCCCTTCCGTCTCGAATACACCGAGGAGCTTGGCGCCCAGCGCCTGATCCACGGCACGGTGGGCGACCAGCAGATCACCGCCGCCGTTTCTCCGGAGATTGCGCTATCGCCGGAAATGCGCATTGCCGTCGATGCCAAACGCCTGCACTTCTTCTCAATCGAAACGGGCAAGCGCCTGCCGGGCAACGTTCCGGCAGAGGCAAAGCTCGCGCCGGTCGAGCCGGTTATCTGAGGGCCCAATCCGAAATTGAGGCCGATCGTTAAAATTCTAACATCGGCCTGAAGAGCGGGCTTACTCTTTGCCGCTAGCATCTCCCGGAATTGACAGCTTCCGGGGGAAACATGAGTTGGCACGTCCTCGCCGCGACCGCAGCGGCAATTGCATTTCGGTCCAAGTCCTACGCACCTGAAAAGCCGAAGGTGAAGCCGTTTATCGGCGCCTGTCCGCATTCTCTCGAAATGAAGCCGATGCCGATCGAGCCCACCTGGGTCATCGCCGGCGATCCGCAGGCGCGTGCCGGTTCTCATTCCACAGCCGAGGACGATTGCGCGACGACCGGTGTCTGGGAATGTACGGCCGGCGAATTCCGCTGGTACTTCCATTGGGACGAAACGGTGGTGATCCTCGAGGGCGAAGTGCATGTGACTGCCGAAGACGGCACCCAGCGCGTTCTCCAGGCAGGCGATGTCGCCTATTTCAAGGGCCGGACCTGGGCCACCTGGCGCATCGACAAATATCTGAAGAAGGTCGCCTTCATCCGCCGGCCTTTCCCGAAGCCGATCGCCATGCTTTTCCGCCTGCGCAACATGTTGCGGGCAAAGACGCAGGTCGGCATCTCCGCGTGATATCGGCCCGATTGCAGTTGCCTTTGGAGGCCCGCCATCCTACATCAGGCGGGCCAATCCTAGGGGGCTGAAGTCATGGCGAAAATCCGCAAGGTCGCGTTCCAGATGGACCATATTTCCGGCATCAGCATTGCCGGCGATTCCACCTTCGCCATGGCGCTCGAAGCGCAGGCGCGTGGCTTCGAGCTGTTTCACTACACTCCCGACCGCCTGACCATGCGTGACGGCAAGATCTTCGCCGCTGTCGAGCTGCTGCAGGTGCGCGACGTCAAGGGCGATCATTTCACGCTCGGGGAGAAGGAACGCGTCGATCTGTCGGAGATGGACGTCGTTCATCTGCGTCAGGATCCGCCCTTCGACATGGGCTATATCACCTCGACCCATCTGCTCGAGCGCATCCACCCGAAAACGCTTGTCGTCAACGACCCCGCCTGGGTGCGCAACTCGCCGGAGAAGATTTTCGTCACCGAATTCGCCGATCTGATGCCGGCAACGCTGATCAGCCGCGATCCGGGCGAAATCGCCCGTTTCCGGGAAGAGATGGGCGATATCATCCTGAAGCCGCTCTACGGCAATGGCGGTGCCGGAGTTTTCCATTCCGCCCGCGACGACCGCAATTTCACGTCGCTGCTCGAAATGTTCGGCCAGATGTATCGCGGCGAACCCTATATCGCCCAGGCCTATCTGCCGGCCGTGCGCAAGGGCGACAAGCGCATCCTTCTGGTGGACGGCGAGCCGGTCGGCGCGATCAACCGGGTTCCCGCCGAACACGACAGCCGCTCCAACATGCATGTCGGCGGCCGCGCCGAGGCGACCGAGATCACGCCGCGCGAGAAGGAAATCTGCGCCCGCATCGGACCCGCCCTGCGCGAGCGCGGCTTCATCTTCGTCGGCATCGATGTCATCGGCGATTACATGACCGAGATCAACGTCACATCCCCGACGGGCATCCGCGAAGTCAAGAAGTTCGGCGGCGCCGACGTCGCAAGCCTCCTCTGGGATGCAATCGAGGCAAAACGCGGCTGATGAATGCAAGGCGTTTCGGATACGGATCGCCTTTGTTCTCACGATACAACCGCCAGCAACCCATTTGCAGCGGATGCGTGAAATTGTTCGGTTAATGTTCTTGTTTCATTCTGATTTCTATGCCAGATTGCAATTCCTGGCACGGAAAGCGTGTATCGCTGCGTCCCGGACATGAAGTTAGGGGCGGGGTGGTTATGGTTTCGCGCGTCAGCACAGTCGCATTCCAGGGCATAGAAGGCGTTCCGGTCGACGTGCAGGTCATGGTCGGGCCGGGCAAGATCAACATGCATATCGTCGGCCTGCCGGACAAGGCGGTGGCCGAGAGCCGCGAGCGGGTGCAGGCGGCGTTGCACGCCTCCGGCCTTGCCATGCCGCCGAAGAAGATCACCGTCAATCTGGCGCCGGCCGACCTTCCGAAAGAAGGATCGCATTTCGACCTGCCGATCGCACTGGCACTGATGGCGGCGCTGGGCGCCGTTCCCGGCGATGCACTCACCGGTTATGTCGTGCTCGGAGAACTGAACCTCGACGGCACGCTCGCACCTGTGGCCGGCGCACTTCCGGCGGCAATCGCCGCCAACGCTCTGGGTAAGGGCCTGATCTGCCCGGCTGACAGCGGCGCCGAAGCCGCCTGGGCAGGGGCCGAGATCGATATCGTCGCGCCGCGCAGCCTGATCGCCCTCGCAAATCATTTCCGCGGCACCCAGGTCATCTCCCGCCCGCAGCCGGCAAGTCGCGCCTTGCCTGCCAATTTGCCCGACCTCGTCGACATCAAAGGCCAGGAATCGGCCAAGCGGGCGCTGGAAGTAGCCGCCGCCGGTGGCCATAATCTTTTGATGGTCGGCCCTCCCGGCTCCGGCAAATCCATGCTTGCCGCCCGGCTGCCGTCCATCCTGCCGCCGCTTTCAGCCGCCGAACTGCTGGAAGTGTCGATGATCCATTCGATCGCCGGCCAGCTTTCCGGCGGTAAGCTTTCCGATCGCCGGCCTTACCGCACGCCGCATCATTCGGCCACCATGGCAGCGCTGGTGGGCGGTGGCCTGCGCGCCAGGCCCGGGGAGGCATCGCTCGCCCATCACGGCGTGCTGTTCCTCGACGAATTCCCGGAATTCTCGCCACAGGCGCTGGACGCGCTCCGTCAGCCGCTGGAGACCGGCGAGTGCATTATCGCCCGCGCCAATCATCGGGTTTCCTATCCTGCCAGCATCCAGCTCGTCGCCGCCATGAACCCGTGCCGCTGCGGTATGGCGGGCGAACCCGGCCATTCCTGCGCACGTGGGCCAAAATGCATGTCGGACTACCAGGGGCGCATTTCAGGGCCGCTGATGGACCGTATCGATATCCGCATCGACGTGCCGGCCGTGTCCGCCGCCGATCTCATTCGTCCGCGGCCGGCGGAAAGTAGTGCGGATGTCGCCAGGCGCGTGGCGGCTGCGCGTGACAGGCAGCGGGAGCGGTTCGAACAGGCCGGTTATCCGCGGGTCCTCACCAATGCCCGCTGCTCGACGGCCCTGATCGAGAAGATCGCCGAACCCGATCCCGGTGGTCTCCAGTTGCTCAGGGATGCGGCCGAAAAGCTCAAGTTCTCGGCCCGCGGATACCATCGGATATTGAAAGTCGCCCGCACGCTCGCCGATCTCGACGGCAAGGATACGGTCGGCCGCATTCATCTCGCCGAGGCGATTTCCTATCGCATGGTCGGCGAACGGCTGGCGACGGCCGCGGCGTGAGGGGAGTGAGCAGTGATTAGTCGGTAGTGATTGGTGAGTAGTGGATGGAGCTTTCGGCAGCTTGTATGCCGCCGGCTTTGCCCGACACTACCCACTACCCACTACCCACTACCCACTACCCACTACCCACTAATTCCCCAACCCTTCAAACAGCGCCGTCGACAGATAGCGCTCCGCAAAGGAGGGAATGATGACGACGATCGTCTTGCCGGCATTTTCCGCGCGGCTGCCGACTTCGATGGCGGCCTGCAGCGCCGCACCGGAGGAAATGCCGACCGGCACGCCTTCGAGCCTGGCCACCAGACGGGCCATCTCCATGGCCTCGCTGCTGTTGACGGTGATGATCTCGTCATAGATGTGCGTGTCGAGGATTTTCGGTGCGAAACCTGCACCGATGCCCTGGATCTTGTGCGGCCCGGGCTGTCCGCCGGAGAGGACCGGCGATTCTTCCGGTTCGACGGCAATGATCTTGAGTGCCGGGTTGCGCTCCTTCAGCACCTGGCCGGCACCGGTGATCGTGCCGCCGGTGCCGATGCCGGAAACGAAGATGTCGATCTTGCCGTCGGTATCGTTCCAGATCTCTTCGGCCGTCGTCTTGCGATGAATCTCGGGGTTGGCCGGATTTTCGAACTGCTGCGGGATGATTGCATCCGGAAGCGAAGCGGCGAGTTCTTCCGCCTTGGCGATCGCACCCTTCATGCCTTTCGGGCCTTCGGTCAGCACCAGTTCGGCACCGAGGAGGGCGAGCATCTTGCGGCGCTCGATCGACATGGTCTCCGGCATGGTCAGGATCAATTTGTAGCCCTTGGCGGCGGCGGCGAAGGCGAGCGCGATGCCGGTATTGCCGGACGTGGGCTCAACCAGCGTCGTCCTGCCAGGCGCGATCTTGCCCTCGGCCTCCAGGCTTTCGATCATCGCCACCCCGATACGGTCCTTAACCGAAGCGATCGGGTTGAAGAATTCGAGCTTGGCCAAAAGATTGGCCTTCACGCCCTTTTCCTTGGCCAGCTTGTCGAGGCGCACGATCGGCGTGTCGCCGATGGTTTCGGTGATCGAGGAATAGATTCGGCCGCGGCCCGGCTTTCTGGTCTCTGGCATAGTGCTCTCCCTAAGTTTGGAGAGAAGTTAGGGCGTGTTCCCCACGAATGCCAGCAAGGCGGAACCGGACGGAAAGAGAAATGGAAATTTTGTTCCCGGAAGTGGTCGGGAACGAAAACGCCTTTGCGTTCAAAGACCGGTCGAGCCGAAGCCACCGGCACCGCGGGCAGTCGTGGAGGTTTCCGTAATCTCGGTCACCCGAGCCTGGGTCACCGGCGCGATCACCATCTGCGCGATCCGCATGCCACGGGTGATCACGAAATCCTCGACGCCGAGATTGATCAACAGCACCTTCACCTCGCCGCGATAATCGCTGTCGATCGTGCCCGGCGTGTTGAGGCAGGTGATGCCATTCTTGAAGGCAAGTCCGGACCGCGGCCGCACCTGCGCCTCGAACCCTTCGGGAATTTCGAAGATGAAGCCTGTCGGCACCAGTGCCCGTTTGCCGGGCGCGATCGTCAGCGGCATGCCGTCCTCGACGGCGGCGCGCAGGTCCATGCCGGCAGCGCCCGCGGTTTCATAGGCCGGCAGATCGAGGCCGGCGCCGTGAGGAAGGCGGACGAGATTGAGCTTCGGCGAGGAGGGTGCGTGAATGTTCATCATGTCATTTGTCGACCCACGGTCGCTCCGGTCAAACACGAATTGAAAGTTATCCACGGAGTCGTTAGATACGCGGCAACGTAAAGGATCTAGAAAAAATGCCCGAAACGATTGCCGAGGCGGTTTCCCGCCGCCGCACATTCGCAATTATTGCCCATCCGGACGCGGGCAAGACGACGCTGACCGAAAAACTGCTGCTGTTCGGCGGCGCGATCCAGCTCGCCGGTGAAGTGAAGGCGAAGAAGGACCGTATCCAGACCCGGTCCGACTGGATGAAGATCGAGCGCGAACGCGGCATCTCGGTCGTCACCTCGGTGATGACCTTCGAATATGACGGCAACGTCTTCAACATCCTCGATACGCCCGGTCACGAAGACTTCGCAGACGACACCTATCGCACGCTGACGGCGGTTGATGCCGCGGTCATGGTCCTCGACGCCGCAAAAGGCATCGAGCCGCGGACGCTGAAACTGTTCGAAGTCTGCCGCATGCGCGATATCCCGATCATCACCTTCGTCAACAAGATGGACCGTGAAAGCCGCGATCCCTTCGAGATCCTCGATGAAGTCGAGGAGAAACTGGCGCTCGACACCGCCCCAGTCACCTGGCCGATCGGCCGTTCGAAGAGTTTTTGCGGTTCCTATAACCTGGCGGACAATACCGTCCGCGGCTCGGATACGGACGTCAAGGCGACCCCGGTCAACGGCCCGCAGAGCGTTGCCGACCGCCTGCCGGAAAACGAACGCGCGGCCTTCGTCGAGGAAACCGAGCTGGCGATCGAGGCTTGCCGGCCCTTCGATCGTAAGGCTTTCCTCGAAGGCCACATGACGCCGGTCTTCTTCGGCTCGGCACTGCGGAATTACGGCGTGCGCGACCTCATCGATGCGCTGGGCGATTTCGCCCCGCCGCCGCGAGACCAGGTGGCGGACATCCGCACCGTGCACGCGACCGACGACAAGATGACGGCCTTCGTCTTCAAGATCCAGGCGAACATGGACCCGAACCACCGCGACCGCATCGCGTTTGCGCGCATCTGCTCCGGTAAGCTGGAGCGTGGCATGAAGGCGCGGCTGTCGCGCACGGGCAAGCAGCTCGGGCTGACGGCGCCGCAGTTCTTCTTCGCGTCCCAGCGCCAGTTGGCCGATACCGCCTACGCGGGCGATGTGGTCGGCATCCCGAACCACGGCACGCTGCGCATCGGCGATACGCTGACCGAAGGCGAACAACTGGTGTTCCAGGGCGTGCCGAACTTTTCGCCGGAAATCCTCCGCCGCGTCCGGCTGGAGGATGCCATGAAGGCAAAGAAGCTCAAGGAAGCGCTGCAGCAGATGGCGGAAGAGGGCGTCGTGCAGCTCTTCTCGCCGGAAGACGGCTCGCCAGCCATCGTCGGCGTCGTCGGCGCGCTGCAGCTCGACGTCTTGAAGGAACGGCTGCAGGGCGAATACGGCCTGCCGGTCTCCTTCGAAACGTCGCGCTTTTCGATCTGCCGGTGGATTTCGGCCGAAAATCAGGCCGATCTCGACAAGTTCCTGACGGTAAAGCGCGGCGATATCGCCCGCGATCTCGATGGCGATCCGGTTTTCCTGGCGCAGGACAGTTTCTCGCTGCGCTATGAGTCGGAGCGTTATCCGGCCATCAAGATGGTCGCGATCAAGGAATATCAGGTTGCCAAGGCGGCGTGAGACTGCTCACGCCGCGGCAATGATCTCGATCTCCACCAGCCAGTCGTCGCGCAGCGTCTCGACGACGATGGCGGTCGTCGGCACGATGCGGCCGCCGAGTGCTGAAAGCCGCGCATTCTGGTTTGCCTCCACATAGGAGGCGTGCCGCAGATAGCTGGTCAGCCGCACGATATTGTCCGTCGTCATCCGCGCTTCGGCAAGAATCCGGTTGAGGTTCGACCAGATCAGGCGGAGTTGGTTTTCCAGGTCGGTGCCCGCCGCTCCATTCCCATCGAGGCCCATCGTGCCGCTGACGAAAAGAAAGCGGTCGGGGCTGCGCACTTCCATGGCGTGCACATAGTCCGGCGTCGCGGCATAGACGCCATCCTTTGGGTTATGGGCAATCATCTTCATCTTGCTTCCTCTGGAATTTCATCTGGTAATGCCTCATTCTTGCCGAATACTATTCGGCAGAAAAGCTGAAGAGGCGATGGGATGGAAAATACAGAGGATGTTCGGCCGAAGCGGCGGGAGCCTGCCCCACTGGACGCTTTTGACCGAAGGATATTAGCAGCACTCGCCGCCGATGCGGACCGGAGCTATGCGGCGCTGGGAGAAATCGTGGGCCTGTCGCCGCCTGCGGTGCATGAGCGCGTCAAGCGATTGAAGCGTTCGGGCGTGATCCGCGATACGGTGGCGCGGCTGGATGGTACGGCGGTCGGCAAGCCTCTCACAGCCTTCGTGCATGTGGAGGCGGCGGGCTGGGGCAAGAGCGAGCGGCTCATGCAGATCGCCCGTTTTCCGGAAGTGGAGGAACTGCATTCCGTTGCCGGCGATGCGAGCGTGATCCTCAAGGTGCGGATGGAAAATCCGCAGGCGTTGGAATTCCTGCTCGGCCAGATCCATTCGCTGCCCGGCGTGCGCGGCACCCGCAGCTATATCGCACTTTCCACCTATCTCGACCGACCGGTTCAGGCGGAGGTCACGACGGAATGGCCGAACGTGCCCTTGCCGCCGGAATGATCAGTCGAACTTGACCGCCGTCGTGTTGGAACCGCAGACCAGCACGCAGACGCGTTCGTCGAGGCCGGGAACATATTTGCCGGAAAGCAGCGCGGCGAAGGCTGCGGCACCGCCGGGTTCGGCAACGATACGGGCGCCGGCCCACAGTGCCTTCTGAGCAGCGAGGATCTCGTCGTCGGTCACCAGGATCGGCGGCTGGAGGAATTTCTGGGCAACGGGGAACATCAGTTCGCCGACCTGTTTCGGCGCCAGTGAATCCGCCGCGATGCCTCCGGCCGGCGCATCCACGGGGCGGCCGGCCTTGAAGGCTTCGTGAAGCGTCGGCGCGCCGTCGGATTCCACCGCGACGATCTTCACCCGGCCGCGGAACCAGGAGGCGATGCCGCCGATCAGCCCGCCGCCGCCGACGGCAACGATCAGCGTCGTCATCTCCGGCAGGTCGTCCTCGATCTCCTTGCCGAGCGTGCCCTGGCCGAGCAGGGTTTCCACCTGGTCATAGGCATGGGCGGCGATTGCACCGCTCGTCGCCACATAGGTCTGGCTCGCCGCCAGTGCATCGTTATATCGGTCGCCGCCGACCACCAGTTCCGCGCCATAGGAACGAATGAGGTCGATCTTCGCCTGCGAGGCCACGCTCGGCACGAAGATATGCGCCGGAACGCCGAGCCTCATCGCTGCGTAGGCGACGGCCGCCCCATGATTGCCGCCGGACGCGGCGACGACGCCGGCCGCCGGGACATTGCGCGTCAAAAGGTTGGTGAAGGCGCCGCGGGCCTTGAACGAGCCGGAATGCTGCAGCAGCTCGAGTTTCAGGTCGATCGGCAGCGGTGCCCCGCCGAAATCCCGCATGTCGACGCGCATCACCGGCGTGCGGCGGATATGCGGACGGATGAGCGTTTCGGTTTCCGCGATACGTTCGGGCGTGACGGTGTGTTCGATCGACATGATGGCCTCTTGGGAATGGAACGGCCATGGGTAGCCGCCAAGCCGCCGAAATGAAAGTCCTTTTAGGCGCCGATCCGTTCGCTGAGAAAGTCGACGACGGCGCGCACCGCCGGAAGCTGCCCGCGTCGATGCGGCATCAGGATCGTCGTGGTGATGCTGCCGGCCGTCCAATCGGGCAACAGGCGGATCAGCCTTCCTTCGGCAAGCGCTCCGCGGCAGACGGAAGTCGGTAGGCAGGTCAGGCCAAGGCCTGCCATCGTTGCCTTCATGATCACCAACGGCTCGTCAGCGGAAAGCACGGATCTGGGTGTCACGACGACCGCTTCGCCATCCCCAGAGGCCAACTTCCAGACCATGTCCGTTGGGCCGGCGGTGACCGCCCTGTGCCCGGCGAGATCCTCCGGCCGTAAGGGTTCGCCATGGGTGCGAACATAATCCGGTGAGGCGACGACGAAAAAAGGGTCGGTCGCAAGCTTCTTCTGCAGCAGCGTCGAATCCGGCAGCGGCGCCTGGTGGCTGCGTACCGCGATATCGAAACCTTCCTGAACGATATCGACGAACCGGTCGCTGACATGCAGCGAAAGATGCAGTTTCGGATATCGTGCCGAAAGCTCGGCCAGATGATCGGCGAGGATGAATTGCGCGGTCGGCACCGCCGCCGTCATCCGCACGATGCCGCTCGGCTCGCCGAGATGGGTACGCACGATGGTTTCCGCCATCTCCGCCTCGATCACCGATGCCTGCGCGTGCCGGAAGAAATCCCGGCCGAGATCGGTCAGCGAGAAACTGCGGGACGTTCGCTGGATCAGCCGCACGCCGAGCCGGTCCTCAAGTTCCGCCACGCGTTTGCTGACGGTGGATTTCGGCACGCCGAGCCGGCGCCCTGCCGCGGAAAAGCCGCCGTGCTCCACTGCTTGCACAAAGAAATAGAGATCGTTGAGGTTGGGCAAAGTCATCCTCAGCTTCCATGCTTGTAGACTTAAAGGTGGAAAATTGACGTCTACCGCGCCGGCGTCCACGAAATCATATTGCTGGTGTCTCAAAGTTTCAATCCAGGGAGTATGAAATGACACCGATCCTGTTTTACGGCGTTCCGGAAGGATGTTCCTTCGGCTCGATCGTCGCGCTCGAATGGACCGGCGCGCCTTATCGGCTGTGCCGCATCGAAATGCCGGCCGTGGTTTCGAGCGAGGCCTACAAGCCGGTCAATCCGATCGGCGAAACACCGTCGCTGATGCTGCCGGATGGCCGGGTGATGAGCGAAAGCATGGCGATCCTCAACCACATCGCCGCGCGCACGGTGGGGAAAGGCTGGGGTTTCGATCCGAAATCGGAAAAATTCGACCGGCTGAACCAGATGCTGGCTTTCCTCAATACTGCCTTTTTCAACGCCTTCGGTCCGCTCTGGCACACGGTGGAGCATGAACTCGACCCGCAGGCCAAGCAGGCGCTTCGCACCTATGGTATCGCCAAGGTCGAAAAGGCGCATGCGCAGCTCGAAACGCTCCTTGGTGGACGCGAATGGCTGCTCGGCGACGAGAAGAGCTTCGCGGATGCCTATTTCGCCGGCATCGCCCGCTGGAACGATTTCCACCAGGTTGTCGACCGGGGGCAGTTTCCGGGGCTCAATGCACTCTACGAGCGTCTGCAGCAGGACCCCGCGGTGCGGTTCGCCTGGGCCATCGAACATCAGGAAGAAGCGCAGACGAGCGGCCAGTTCCTTGGCCATGTGAGCCTCGACGAAGCGCTCGGATCTCTGAAGCAGGCGGCGTGATCGCCTATCTTCATGCACAGTCATGGCGTCCTTGGGGACGTCATGACCAAGGCACTCGCCGGGCGTGGCACCGGGGGTTGATCTTCAGGGTTTTGAGGAGCTTACGCTGCTGTAAGGTCGTTGAGGAAATCGTCGCACCAGCGCGTCACGTCGTGTTTGAGAAGATGTTCCATCATGCGGCCCCAGCGCTCCTTGCGCTCCTCGATCGGCATGTTGATGCCGCGCGCGATCGCGTTTGCCGTGCCTTCGATGTCATAGGGATTGACCAGCAGCGCCCCGCGCAGTTCCCGCGCAGCACCCGCAAAACGCGACAGCACCAGAACGCCTGGATTTTCCGGATCCTGTGCCGCGACATATTCCTTGGCGACCAGGTTCATGCCGTCGCGTAGCGGCGTGACGAGGCCGATTTTAGCGAGCCGATAAAGGCCTGCCAGAACGGGCCTGCCGATCGAGCGGTTGATATAGCGGATCGGCACCCAGTCGACCGTGCCGATCGCACCGTTCACGCGGCCTGCCTGCTCGGCCACCATGCGCTGCATCTGCTCGTATTCCGGCACTTCGGAGCGGGATTTCGGGGTGATCTGCAGGTAGGTGACACGGTTGTGGTGGGCGGGGTTGGATTTGACGAAGTGCTCGAAGGCGTCGATCCGCTGGGTGATGCCCTTCGAGTAATCTAGCCGATCGACGCCGATGATCAGGTCGCGCCCTTCGATACTCTGCTTGGCCTTCCGCACGATGATATTGCTCGCCGCTTTCTTTGCGTATTCCGCAAAGGCGGCAGTTTCGATACTGATCGAATAGAAACCGCCCTTGAAGGTGCGTCCGTATGAGGTGAGCTTTCCGCCCTCAAGCGCCTCGCCGATGCCCTCGCGCACCAGCCCGCCCGCGAAATTCGCAAGATCGTGATCCGTCTGGAACCCGACCAGATCGTAATACGACAGCCCTTTCATGATCTCCTCGTGAACGGGCATGGTGAAAAGCACGTCAGCCGGCGGCCAGGGAATGTGCAGGAAGAAGCCGATCTTGTTCTTGAGGCCCATCTGGCGCAGTTCCGCGGCCAGCGGGATCAGGTGGTAGTCGTGTATCCAGATGACGTCGTCTTCCTGGATGAGCGGCGCCAGCTTATGGGCGAAGAAGCGATTGACGCGGAAGTAACCGGCCATCTCCTTGCGCCCATACTCCGCAAGATCCATCCGGTAATGACAGATCGGCCAGAGCACGCGGTTGGCAAACCCATGGTAATATTCTTCGACGTCCGTCTTGGTGAGATCGGTGAGCGCATAGGTGATGTTGCCATGCTGCTGCATGTCGAGCGGGGCCGGTTCCTTCGCGCCGCTGGATTTGCCGGACCATCCCATCCAGATGCCGCCGTGTTCCTCCAGGGCGGCCTGCAGCGCGACAGCCAGCCCGCCGGCTGGAGCATCGCCACTTTTCTGCGGCAGGGAGACACGGTTCGAAACGACGACAAGTCGGCTCAAGGTATTGTCCTTTCAGCTCACGCGGCGTCGGGCTTGACGCCACTCGCAAGCACTTTGATTGCCGCGCGCAAGGCAGCGGTCGAGGGGAGGGTGGATTTGGCTTGCGTGTCACCCGGTGTCTCGGTGATACGGATGGAATGGCCGCCGAGTTCGTTGGCGGTGCGGAACATCGCCTCGTCGGTCACGTCGTCGCCGATGGCGATCGGCTTGCGGCCCTTGAAGGGCGGTTGATCGAGAAAGGCCTGCAAGGCGTGGCCCTTGCTCGCCTGGGCCGGCCGGATTTCCATTACCATCTTGCCGTGCTGGAGCGTGAAGTCCGGCCCCGCCATATCGAGGTAGCGGGGCATGGCTGCCTCGACCGCCTCCCGTTGCTCCGGCGCCTGGCGATAATGGGCGGCGACGGCCGCACCCTTGTCTTCCACCAGAACGCCCGGCCATTGACGGGCCTCGCGGACAAGAGCCGCCTTCAGATCCTCGAACGCGGCGCTGATCTCGACGCGGCTTATCGCCCCGGAGGGATCGCGGCGCTCGGAGCCATGCAGGCCGGCGATCGGGAATTGATACGGGGTGAAAAGCTGGTCGGCATAGGGAAGAGCCCGGCCTGTGACCAGCGCCAACGCGCCGCCAAGCCTCATGGAAAGACGATGCAGGTTGTCAGGCAACTCCGCCGGTACGACGATCGCGTCCGGGGTCTCGGCAAGCTCGATCAGCGTGCCGTCGATATCGAGAAACAGCGCCCATCCCCCGGGGTCGAGCATGAGCCTGGCGAGAACGGGATCCCCCGGAAGGGGCGCTTCTGCTGTAGCTGGGCTCGACTGTTCTTTACGCGACATGAGCCTCTATCTAGGCCGCCAAATTCCGGCGGCAACCTCGAAAGATCACGCCTTGTCGCAAAAAGTGATACATTCTTTAGCAAGAAACCGGCATGTAACCCTCGAATTCATGTTTCATTAAGCCTTTGTAGAGACCCTGAAGTTCCTGGATTTTCGGGCCGCGCACGGTCGGCAATGTCGGAGCAGAAAGACCCCATGTGTCGTTGGGCAGCCTATCGCGGCGAACCTCTTTATCTCGAAGAACTCGTCTCCTCGCCGGCCCATTCCCTGATCGAGCAGTCTCATTGCGCCACTCGCGCCAAGACCGCGACGAATGGTGATGGTTTCGGCATTGCCTGGTATGGAGACCGGCCGGAACCCGGCCGTTACCGCGACATCCTTCCTGCCTGGTCCGACTGCAATCTGAAGAGCCTGGCGCGGCAGATCCGTTCGCCGCTCTTCCTCGCCCATGTGCGGGCGGCAACCCATGGCGCGACGCGGCGCGACAACTGCCATCCGTTCGTCCAGGGCCACTGGTCTTTCATGCATAACGGCCAGATCTCCGGTTTCGAGCGCATCCGCCGGCACATGGAGGGCATGCTCTCGGACGCGCTGTTCGATGCCCGTAACGGCACGACGGATTCCGAACTTCTCTTCCTGCTCGCCTTGCAGTTCGGCCTGGATGCCGATCCGTTCCAGGCCATGGAAAAGGCGATCGCCACGGTCGAGGATCTGTCGATCGAAAAGTCGGGCGAGGCATTGGTGCGCTTCACCGCCGCCTATTCCAACGGCCGGGAACTCTACGCGGTGCGTTACGCCACCGACCACAAGCCGCCAACGCTCTACGCGGCGCCGATGGGCGGCGAAACGGGTTATTGCCTCGTATCCGAGCCGCTGAACGACGAGGCCGATACCTGGGTGGAAATCCCGGACGGCAGCGCCGTCGTCGTGGATGCCGATGGCATGCAGGTCGCGCCCTTCCGGCCGAAGGCGCTGTCCGAAGCAGCTTGAAATCTATCCGAGCTTCGAGGCGATCAGTGCCGCAAGACGCTCTGCCACCTCGTCCTTGTCGAGATCGGGCCATTCGTCGACGCCTTTGGCGCTGATGATCTTCACCCGGTTGCGGGTGCCGCCCATGATGCCGGTTTCCGGCGACACGTCGTTGGCAACGATCAGGTCGGCGCCCTTGCGTTCCAGTTTCGCGCGACCGTTCTTTTCGACGTCCTGGGTCTCTGCAGCAAAGCCGACCACGATCTTGGGCCGCTTTTCGTGATGCCCCACGGTCTTCAGGATGTCCGGGTTTTCAGTCAGCAACAGGGGAGGCGGGGCCTCGCCGGGCTGCTTCTTGATCTTCTGGCCGGCCGACGAGGCGACGCGCCAGTCGGCGACCGCCGCCACCATAACGGCGATATCGGCGGGCAGTCGGGAGGTCACCGCCTCCAGCATTTCCTCGGCGCGTTCCACATGGACGGTCTTCACGCCGACCGGATCGGGTATGGTCACCGGTCCGGAGACGAGCGTCACATCCGCACCGAGCTTTGCGAGCGCCGCGGCAATCGCATGGCCCTGGCGGCCGGACGAGCGGTTGGCGATATAACGCACCGGGTCGATCGGCTCATGCGTCGGGCCTGATGTGACGATCACCTTTTTGCCGGCAAGCGGTTTCGGTGCGCCGTCCAGCAGTTTGACGACTGCGGTGACGATTTCCAGCGGTTCGGCCATGCGGCCGGTGCCGCTTTCGTTGCTCTCGGCCATCTCGCCGGCCATCGGGCCGATGAAATGGATGCCGTCAGCCTTCAGCGTCTCGGCATTGCGCCTGGTCGCGGGCGCTGCCCACATCTTCGGGTTCATGGCGGGAGCGATCAGGACCGGCCGGTCGGTGGCAAGCAGCACGGCGCTTGCAAGATCGTCCGCCAGCCCATGCGCCATCTTGGCCATCAGGTCGGCGCTGGCGGGTGCTACGATCACGAGGTCGTTGTCGCGGGCGAGCCTGATATGGCCGACATCCTGCTCGTCTTCGCGGGAAAACAGATCGATATAGACATGGCCGGCGGATAACGCGCCGACCGCGAGCGGCGTGATGAACTCCTGAGCCGCCTTGGTCATGATCGGACGAACCGATGCGCCCCGCTCGCGAAGCCGGCGGATGAGATCGAGGCTTTTATAGGCCGCGATGCCGCCGGAGATGATCAGAAGAATGCGCTTGCCGGAGAGTTCCATGCCATTACCCGATGCCAGAATGGCGGGAAGCTAAGCCTTTGGCCGCCGAGTTGCAATTGCCTTCCCCACTGACGGCGTCACGGAACAGTTGCAGCTGACGGGAGTTCGGCTGCAAAGGAGAGCCGTCATGAAAAAGAATTTTATTCCGAAGAAGATAGCAGGGTTCAAGGTGCCGAAATCCGTGCGCAGGTCGTCATTGCTGCGCAACATGCTGGCGAGCCGCACCGGCCGGCAGATCTTGGCGAGAGCGCTCGTCGCCGGTGCCAATGCTGCCGCCACCGCCCTGACCGACGAGCGGGCCGACATCCGCAAGCCCGGCAAGGCAAGCGGCCGCAGGCAGGCCCTTGCCGCAAGCGTGGCCGGTGAGGCGATCGAGAGCGCGACTGCCGCAGCCATCGATGTCGTCACCAGTCCGACGCGCCCGCTCTTCAAGGCAAGCGCCAAGGCGAAGGAGGGTCGGATTTTCCCGGAACCGGTCACGCACTGACGCGAAAGCAATCCGAACATCTTGCGCGAATTTCTGGACTGCATTACTCCTGTTTGCGGCCGGATGCGGCCAGCCGCCCGCGGCGCAATTCGCGCCAAGGTGAACGCATCCACCGCCTCTCATCCTTTGCCAATCCGGCCAGCGATGACGAACGGATCAGCAATGCGGGCGCTGATTGATGGGACCTGACGGGTCTTTGTTCGTCTGTTGAAGGGATGATGAGATGCGCGATTTCCGCGATGCAAAACTGATGGCGAAAAGCCTGCGCGAGGCGCTTGCCGAACGTAAGGTTGAGCTGACGCATAGCCAGGTCCTGGAACTGGTTGCGGCGCAGTTCGGCTACGACAACTGGAATATCCTTGCTGCAAAGATCGACGCGGCAGAACCGCAGCAAAGGAAGCCGGATGCGGTATCGATCCAGCCGGCGATCCCGATCTTCCGGATCTTCTCCGTCGACAAAGCGATGGAATTCTACCGCGATTTCTTAGGCTTCACCGTGGACTGGGAGCATCGCTTCGGCGAAAACTTCCCGCTCTATTGCCAGATCTCACGAAGCGGCATGCTGATGCACCTCTCCGAACATGCAGGCGATGCCTCGCCGGCAGCCAGGGTCTTCGTGCCGATGACGGGCGCCCGCGCCTTCCAGCAGGAGCTGATCGGCAAGAACTACCCCTATATGAAGCCAGGGCTCGAACAGGCGGATTGGGGTTTGGAAGTGACGGTCACCGACCCGTTCAGCAACCGCATCACCTTCTGCGAGCGGGAGATCAAGCCGCAGGGCTGACCTGGGGCCCTCAGGGCCCAACGGGACGCTAGATTTTCTTTCTCGCCGTCGCGAGCGGCTCGGTCGTCAGCTTGAAATCCGTCATTTCCTTCGGCGTCAGGTAATAGAGCCTATCCGGCGGTGTTTCGAGCGCATGGATCCAGAGGCCCGCGCCGATGCCCATCTGGTCCAGATGGCGGGCGACCCGCGCGGTGGTCGCCTGCGCGGCGGCCATCGCCTGTTCCGCCGACGGCCGGTCCTTGGCTCCGTTGAACACCTGGTGCACGCCGATCACCGCATCCTTCTCCGCCAAACGCCCGACGCCGCCGGCAAATACGATCGGGCAGGAAGAGGCGCAGAGCGCTTTCGACGCGACCTTCGTGTCGAGCTTCCTGTCGCGGATCAGCTTCGACATGGCGAGGGCATCGTCAACCGAGCCGCCGGGGGAGTTGAGCGTCACCGTCTTCACATATTCCCCGCGCGTTTCGATCTCCTTTGAGAAGCGGGCGGCGGCGCCCGGGTCGATCGTCCCTTCGGCGAGCAGCACGCCGCCCGTGGTGAGCTCGAAGGTGATCGGCTTTCTCAGCACTTCCTTGGGGCTGGCAGGCTGCACCGGCGGTGCGGCGGGCACGCCTTCGGTCAAGGCCGGCGGCAGTACGGGCTGATCTTCGTGCATCGGATCGAAGCCGGGCAAGGCGGCGTTCATCATCGTCATGTCGCGAATATCGACGACGAGGAAAACCGCGGCAGCCGAGAGAAGAATATAGAAGGCGCCGCGCATCAGCACGCCTTCATCGAGTTTGCTGATCGCCTCACCGATCCTCATGCGACCGGTCCCGGCTACGTGACTTGAGGTCGATGGCGGTGATGTTGTTCGGTTCGGCTTCAGACGCTGGTTCCGTTGATTCAGGTGCCGGCTGCGGCCTTGGCGCCGATGTCCTGTCGTCGGCTTCCGCCTTGGCGACCGCCCGCTCGACGTTCACCCCGCTCGCCCTGACGGCACGTTGGACTTCCAGCGCTCTCAGAAGCTCGGCCGCCGTGATCCGCTCCGCAAAGGGCAGGTTTTCCTCCTGGCGGCGGATCGCACCATGCACGGTGGCGAGAATGAACACCATCACACCGGGCAGCAGGTCGATGGAAATAGCGCCGGCCCAGGCGGGAATGAAGTCCTGCGCATAATGCAGCACGGCTTCGGCGGAGGAGAGCGGCACGAAGCGACGCTCCTGCACCGGCGGCCGGGCGAGGATTTCGTCGGCGGCCTTGGCGAGCGCCTTGGATTGCGCCGTGACCGAGGTGCGGACGGTATCCATCACCTGGTTCTGCCGGTTGACGAGATCGGCAGCGCCGCCATCCGGAACCGGTGCAATGAAGCCGAGCGACAGGTCGTCTGCCGCGCGGCGGATCGACGGTGCGATCGAGGTCTGGGCGAGCGAGGTGATGACGCCGGTCAGTGCTACGGCTTCCGTGGAGAACTGGTCGGCACGCGGCTCGATCGTGCCCGGCGCGGAAACCAGCGAACGCATCGTCTCGAGCCGTTTCTGGCCCTGGGAGAAGAGGTCGTCCACCTGCTCGCGCGAGGCATTGATGTTGGCTGTAAGCGACTTCATCTGCGCCGACATCTGGCTGAGAAGCTGCACGACGCTCCCCGATCCGGTCGTGCCGGTGAGCGAACCGGATTGCCGCTCGACGCCCGCGAGTTGGGAGAAACGCTCAGACGCGCGCTGGATATCCGGCAGCAGGCTTTGCGCCGCGAGCGCATTCTGGTGGGCTCGGTCGAGATCGGCGGTATAGTCTTCGACCGTTTCGGAAAGATGCTGCTCCACGGCTGCGGAGCCGGCAAGCGCCGCCGCGTTCAGCCAGCTCGACATGGCAAGGATCATCGCAGCACCGACCGCCATGACGCCGAGCATGGCCGTCCGCCCGGCCCGGGTCGTCACATGCGGATAGAACCGGGCCATATAGGACCAGAAGGCATAGATGCCGACCGAGACCGAAGCGGAGTAGATGACCGCCGCAAAAAACACGGCGGTCGGCGACCCGTCGAGAATGCTGCGCGCACCGAGATAGGTGTAGACGCCGGATGCCAGCGCCAGCACGGCAAGCGCGAAGCGGGTCATCGTCTCGACGGCCGCGACGCCGTCATGCAAGCGTTGAGTTGCGCCTAGCGCCATAAAACGTCTCCGGAAGGCCAAGTCCCAAAAGGAATGTATTCCTTAACAGAGAATGAAGAACTCGGCGGAATAAAGGCCGCTTTGGAGTTGCAATATGGCGAAAGCCCTTGTGGAGCAGGGTTTTCGCATCATCAGGCGACCGGACAAACCTCAGCTGAGCGTGAAGGCGAGATACAGCAGCGACAGCGCGATGATCCACAGCGCGACGCGCCCTGAGCGATTGTGCCGCGCCTCCGACCTACCGATGGCCTCTGTCGTCTCTGGGTCGAAGCGCAGGCCGTACTCGCTCATATAGACGAGTTCCTGGTGTAGCGTCTCCGTCTTGGCGGCGATTTCCGGCAGGGCCTCGGCAAGTTTGACGGCGGCTTTCACGCCGTCGCGCAGGTCCGAGACAATGCGTTTCGGTCCGAGATTGTCGCGGATCCATTGGCCGACGACCGGTTCCGAGGCCTTCCACATGTTGAAGCGCGGATCGAGCATGCGCGACACGCCTTCGACCACGACCATGGTCTTCTGCAGCAGGATCAGTTCGGTGCGGGTCTGCATCTCGAACAGGTCGGTGACCTCGAAGAGCAGCGCCAGGAGCCGCGCCATGGAGATCGTTTCGGCCGGCTGGCCGTGGATCGGTTCGCCGATCGCGCGGATCGCCTGGGCGAAGCTCGCCACGTCGTGATGCGCCGGTACATAGCCCGCCTCGAAATGCACTTCTGCTACGCGCAGGTAATCCCGAGTGATGAAGCCGTAGAGGATTTCGGCGAGGAAACGGCGCTCCTTTTTGCCTAATCGCCCGACAATGCCCATGTCGACCGCGACGATCGTGCCGGCAGTGTCGACGAACAGATTGCCGGGATGCATGTCCGCATGGAAAAAGCCGTCCCGCAGCGTGTGGCGCAGGAAGGACTGGATCAGCACCTCGGCGAGCTTTTCGAGATTGTGGCCGGCGGCGCGAAGAGCAGCAACATCCGACATCTTGATGCCGTCGATCCACTCCATGGTGATCACGTCGCGGCCGGTGCGTTCCCAGTCGACCAGCGGCACCCGGAACCCGGGATCGTCCTTGGTATTCTCGGCAATCTCCGAAAGCGCCGCGGCCTCCAGGCGCAGGTCCATTTCCACCTTGGTGGTCTGTTCGAGCGTCCGTGTCACCTCGATGGGCCTTAAGCGGCGGCTGGAGCGCATGAAGCGTTCCTGCATGCGCGCCAGGAGATACATGCTTTCGATGTCGTGGGCGAAGCGCTGGCGCACGCCCGGGCGCACCACCTTGATGGCCACTTTCCTGTCATTGACGACGCCGGGATGGACCTGGGCGATCGAGGCGGCCGCGATCGGCTCGCCGAAGGAGGAATAGAGATCGCCGATCGTTCGGCCGAGCGATGCCTCGACCGCCGCTTTCGCAATCGCGGTCGGGAAGAAGGCCATCCGGTCCTGCAGCATGGCGAGATCGACGGCCCAGTCGACGCCGACCACATCCGGACGGGTTGCCAGGAACTGGCCGATCTTGACATAGGAAGGCCCCAGCCGGTCGACGGCGCGGGTCAGGCGCTCGCTGCGCGCCTGCGTCTTGGAGCGAAACCGCGCCAAGGGCTCGACCAGTGCCTTGATGAGGCCGACGGAAGGCGGCATGTCCTGGGTCGGCAGCGCCGATACCACGCCCTCGCGCACAAGAACCCAGCCGACGCGGGCAAGCCGGAAATAAGCGCCGATCGTGCTCATGCGTTCAGAGCTTCCAGCCGGAATGCAGCGCCGCGATGCCGCCGGTATAATTGGTGTAGGTGACGCGCGAAAAACCCGCATTGCGAATCATCGCCGCGAAATTCTCCTGGTTCGGGAATTTTCGGATCGATTCCACCAGATATTGATAGGGCTCGGCCTCGCCGGTGATCATCTTTCCGAAGCGCGGGATCGCCTTGAACGACCATTCTTCGTAGAAGCGCTCGAGAAGCGGCATCTCGACTTCGGAAAATTCCAGTACCAGCAGCCGTCCGCCGCGCTTCAGCACCCGATAGGCCTCCTTCAGCGCCACGTCGATATGCGGCACGTTGCGGATGCCGAAGGCGATCGTATAGGCGTCGAAGGAATTCGCTTCGAAGGGCAGCGACTCGGCATTGGCCTCGACGAAGGCGAGGTTTTCGGAAAGCCGTTTCTTCTCGGCGCGCTCGGCCCCGACACCCAGCATCGAGCCGTTGATGTCAAGCACGGTCACATGCGCCTTACGGTCGGAAGCCTCGACGATGCGGAAAGCGATATCGCCCGTACCACCGGCCACGTCCAAGGTTTTGTAGCCGACGTCCTTTCTCGGATTAAGCGAGGCGATCAGCGCATCCTTCCAGACACGATGCATGCCGGCCGACATCACGTCGTTCATCACGTCGTAGCGTTTGGCGACCTTGTGGAAGACGTCGTTGACGAGGCCCTGTTTCTCGCCATCCGCGACCTTGCGGAAGCCATAGGACGTTTCCATCCCGCCGTCGGCGCTGGTACGGGCTTCAGTCATCGGTGAACTCCTAACGTCTCTCTTCTGGTCGGCGACCATAGCGAAATCGCTCATCGCACGCTATCTGTGGCGCGTGTCTTTACATGGGTGCGACATCCGGTCCGGTCTATAGACCAGGCGCGATGTCGTTGAAACAGGAAGTTAGTCGATCATGCCCGAATTGCCAGAGGTGGAAACCGTCCGGCGCGGTCTCGCCCCGGCAATGGAAGGTGCGGTGATCGCCAGGCTGGAACTCAATCGCCCGGACTTGCGCTTTCCGCTCCCGGAGAATTTCGCCGATACCGTCAACGAACGCCGTATCGTCTCACTCGGCAGGCGCGCCAAATACCTGCTGATCGACCTGGAGGATGATCTCACCGTAATCAGTCATCTCGGCATGTCGGGATCGTTTCGGATCGAGAACGAAGCGGTCGGCGAGTTCCACCATCCGCGCTCGAAGGATCAGAAACACGACCATGTCGTCTTCCATCTGAGACAGAAGGAAGACCTGCTGCGCGTCATCTATAACGACCCGCGCCGCTTCGGCTTCATGCAGCTCTGGAAGCGCAGCGAGCTCGATCTTTATCCGGCCTTTGCCGAGCTCGGGCCGGAGCCGACCGGCAACGCGCTCGATGCGGACTATCTGGCCGCGAGGTTGGCGGGCAAGAGCCAGCCGCTCAAGGGCGCGCTCCTCGACCAGACTGTGATAGCGGGTCTCGGCAATATCTATGTCTGCGAGGCGCTGTGGCGCTCGCATCTTTCGCCGAAACGCGCAGCCGGCAGTGTCGTGACCAAGACCGGCAGGCCGAACAAGGAACTGGTCCTCCTCAACCAGTCGATCCGCGATGTTATTGCCGATGCGATCGCCGCCGGAGGCTCTTCGCTGAGAGATCATATCCAGACGGATGGCTCGCTTGGCTATTTCCAGCATTCCTTCTCCGTCTACGACAGGGAAGGCGGCGCTTGCCGCACGCTGGGCTGCAACGGTACCGTCGCGCGCATCACCCAGGCGGGCCGCTCTACATTCTATTGCCCCGTCTGCCAGAAATAACCGCTGCCAGAATTAACGGCTGTCAGAAGCAGAAGAGCCAAGAGGAGACATTCGATGAGCTACGAAACCCTGCTGACCGAAACCCGGGGCGCCGTCGCGCTCATCACCCTCAATCGTCCGAAGGCGCTGAACGCGCTGAACTCGACAGTCATGGCCGAATTGACCGAAGCGCTTTCCGCCTTCGGCAAGGACGAGGCGATCGGTGCGATCGTGCTCACTGGCTCGGAAAAGGCCTTTGCCGCCGGCGCCGATATCAAGGAAATGCAGGAGATCGATTTCGTCGAGGCCTATGTCAACGACTTCATCTCCGGCTGGGAGGCGATTGCCACGACCCGCAAGCCGATGATCGCCGCCGTCTCCGGTTTCGCGCTCGGCGGCGGCTGCGAGCTTGCCATGATGTGCGATTTCATCATCGCCTCCGAAACCGCGAAATTCGGCCAGCCGGAGATCACACTCGGCGTCATTCCCGGCATGGGCGGTTCGCAGCGGCTGACCCGGGCCGTCGGCAAGGCGAAGGCGATGGACATGGTGATGACCGGCCGGATGATGGATGTCGCGGAAGCCGAGCGGGCAGGGCTGGTGTCGCGGATCGTTTCGCCGGAGCGGCTGATCGACGAGGCGGTCGAGGCGGCAGCGAAGATCGCCTCTTTCCCGCGCGCCGCGGTGCTGATGGCCAAGGAGGCAGTCAGCCGTTCCTTCGAGACGACGCTTGCCGAAGGGCTGCGCTTCGAACGGCGGCTTTTCCATTCGCTGTTTGCGACCGCCGACCAGAAGGAAGGCATGGCCGCCTTCGTGGAAAAGCGCAAGCCGCAGTTCTCCAACCGGTAAATCGCGCAAAAGCGGATGGTCATCCGCCAAATGCGCGTTGACTGGGGCAGGTATTCCGGTTATATGCCCGCCCACAGTTGGGAAAGCCTGATCATGGCTTCCTCTATTGCTCCCGAATTGCTGGATTGATGGTCGCAAGGACCGGCGCGGCAACGGCGGAGTTTGGTTCGAATTCGTAGAGAGGCATGAAATGGCCAATACAACTTCGGCGAAAAAAGCGACCCGCAAGATCGCTCGCCGTACCGCAGTCAACAAGTCCCGCCGCTCGCGCGTTCGCGGCTTCATCCGCAAGGTCGAGGAAGCCATCGCTTCCGGCGACATGACCGTTGCTGCAGAAGCCCTCAAGGCTGCCCAGCCGGAAATCCAGCGCGCTGCTACCAAGGGCGTGCTTCACAGCAACACGGCATCCCGCAAGGTGTCCCGTCTTGCTGCACGTGTGAAGGCCCTTTCGGCCTGATCATTTCACAAACTGTATCATAATGAAGCCTGGTCCTCTTGACCGGGCTTTTTGTGATTCTCTCAGGTCTCCTTATATTTATCCGGCTCATTAACAATTTCGTGTCATCGGCGTGACAGAAAATAGTTATTTTAATCAGTGGGTTACTGGAGGTCTATGAGTCTGTGGGTGACTTTGGCGATGGCTAAAAGCCCCCAGATGGAGTCAAGCAGATTTTTATTTTTTCTGTGAACGATCGTTCAGAATGTATGTCATTTTTGAATCCCATTGATTCAACAGCGATTCTCCATGAATGCCTCTGTGACATTCAAATCACGCTCGCGGAGTCAACGCCCGCCTCTTAATTTTGCGTAAAATTCATCATTGATCTTGGCATTTGATCCTGCCTAAATGCCTTCAGCAAGGGGCGCGGGGATTACTTCAGAGGGCTGCCGAGTACCGTCACATGTTGGACGGCAGGTAGACTTTTACCCTTTGCAACGGGATAAATTCTCCCGTTTTCCTGATAACCATCGGTTGCGATCCGGAAATTGGCATTTCCGGAAACGATCGGTTTTTGTCAACGCGATCCGGTCCCAGTGTCCGGATGAAGGAGGTGGAAGAGGTTCGGACGGCTCACGATGAGGATGAGGGCGTTCGTATATGTGGGGTGGCTCCCGCAAGCGCAGACCGTTCACGAGGCGGGCTGGGCGTGACTTTCGATCGGCTGCGAGGACGAGAGAAGGTTTTGAAACAAAGGGGACGGGCGGCGACGGTTCTCAATGATTGGGAATGGTTTGCTATGCCTTGAAACGAAGTTTGTTCTGGCGGCGGTAACGAGAACCGCCAGGCTACGAGATTTGGAAGGCGGCGAATTATGCATATGAATACTATATCAGCCCGTGCAGGTAATGGGGATCACGCGCGGCAGGCATTTGATTCAAGTTGCTCCCAGGCGGCAGGGGAAACGACAGAAATGAAGCATAATGCTCTTTTTGAGCGGTTTAGTGCGCGTTTGAAAGCACAGGTCGGTCAGGATGTTTATGCAAGCTGGTTCGGGCGTTTGAAGCTGCATTCCGTCTCAAAGAGCGTTGTTCGGCTCACGGTACCCACCACTTTTCTGAAATCCTGGATCAACAATCGTTACCTCGATCTGATCACCACCATATTCCAGGCGGAAGACGCCGAGATCCTGAAGGTGGAAATCCTGGTGCGCAGCGCAAGTCGCAGCATCAAGGCGCCCGTGGCAGGTGAAGAGCGCAGTCTGGCTCCGGAACCTGCTGTTGTTGCCTCGTTTCCGCGTTCTCAGGGCCCCCGCGAGATTGGCAAGATCGCCACTTTCCCGTCGCCGTCCGCTGCGCCGACGCGTTCTACCCAGGCTCCTGGACCGCTGTTCGGCTCACCGCTCGACAGCCGCTTTACCTTCGACACTTTCGTGGAAGGCCCGTCGAACCGAGTAGCGCTTGCTGCCGCCAAGACCATCGCTGAAGCCGGCGCCAGTGCGGTCCGTTTCAATCCGCTCTTCATTCATTCGGGCGTCGGTCTCGGCAAGACGCACCTTCTGCAGGCGATCGCCAATGCAGCCGTCGGCAGCGAGCGCATGCCGCGGGTCGTTTATCTGACGGCGGAATATTTCATGTGGCGCTTTGCGACCGCGATCCGCGATAACGACGCGTTGACGCTGAAGGACTCACTGCGCAATATCGATCTGCTGATCATCGACGACATGCAGTTCCTGCAGGGCAAGATGATCCAGAACGAGTTCTGCCATCTCCTGAACATGCTGCTCGACAGCGCCAAGCAGGTGGTGGTTGCCGCCGACCGTGCGCCCTGGGAGCTGGAATCGCTCGATCCGCGCGTCCGCTCACGTCTGCAGGGCGGTGTGGCGATCGAAGTCGAAGCGCCGGATTACGAAATGCGTCTCGAAATGATCAAGGGCCGCCTGGCGACTGCCCGCCAGGACGATCCGTCGCTGGATATCCCGGCGGAAATCCTCAGCCACGTGGCGAGAAATGTCACTGCCAGCGGTCGCGAACTGGAAGGCGCGTTCAATCAGCTCCTGTTCCGCCGTTCCTTCGAGCCCTCCCTTTCGATCGAGCGTGTCGATGAACTGCTCGCCCATTTGGTGGGTGCCGGCGAGGCCAAGCGCGTCCGCATCGAGGACATCCAGCGCATCGTCGCCCGCCATTATAATGTGTCGCGCCAGGAACTGGTCTCGAACCGCCGCACCCGCGTCATCGTCAAGCCGCGCCAGATCGCCATGTATCTGTCGAAGACGCTGACGCCGCGCTCCTTCCCCGAGATCGGCCGTCGTTTCGGCGGCAGGGACCACACGACCGTCCTGCATGCCGTCCGCAAGATCGAGGAGCTGATTTCGGGTGACACGAAGCTCAGCCACGAGGTAGAACTGCTGAAACGGCTGATCAACGAGAACAACGCTTAAAATCCATGTTTCTGCTTTCTGTTGCAATGATCTGGGCCGTGGCGTGTATAACGCCAGGGCCCAACACGCTTCTGGTCATGCGTTATGCGCTGACCGCGCCGCGTCGCGTGCCGATTCTCGCGGCAATGGGGACCATTACAGGCACGTTCTGCTGGGGTCTTGCCGGGTGGCTGGGGATCAATGTCCTCTTCCAGGCGGCACCTTTCGCCTATGTGGCGTTGAAGATCGTCGGCGGACTTTATCTTGTCTGGCTCGGATTGAAGATATTCCTGGATGCGCGAAAGTCGCGCCAGTCGGCTGATATAGCGGCGGCGCGTATCGACGTGCCGCTCAAGACCGCCTATCGCATGGGCCTGGTAACCAATCTTGCCAATCCGAAATCGGCGCTGTTCGTTGCCAGCCTTTTTGCCGCGACCATGCCGGTCGGAACGCCCTTCCTCTATGGCCTGGCGGCGATCGCGGTCATGGTCGCCGTCTCGACGGTCTATTATACCTTCCTGGTCGCGCTGATCACCCACCGAACCGTGGCCGCAGCCTATCTGAAGGCAAAGAAGAAGATCGATCTGGGCGTCGGCATGGTTTTTGTCGGCTTTGGCACCAAGCTGCTGATGTCGCAGCGCTGAGGATCACGAATGGCCATGGAAAAAGATCCGACAGCCAGCTTCTACGGCGAAAACGCGGTGACCTACGCGGCGCATTCCGCACCGAGCACGCACCGCCTCGATAGCTTCCTGCCAAAACTTGCGCCTGGTGCTGCCATCCTCGAACTCGGCTGCGGCAGCGGGCGGGACAGCGCGGTCATGATCGCGCGGGGTTTCGACGTCACGCCCACGGATGGCACGCCGGAGATGGCGGAGGAGGCCGCCAGACATCTGGGCAGGCCGGTTGCCGTGCTCCGTTTCGGGGAGATCGACGCGGTCTCGGCGTTTGACGGCATATGGGCCAATGCATGCCTTCTGCATGCGCCGCGGGCAGAGCTCGGTCGTATTCTCGGCCGCATCCACAAGGCCTTGCGCCCGGGCGGCGTCTTCTACGCGAGCTTCAAGGCTGGCGAAGCCGAAGGTTATGATGGCCTCGGACGTTATTATAACTATCCGTCCAAGGCTTGGCTAAGCGCGGCCTACGGGGCTTTCGCCTGGACGTCTGTCGATATCGATGAGGTGCACGGCAGCGGTTACGACAAAAAGCCGACCGACTGGCTGCATGTTCTGGCGGTAAAAGCCTAAAGGCCGGATTTCAGCAAGCCAGATCCGCAACCACCGCGTCGAGGATCAGCATGCCGGACGGCGTGCAGCGCAGCCGCGAATTGCCGATCCGCTCGATAAAGCCGTGTTCCAGCAGCCGCTCCTCGCGGATCGGGTCCGGGTCCCGGCCGGAAAGCTGCTGCCAGCGGGCGAGATCGACGCCTTCCCGCAGGCGCAGGCCCATCAGCAGCAATTCGTCAGCCTGTTCCTCGAAGCCGAGGATTTCTTCGTCCAGCATGCCGTGCCCGACACGCTCCACCTGTTCCAGCCAGGTTTCAGGACGCCGTTCGGTTGAGGTGGCGATCTTGTTTCTGCCGCGCGTCAGGCGCCCGTGGGCGCCGGGTCCGATGCCGGCATACTCGCCATAGCGCCAATAGGTCAGGTTGTGGCGGCTTTCAGCACCGGGGCGGGCGTGGTTGGAAACCTCGTAGGCGGGCATGCCGAACCCCTCGGTAATCTGTTGGGTCGCCTCGTAGAGGGCAGCCGACTGGTCGTCATCCGGCACGATCAGCTTGCCGGCCTTGTGCAGGCCATAGAAGGGCGTGCCTTCCTCGATGGTGAGCTGGTAGAGCGACAGATGGTCGACGGCGTAGGAAACCGCTTCCTTCAGCTCCGCTTCCCAAGCCTCGACCGTCTGTTTCGGTCGTGCATAGATGAGGTCGAACGACATGCGCGGAAAGATTTCCCGCGCCAGCCTGATCGCCTTCAGGGCATCGGCAACGTCATGCAGCCGACCGAGGAACTTGAGGTCCGGATCGTTGAGTGCCTGCACGCCGAGCGAGACGCGGTTGACGCCGGCAGCGCGATAGCCGCGGAAACGGGTCGCTTCGACGCTGGAGGGATTGGCCTCCATGGTGATCTCGATACCGTCAGGAACATGCCAGTGCTTGGCGATGCCGTCTAGGATCGCCGAGACCGTGGCAGGATCCATCAGCGAGGGCGTGCCGCCGCCGAGGAAAATGCTGGTGACGGTTTTCGGCCCGCTCATGCCTCGCATCACCTCCATTTCCTTCAGGAAGGCGGCGGTGAAGCGCGGCTGATCCACCGGTTGGTGGCGCACATGGCTGTTGAAGTCGCAATAGGGGCACTTGGCCGCGCAGAACGGCCAATGCACATAGACGCCGAAGCCCGGTTCGCCGGTATCGGGCAGAAGGGTATCGGGAAGGAGAGGGGCGACTGAATTCAAAGCGCCTCAAGCCTCCAGGCAGGTTTCGACGAAACGCTTGAAGGCCCGCGCGCGGTGCGAAAGCGCTTCCGGCTCGCCGGGTTTCCAGCCATGTTTCTGATCACTGCTCATTTCACCGAAGGTAATATCATAGCCCTGCGGTTGGAAGACCGGGTCATAACCAAAACCCTGGGTGCCGCGCGGCGGCCACGCCACGGTGCCTTCCACCTCGCCACGGAACATTTCCGTGTGTCCATCCGGCCAGGCGAGACAAAGCACGCTTACAAAGCGGCAACCACGCTGCTCCGGCTTGGTCGCACCGCGCTCCTCCAGCGCCTTCTCGACCTTTTCCATCGCCATCTGAAAGTCGCGGCTGCCATCCTCACGCTCCGCCCAGTTGGCGGTATAGACGCCTGGTGCGCCGTCGAGCGCGTCGATGACGATGCCGGAATCATCCGACAACGCCGGCAGTCCGGAGGCTTTGGCCGAGGCGAGCGCCTTGATCGCGGCATTTTCCTCGAATGTCGTGCCCGTTTCGTCGGGCTCTTCGAATTTCAGCTCGGCGGCGGATTTCGCGGAAAAGCCGAAGGGACCGATCAGCTCTGCAATCTCGCGGATTTTTCCGGCATTGTGGCTGGCGACGACGATCGTTTTCGTATCGAGCTTGCGCATTACAATTCCTATTCGATATTCCAGAGCCTCGGCTCTGCGCATTCCAGGCTGTTGCCGGCCGGATCGCGGAAATAGATTGAGCGGGCACCGTTCGGCCAGCGGAAATCGCTTTCGATGGCAATGCCTGCCTTGTTGAGCTTTTCCTTGAGCAAGTCAATCGCTTCGCTCGTCATGCGAAAGCAGATATGCCCGGGTCCCGCCGCACCGTGGGGCGGAACCGGCAACGCACCGGCCGGTGGTGGCTTGATCGTCTCAGCCGGATTGAAGATCAGCAGGATGCCCGGCCCGCAACGGAAGAACACATGCCTGTTGCCGGCACGCAGAACCTTTTCAAGCCCGAGAATGCCGCCGTAGAAGGTCTCGGCGGCATCGAGATCGTCAGCATAAAGTGCAGTTTCGAGAATGCCTTCGATCAAACAGCACCTCTTTCAGCGAATGTCAGGCAATCGCCTGCTTCTGCATCGCCACCAGTTCCTGCGTGCCGTCCTGGGCCAGTGCCAAGAGCTTCAGGAATTCCTCCTGGCTGAAAGGCTTGCCTTCGGCCGTGCCCTGCACCTCGACAATGCCGCCGGTGCCGGTCATCACGAAATTGGCGTCCGTTTCGGCAGCCGAATCCTCGATATAGTCGAGGTCGATAACCGGCTGGCCGGCAAAGATGCCGCAGGAGATCGCCGCGACGTGATCCTTCAAGACCTTGTCGACCTTGGTCATCGAGCGGGCTTCCATCCACTTCAGGCAGTCGTAGAGCGCAATCCAGCCACCGGTGATCGAAGCCGTGCGCGTGCCGCCATCGGCCTGGATGACGTCGCAGTCGATGGTGATCTGCTTTTCGCCGAGTGCTTCGAGATCTATGACGGCGCGTAAGGACCGGCCGATCAGGCGCTGGATTTCCTGGGTGCGGCCGCCCTGCTTTCCGGCAGCGGCTTCGCGCTTCATGCGGTCGCCTGTGGCGCGCGGCAGCATGCCGTATTCGGCGGTGACCCAGCCCTTGCCGCTGTTGCGCAGCCACGGCGGCGTCTTTTCTTCGAGACTCGCGGTGCACAGCACATGCGTGTCGCCGAACTTGACGAGGCAGGAACCTTCGGCATGTTTGGAGAAATTGCGCTCGAACGAGACCTTGCGCATCTGGTTCAACTGTCTGCCTGAAGGCCGCATGCTTCACTCCCTGGATTTCTGTTTCCGCCTTCTACGGCCCCGGCCAGGCTTTTGCAAAGAAAAAGGCCTAAGACGCTCTGCGGGCGATTGATTATGCCCGTGGCGATTTTCCCTTTGGAGAAGGCGCGGCGAATGACTATATTTTGTCGAAAGAACAACGGAACGGTGAAGTTTTAGATGGGATTTTCGGCATCGACGGGTAGGGACAGCGGCTCTGTGCTCGATGACCGTTCGCGCGAAATTTTCCGCCGCATCGTGGAAAGCTATCTGGAGACCGGCGAACCGCTCGGCTCCCGGAATCTTTCCCGCCTGCTGCCCATATCGCTGTCGCCCGCGTCGGTGCGCAATGTGATGAGCGATCTCGAGGAACTCGGGCTCATCTACTCCCCGCATATCAGTGCCGGCCGCCTGCCGACCCAGTCCGGGCTTCGCTTTTTCGTCGATGCTTTCATGCAGGTCGGAGACCTCTCCGCCGAGGAGCGCGCCAATATCGACCGGCAGATCCGGCCTGCGGATCGCGATCAGCCGATGGAAAGCCTGATGGCGGAGGCGAGCCGCATGTTGTCAGGCGTCTCGCGCGGCGCCGGGATCGTCATTACCACCAAGAGCGACCCGGTCCTGAAGCACGTCGAGTTCATCCGCCTTGAGCCGACCAAGGCGCTCGCGGTGCTCGTCGGCGATCATAACCAGGTGGAAAACCGTGTCATCGAACTTCCGGTCGGCGTGACGTCGTCGCAGCTCACCGAGGCGGCCAATTTCCTCAACGCCCACCTCAGCGGCCAGACACTGCCGGAACTGCGCGGCCAGCTGAAGACACTCAAGGATCAGGTGCAGGGCGAGCTCCATGCGCTGTCGCAGGAACTGGTCGAGCGCGGTCTTGCGGTCTGGTCCGGCGACAGCGAGGAAGGCAAGCCGACCCAGCTCATCGTCCGCGGTCGGGCCAATCTGCTCGAAGGCCTAGCGGATGTGGCCGACCTCGATCGCCTGCGGTTGCTTTTCGACGATCTCGAAAAGAAGGACAGCCTGATCGAGATCCTCGATCTCGCCGAGAAGGGACCGGGCGTGCGAATCTTCATCGGCTCGGAAAACAAATTGTTCTCCCTGTCGGGCTCCTCGCTCATCGTGGCGCCCTATCGTGACGGCGAAGACCGGATCGTCGGTGCCGTCGGGGTCATCGGGCCGACGCGGCTCAACTATTCGCGCATCGTGCCGATGGTGGATTACACCGCACAGCTGCTTGCCAGGCTGTCGCGCTGAATTCGCGACCGAGCCGCCCCAACTTTCCCACCAAGCCTTGATTTTTTCACTTTAAACCTCGATATCGGGCACAAATCCAAGCCCGTAAATCCAAGCCAAGAATAACCGGAGACCGTCATGACCGACGAAACCAACAAGAACGGACCTGACGCAACTGCCGCGGAGAACACGGTTGAAGCTGTTGCATCTGCTCTTGAGGACGCGGCCAACCAGAAGAATGCCGAGGCGCCTGCCGCCGAACCGGATCCGCTGGAATTGCTGAAAGCCGAAAATAACGAGCTGCGCGACCGCTTTCTGCGGCTGGCGGCCGAAATGGACAACCTGCGCCGCCGCACCGAACGCGAAATCAAGGACGCTAAGTCCTATGCGGCGGCCGGTTTTGCCCGCGACATGCTCGCCGTTTCGGACAACCTGCGCCGGGCGCTGGATGCCGTGCCGACCGAAATGCGCGCCACGGCAGATGCCTCGCTGACCACGCTCCTGGAGGGCGTCGAGATGACCGAGCGCTCCATGCTATCGGCGCTGGAACGCCACGGCGTGAAGAAGATCGATGCGGAAGGCCAGAAGTTCGATCCGAACTTCCACCAGGCCATGTTCGAGATCCCGAACCCCGCCGTCCCGAACAATACCGTCGTTCAGGTCGTCCAGGCCGGCTTCACGATCGGCGAACGCGTGCTGCGGCCTGCCATGGTCGGTGTTGCAAAGGGCGGCCCGAAGGCGGAAGTCTCCGCGGAAGCCGCCGGCGAAAAGAACGCCTGACCTCTACGATTTGCCAGGCGGCCTCGCGCCGCCCGGCCTGTTTTGTCCGAGCGCCTACCAGGCCTCCGGTTCCCGCACCATGTGAATGATATTGGCGGGGCTGGTGATCCAGCCGCCTTTGAAGCCTTCCGGCAGCGGCTCGATCGCGTCGCAGCGCACGACGCCCGATTTTTCAAGATGCGCTGCCGCATCGTCGAAATCACCCGTAAACAATTCCAGCCATATCTCGGCCTGGCTCATCATCGGCGCCTCGTCGATCCAGAGCTTGTTCGGCCCGAGTTCGAAACCGATGGCGGGTGCCTTGTCGGTGATCTCCTTGAGGCCGATCGTGTCACGGTAGAATGCGATCGTCGCCTGATATTGATGCGACGGGACCTTCATGGCGATGTCGATGCCGCCGTATAGCCTGTCCGTCATGGCTTCTCCTCCTCTTCATCGTGGAAAACCGGAACCGAGATATGCCGGCTCCTTGCTGGCAGGCAAAATATGTTATAAAAATATAACATGTCAAGCGAAGCGGATATCGACGCAGTTTTCAAGGCGCTCGCCCACCCGAGGCGGCGGTTGATCCTCGATGAATTGAAGGGCCGGCCGCAAACCACCGGCAGCATCTGCGAGACCTTTGCCGACATGGATCGCTGCACGATCATGCAGCATCTGAAAGTGCTGGAAGAGGCCGATCTGGTGATTGTCAGGCGCGAGGGCAGGGAGCGCTGGAACTACCTCAATTCCCTGCCCATCAAGTCCATCAACGATCGCTGGATCGGCGATTATGCCGCCCATGCGGTGAGACTTATGGATCGGCTGAAATCCGATCTGGAAGGGTAGCACGCAAACAAAACCGCCCGGCGCTTTGTCAGCGGCCGGGCGGTTCGTTTCGTCCCCACGAATGTGTATGCGGTCAGGCGGCGTGGTTTGCCTGCTCCTCGTTGAGGAAGGCATAGATCGCCGAAGCGGAATCGGTCTTGCGCAGCTTGGCGACAAGGTCCTGGTCGCGCAGGACGCGGGCGATGCGCGACAGCGCCTTCAGGTGGTCGGCGCCGGCGCCTTCGGGTGCGAGCAGCAGGAACACCAGATCGACCGGCTCGTCATCGAGCGCTTCGAAATCGACCGGCGCCTCAAGGCGCACGAAAATACCCTTGATCGACGAGATGCTGTTGAGCTTGCCGTGCGGGATGGCGATGCCGTGGCCGACGCCGGTGGAGCCGAGCCTTTCGCGCTGCAGGATGATGTCGAAGATTTCTCGTTCGCTCACGCCCGTCAGCTTGGAAGCCTTGGCCGCCAGCTCCTGCAATAGCTGCTTTTTGGAATTTACCTTTAGGGCAGGAATAATCGCATCTTGCTGCAGCAAATCTGCCAATGCCATTCTCGTCATCCTTCGTGCCGCAAGAGCTTGTGCCCTAGGCGAAGGGGAGCGCCGTCTCCGACGCTCTCCCCAGGTGTCAGTTCTTGATATTGGTGGAATCGATCCAGCCAATATTGCCGTCATTGCGGCGATACACAATGTTCAGATGTTCCTTGCCGGGGCTGCGGAACAGAAGAACAGGTTCGTCTGTCATATCAAGTGCCATGACGGCGCTTGCGACCGTCATCGTCTTCAACTGCTTCGAACTTTCCGCGACAATAGTCGGCGCGAAATCCTCGGGCACTTCCTCCCCTTCATCCGGTACGCTGTCCATAACAGTGTAGGCAACTTCCGCAAAACCATTCACATGGTTGCCGGCATGATGATCCTTGAGCCGCCGCTTGTAGCGGCGCAGACGTTTTTCGATCCGCTGCGCTGCGGCGTCGAAACTGATCTGCGGATCATTCGCCTCGCCGGCCGCATGCAGGACGATCCCGGTATCGAGATGCACCTTGCAGTCGGCAGAAAAGCGCGAACCAGCCTTTTCCACGATGACTTGGCCTGAATAGCCTCCGTCGAAGTATTTTGTAACCGCTTCTCCGATTTGGTCCTCGATCCTTTGACGGAACGAATCGCCAATTTCCATATGCTTACCGGATACACGCACACTCATGGAGTTCTTCCTTCTTGTCGTGACTTGCGTGTTCCAGTCTACGCCAAGCCGTCCCCTCATCCAAGCCGTTCACACGCCACCGCGCTAAATTGCTGCAATCGGTGCCTGTCTGGATGATGGGATAGGTTTCGTGCCATGTCCCGTGCAGTTGCGGCGGGCTTCTAGCGCCCGATGTTTTAAATGTCAACGGCGGCCGGTCTCGGGATTTCTACGTAGGCCTGTGGAAAACCGCCTGTTTCGGCCGCATTTCAGTATGCCGCGACCCCGGCGATCGCACGCTTTTCACGGCGGCGCTGAACGGAGGAGGGGATGTTCATCGCCTCGCGGTATTTGGCGACGGTCCGGCGCGCAAGTTCGACGCCGCCGCGTTTCAGGCTGATTACGATATCGTCGTCCGAAAGCACCGCCTCCGGCGTCTCCTGGGCGATGAGCAGGCGAATCCGGTGGCGCACGGCCTCGGCCGAATGGCTGTCGCCGCCTTCTTCTGCCGAGCCGATCGACACCGTGAAGAAATACTTGAGTTCGAACAGGCCCCGCGGCGTCAGCATGTATTTGTTGGAGGTGACGCGGCTGACCGTTGATTCATGCATCTTGATCGCTTCGGCAACGGTCTTGAGGTTGAGCGGCCGCAGGTGGTCGACGCCGTGCATCAGGAAGGCATCCTGCTGGCGGACGATTTCGGTCGCTACCTTCATGATCGTCTTGGCGCGCTGGTCGAGGCTGCGCGTCAGCCAGTTGGCGTTCTGCATGCAGTCGGAAAGGAAGTTATGGTCGTCGCCGTTTTTCGGGCAGTTCTTCGACACCGTCTGGAAATAGGTGTGGTTCACCAGAACGCGCGGCAGGGTGTCCGGATTGAGTTCCACCATCCAGCCGCCGTCGGGTGACGCCCGCACGACGATATCCGGCGAAATCGTCTCCGACATGCCGCGCTCGAAACCCGCGCCGGGCTTCGGGTTGAGGCCGCGAATTTCCCCCAGCATGTCGATCAGGTCTTCGTCGTCGACACCGCAGATTTTTCGAAGCGAGGCGAAGTCGCGTTTGCCGAGCAGATCCAGATGTCTGATGAGTGCATCCATGGCCGGGTCGAGCCGGTCCTTTTCCCGAAGCTGGATTGCCAGACATTCGCTGAGCGATCGCGCAAAGACGCCCGGCGGATCGAGTGTCTGCAGCGAGTGCAGGATGGCTTCCACATTCTCGGCGCTTCTGCCGAGGCGGGCGGCGATCTCCTCGATGTCGCCCAGCATGTAACCGGCCTCGTCGAGCTGATCGACGAGGTGCTGAGCAATCAGGCGGCTGGCCGCATCGACGATCAGGAAGGGGATCTGCTGGTTCAGGTGGTCGCGCAGCGTCACCTGGCCGGCGACGAAATC
Source organism: Neorhizobium sp. T25_27 (assembly GCF_002968565.1). NCBI lineage: Bacteria > Pseudomonadati > Pseudomonadota > Alphaproteobacteria > Hyphomicrobiales > Rhizobiaceae > Neorhizobium > Neorhizobium sp. T25_27. The sequence continues at coordinate 451,616 of NZ_PVBJ01000002.1, forward strand.
ATCCAGGTCGTAGTCTTCGCCGGACTCGCCGCCCGGCATGGATTTCCACTGGCTGAGCAGCTCCGGCGCATCGGCGCGCCGCACCGGGCCGTCGTCCGGGAAGACGTTTTCAAAGCCCGTATCGAGCCCTTCGCCGAGCCTCTCGGCGCTGATGGAGGAGGAGCCTTCATACCAGTCGCTGTCGACTTCGGCGGCTGCCGAACTCTCGCGGCCTTCGGTCGGGGCAAAGTCGTCGGCGGGGTCGAAGCCTGTTTCCGCGTCGTTTTCGCTCTCGCTTGACGTAATTTCGAGCAGGGGGTTCTTTTCGACTTCCTGGGCGATGAACTGGTTGAGCTCGAAATGAGTCATCTGCAGCAGCTGGATGGATTGCATCAGCTGCGGCGTCATCACCAGCGATTGGGTTTGGCGTAGGAAAAGATTAGCGGATAAACCCATGGCGGACGCGAAACTCCCCTGCAATCCCCTTGAACCACCCGGTCATGGAGTGGTGGACGCTCGACTTCGCCGAGCCCCACAAGGCCAAATTTGCATCTGGCACAAGAATTGCTTTTTTGAAAGATTTGGTCAAGCGCTGCAGTGCGGGAAAGTAAATTTCTTTGTCACGCTGCAACGACCAATTCGCGCCTAGAGGCTGAATTTGTCACCGAGATAAAGACGGCGAACATCCGGGTTGTTGACGATATCGTCTGCCCGGCCATGCGTCAGTACTTCGCCCGCGTGGATGATGTAGGCCCGGTCGATCAGGCCCAGCGTTTCGCGGACGTTGTGATCCGTTATCAGAACGCCGATCCCACGCGCCGTCAAGTGGCGTACGAGGTTCTGAATGTCGGAGACCGAAATAGGATCGACGCCGGCAAAAGGTTCGTCGAGCAGCATGAAGGCCGGGTCGGTCGCAAGCGCCCGGGCGATTTCGAGGCGTCGGCGTTCGCCGCCGGAAAGCGCCACGGCCGCCGATTTCCGCAGCTGGCTGATGTGGAACTCTTCCAGCAGTTCGTCGAGCTTGCTCTCCCGCTTGTCCCTGTCGGGCTCGTGCACTTCCAGCACCGCGCGGATGTTTTCCTCGACGGTCAGGCCGCGGAAGATCGAGGCTTCCTGCGGCAGATACCCCACGCCTAGGCGGGCGCGGCGATACATCGGCATGTGGGTGACTTCGTTGCCGTTGATCGCGATCATGCCTTCGTCCACCGGCACCAGGCCGGTGATCATGTAGAAACAGGTCGTCTTGCCCGCGCCGTTCGGCCCGAGCAGCCCGACGGCCTCGCCGCGGCGCACGACCAGTGACACGCCGTTGACGACGCGACGGGTATCGTAGGTCTTCGAAAGACCATGCGCGACCAGCGTACCCTCGTAGCGCGCTTTATCGCGTACGACGAAGGGTTCGGGCGCGGACGGCTTCCTTGCCGACAGACTGGGGAGGAACGGTATTTTCACGTCAGATGTCTATTATTGCTTTGGTCGCGATTTCGGGTCGAGCAGGATTTCGACGCGCCCGCCACAGGCGTCGAGCTTGGCCTGGCCGGTTTCCATAAGTACGGTGAGTTTGCAACCCTTGAAGACGTTGGGGCCTTCGGAGAGCACGACCTGCTTGCCGGAAAGCACGAAGGTCTGGGATTTCATGTCGAACTCGCCCTTTTCGGCGGTCGCCTGCTGCGTTCCCGAGGTCAGGAATACCGTCTCGTCAAGGAAGATCTTGTCGATATTGGCGCTGCCCGAGGTCACCGAGCCACCTTCACCCGTATAAAGAACCGTCATCTTGCCGGCCTTCATCGTCGTCGTGCCCTGCACGACCTGGACGTTGCCGGTAAAATAGGCCTTCTTTTCCTGCTCCTTGATCTCGAGCTGGTCGCTCTGGATCTGGATCGGCTGGTCGCCGGAAAGCTTCAGGCCTTCCATCTGGCTGGTGGTGGTCTGGGCATGTGCGGTTGCTGCCAGACAGGAGATAAATCCTGCCGCGATCAGAACTGCGGTATTGCGTGTAAGAAGGCGGCGATTGATCATGACGGCCGGGCTCTACTTGCCTTGGTTGCGGATGGTGGCTGGATCGAGATGGAGGCGAACCTGGCCCTTGAAGGTGATGGTACGCCCCTTATCCGTTATCTTTAAAGACTCTGCAACAATAGAGCCTTCTTTCATGGAGATATCGACGTGCTCGGGTGATTCCATCACACCTGCGTTGATATCGAGGTGCGCGGACTTGAAGCGGGCGGTGATCCCGTTGCTCAGATTGACGTCGAACGGGGAGTTGAGATCGAGCATGTCGGTGCCGCGGTCGAAGTCGGCGACGGTCGCGGTCACCCGCGCGATCACGTCGTCGTTGACCGGAACGGCGGCCTTGACGTCCTCGAGCGTGATCATGTTCGAGTTCTGGATATCCTGCAGCGCGCGGTTGGCGGTCATCGAGTAGCTGATGCCGTCCTTGTTGCGGCCAGAGATCGCCGGCCGTTCCATGACGATCTTGCCGTTTTCGATCCGGGCGTTTTCAATCGAGAGGTTCTCCGGCAGATAGGCGCGGATGATCGAGACCCCGATGAAGGCAGCCGAAATCACGCCGGCCAGGATCGGCAGCAGTATCTTGAGTCTGCGCACGATGGCGGAATGCGCCAGCGCCGCCTGATAGGCATCCGGGCGCGGCTCCAGCGCCGACGTAAAGCCTGCCGTTTTTCGAATATGCTGCAGCATGAGTGCCGGATAGTTCCTTACTAGCCCATCTCCGTTCTCATCCCGGTTGTGCCGGATGGAGCGGTTGTGAGCTTTGCTTTGTCCGCCAATATGGTTTTGATTCAATCAACAAACAATAATGGGCAACATAAAAACGTGATGTGGTCTGCTGCAAAACACGCTAGAGAGCCTATTTAGCAACGGCGGTTCAGCTCGAAGGGTGATTTTATGGATCAAATGGCAATTGCGGACCGGCGTTCCCTGCGCCGCAAGCTGAGTTTCTGGCGGATCGTCGCACTTGTTTTCCTCGTCGGCATCGGGTTCGCGCTTTACCGTGTCGTTGCCGGCGACGGTGTCGGATCCGCGGTGCCGCATGTCGCCCGCATCCAAATCTCCGGCATGATCACGGATGATAAGGATCTGCTGGAGCGCCTCGACAAGATCGCCGAAAGCAACCAGGCCAAGGCGCTGATCGTCTCGATCTCTTCGCCGGGCGGGACGACCTATGGCGGCGAGCGCATCTTCAAGGCGATCCGGAAGGTTTCCGAAAAGAAGCCCGTCGTTTCCGATATCCGCACCTTGGCCGCCTCTGCTGGCTACATGGTCGCCATGGCTGGCGACCAGATCGTCGCGGGCGAAAGCTCGATCACCGGATCGATCGGGGTGATCTTCCAGTACCCGCAGATCGACGAGGTGATGAAGAAGATCGGCGTCTCTCTGCAGGAGATCAAGTCTGCCCCGCTGAAGGCCGAACCATCGCCCTTCCATCCGGCAAGCGAGGAAGCCAAGACAATGATCCGCAACATGGTCATGGACAGCTACGCCTGGTTCGTCGATCTTGTTGCCGATCGCCGCAAGCTGCCGCGCGACGAGGTTCTTAAGCTCGCGGACGGCACGATCTTCACCGGCCGCCAGGCGCTCAGCGCCAAGCTTGTCGACAAGCTGGGCGGCGAGGAGGACATCCGCGCCTATTTTGAATCGCGCGGCGTTTCCAAGGACCTGCCGGTCGTCGATTGGAAGGAGCGTAATTCCTCCTCGTCCTTCTGGTTGGCGAGCGCCGTCAGCGAGTTGTTCAAGCTCTCCGGTTTCGGCCAGGCAATCACTCCCGACGCCCTTCGCACCTTCGGCGCAGACAAGTTGTTTCTTGACGGTCTTGTCTCCGTTTGGCAGGTTGGGCGCGGTTGAAAATCTAAACTTTTCAGGGGGCAACCGTGATCAAGTCAGAACTGGTGCAGATCGTCGCGGCTCGCAATCCGCATCTCTACCACCGCGACGTCGAGAACATCGTGAATGCCGTGCTCGACGAGATCACAGATGCCCTGGCAGGCGGAAATCGTGTCGAACTGCGCGGCTTCGGCGCGTTTTCCGTGAAGAACCGTCCCTCCCGGTCCGGTCGCAATCCGCGCACCGGCGAGAGCGTTTTCGTCGAGGAGAAATGGGTTCCTTTCTTCAAGACAGGCAAGGAACTGCGCGAGCGCCTGAATCCGGGTCTTGACGACGAAGAGGATTGATCTTCCGGCGCGGCTTCCCGCCGCCCTTGAAACCCCATAAAGCGCGCCTATTCTGCAACAGAGGCTGGTAAACAGCATGCAGTCTGCTGCCGGAGAATCATATGGACAAGTTCAAAAAGATCGTCTCGCTCGTGGTCTTCGTGCCGCTCGGCATCGTGCTGATCGTGCTCGCAGTCGCAAACCGCCAGACAGTCACCCTGGCGCTCAATCCCTTCCGGCCGGAAGACGGCATGCTGGCGGTGAGCGCACCGTTTTTCCTGTTCCTGTTCCTGGCCTTGCTGATCGGGATGTTCATCGGCTCGTTCGTGACCTGGTGGAGTCAGGGCAAGCACCGCAAGCAGGCGCGCGTCGAAGCGCGCGAAGCGGTCCGGTGGCAGAACGAACACAAGGCCGTCGTCGCTGGACGGCCGGCCTCGGCGCAACTTCCTTCCAGGTAAATTAAGTCGAGCTGAATCAGGCTTGCGCGGCCTTGGCGACCACGGCCTTGTTGAAATCCGCGAAGAACTGGCCGGCGAGTTTCTGCGACGTGGAATCGATCAGCCGCGAGCCGAGCTGCGCGATCTTGCCACCCACCTGAGCCTTGGTGGAGTAGCGCAGCAGCGTATCGCTGCCGTCCTCGACTAGGGTGACGGTCGCGGAGCCCTTGGCAAAACCTGCGATGCCGCCCTTGCCCTCGCCCGATATCGTGTAGCTTTCCGGCGGGTTGATGTCGGAGAGTGTCACTTCGCCGGAGAAGTTCGCCGAAACCGGACCGACCTTCAGCTTGACGGTCGCGGAAAGCTCGGTCGGAGATTTCTGTTCGAGCGTCTGGCAACCCGGGATGCACTGGCGAAGGATTTCCGGGTCGTTCAACGCCGCCCAGACCACGTCGCGGGGTGCTGCAATACGTTCTTCGCCGCCCATATCCATGCGATGATCCTCCATCCGCCGTTGCTAGCCTTATTGCAAGGGTGGTGATCTTTGCCAAGGGGGACAAAAGGCGGACAGGCCGGGTCATCAATAAAACACGCCGCCATCGGCTCCCCGGCTTTGAAGAATGGCGAGCAAATGCTATCTGCTGCCGCAAGTCTCAAAATCCAGGCGGATGAACGTATTGAAGAACAAGGAAAGGCGGCCGGGTGAAAAAGCCCGGAGCGAGGCGGGCAACCGGTCCTCCCGCGGGCACGCCACCGCAAAACCGGCGGCAGTCAGGCAGGCCCCGCGGCCGCAGGAAAGGGCCGCCAAACCCGCGCCGGCCGCAGCACCGGCGGAAACCCGTCCGCTTTTGCCGCGCAGCGGCGAGCGGCCGCCCGAGCACGTGCCGATCATTCTCGAATCGACCGGTGCCGGTGCCTTTCACCTGATCGATAGCGGCAACGGGCTCAAACTCGAGCAATACGGCCCTTATCGCATCGTTCGGCCGGAAGCTCAGGCGCTGTGGCAGCCGTCTCTTCCTGCCCACATCTGGGAAAAGGCGGATGCGCTCTTCACCGGCGACACGGACGAGGACGGCATGGGCCGCTGGCGGTTTACCAAGGAAGCGCTTGGCGAAACCTGGCCGCTGTCGCTGCTCGGCACCGATTTTCTCGGCCGCTTCACGTCCTTCCGCCATGTCGGCGTCTTCCCGGAGCAGATCGTTCACTGGGAGTGGATGAAGAACCGCATCGAGGAGGCGAAGCGGCCGGTGAAGGTGCTGAACCTGTTCGGCTACACAGGCGTCGCATCGCTGGTCGCGGCGGCTGCCGGGGCGGAAGTCACCCATGTCGACGCCTCCAAGAAGGCGATCGGCTGGGCGCGGGAAAACCAGTCGCTCGCCCGCCTCGACAAGGCGCCGATCCGCTGGATCTGCGAGGATGCGATGAAGTTCATCCTGCGCGAGGAGCGTCGCGGCAACCGCTACGACATCATCCTTACCGATCCGCCGAAATTCGGCCGCGGCCCGAACGGCGAAGTCTGGCAGCTTTTCGATCATCTGCCGCTGATGCTCGACATCTGCCGCGAACTGTTGTCACCGAAGGCGATCGGCCTCGTGCTGACCGCTTATTCCATCCGCGCCAGCTTCTATTCCATCCATGAGCTGATGCGCGAGACGATGCGCGGCGCCGGCGGCGCCGTGGAATCGGGCGAGCTCGTTATCCGCGAGGCGGGGCTGGACGGCAAGACGCCGGGCCGCGCGCTTTCCACTTCCCTTTTCAGTCGCTGGGTGCCGGCATGAACGACGATTTTCAGAAGTCCGGACCACGGCGGGTCGGCCAGGTGAAGGAAGTTACCTCGCTTTCCAATCCGATCATCAAGGACATCAAGGCGCTGACCAACAAGAGGGACCGCGAAGAGAGCGGCACCTTCATGGCCGAAGGCCTGAAGCTCGTCATCGACGCGCTGGAGCTCGGCTGGGAAATCCGTACGCTGGTCTATGCCAAGGCGGCCAAGGGCAAGACGCTTGTCGAGCAGGTGGCGGCAAAGACGGTCGCCCATGGCGGGCTCGTGCTGGAAGTCAGCGAGAAGGTGCTCTCCTCGGTCACCCGCCGCGACAATCCGCAGATGGTCGTCGGCATTTTCGAACAGCGCTGGAAAAGGCTCGACGATCTGAGGCCGGGCAGGGACGAGACGCTGATCGCGCTCGACCGCGTGCGCGATCCCGGCAATCTCGGCACCATCATACGCACGGCCGACGCGGCAGGCGCGACCGGGGTCATCCTGGTCGGCGAATGCACCGACCCGTTTTCGCTGGAAACCGTGCGTGCCACCATGGGCTCGGTCTTCGCGGTACCGGTCGTCAAATGTTCGCCGGAAGATTTCCTGATCTGGCAGAAGCGCTCCGGCACCCAGGTCGTGGCGACTCATCTCGCCGGCGCCGTCGACTATCGCACCGTGGATTATTCGAAAAAGTCGGTCGTGCTGCTGATGGGCAACGAGCAGTCCGGCCTGCCAGATAATCTCGCCAGGGCTGCCGATCGCACCGTTCGCATTCCTCAGCAGGGCAGGGCGGACTCGCTCAACCTCGCCGTCGCGTCCGCCGTGATGCTCTTCGAGGCCCGCCGCCATCTGCTGACCCTGGACGAGAAGAAATGACCGCACGCGTAGCCCTTCTTTCGCGGCCTCTGGTGGCTCTGATCGTCATCGTCATCGCCGTCATTCTCGATCAGGTGGTGAAGATCGCCGTCGAGAATTATCTTCCGATGCAGGAGGCGGTTCCGCTTCTGCCGGTGCTTGCGCTCTACCGAACCTACAATCTCGGCGTCGCCTTCTCCCTGCTGTCCGGCATGGAGCGGGAATTCATCGTCGGCATGCGGGTGCTGATCGTCGCCTTCGTGCTCTGGCTCTGGCGCCGCACCCCGAAGGAGCGTCCTTTCGCCCACACCGGCTTCGCGTTGATCATCGCCGGCGCGATCGGCAACCTGATCGACGGCTTCGCCTATGGCCACGTGATCGATTACATCCTGTTCCACACCGAGACGTGGTCCTTCGCCGTCTTCAATCTGGCGGACAGTTTCATCACCATCGGGGCAGGCCTGGTCATCCTCGACGAGCTGTTCGGCCCGAAAAAGGCCGATCAGTAAAATTTTACCTGATTGCTCTAAGGATTGGGAAAGAAACCCGGTTAGTCTTTCCCAATGCGAGATATCGCCGACATACATGAACGGATCTCGAAGGCGTTCGCGTCTCCCGCCGCGGCCGATGTGGCCGAACCGGTGCCGGAAAAGGTCGTGCCCGCATTGGGATTGCGGCAGGATGAAGAAAAGAGGGCGCCGTGCAGCGTCTTTGCCGCGCTCTTTTCCCGAATATCCGAGTGGCGCCGCCAGCGCACGGTTCCCCGGCTCCAGCATGCGTTGAAGAATGCCGAGGCGGCAAGCGCCGCGAAATCCCGGCAGATCGCCACCGTCGTCCATGAAATCCGCACGCCGCTCAACGGCATTCTCGGCATGACCCATCTTCTCGGCCAGACCAAGCTGACGGCGGAACAGCAGAACTATTTGAGCGGCATTCGCCAGTCCGGTTATGCGCTGGCGCAGCTCGTCGAAGACCTGCTCGATTATTCGACGCTGGAAGCCGGCCGCTTCCGGCTCAACAACCGGGCGGAAAATCTCCGACACCTCATCGAAAACGTCGTCGAGATGCTGGCGCCGCGCGCCCACGAGAAACGCATCGAGATCGCCGCAACGATGACGGCCGATCTCCCCGATCTTCTCGATCTCGATCCGGGCCGCATCCGGCAAGTGCTTTTCAATGTTATCGGCAATGCGGTGAAATTCACCGCTCATGGCGGCGTGCTGGTGCGGGCGGCGGTCGAAGAAGGCAATGTCGCCATTGCCGTCATCGATACCGGTCCCGGCATGGCGGCCGACGAACTGACGCGGGTTTTCGGCGAATTCGAGCAGGCGGGCTCCGCCGAGGCCCGCAGCGGCGGCACCGGTCTCGGTCTCGGCATCGCATCGCGCATTCTGACGGAGTTCGGCGGATCGCTTTCCGTCGCCAGCCAGAGGGGGATCGGCAGCACGTTCACGATCCGATTCCCTCTGCATTTCGCGGAAACGGCGCAATCGGGTACCGGTGAACGCAACCAGTTGCTGGCCATGTCCCGGGTGCTGCTTCTGGCGCCGGAAGGACCTGCCGCCAAGGCGACGGTCGCGACGATCGAAACCCTTGGCGGCCGCTGCCGGCATGTCGCCAACACGGCCGACGCCCAGATGCTGATCGACCGCGCCGACACAGGCCTGCTGCCCTATACCGACCTGATCGTCGATCACCGGCTGGCCTCCGACTATGCAAATGAAAAGGCGCATGCGCCGCTCCACCGCATCCTGCTCGTCAATCCCGAGGAACGCGCTTCCCAGCCGCAGGATTTTTTCGACGCCTGGCTTATCCGGCCGCTCCGGGAAAAATCCCTGATCGACGTCTTGAGCGGCCGCCTGCGCGGCTTCGGCACACGCGACGCGCTGAATGACAACCAGGCCATGCCCCCGCCGCCCGTTATCGAAAGACATGGGGAAGGGCTCGAGGTGTTGCTCGGTGAGGACGATCCCGTCAATGCGCTGATCATCCGCTCGGTTCTTATAAAGGCCGGACACCGGGTCCGTCTCGTCGACGACTTCCCGACGCTGATCGAGACGGTACTCAACCGGGACATGCCGCTCGATCTCATCATTTCCGACATGTACATGCCCGGAGGAGATGTTTTCAATCTCCTGGCGGCGCTGCGTGCCGAGGAGCAGGAGGGCGCCCGCCCTCTGGTCCCGGTGATCGTGCTGACAGGCGAGAGCCGAGAAGCGACGCATCGCGAGGTGCTTCTGAATGGGGCCAGCCGCGTCTTCGCAAAGCCGGTCGATCCGCTGACGCTTCTGGAGGAGGTTCGAATTTTGGGAGTTCTCTCCACCGAGCGCCAACAGGCGCGTTGACGCGACCATCCCTGGAACCTATTGTGACAGCGAATGTCACGTTCTTGTCGCAGAGAAGTGATTTAAGGCGGTGATCAAACCGGGAAGGGGAGAATCACCTTGGCAATCGAACTCCTGAACCGTGAAGTGATACCTGAAACAACCCAGGCGCCGGCCTCTGCTCCGGTAAGCGGCGATGTCTTCGGCCGCATTGGCACGCTCGAAACGCGGCTTGCCCGCAGCGAGCGCGAAATCGATGCCGCGCAGGCGGTTCGCTACCGCGTCTTCGTCGAAGAAATGCACGCGACCTTGAGCCCGGACGCCATGCGCCGCCGCCGCGACGTCGATGCCTTTGATGCGATCTGCGACCACCTTCTGGTCGTCGACAACGCCATCGAGGGTGATATCGAAGATCAGATCGTCGGCACCTACCGTCTGCTCCGCCAGGAAGTGGCACTGGCCAATAACGGTTTCTATTCGGCGTCGGAATTCGACATCGAGCCGCTGCTTGCGCGTCATCCCGACAAACAGTTCATGGAGCTCGGCCGCTCCTGCGTGCTGCCGGACTATCGCACCAAGCGCACCGTCGAACTGCTCTGGCAGGGCAATTGGGCCTATTCGCTGAAGCACGGCATGAACGCGATGTTCGGCTGCGCGTCCTTCCCGGGCGTTTCGCCCGAAGAACACGCCATGGCGCTGTCTTTCCTGCATCACACGGTCTCGACCAAGGGCGATTGGGCGGTTTCGGCACTACCGGAACTCTATCGCTCGATGGACCTGATGCCGATGGAGGGCGTCAACACCCGCAAGGCACTCTCCCTGTTGCCGCCGCTGATCAAGGGATATCTGCGCCTCGGTGCAATGGTAGGCGACGGTGCGGTCATCGACCACGCATTCAACACCACCGACGTGCTGATCGTCCTGCCGATCGCCTCGATCTCGGACCGCTACATCACCCACTTCGGCGCCGACGCCGGACGGTTTGCGAGCTAACGGACAAGCCTTATGGGACCGTCGTATTGTGCGACGGTTTCATCCGAAGTCAGCAGCAGCATGCCTTCGGAAATACTCTGTGCGATGAGAATCCGGTCGAACGGATCCTTATGGATCGGAGGTAGGCTTTCCACAGCAAGAGCATGCTCGGTGCTCACCTGTAGTTCCTGAAATCCATTGTCGAGCAAAGCGCGATGTAAAACGCGCGGACTGATATTGAAACCACTACGATTGAGCGCTCGTTTGATAGTCAGCTCCCAGAGGCTGGCGGCACTGAAGAAAAGCTCATTTTCCTCATCTTCGATGATGGCACGCATTTCGTGGGTGAGCTTTGGTGCGTCGTCGGCGAACCAAGTGAGGATATGAGAATCCGGGAGAACTCTCATTTCCCGTAAAACATCTCTTCAATTTCCTTGGCGAACATTGTGTCGAAATCGTCAGGAACGGATGCGTAGCCTTTTAGAAAGCCGGCCCGTCGCTTCTTCTTCGGCGCTTCCTCCAGCGGCACGACCTTCACCATCGGCTTGCCGGCCTTGGCGATGACGAACGCTTCGCCGTTTGCCGCCTCTTCGACGAGGCGCGACAAATGCGTCTTGGCTTCATGGATGTTGACGGTTTTCACGAAGCAATTCTCCAAGTGGACTTAGTTCACTGAACTTAGTCCACTTGGGTCCCGTTTACAAGAAACTCACGTCCCGGCGTTATAGGCCGCGATCGCCGCCATGTTGACGATGTCGCTGTCCTTCGCACCCATCGAGGTGATCTGCACCGACTTGTCGAGACCGACAAGCAGTGGGCCGATCACCGTCGAAGCGCCGAGTTCCTGCAACATGCGGGTCGAGATCGAGGCGGAATGGATCGCCGGCATGACCAGCACGTTGGCTGTGCCCGAGAGCCGGCAGAACGGATATTGCTCCATCCGGTGCGAATTGAGCGCCACGTCCGCGCCCATTTCGCCGTCATATTCGAAATCCACGCGACGCTGGTCGAGAATCTTGACCGCCTCGCGAACCCGCTCCGACCGTTCGCCGATCGGCTGCCCGAACGTCGAATAGGCTACGAGTGCGACACGCGGCTCATACCCCATCCGCTTTGCAACGCGGGCGGCTTCGACGGCGATATCAGCAAGATCCTCGGCATTCGGCATGTCGTGGACAGCCGTGTCGGCGACGAAAATCGTCCGGCCGCGGGCGATCACCAGCGATACGCCGATTATCTTGTGCCCCGGCTTCGGATCGATGCAGCGGCGGACGTCCTGGAGCGCCGTCGCATAATTGCGGGTCGTGCCGGTCACCATCGCATCCGCGTCGCCGATGGCGACCATGGTCGCGGCGAAATGGTTGCGGTCGTTATGAATAAGGCGCTGGACATCGCGGTGGAGGAAGCCTTCGCGCTGCAGACGCGCATAAAGGTGGTCGATATAGGCATCGACACGATTGGAGAGGCGTGCATTGACGACCTCGATGCCGGGACGGTCGAGATCGATGCCGGCCTTTTCCGCCGTCGCGCGGATGACGTCGTCACGCCCGAGAAGGATGGCAGTGCCGAGCTTCTGGTTGGTGAAGGAAATCGCCGCACGCATGACCTGTTCTTCTTCGGCCTCGGCAAAGACAACCCGCTTCGGAAAGCGACGGACGCGCTCGTAGATGCCTTGTGTCGTCGCGGCGATCGGATCGCGGCGGGCGGAGAGTTCTGAGGCGTAGGCGGCAAGATCGGCGATGTTCTTGCGGGCGACGCCGCTTTCCATCGCCGCTTCGGCAACGGCGACCGGGATCGCCGAGATGAGGCGTGGATCGAACGGGACCGGGATGATGTATTGCGCGCCGAAACGGGGGCGGTTGCCCTGGTAGGCGGCGGCAACATCGTCGGGCACGTCTTCGCGGGCGAGATTGGCGAGCGCGTTGACGGCAGCGATCTTCATCGCGTCGTTGATCTGGCTGGCCCGCACATCGAGCGCGCCACGGAAGATATAGGGGAAGCCGAGCACGTTGTTGACCTGGTTCGGATAGTCCGAACGGCCGGTCGCCATGATTGCGTCGTCGCGGATGCGGGCGACTTCTTCCGGCGTGATTTCCGGATCGGGGTTGGCCATCGCGAAAATGATCGGCCTGTCGGCCATGGAGCGGATCATCTCTTCGGTAAAGGCGCCCTTCTGGGAAAGGCCCAACACGACATCCGCGTCCTTCATGGCCTCGGCGAGGGTCCGCTTGGCAGTGTTCACCGCGTGGGCGGACTTCCACTGGTTCATGCCTTCGGTGCGGCCCTGATAGATGACGCCCTTGGTGTCGCAGAGAATGATATTTTCCGAATTGAAGCCCATCGCCTTGATGAGTTCGACGCAGGCGATTGCCGCAGCACCGGCGCCGTTGCAGACGAGCTTGGTGGTCTTGAGGTCCCGGCCGGTCAGTTCCAGCGCATTGATCAGGCCGGCAGCGGCGATGATCGCGGTGCCGTGCTGGTCGTCATGGAAGACAGGGATGTCCATCAACTCGCGCAGGCGGCTCTCGATGATGAAACATTCCGGTGCCTTGATATCCTCGAGATTGATGCCGCCGAAAGAAGGGCCGAGGAACCGCACGCAGTTGATGAACTCGTCGACATTTTCCGTATCGACTTCAAGGTCGATGGAATCGACGTCGGCGAAGCGCTTGAACAGCACGGCCTTGCCTTCCATCACCGGCTTCGAGGCAAGCGCTCCGAGATTGCCGAGGCCGAGGATCGCCGTGCCGTTGGAGATGACGGCCACCATGTTGCCGCGCGTCGTGTAGTCATAGGCGGTTGCCGGGTTTGCGGCGATTGCCAGGACCGGCACGGCAACGCCTGGCGAATAGGCGAGCGACAGATCGCGCTGGGTGGCCATCGGCTTGGTGGGATTGATTTCGAGTTTACCCGGGCGGCCTTCCGAATGGAAATCGAGTGCTTCCTGTTCGGTCACGGAAGCCCGCGCACGTGCGGCCTTCCCCGTGGCCTTGTCCTTAGCAGGCATGTCTCCTCCAGCTTTTTGTGGGCAGCCGTCCTCTAGGCCGCGGCAGATGTTGTCTTTCAGGTGCCTTCATCGATAGTGTCGCAAGTTCCAGCGCGCAACAAAAAATCGGTTCCGTGACCCAGTTTGAAAGATTCCCCATCGAAGCCCTGAATACTGCCGAGCTCGCCTCGGAGGAAAGTCGCGCGTCGGCAACGCCGATGATGGAGCAATATATCGAGATCAAGGCGAACAATCCGGGTTCGCTGCTCTTCTATCGCATGGGTGATTTTTATGAGCTGTTCTTCGAGGATGCGGTCGATGCGTCCCGTGCACTCGGCATCACGCTCACCAAGCGCGGCCAGCATCTCGGCCGCGAAATCCCGATGTGCGGCGTTCCGGTGCACGCTGCCGACGACTATCTGCAGAAGCTGATCTCGCTCGGTTTCCGCGTCGCCGTCTGCGAACAGGTGGAAGACCCGGCGGAGGCCAGGAAGCGCGGCTCCAAATCGGTGGTGAAGCGTGACGTCGTCCGGCTGGTGACGCCGGGCACGATTACCGAGGAAAAACTCCTCTCACCCTCCGAGTCGAACTACCTGATGGCGCTTGCCCGCATCAAGGGTGCCGCCGAACCGCTTCTGGCGCTCGCCTGGATCGATATCTCGACCGGCGTCTTCCGGCTGGCGGAGACCGATCAGTCCCGGCTGCTCGCCGATATCCTGCGCATCGAACCGCGCGAACTGATCCTGCCGGATACGATGTTTCACGACGCCGAGCTCAAACCCGTCTTCGACGTGCTCGGCAAGGTCGCGGTGCCGCAGCCGTCGGTGCTCTTCGACAGCGCCAGCGCCGAGGGCCGCATCACCCGTTATTTCGGCGTCGGCACGCTCGACGGGTTCGGCAATTTTTCGCGCGCCGAACTCGCCGCCGCGGCGGCCGCCGTCGCTTATGTGGAAAAGACGCAGATCGCCGAACGTCCGCCGCTCGGACGCCCCGAGCGCGAAAGCGGCGCCTCGACGCTGTTCATCGACCCGGCGACCCGCGGCAACCTGGAACTGACCAAGACCTTGTCGGGGGAGCGTGAAGGCACGCTCCTGAAGGCCATCGACCGTACCGTGACCGGCGGCGGGGCTCGCCTGCTCGCCGAACGGCTGATGTCGCCGCTGACGGATCCCGACCGCATCAACCGACGTCTCGATTCCATCTCCTTCCTGCTCGAAGAGCCGTCGCTCTGCAGTGAACTGCGCTCCGGACTGAAGCACGTGCCGGACATGCCGCGCGCCCTGTCGCGCCTGGCGCTCGACCGCGGCGGCCCGCGTGATCTCGGCAGTATCCTGCAGGGGCTGGAAGCGGCCCGCGGCGTCGCGGGTTTTCTCGACAGGGCCATGCTGCCTGAGGAACTGGGGCAGGCGCTCGACGACCTGAAGGCCTTGCCGCTTCACCTGGAATCCATGCTCGGCAACATGCTGGCGCGGGAACTGCCGCTTCTGAAGCGTGACGGCGGGTTCCTCGCCGATGGCGCTCATTCGGAACTGGACGAAGTCCGGGCGCTGCGCGACCAGTCGCGCCGGGTCATCGCCGCGCTCCAGCTCCAATATGCCGAGGAGACGGGCATCAAGTCGCTGAAGATCAAGCACAACAACGTGCTCGGTTATTTCATCGAGGTGACGGCCGGCAATTCCGGCACGATGACCGATACGTCGGAGGGCAAGGCGCGCTTCATCCATCGTCAGACGATGGCAAGTGCGATGCGCTTCACGACGACGGAGCTTGCCGATCTCGAAAGCCGCATCGCCAATGCCGCCGACAAGGCCCTGACCATCGAGCTCGAAGCCTTCGACAGGATGGTCGCAGCCGTGACCTCGGAGGCGGAGGCGATCAAGGCCGGCGCCCGGGCGCTGGCGGTAATCGATGTCGCGGCAGGCCTTGCCATGCTCGCCGACGAATGGAGTTACCGCCGGCCGGTCGTGGATGCCTCGCGCATGTTCGCGATCGAAGGCGGCCGCCACCCGGTGGTCGAGCAGGCGCTGCGCAGACAGTCCGTCGGCCCGTTCATCGCCAATGATTGCGATCTCTCGCCGCATAATGGCGGCGAGTTCGGCGCGCTCTGGCTGCTGACCGGTCCGAACATGGGCGGTAAGTCGACTTTCCTGCGTCAGAATGCACTGATCGCCATCCTCGCGCAGATGGGTTCCTTCGTACCGGCGGTCTCCGCCCATATCGGCGTCGTCGACCGGCTTTTCTCGCGCGTCGGCGCGTCGGACGATCTGGCGCGCGGCCGCTCCACCTTCATGGTGGAGATGGTCGAAACGGCGGCCATCCTCAACCAGGCGAGCGATCGTTCGCTGGTCATCCTCGACGAGATCGGCCGTGGCACCGCGACCTTCGACGGCCTGTCGATTGCCTGGGCGGCGGTCGAGCACCTGCATGAGGCGAACAGATGCCGCGGTCTCTTCGCCACCCATTTCCATGAACTGACCGTGCTTTCGGAAAAGCTGAACCGGCTTTCCAACGCCACGATGCGGGTGAAGGAATGGGATGGCGAGGTGATCTTCCTGCACGAAGTCGGCCCCGGTGCTGCCGACCGCTCCTACGGCATCCAGGTGGCGCGGCTTGCCGGCCTGCCCGATTCGGTGGTCGCCCGCGCTCGCGACGTGCTGACCAAGCTTGAGGATTCCGACCGTAAGAACCCCGCGAGCCAGCTGATCGACGACCTGCCGCTCTTCCAGGTCGCGGTCCGCCGCGAAGAAGCCAAGCGCGCGGGCCCGTCCAAGGTCGAGGACGCCCTGAAGGCCATCAACCCGGACGACATGACGCCCCGCGAAGCCCTGGACGCGCTTTATGCGCTGAAGAAGCAGCTCAAGGCCTAACGTTTCGACAGCGGTTTCCGTTGATGTGCCGCATCAAAGCAGTCGACCCACCTGCCTTTCGATCCGGAACGTGATAAAGGCCTCCGAGATCATGATCGAGGCCGTTTCATCGGGTATCCTGCGTGTTGTCCGTTCCCTTGCCTTTTCTTGCCGGTCTCGTCTTCGCGCTGACGCTTTATCGCAGCCTGAAGGGCGTCGAACTGCCCGGCACGCGGCGTTATTTCCATGCCTTCCTTGTGCTTTATGCATTTCAGGGCGTCGGCGTAGGGCTGCGCTTCGGCTACGGCGTCAATGGATTGGTGCCCTTACTGCCGATCACCGCGTCCATCATGCCTCCGCTTGCCTTCCTGGCGTTCCGCGGCCTGACCGCAAAACCCCTCGATCGGCCCTGGTTGCACGCCGCGGTGCCCTGTGTCGTGGCCGTGGCGGTTGGCTTCTTCCGTGATCTTGTCGACCCGCTGCTGCTGGTGATCTTTTTCGCCTATGGCGTTGCGCTTTACCGTCTGACCCTTTCGGGCGGCGACGACGTGATGGCGGAGGCCTCCCTGCAGCGGGTTCGCCCAGCCGTGCGCGCCGCCCGATTGACCGCGGGCCTGATGCTGTTCTTCGCCGTCAGCGATGCCGCACTGGCGGTTTACACCGATATCTACGGCGCCGGCGATGTACCGTTGGCTGTCACAATGATGAACCTCACGGCGATAGGCGCCGTGATCGTCTATTATTTCGCCCCCGATTTCTCCCCGCCCAAACCAAGTGTCGCTTCCCCCGCACTCAAGCCGACTGAAGAAGACAAGGCCACGTTATTCCGTATCGAGGCGGCGCTGGAGGAGGGCGAGCTTTACAGGAGCGAAGACCTGAGCCTTGCAAAGCTTGCCCGCAAGGCGAGACTTCCGGCCCGTGAGGTCTCTGCCGCCATCAATCGGGTGACGGGGCTGAATGTCTCGCAGTTCGTCAACGACCGCCGGATTGCCGAAGCCTGCCGCCTTCTGCGGGAAACCGAGCGGACGGTGATCCAGATCATGCTGGACGTCGGGTTTTCGACGAAATCGAACTTCAATCGGGAATTTCGTCGGGTGACGGGGACGAACCCCAAGCAATGGAGAGGCGAGGCAAGGGCCGCACAAGACGCCGGTGCCAGAAAAACATCGGCTTGAACTTCGACGCAGGAAGCAACAACTTTGAAACGTCCGATGATGATAATCGTTGGTCAAGGTGCCTCAAAACGATTATAGCCTCCCTCCGCAGGCCGGGCACCGGCAGGATAACATGGCCAGACACGACATCGATTTTTCTGAACTTCTCGACGTGGCCCGTCTTCGGGCCGATTGCAGGGCGATCGTCAAGGACAAGGATCGCCCTCAACTCGAATTGCGGGCGGCGCTTCTGCCGTTGCTGCGTCGGGCGAGCGTCGAGGGCCGCGAAAAGGCCCGCCAGCTCCTTTCCAAGGATGGCAGCGGGCTGAATTGCGCCCGCCGCATCTCCTGGCTACAGGATCAGCTGATCCGCGTTCTCTACGAGACGATTGCCGAGGGCCTCTATAGCGAGGGCACGGATATCGCCGTGGCGGCCGTCGGCGGTTACGGCCGCGATACGCTGGCGCCTGGTTCCGACATCGATCTCCTGTTCCTGCTGCCCCCCCGAAATACCGAGACCATGCGCAAGGCCGTCGAGTTCCTGCTCTATGTGCTGTGGGACATGGGCTTCAAGGTCGGCCATGCGACCCGCACCGTCGAAGAATGCATCCGGCTGTCCAAGACGGACATGACGATCCGCACCGCCATTCTCGAAAGCCGCTACATCTGCGGCCGCGAGGCGCTGGTGAACGACCTCGAGAGCCGCTTCGACAAGGAAATCGTCGCCGATACCGGTCCGGAATTCATCGCCGCCAAGCTTGCCGAGCGCGACAATCGCCACGAGAAGGCCGGCGATACGCGTTATCTGGTCGAGCCCAACGTCAAGGAAGGCAAGGGCGGCCTGCGCGATCTCCACACCCTCTTCTGGATCGCCAAATATTATTACCGGGTTCGCGAAACAACGGAACTCGTCAAGGTGGGCGTTCTTTCCCGCGAGGAAGCGCGCTCGTTCGAAAAGGCCGACGACTTCCTTTGGGCGGTGCGCTGTCAGATGCATTTCCTGACCGGCAAGGCCGAGGAGCGCCTCTCCTTCGACATCCAGCGCGAGATCGCAGAAAGCCTCGGTTATCACTCGCGCCCCGGCCTCTCCGCCGTCGAGCGCTTCATGAAGCACTATTTCCTCGTGTCGAAGAATGTCGGCGATCTGACCCGCATTCTCTGCGCCGCGCTGGAGGAGCAGCAGGCGAAGGCGGCACCCGGCCTCACCAACCGCGTCATTTCACGCTTCACCAAACGTCTCCACAAGATCCCCGGCACCGTCGAATTCGTCGTGGACCGCGGCCGCATCACGCTTGCCGACCCGAACGTCTTCAAGCGCGATCCGGTCAATATCATCCGCTTCTTCCATGTGGCCGATATCAACGGGCTGGAGCTTCATCCCGATGCGCTGAAGCGCATGACCCGCTCGCTCTCGCTGATCGACAACGATGTACGCGAGAACGAGGAGGCCAACCGGCTGTTCCTTTCCATGCTGGCCTCGCGGCGTGATCCCGCGCTGATGCTGCGCCGGATGAACGAGGCGGGCGTGCTCGGCCGCTTCATTCCGGAATTCGGCAAGGTGGTCGCGATGATGCAGTTCAACATGTATCATCACTATACGGTCGACGAGCATCTGATCCGCTCCGTCGAGGCGCTGTCGGAGGTGGACAAGGGCAAGGCTGCCGATATCCACCCGCTCGCCAACAAGGTGATGCCGAGCGTCGAAGAGCGCGAGGCGCTTTACGTTGCCGTGCTGCTGCACGATGTCGCCAAAGGCCGCCAGGAGGATCATTCGATCGCAGGCGCCCGCATCGCGCGCAAGCTTTGCCCGCGTCTCGGCCTCAATGCCAAGCAGACCGAACTCGTCGTCTGGCTGATCGAAGTGCATCTCCTGATGTCGATGACGGCCCAGACCCGCGACCTGCACGATCGCAAGACGATCACCGACTTCGCCGAAAAGGTGCAGTCGATGGACCGGCTGAAGCTGCTCTTGATCTTGACCATCTGCGATATCCGCGCCGTCGGCCCGGGTGTGTGGAACGGCTGGAAAGGCCAGCTGCTGCGCACGCTCTACTACGAGACCGAGCTGCTGCTCTCGGGCGGCTTCTCGGAAGTCTCGCGCAAGGAGCGTGCGAAGGTCGCCGAGGAGGAACTCGTCAAGGCATTGGCCGACTGGAGCGCCAAGGACCGCCGCACCTATTCGAAACTGCACTACCAGCCTTACCTCCTGTCGGTCTCGCTGGACGACCAGGTCCGTCATACGAAGTTCCTCCGAGACACCGACAAGGCAGGCCAGGCGCTTGCCACCATGGTGAGGACCGACAGTTTCCACGCCATCACCGAGATCACGGTCCTGGCGCCGGACCATCCGCGCCTGCTATCGATTATCGCCGGCGCTTGCGCCGCGGCCGGCGCCAACATCGCCGATGCGCAGATCTTCACGACCTCGGACGGACGGGCGCTCGACACCATTTTGATCAACCGTGAATTCCCGGTGGACGAGGACGAACTGCGCCGCGCCGGTACGATCAGCCGGATGATCGAGGACGTGCTGTCGGGCAAGAAGCGGCTGCCGGAAGTCATCGCGACGCGTGCCAAGTCCCGCAAACGCAACAAGACCTTCACCATTCCGCCGTCGGTCATTCTCTCGAACGGCCTGTCGAACAAGTTCACGGTCATCGAGGTGGAATGCCTCGACCGCACCGGCCTGCTTGCGGATATCACCGCCGTGCTCGCCGATCTCTCGCTCGACATCCATTCGGCACGCATCACCACCTTCGGCGAAAAGGTCATCGATACCTTCTATGTCACCGATCTCGTCGGCCAGAAGGTCGTCAACGAGAACCGTCAGGGCAATATCGCGGCGCGGCTGAAGGCTGTGATGTCCGAGCAGGAGGACGAACTCAGAAGCGGCATGCCGATGGGCATGATCGCGCCGGCCCCCAATCCGGACCAGTCGTCCCAGCCGCGCAAGTCCAAGGCCAGCGTATGAGTTTCGTCCGATGAGCCTTTCCCGATGAGCCTTGTTCGGAAATTCGCGACAGTCGGCGGAGCGACCCTCGGCAGCCGGATTTTCGGTTTTGCGCGCGAAACCTTCATGGCGGCAGCGCTGGGCACCGGCCCGATGGCCGACGTCTTTTATGCGGCCTTCCGCTTCCCGAACCTCTTCCGCCGGCTGTTTGCCGAGGGTGCCTTCAACGCCGCCTTCGTGCCGCTGTTTTCGAAAGAGATCGAGGCGAACGGCGTCGAGGGCGCCAAGCGCTTTTCGGAAGAGGTTTTCGGCGTTCTCTTCTCTGCCTTGATGATCATCACCATCGTCATGGAACTGATGATGCCATGGCTGGTGGAATGGATCATCGCACCGGGCTTCGCCGATGATCCCGAAAAGACCTCCATCACCATCCGCTTAGCAGTGGTGATGTTCCCCTATCTGATGTGCATGTCCCTGACGGCGATGATGAGCGGCATGCTCAATTCACTGCATCATTTCTTCGCGGCCGCCATCGCCCCGGTCTTCCTGAACGTGGTGATGATCGGGGCACTGCTTTACGGCCTCTGGACCCATGCCGATCCGCTGACCATCGCCTGGTATCTCTCCTGGAGCGTGCTGGCCGCCGGCATCCTGCAGCTCGCCGTGGTTTATGCCGGTGTGCGCCACGCCGGCATCAACATCGGCTTCCGCCGCCCCAGGATGACGCCGAACGTCAAGCGCCTTCTGGTGCTGGCCGTGCCGGCGGCCGTCACCGGCGGCATCACCCAGATCAACCAGATCATCGGCCAGGCGATCGCGTCGGGCAAGGAAGGCGCGATCGCCGCCCTCCAATATGCCGACCGCATCTACCAGCTTCCGCTCGGTGTGGTCGGCGTCGCCGTCGGTGTCGTGCTCCTGCCGGAACTTGCCCGTGCCTTGAAGGGCGGGCATCTCAAGGAAGCCGCCAATACCCAGAACCGTTCGATCGAATTTGTGCTGTTCCTGACGCTTCCGGCCGCAGCCGGGCTTTGGATCCTGTCGGACGCGATCATCCGCGTGCTTTACGAGCGCGGTGCCTTCTCCGCCGAAAACACCTCGGTCGTCGCCGGAATCCTTGCGATCTATGGCATAGGCCTGCCGGGCTTCGTGCTGATCAAAGCGCTGCAGCCCGGGTTTTATGCCCGCGAGGACACCAGGACGCCGATGCGTTTCACCATGCTCTCGGTCGTCATCAACTCAGGCCTGGCGATTTCGCTTTTCCCGCTGATCGCCGAGCGCGGCATCGCGACAGCCGAGGCTGCGGCGGGCTGGACAAATACCATCCTGCTGTTTTCGACGCTCGTCTGGCGCGGCCATCTTACCTGGGAATGGGCGCTCGCGAGGCGTACCGCCCTGCTGCTCGTCTCGACCGCGATCATGTCCGCAGCGCTGATCTATGCGCTCCGCCATGCCGGCCCGTGGCTGACCCCGGATGCCCTGCTGATCCATCAGGTCGCAGCACTCTCCTGCCTGCTTGTCCTGGCGATGGCCGTCTATTTCGCCTGCGCCTTCCTGATCGGCGGCGCCGACATCGGCATGATACGCCGGAACATCAAGCGGAAGCCTAAGGCCTAAGCCCGCTTGCGCCGCCCGCAATATGCCCACCGGCGTTTCGGCCCGACATCCACATGGACGATGCCGTTGCAATAGCGGCCGATGCCGCCGATGCCGGGCGCGCTGGCCGCAGCGGCGAGGATTGCTCGTTCCGATACGCCCGGTACCCGGATGTCGGCCGCATAACAATGACTATGCTGCGACCTGCCCGAATGCGGCCGATGACCGGACGTGACCATCGGCTTGCGGCCGGTCTCTCGCGCGATATGCGCAAGGATGGCCCCCAGTTTTTCCGGAAAGCAACTCGTGCGAACGCTGACCCGCTGCACGGTGAAGAAGGCTGAATAATCGTGCTTGAAAGAAGTACTTCTTCGCTTTTGGCTTTCGCCAGCTTCTGCGGTGACATTCAGGCCTAGCGCCAATAGGCAGGAAAGCGCGACGCGAAATATGATGCGCATGGGGATCCCCCGAGGACAGACCGGGTCGTTCATGACCGGTTAACCGTGGTACGCTTGGGTATTTCCTTTCCAAAAGGGGCGCGAATAAGGAGACTTTTGCTCAGAAATGGGATTATGGCTGCCTAAAAGACTAACATCCGTTAATCTATTCGGAGGCACCCCAGGAAAGATTTTTCCTTTAGGAGTATTGACGTAGGCAAGATGCTCCCAAAGAGGTAGCTCTTTCCCGGCCCTACCTCGAATGGTTATGGTGGTGGTTCTTTTGTCGCTGTAGTGTTCCGGGAGGCGCCCTTAAGCGGTCTTCCACCCTTGCCAGGACCGCCGGCGCCCGCAATTTCCGGTCGGCTGAAATTCAATTGAGTCCGGAGTTTTTTGATGCCCGTCCAATCGCTGTTTCTGGTGGCCCTGATCGTCGACGACTACGACCTGGCCAAGGATTTTTATTGCGGCGTGCTCGGCTTCGATTGCCTGGAGGACAGCGTGCAGCCGGAGGGCAAGCGTTGGGTCGTGGTGAAGCCGAAGGGCGGCGAGGGCGCGGCACTGCTGTTGGCTAAGGCCGCCAGCGACACGCAGAAGGCGGCAATCGGCAACCAGACCGGCGGCCGGGTCGGCTTCTTCCTGAAGACCGACGATTTCGTCCGCGATCATGCCGCCATGACCACCAAAGGCATCCGTTTCCTCGAGGAGCCGCGCCATGAGGTCTACGGGTCGGTGGCGGTGTTTGCCGATCCCTATGGCAACACCTGGGATCTGATTGAACACGCGGCCCGCTGATGCTCTTGATCCTCCGCGCTTCGCCGTGCATAAGCCCGCGCGTTAGCAACATGACCCTTCGGGTCTGGGGCCCTCCACCAGCCTAATTGAGGACGATATGAATACCTTCAAGCCGCTTGTCTTTTCCGGCGTCCAGCCGACCGGCAATCTCCATCTCGGCAACTACCTCGGCGCGATCCGCAAGTTCGTGGCATTGCAGGAAAATAACGACTGCATCTATTGCGTCGTCGATCTGCACGCGATCACCGCCCAGCTCGTCCATGACGACCTGCGGGGGCAGATCCGCTCGATTGCCGCCGCCTTCATCGCTTCGGGTATCGATCCGAAGAAACATATCGTCTTCAACCAGTCGGCCGTGCCGCAGCATGCGGAGCTTGCCTGGGTCTTCAATTGCGTCGCCCGCATCGGCTGGATGAACCGCATGACCCAGTTCAAGGACAAGGCCGGCAAGGACCGCGAGAACGCCTCGCTCGGCCTGCTCGCCTATCCGAGCCTGATGGCCGCCGACATTCTCGTCTACCGCGCCACCCACGTGCCGGTCGGCGACGACCAGAAGCAGCACCTGGAACTCGCCCGCGATATCGCCCAGAAGTTCAACATCGACTTCCAGGAGAAGATCCGCGCCGCCGGCACCGGCGTCGACATGGTCGTCGGCGAGGAGCCGATCCATGGTTTCTTCCCGCTGGTCGAGCCGTTGATCGAGGGGCCGGCACCGCGCGTCATGTCGCTGCGTGACGGCACCAAGAAGATGTCGAAATCCGACCCGTCGGACCTGTCGCGCATCAACCTGATGGACGAGCCGGAAGAGATCGCCAAGAAGATCCGCAAGGCCAAGACCGATCCGGAGGGCCTGCCGAGCGAACTCGAAGGCCTCAAGGGCCGCCCGGAGGCCGATAATCTCGTCGGCATTTATGCGGCCCTTGCCGACAGGAGCAAGGCCGACGTGCTCGCCGAGTATGGCGGCCAGCAGTTTTCGGTCTTCAAGCCCGCGCTGGCCGACCTCGCCGTGCACGTGCTCGCGCCGATCACCTCGGAAATGCGTCGCCTGATGGACGACACGACCCATATCGACGCCATCCTCAAGGATGGTGGCGAGCGCGCCCGCGCCCGCGCCGAGAAGGTCATGGGAGACGTCTTCGACATCGTCGGCTTCCTGCGCTGAGATTATCGGCGCCTTTCAGGCCACGCAAAGATTGCATACCCGTCACGACATTCGTGGCGGGTTTTCATTTTTTCCGGTTGGTATAAGTTCCGCATCACGACTGCTTGGGTCGTCTACATGCGAAGGAGGGGCGGCATGGTATCGAAACGGCTTTCGCGGCTTGAAGGGCACCGGCGCAAGTTCATGGCGGTCATCGACGGCACGCCGGAATGTGAAAAGGCAGTCCACTATGCGGGGCGCCGCGCCAAGAACTCCAATGGCGGTCTTGTCCTGCTTTTCGTCATCCCCGAAGGCGATTTCCAGCAATGGCTGGGCGTCGAGCAGATCATGCGTGCCGAGGCCCGCGAAGAGGCGGATGCGGTGATGGCCAAGGCCGCCCAGAAGGTGCGCGATACGATCGGCATCGATCCGGAAATCGTCATCCGCGAAGGCAACGCCAGCGAGCAGATCATCCAGCTGGTCGAGGAAGACCGCGATATCGCGGTCCTCGTGCTGGCGGCCGGCTCAACCAAGGAAGGGCCGGGACCCCTGGTGTCCGCCGTTGCTGCCTTCCCGATCCCCGTCACCGTGCTGCCCGACACGCTGACGGCCGAGGAAATCGACGCGCTGGCCTGATTGCGGACTTGATCTTGCGCAGGCAAAGGAGCACTTGAACGAAAAGCTGATACGGCTTATCTTCTTTTGAAGAGTTCTAAATTGCGAGGGGCGCCGTGCCCCAGGAGAGACAAGATGTTCATTCAGACGGAAGCCACCCCCAACCCGGCGACCCTGAAGTTCCTGCCCGGCAAAGTCGTCATGGAAAAAGGCACCGCCGATTTCCGCAATGCCGGCGAGGCGGAAGCATCTCCGCTGGCCGAGCGCCTGTTCGGCATCTCCGGCGTCACCGGCGTCTATTTCGGTTACGACTTCATCACGGTCACCAAGGAAAGCGCCGAATGGCAGCACTTGAAGCCGGCGATCCTCGGCTCGATCATGGAGCATTTCATGTCCGGCGCGCCGGTCATGGGCGGTACGTCCACGCTTGCTGAAGCATCCGACGTAGAAGGCGAGTTCTTCGACGAGGACGACGAAACGATCGTCGCGACGATCAAGGAACTGCTCGAAACCCGCGTCCGCCCCGCCGTCGCCCAGGATGGCGGCGACATTACCTTCAAGGGTTTCCGCGACGGCACGGTCTACCTCAACATGAAGGGTGCATGCTCCGGCTGCCCGTCTTCCACGGCGACGCTGAAGCACGGGGTGCAGAACCTGCTCAAGCATTTCGTTCCGGAAGTGCAGGCCGTCGAAGCGCTCTGAGCCCGCCGGCACCGCTGAATGATTGTTCTTGCCATCGATACCGCCGGGGTGGATTGCTCCGCAGCGCTCTATGACAGCGCCGCGGGCAAAGTGCTGTCTGAAGTCACCGAGGCGATCGGCAAGGGCCATGCCGAAAGGCTGATGTCGGTCATCGACGAAGCGCTCGCTGCAGCCGGTCTTGCCCTCAAAGCCGTCGAGCGTGTTGCAGTCGTCATCGGGCCTGGCTCTTTCACCGGCATTCGCGTCGGTGTTGCCGCCGCCCGTGGTTTCGCGCTCGCGCTCGGTGTCGAATCGGTCGGCGTAACAACGCTCGAGGCGTTGGCGCTCAAGTTTCTTGGCGAACACCCTGGCCAGCCGGTCGTGGTTGCCATGGATGCCAAGCGCAACGAGGTCTACACCCAGGCGTTTTCCGCCAACGGGGAAGCGTTGAGCCAACCCGCAGCACTTTCGCCGGAAGACGCTTCGGAACTCGCCAGGTCTCTTTCGGCAGCAAGGACAGGCTCCTGGATAGAGCAATCCCTTGGCAAGGGAGTGGCCGAACATGAGGGGCGGGACCGCTTCGACATTGCAGTCGTCGCCCGCATCGCCGCTGAAAAACCTGTGGATGCGCAACGTCCCAAACCATTGTATCTTCGTGGACCAGATGCGAAACCGCAGACCGGTTTTGCCCTTGCCCGTTCGTGAATGTACAGACTGCGCCGATGCTCGACGATTACCTGACCTGGAAGCCGTATTTCGAAGTCGTGCCGATGGAGGCGAGCGATTGCCTGGAGATCTCCGAGCTGCATGGCCAGCGATTTCCGCGTCAGTGGAGTGACGGGGAGTTCCAGAACCTGCTCCTGCAGCAAAATGTCTTCGGTTTCGTCGCGCGTCAGACCAATGCGTTTTTCTCCAAGCCGCTCGGCGGTTTCGTTCTATCGCGGGAGGCGGCCGGCGAGGCGGAGATTCTGACGGTCGCCGTCAACGAGAAATTCGGCCGGGTGGGCCTCGGCTGGCGTCTGATGCAGGCCGCCCTGCGCGAGGGGGCGGCGCGCGGCGGTGAGAGCATGTTTCTGGAAGTGGAGGCGGCGAATCGCCCTGCTGTCGAGCTTTACCGCAAGCTCGGTTTCCAGAAAGTGGGCGAGCGCCCCGCCTATTATGCCGGCCCGGACGGGACGCGATCCACAGCGCTTGTCATGAGCCGAGTTCTTCGTTAGTCCGTTAGTTTCTACAGGAACGTTTCGAAGGCCAAGACGACATGACAGACCTTTCCAAGACCCTGGAGGAGCTGTGTGCCGAGAAAGGCATGCGAATGACGGATCAACGCCGCGTGATCGCGCGTATCCTGCAGGAGTCCGTTGACCATCCGGATGTCGAGGAACTCTATCGCCGGTCCTCCAAGGTCGATCCGCGTATCTCCATCTCGACGGTCTACCGCACGGTAAAATTGTTCGAGGACGAAGGGATCATCGAACGTCACGATTTCCGCGACGGCCGCTCGCGTTACGAGACCGTGCCCGAGGAACATCATGACCATATGATCGATCTCAACACCGGCAATGTCATCGAGTTCCGTTCAGCCGAAATCGAGGCGCTGCAGGAACGCATCGCCCGGGAGCACGGGTTCCGTCTCGTCGGCCACCGGCTGGAGCTCTACGGCATCCCGCTGGACAAGGACGATAAGTGATTACTTGGGCGCGGATCGGCTTCGTTTTCGTTGCTCTTTTCGCAGTTACGCTGGTCCTGTTGCCGTTTCAGCTCCTCGGCCTCGCCTTCGACCTCAAGATCCGCCGCTATATCCCGCGCTACTGGCATAAGACCGCCTGTTTTCTGCTTGGCATCCGCATTCATGTCCACGGAACGCTGGATCGCCGCCGGCCGCTGATGCTCGCCTGCAATCATGCGTCGTGGAAGGACATTCTCGTGCTCGGCGCAATCGCCGACGTGGTCTTCATTGCCAAGATGCAAGTGTCGGAATGGCCGGTCTTCGGCACGCTCGCCAAGCTGCAGAAAAGCATCTTCGTCGCTCGCGAGCAGAAGCGCCGCACCGGCGATCAGGTGAACGAGATCGCCGAGCGCATGGCAGCCGGCGAGATCGTCGTGCTTTTTCCCGAAGGCACTACCTCCGATGGCAACCGGCTTCTGGAGGTCAAGTCGTCATTGTTCGGCGCTGCCGCCGCCGCGGTGCAGCGCACGCCGGAAGGTGTCGTGCATGTCCAGCCGGTGGCGATCGCCTATACGCGCGTCCACGGCATGGCCATGGGGCGTTATCATCGGCCGATCGCGGCCTGGCCTGGCGATATCGAACTCGTGCCGCATCTGCTCGGCGTCCTGAGGGAAGGCGCGCTCGACGTGGACGTCGCCTTCGGGGAAACGGTCGATTTCCGCGCCGGCGACAACCGCAAGCACCTGAGCATGGCCGTGACGAGCCGGCTTCGGCGCATGCTGATCCGCCATCTGCGGGGTCGTGACTACGAAGCGCTTTAGGAAACGCTTCATTTCCGGGTCTTCTTGCGGTATGGAGCGAGCCATGAACGAACACGTCTCTCTTTCCGTGCCCGCCGACGAGCCGGCCCAGCGCCCGAATTCCCGCAAGGTCTTCATCAAGACCTACGGCTGCCAGATGAATGTCTATGATTCAGGCCGCATGAGCGATGCGCTGGCGGGCGAAGGCTACGTGCCGACCGAAGAGATGGGCGAGGCCGACCTCATCCTCCTCAACACCTGCCACATCCGCGAGAAGGCCGCCGACAAGGTCTATTCGGCGCTCGGGCGCCTTCGCGACATGAAGAAGGCACGCGCTGCCGAAGGCCGGGAACTGATGATCGGCGTCGCCGGTTGCGTCGCCCAGGCAGAAGGCGAGGAAATCATCCGCCGTGCGCCGGCCGTCGACGTGGTGATCGGCCCGCAGACCTATCATCGCCTGCCGGAAGCGCTGAGGCGCGCCCGCGGCGGCAAGCCTGTCGTCGACACCGAATATGCGGTCGAGGACAAGTTCGAGCACTTGCCGGTTACCGAGAAGGCGAAGATCCGCGCCCGCGGCGTCACCGCTTTCCTCACCGTTCAGGAAGGCTGCGACAAGTTCTGCACCTTCTGCGTCGTCCCCTATACGCGCGGGTCGGAAGTTTCTCGTCCCGTCCAGCAGATCGTCGACGAAGCCTGGCGGCTTGTCGATGGCGGTGTGCGCGAGATCACGCTGCTCGGCCAGAACGTCAATGCCTGGCGTGCGGAGGGCCCGAAAGGCGGCGAATGGAGCCTCGGCGACCTGCTTTATCGCCTGGCGGAAATCCCAGGGCTCGCGCGTCTGCGTTACACGACCAGCCACCCGCGCGACATGGATGATCGGCTGATCGAGGCCCATCGCGACCTGCGCACCCTGATGCCCTACCTGCATCTGCCGGTCCAGGCCGGTTCGGACCGCATTCTGAAAGCCATGAACCGCCGCCATACGGGTGCCGAATATCTCCGCCTGATCGAGCGCATCCGCGAAGCTCGGCCGGATATCGCCATCGCCGGAGATTTCATCGTCGGGTTCCCCGGCGAGACGGACAAGGACTTCGAAGATACGCTGCGCCTCGTCGAGGAGGTGAACTACGCCCAGGCCTATTCCTTCAAATATTCGACCCGTCCCGGCACGCCCGGCGCCGACCTCGGCGATCAGGTGCCGGAAGAGGTGAAGGCGGAGCGGTTGGAAAGATTGCAGGCCCTGCTCTTGAAACAGCAGGCCGAATTCGCCAAATCCTGCGTTGGAAAAGTCATCGACCTGTTGCTGGAAAAGCCCGGTCGCATGCCAGGACAGATAATCGGACGTTCTCCCTGGCTTCAATCTGTGAATGTTGATGCAAAAACATCGCAAATCGGTGACATTATCCAGGTACGAATCAGTGGAACCGGCCCGAACAGCTTGTTTGCCGACCCGGCAGAGAGTTTAATAGGAGCCTGAGCTAACATCGAGGAGCTTGCCCTACTTGAACGGACGTGAATTGGTTTCTTCATCCGCGCGCCACCCCCGCACCGCCGCTACCGACGCCAATCACTTTGTCCTGACGTTCGAGAACAATAGGTTCGCCAGCGAGCTTTTCGGTCAGTTCGATCAAAATCTCAAACTTCTCGAAGAGCGGCTTCACATCGATGCCAGGGCACGCGGCAATTCGGTGGCCATCTCCGGCGATCTGACGGCGACCAACCAGGCGCGCCGGGCGCTGGATTTCCTTTACGAACGCATCCAGAAGGGCGGCTCGGTCGAGACCTCCGACGTCGACGGTGCGATCCGCATGGCGCAGGCGGCCGACGACCAGCTGCAGCTGCCGACGCTGGAGAAAAAAGCCAAGCTCTCCATGAGCCAGATTTCCACCAAGAAGAAGACGGTCGTCGCGCGCACCCCGACCCAAGACGCCTATATGCGGGCGCTGGAACGGTCGGAGCTTGTCTTCGGCGTCGGCCCGGCCGGTACCGGCAAGACTTATCTCGCCGTCGCTCATGCCGCCCAGCTTCTGGAACGCGGGGCTGTCGATCGCATCATCCTGTCGCGGCCGGCCGTCGAAGCCGGCGAGCGCCTGGGCTTTCTGCCCGGCGACATGAAGGACAAGGTCGATCCCTATCTGCGGCCGCTCTATGACGCCCTCTACGACATGATGCCGGGCGACAAGGTGGAGCGGGCGATCACCGCCGGCGTCATCGAAATCGCGCCGCTCGCTTTCATGCGCGGCCGCACGCTCGCAAACGCCGCCGTCATCCTCGACGAGGCGCAGAACACCACGTCGATGCAGATGAAGATGTTCCTGACCCGTCTCGGCGAAAATGCCCGGATGATCATCACCGGCGACCCGAGCCAGGTCGATTTGCCGCGCGGCGTGAAATCAGGCCTGGTGGAAGCGCTGCAGATCCTGAAGGGCGTCGAGGGCATCTCGGTGATCCGCTTCAAGGATACGGACGTGGTCCGCCATCCGCTGGTCGGCCGCATCGTCCGGGCCTATGATGCGCAATATGCCGTCCACGAGGAGAGCGAGGAAGTCGACCGGTAACGGTCGGCTCCAAACCTTATGCCCCAACTCGACATACAGATCAGCATTGAAGACGAGGGCTGGCCCGAAGAGCCTGCCCTTTTGGCCCTGAGCGAAAAAACGCTTGGGGCGGCTGCCGAATTCCTGGCGGGCCAGGAAAAGCAGCCATTCCCGAAAACCGCCCCGGAATTGTCGCTGGTCTTTACCGACGATGCGGCGATCAAGGAAATCAACGCCGAATGGCGCGGCAAGGACAAGCCGACCAACGTGCTGTCTTTCCCGGCTTTTCCGCTCGAACCGGGCAAGATGCCGGGCCCGATGCTCGGCGATATCGTCATCGCTCGCGAGACGGTTGAGCGGGAAGCGGTTGATCTCGATAAAAGTTTCGAGGATCATCTGACCCATCTGCTCGTCCACGGTTTTCTGCATCTGTTCGGCTACGACCATATGCAAACGGACGAAGCGGAAAGAATGGAAGCGTTGGAGACTCGCATTTTGGCCATCCTTGGCCTATCTGACCCCTATGCGGGGCAAGACCCGATAGTATAGTCTGGACCAATGAACGACTTTTCGACAAACCCGACCCGTGAGGGCAAGGACGCCGACTCGAGTTCCTCGGAAGAGGGCAGTAGTCCGTCTCGAGCGGAAGCCCAAAAACACCAAAGCTCTTTCTGGTCGCGCGCCGTGAGGCTACTCAGGCCGTCGCAGGGCGAGAAGCTCCGCGAGGACCTCGCCGATGCGCTGATGACCGACACCAATATCAGCAATGCCTTCTCGCCCGAGGAACGGGCGATGCTGCACAACATTCTCCGGTTCCGCGAGATCCGCGTCGAAGACATCATGGTGCCGCGCGCCGACATTGAGGCGGTCGACATGACCATGACGATCGGCGAACTGATGATCCATTTCGAGGAAACCGGTCGCTCGCGCATGCCTGTCTATAACGACACGCTCGACGACCCGCGCGGCATGGTCCATATCCGCGACCTCCTGTCCTATCTGGCCAAGCAGGCGCGCAACAAACGCCGCACCAGTGCGCGCGCCGCACCCACCCAGCCGATGCCGCTTGCCACCGACAAGCCGGAAAAGGCCGAAAAGACGGTGCGCACCCCGCGGCCTGCCTTCGACCTCGGCCGCGTCGATCTCGAGCAGACGGTTGCCGAAGCCGGGCTGATCCGCAAGATCCTGTTCGTGCCGCCCTCGATGCTCGCCTCCGACCTCATGCAGAGCATGCAGGCCGCCCGCACCCAGCTCGCGCTCGTCATCGACGAATATGGCGGGACCGACGGCCTAGTCACCCACGAGGATATCGTCGAAATGGTGATCGGCGACGTCGAGGACGAACATGACAATGAAGAGGTCATGTTCTCCCGCACCAGCGAGGACGTGTTCGTCGCCGATGCGCGTATCGAACTGGAGGAGATCGCCAAGGCGATCGGTTCTGACTTCGACATTCGCGACCGTCTCGAAGACGTCGATACACTGGGCGGCCTGATCTTCTCTGCGCTCGGCCGTATTCCGGTGCGTGGCGAAGTGGTGCAGGCGGTGCCTGGCTTCGAATTCCATATCCTGGAGGCCGATCCTCGCCGCATCAAGCGCGTCCGGATCCTGCGCAAGCGAACGCTCGCGCGCCGCCGTCAGAAAGGGGAGGGCGAAATGCTGCTCACCGATCAGACGACGACAACTGCCCTGCTGCCGGCGCCATCCGCTCAGGATGCCGACCGGCGCAATCACCAGGCTGAATGATCCCTGAGGTGTCCGCCTCTTTGACCTCACGACAAGCCCGCCATTTTTTGAAAGACTGCAGCCGCTGATTCGGGGGCGGAAGGGAACATAGATGGAGCGGCTGGCGGGCAGGATCATGCTTCTCTGGGGCTTCCCGCGCGTCGTCGTCGCTTTTCTCGCAGGAGCGATCGGTGCGCTCGCCCTGCCGCCCTTCGGCTTTTTCGCAGCACTTTTCATCTCCTTCACGCTGCTCGTCTGGCTGATGGACGGTTCCACCGGCAATCCGGATGGGGGACGGTTCGCGCGGTTCCGGTCGGCCTTCTGGATCGGCTGGGTCTTCGGTTTCGGCTATTTCGTCGCCGGCCTCTGGTGGCTTGGCAACGCGCTTCTGGTGGAAGCGGATGAATTTGCCTGGGCGCTGCCGCTCGCGGTTCTTGGCCTGCCTGCCTATCTCGCCCTATTTTACGGTCTCGCGACGGCGATCGCCCGCATCTTCTGGTCGGATGGTTTCGGGCGGATGGCCTCGCTCGCCTTCGGCTTCGGTCTTGCCGAATGGCTTCGCGGCTTCGTCGCCACCGGCTTCCCCTGGAATGCGGTCGGATATGGCGCGATGCCCATGCCGCTGATGATGCAGTCCGCAGCCGTGCTCGGCATTTTCGGCGTGACGGTTGTCGCCGTCTTCGTGTTTTCGGCCCCCGCCTTGATCGGCACCAGAAAGGGCATGCGGACCGGACTGACGCTCGCCGTCCTGCTGTTTGCCGCCCATCTGGGTTATGGCGCCTACCGTCTGCACGTCGCCGACACCATGCCGGCTCCAGCCGCCGACACTCAGCCGGTCGTCCGCATCGTTCAGCCGGTCATCGACCAGGCGCGAAAACTGGACGATGCCGAACGGGCGGCGATCTTCGAGGAACATCTGGCGTTGTCGGCTTTGCCGCCCGAGAACGGTGGCAAGCGGCCGGACATCATCGTCTGGCCCGAAACCTCGGTGCCCTTCATTCTGACCCAGAACCCGGATGCGCTGACCCGCATCGCCGAGGTACTGCAGGATGGCCAGGTGCTGATTACTGGCGCGGTCCGTTCGGAAGATGCGGGCGCAGGCTTCGCGCCGCGTTTTTACAATTCCATCTATGTGATCGACAGCCAAGGCCAGATCGTATCGGCCTCCGACAAGCTGCATCTCGTCCCGTTCGGGGAATATGTCCCCTACGAAGATCTCCTGCGCAATCTCGGCATCCCCGATGCCATCGCCATGCCGGGCGGCTTCAGTGCCGCGCCAGTACGGGCCATGCTGACCCTGCCGGGGGGCAGGACCTTCTATCCGCTGATCTGCTACGAGGCGATCTTCCCGGACGAGATTGGGCCGGACGTGGAGCGGGTGAGCGCGCTTCTAAATGTTACCAATGACGGCTGGTTCGGAGCGACGCCGGGGCCGTATCAGCACTTCCAGCAGGCTCGAATCCGCGCCGTCGAAAACGGCCTGCCGTTGATTCGCGGCGCAAATACCGGCGTTTCAGCGGTTGTTGACCCCTTCGGGAGGCTGATCCGGGGCTTGGATTATAATCAAAAAGGCGTGATGGACGCAACCTTGGGAAGTATTTCCATCCCGCATTGGGATGTAAATGCTCGGGAACAGCACTTCTGGTTGGTTCTTGCATTGATGTTGTTGATTGCAGCCATCTCGCGCGCTGGTTTTAATTTTCGGACGAATTGACCAAAAACCCCTAAAATTGCATAGTGGTCGCAGCCTTTCGTCTCGCCATATGCTTCAAACGTTGAGCCTGTTGTGACCAGCCGCACGAAGTGTATCTCCACACGCAGACCGGGTTGTGAGGATTGAACAACAAACGTCGTCAGGACACCGTTATGATTGAAAACAAAAAGAAGCCGAACCCGATCGATATTCACGTCGGGAGCCGAATTCGCCTTCGCCGGACCATGCTCGGAATGAGCCAGGAAAAGCTCGGTGAAAGCCTTGGCATTACGTTCCAGCAGATTCAGAAATACGAAAAAGGCACGAACCGCGTCGGCGCAAGCCGTCTGCAGAACATCTCCAGCATTCTCAACGTGCCGGTCTCCTTCTTCTTCGAAGATGCGCCGGGCGATCAGGGCGGTCAGGGCGGCATGGCGGAAGCCTCGAGCTCCAACTACGTGGTCGATTTCCTCTCCTCCTCCGAAGGCCTGCAACTGAACCGGGCTTTCGTGAAGATTTCGGACCCGAAAGTTCGCCGGCGTGTGGTAGATCTCGTAAAGGCCCTGGCAGCGGATGCCGAGGTCGAATAAGGCTCATTGATATCAGCACAGAAGCGGCCTCCGGGCCGCTTTTTTGTTGCCCGCACCGGAGCATCGGGTGTTGCGGGAATGTCAGACTTGTAGACATAAAGATATATTTATGTCGTTGTACGCTTGTGTTTGTCGATGGAAATCACTAACACAGGTGCGTTCGTTTCTTTGAGGGGAATCCCGTAATGCGCGCAAGTTATCTGTTCACCAGCGAGTCCGTTGCCGAGGGCCATCCGGACAAGGTTTGTGATCGTATCTCCGATGAAATTGTAGATCTTGTGTACCGCGAGGCGGCCAAGACCGGCGTCGATCCCTGGACCGTGCGCATTGCCTGCGAAACGCTGGCAACCACGAACCGTGTCGTCATTGCCGGCGAAGTCCGCCTGCCGCCGAGCCTGATGAAGAAGGACAAGGACGGCAAGGACGTCATCAATCCTTCGAAGTTCAAGTCGGCCGCCCGCAAGGCGATCCGTGACATCGGTTACGAGCAGGACGGCTTCCACTGGAAGACGGCCAAGATCGACGTGCTGCTGCATTCGCAGTCTGCTGATATCGCACAGGGCGTTGACAGTGCTGCCGACAAGCAGGGCGACGAAGGTGCCGGCGACCAGGGCATCATGTTCGGTTACGCCTGCAAGGAAACGCCGGACCTCATGCCGGCGCCGATCTATTATTCCCACAAGATCCTGCAGCTTCTCGCAATCGCCCGCAAGAAGGGCGAGGGCGATGCCGGCAAGCTCGGCCCGGACGCCAAGAGCCAGGTGACCGTGCGTTACGAAAACGGCAAGCCGGCCGCGGTCGACTCGATCGTTCTCTCCACCCAGCACCTCGACGAGAGCTGGGACTCCAAAAAGGTCCGCCAGGTCGTCGAACCTTACATCCGCGAAGCGCTCGGCGACCTGCCGATCGCCAAGGATTGCAAGTGGTACATCAACCCGACCGGCAAGTTCGTCATCGGCGGCCCGGATGGTGACGCAGGCCTTACCGGCCGCAAGATCATCGTCGACACCTACGGTGGCGCGGCTCCCCACGGCGGCGGTGCGTTTTCCGGCAAGGACACGACCAAGGTCGACCGTTCGGCCGCTTACGCTGCTCGCTATCTGGCCAAGAACGTAGTCGCCGCCGGCATTGCCGACCGCTGCACCATCCAGATTTCCTACGCAATCGGCATCGCGCAGCCGCTGTCGATCTATGTCGACCTGCACGGCACGGGCAAGGGCGTGACGGAAGACCAGGTGGAAGCCGCCATCCGCAAGGTCATGGACCTGTCGCCGACCGGCATCCGCCGCCATCTCGACCTCAACAAGCCGATCTATGCGAAGACTTCCGCTTACGGCCACTTCGGCCGCAAGGCCGGCCGCGACGGCTCCTTCTCCTGGGAGAAGACCGATCTGGCGAAGCCGCTCAAGGATGCGCTGAAGGAAGAGACCCTCAAGGCTGCCTGATCGGCCTTTACGGATAGCTCCATAAAACTGTAAAGCGGGTGCCTCCTGACGGAGACGCCCGCTTTTATCATGAGAGACCAGCCTATGACCGAACCGCAGCACCCGAGCCGCAGCACCGAAGCCTTCTTCGGGCGCCGCAAGGGCAAGCAGCTCCGCGAACGCCAGGCGGAGGGGATGGCGACATTGCTGCCCGCGCTGAAGCTCGATCTTCAGGCGCCAGCGCCGGCGGCGCTGTCGGAGATATTTCCGATACCGGTCGAGGAGATGCGGCTGGAAATCGGTTTCGGTGGCGGCGAGCACCTGGTCCACCGTGCGCAGGAGAATTTAAAAACCGGCTTCATCGGCGTCGAGCCTTTCGTCAATTCCATGGCGAAGCTTCTGTCGCGCGTCGACGAACTGGGGCTCAAGAATATCCGGGTCTATGACGACGACGCCACGCAGGTTCTGGACTGGCTGCCGGATGCATCGCTCGATCGCATCGACCTGCTCTATCCGGACCCCTGGCCAAAGCGGAAACATTGGAAAAGGCGGTTTGTGTCTGCGGTCAATCTGGACCGCTTCCACCGCGTGCTGAAGCCGGGCGGTCTGTTCCTGTTCGCATCCGACATCGACACCTATGTCAACTGGACGCTGATCCATTGCCGCGACCATGGCGGTTTCCAATGGCAGGCGGAGCAATCTTCCGACTGGCTGACGCCCTTCGCTGGCTGGCCGGGTACGCGATACGAGAACAAGGCCCGCCGAGAAGGTCGCCCCTCGGCCTATCTGACGTTCAGGAAAGCCTGAAAGGTCAGTGCAGGCTGACGGTCTTCAGGTCGTCTTCAGCAGCCTTGAAGAAGGTGCTGGAGCGATTGTCGGTCAGGAGAATCGGCGTGCCATCTGCGCCGAACAGGGCCCAAAGATCGAGACTGGGATCGATATCCGGGGCTTCAGGGAAGCAGCGGGAAACTTCTTCCGACCGCATCTTGCGAATGTATCCGACCTCTCCAGCGCCCAGATGAGCAAGTTCGGACTGCGTCAAACGCGTATTCGCTTCTTTCAGGAGCATTCCAGCCTCCAGCATTGAGGGGCAATGGCATTAGCGCCATTGACCTACTCTGAGACGGAAATGTTAATTTTTCGCACCATGCGTGCGGGCTCGGGGCGGATAAGGTCGACCGACAGCAAGCCGTTCTTGAGCGAGGCACCGGAAACCTGCATTCCATCGGCCAGTACAAACATGCGCTGGAACTGCCGGGCAGCAATGCCGCGGTAAAGATAGTCGCGCTCACCCTGCTCCGTCTGGCGCCCGCGGATGACGAGGTGGTTTTCTTCCGTCGTCACCTCGAGCTCGGCTTCGGAAAATCCGGCGACGGCCAGCGTGATTCGCAGCCGTTCAGGAGCACCGGAAGCGTCAGCGCGGATGCGTTCGATATTATAGGGAGGATAACCGTCGTTCGCCTTCGCAAGGCGTTCGAGCGTCTTTTCCATGGCGTCGAAGCCCAGAAGCAGGGGGCTCGCAAACGGCGTCATTCGGCTCATCGGACAGTCCTTGCAACAAGCGACCACGTTGGCGCCCGCCGGGCGGCCCGCCAACTCGTTCGTTATATGGGAGGTTACGGCGGCGACCGCAAGGATGAGCGCCGGGGCCTGATGGACACGGCTGCCCATGCCGGTCATGCGGCACTTGACAGAATGTCAGGTTGTGGACCACTACCCGGAAAAAAAGGAGCATTCATGCAGCGCAGGAAAATTATCATCGATACCGACCCGGGTCAGGACGATGCCGCGGCGATCATGCTTGCCTTTGCAAGCCCCGACGAGATCGAGGTGCTTGGTCTTTGCGCGGTCGCCGGAAACGTGCCGCTTTCCTACACCAGCCGCAACCTCCGGATCGTCTGCGAACTCTGTGGCAGGCCGGATGCACCGGTTTACGAGGGCGCGCTGAAGCCAACCATGCGCCCGCAGGTCACCGCCGAGCACGTGCACGGCAGGACCGGCCTCGACGGTATCGAATTGCCCGAACCGACAATGCCGGTGAAGGATATCCATGCCGTCGACTTCATCATCGACACGTTGCGCACTGAGCCTGCCGGAACGGTAACGCTCTGCACGCTCGGGCCGCTCACCAATATCGCGCTCGCTCTCGAGAAAGCGCCGGACATCGCGGGGCGCGCGAAGGAACTGGTGATGATGGGCGGCGGCTTTTTCGAAGGCGGCAACATCACGCCGGCTGCCGAATTCAACATCTATGTCGATCCGGAAGCGGCAAAGACCGTGTTCGCCTCGGGCATGCCGATCGTCATGATGCCGCTCGACGTCACCCACCAATTGCTGACGACCAAAGCCCGCGTCGAAAAGATCGCCGCGCTCGGCACCCGTCCGGCGGAGGTCCTGGTCGCGTGGCTCGCCTTCTTCGAGCGCTTCGACATCGAAAAATACGGCTCCGATGGTGGGCCGCTGCATGATCCCACCGTCATCGCCTACCTCATCAAGCCCGAACTCTTTTCCGGCCGCGACTGCAATGTCGAGATCGAGACGCAATCGGCCCTGACGGTCGGCATGACGGTGGTTGACTGGTGGCACGTCTCCGGTCGCAAGCCGAATGCCAAGGTGATGCGCCATGTCGATGCCGACGGCTTTTTTGAGTTGCTGACGGAGCGGGTCGCCCGGCTCTGAGGTGGGATAAGCCGACAAAGAAAAAGCCGCCGGTTGCACGGCGGCTTTTCTGTATTTTCACCTGAAGCTGCGATCAGAATTCCTGCCAGTCGTCCGCTACGACGGCGGCCGAACCGTGGGAGATCGCAGCCCGTGGCGCCGGCTTGGCACGTGGGGCCGGTGCGGGCGGGGTCGGCCGCGTTGCCCGCATGGTCTGCGCGACCTGGCGCAGCGCCTGAGGCGCGCTCTGGGCATGGCCTGTCGCATGCGCCGAAACGCGGAACCGGGCGACCAGCGACTTCAGCGTTTCCGCTTCCGTGCTCAGCACCGTGCTCGCGGCGGTGGTCTCTTCCACCATCGCGGCATTCTGCTGGGTCACCTGGTCCATCTGGTTGACCGCCGAATTGACCTCCTTGAGGCCGACGGCCTGTTCGCTTGCCGACGCGGAAATCTGGCGGATCAACCCGTTGATCTGCATCACCTGCACGGCAATCTTCTGCAGAGTGTCACCGGCCTTGCCGACCAGTTCCACCCCATCGCTGACCTGGCTGGTCGATGCGTTGATGAGCGCCTTGATCTCCTTGGCGGCAGTGGCGGAACGCTGGGCGAGTTCGCGGACTTCCTGCGCGACGACCGCAAATCCCTTGCCGGCCTCGCCCGCGCGAGCAGCTTCGACGCCGGCATTGAGCGCCAGCAGGTTGGTCTGGAAGGCAATCTCGTCGATGACGCCGATGATGCGGGAGATTTCCTGCGAGGACTGGGCAATGCCATGCATCGAGGCCACGGCCTTCTGCACCACTTCGCCGGACTTTTCCGCATCGTCGCAGGCGAGGTTGACCGTGGCGGCGGCGGAGCTGGCGTTTTCGGCACTGGAGTTCACCTGGGCGGTGAGCTCGTTGAGCGCGGCTGCGGTCTCCTCCAGGCTTGCCGCCTGCTGCTCCGTCCGGCGCGACAGGTCCTGAGCGCTGGTGGTGATTTCACGGCTGCCATTGCCGATATTGTAGACGGTGGAGCTTACCGTCGCGATCGTCTCCTCGAGACTTTCCAGCGCCTTGTTGAAATCGACCTTCAGCTTGGCATATTCGCCTGGGAAGTCGTCCTGGATGCGATAGCCGAGGTTGCCGTTGGACAGTTCCGCCAGGCCATTGGCGAGTGAGCTGACGATACGCTGCTGCTGCTGGACGCTCGCTTCGCGCTCCCCTTCCGAGCGGTGGCGCTCGTTTTCCGCCGCATTACGCTGCGCTTCCGCTTCCGTTTCGAGCCGGCGGCCGTCCGCCAGCGTGTGGCGGAAGCCTTCAAGCGCTCCGGCCAGCGAGCCGATCTCGTCGGTGCGGTCCTGGCCCTCGACCGGCTGCTCGAACCGGCCCTTGCTCAAGGTATCGACGCTGCCGAGCAGCGCGCCGAGAGGCCGCCGCA
This sequence comes from Neorhizobium sp. T25_27, assembly GCF_002968565.1. NCBI lineage: Bacteria > Pseudomonadati > Pseudomonadota > Alphaproteobacteria > Hyphomicrobiales > Rhizobiaceae > Neorhizobium > Neorhizobium sp. T25_27. Next base: position 491,818 of record NZ_PVBJ01000002.1, read on the forward strand.
CGAAGATGGTGCTGCCGAAATAGAGGGTGGCGATGCAGGCGCCCATGATGACGATCCCGCCGAGCACCATCATCAGCGTCTGGTCCTGAACCGGCGCGGCAATCACGCTCTGCGGCACGTCCAGGACGATCGCCCAGGTGGCGTTGAGGTCCGGAACCGTGAACGGATAGACGACGCGTTCAAAGGGTTCCGCCGCATCGGCGGTCAGGTTGTCGAGCTGGACCGGCTGGTTCGACTTCAGCGCGGCCAGCAGCTCGCTCGTTTTTTCGCCTTCGACCGGCTTCATCAGCTTGTCGGGATTGACGGGCACGATCCATTTGCCGCCTTGCGACACCAGGAGAACCCGGCCGGAGCCGAACGGCCGCATCGCCTGGAGCTTCTTGGTCAGGGTCGCCATCGAGACGTCGAGGCCAGCAACACCGAGGAGGTTGGAGCCGGACATGACGGGGTAGGCGACGGAGCTCATGGCGACAGCATCGCCCGTCGTGCTTTCGATATAGGGCTGGGTGAGCGAGCCTTTCTTCGAGGTGGCCGCAAGCGAATACCATTCCGCCTGGGTGTCGATGTCGAAGACGCTATAGGCGATATTGCCGGTGCGGCTCTTGGTCCAGTAAGGGGCAAGCTCCCCCTTCTTGTTGGCGCCCATCTCCTTGTTGCCGACGAGCTCGGCGTTCTTCCCGTCAAATACGCCCGGAACTTCGGCGAACCAGCTGCCATAGGCAAAAGCATTCTGCTCCAGGTTGGCCCTAAGAGCGTCGGTGACGCCCTTGCGGTCGAGATAACCCGCAGCATGGCCGCGGCCGATCACGCCCGCCATCGAGCGTGCCGCGCCGGCGAGCTGGCCCATATCGACGGCCACTTCGTTGGCGATCGAACGCGCCTCGGCCTGCGCCTGCGCCATGGTCAGCGTCGATACGCGATTGCGGGTTTGGGAAATCAGGAAGAAGTTGGAGAGAACCAGAACGCCGGCGATCACCAGGCTCGTTACCAGTATGAGCTTCGTGGAGAGCGACTTGACCTTGAGCGAAAACATCAATTGCCTCGGAGTGCGGACAGGGTGAGGCTCCTTCATGGAGCGGCCGCGAGGCGGATCGAATCTCGTCCCCGCAGAGATATCCGTGACCCTAAAAGCGATATGTTAATGTTGACTAAAATTACAAATGCTTGCTCTGCCGCAACGGCGAAAGTAGGGGGAAATACTCGATCGGAGCAGCTCAGACCCTGGCGTCGACCGCCTCGGCGGGCGGGATCGATGGCTGGGCGCCGCGGCTGAGGCAGGCGAGCGAACCGGCCACCGCGGCGCGACGGAGCGCTTTCGCAAAATCGAGCCTCTGCTCGAGGCTGGCGGCCAGATAACCGCAAAACGTGTCGCCGGCGCCGACCGTATCGACCGGTTCGATCTTCAATCCCTCGGCCGTGACAATCTCTCCGTCGCGGATCGCGACCACGCCGTCGCCGCCGAGCGTGACGACGTATGTCTGGCCGGTTTCCGCGTGCAGTTTTTTCAACATCTCCTGGCGCGCCGCAGCGTTGGGGATCGGGCTTCCGGCCAGCAGTTCGAATTCCGTTTCATTGGCAACGACGATATCCGCGAGCCGGGCAAGCCGGGCCGCATCACCGGTCAGCGGCGCCGTGTTGATCACCGTCAGCACGCTTTTGGCGCGCGCCGCGTTGAGCGCCGTCTCCACCGTTTCCGCCGGGATTTCGAGCTGCAGCATCAGGACATCGCCGGTCTTCATGGCTTCGACCGCCGCTTCGGCCTGCGCCATGCTTACCGTACCGTTGGCGCCGGCCACCACCGCGATCATGTTTTCGCCCGTGCCCCCCACCAGGATCAGGGCCGTGCCCGTTGGATCGGTTACGCGCGCGACCGCTGAGAGATCGACCTTGGCGTCATCGAGAAGCGCCAGCGCCGGTGTAGCAAAACCATCTTCCCCAACGGCTCCGACCATATGCACCGTGCTTCCGGCACGGCGGGCGGCGAGCGCCTGGTTGGCACCCTTGCCGCCGGCGGCCGTCGCAAAGCTTGATCCTGCAACCGTCTCGCCTGGCTGGGGCAGACGCTCGGTCGTGGCGATGAGATCCATGTTGATGGAGCCGAGGACGGTGATCATGGCGGGCCTGCGTGCTTGATTAAAAGTCGCGCGACACTGCCCGAGAGGATCACTCCTCGTCAACCACCCGCAGTTTGAGAAGACCGGTACGGCTTTCGACCACTTTCGCCTGTGGCAGCTCGCGGGCTGCCCCGGCCTCCGCCGGAGCCTCCAGTTCGAGAGCCTCGATCTTTGCGCCGCGGCGGTTGAGCTTGTCGGTGGAGGTGAGGATCTGTTCGACATCCTTCTGCGCCGCGAAGAAATGTGTCTGCAGCTTGCGTGTACGGTCGTCGAGGCGGGAAAGATCCTCGATCAGCAGCGCCACTTCGCCCTGGATGAGATGTGCCTGCTCGCGCATCCGCTGGTCCTTCAGCACGGCCTGGATGACCTGGATGGACAGCATCAGCAGCGAAGGGGAGACGATGACGATCCGGGAACGTTGCGCCTTCTGCACCGCGCTTTCGAAATGCTCGTGGATCTCCGCGAAGATCGATTCCGATGGCACGAAAAGGAAAGCCATTTCCTGCGTTTCGCCCGGGATCAGGTACTTTTCCGAGACATCGCGGATGTGGACCTCGAGGTCGCGCTTGAAGGCCTGGGCGGCGGCCCTTCTGGCTTCGGGTGCCGCAGCCTCGCGAAAAGCGTTCCAGGCTTCGAGCGGGAATTTGGCATCGATCACCAAGGGCGGAGCGCCGTTCGGCATCCTGATCGTGCAGTCGGGCCTGGTGCCGTTCGAAAGCGTGGTCTGGAAGCCGTAGGCCCCCATCGGCAATCCGTCGGCAATGATCGCTTCCATTCGGCCCTGGCCGAAGGCGCCGCGTGTCTGCTTGTTCGACAGGATCGCCTGCAGGCCGACGACGTCCTTTGCCAGCGTTTGGATATTGTTCTGGGCGGCGTCGATCACCGCCAGCCGTTCCTGCAGCCGCTGCAGGTTCTCGTGCGTCGACTTGGTCTGCTCGGTGATGCTAGCGCCGATCCGGTGGGTCATGCCATCGAGCCGCTGGCTGACCGACTGGTTCAGTTCCGATTGCCGCGTCGAAAGCGTCTCCGCCATTGCCGACAACCGTCCCTGCATCTCGCTTTGCGCTTTCAGAAGTTCGGAAAGCCGGGCCTCGCCTTCCATCGCCCGCAAGGCCGCATCTTCCTGCCGCCGAAGCGATGCCCGGCGCCCCAGAAACAACCATAACAGCAGCAATGCCGCTGCACACATCACCGCCACGACGGCAGCGCGCGGATCGTCGAAGAAACGGGAAAGGCTGGCAACGAGATTATTCATGGCGGGAAACTAACAGAATTTTGTCGCTTGAAAAGATCAAAACATGAACATTGGGCTTCCTCCGGCCGTAATTTCTATTCCTTCGGAAAAAAAGATGGGTTATGGGAAGCCATGACGATCAAGCCTCTGATTATTCTGCCTGACCCGATCCTGCGTCAGCTTTCCAAGCCGATAGAGCGTGTTGACGCCGAGCTTCTGAGGCTCGCCGACGACATGCTGGAGACCATGTATGACGCGCCGGGCATCGGCCTTGCGGCGATCCAGATCGGCGTGCCGCGCCGCCTGCTGGTCGTCGATATTGCGCGCGAGGGCGAGGAAAAGCAGCCGCAGGTCTTCATCAATCCGGAGATCGTCACATCCTCAGACGAGAGCTCCGTGTATGAAGAGGGCTGCCTCTCCATTCCGGAATATTATGCCGAGGTGGAACGCCCGGCGACCGTGAGCGTCAAGCATCTCGGCCGCGACGGCAAGGAATATGTGGTAGAGGCCGATGGCCTGCTCGCCACCTGCCTGCAGCATGAGATCGATCACCTGAATGGCGTGCTTTTCATCGACCATATTTCCCGCCTGAAGCGCGAGATGGTGATCAAGAAATTCACCAAGGCTGCCAAGTCCAAGGCGGTCTGAACCGTCGCTCGGGCGATCCGAGTTAAGAAGGCGCGGTCTCTTGAGACGCGGAAGGTCCATGTCTCTTCGCATCATCTTCATGGGAACCCCGGAATTTTCCGTGCCGACGCTGCAGAGCCTCAAGCACGCGGGGCACGAGATCGTCGCAGTCTATACCCAGCCGCCGCGCCCGGGTGGTCGCCGCGGGCTCGATCTGGTGAAGTCGCCGGTCCATCAGGCCGCCGAACTGCTGGGCATCCCCGTTTTTACGCCGGTGAATTTCAAGGATCCCGAAGAGCGCGAAAAATTCCGCGGGCTCAAGGCGGATGTTGCCGTTGTCGTCGCCTACGGCCTGCTGTTGCCGGAAGCGATCCTGACAGGCACACAGCTCGGTTGTTACAACGGCCACGCTTCGCTCCTGCCACGCTGGCGCGGTGCCGCGCCGATCCAGCGGGCGATCATGGCGGGTGACAGGAAGACCGGCATGATGGTCATGCAGATGGAAAAGGGCCTCGATACCGGCCCCGTTGCGCTGACGAGGGAAGTGGAAATCGCCGATAACATGACGGCAGGCGAACTGCACGACAAGCTGATGCTGGTCGGTGCCCGTACCATGGTCGAGGCGATGGAAAAGCTCGAAGCCGACGACCTGCCGCTGACGCCGCAATCGCCGGAAGGCGTGCTTTATGCCGCCAAGATCGACAAGGGCGAGACGCGTATCGATTTTTCGAAACCCGCAGCGGATGTGCATAACCACATCCGTGGTCTGTCGCCTTTCCCGGGCGCATGGTTCGAGGCGGAGATCAACGGCAGGCTGGAGCGAGTGAAGGTTCTTCTGTCGGTAATCTGCGAAGGGCAGGGCGAGCCCGGAACGGTTCTGGACGACGCACTGACGCTTGCCTGCGGCGCGGGTGCGGTGCGGCTCCTCAAGTTGCAGAAGGCCGGGGGCAAGCCCCTGGCCGCAGCGGAGTTCCTGCGCGGTACGCCGCTGGGGCCTGGCACGAGGCTCTCCTGATGCCGCGATTCCGCATGATCGTTGAATATGACGGCACGCCCTATGTCGGCTGGCAGAAGCAGAAGAACGGCCACTCGGTACAGTCGGCGCTTGAAACCGCAATCCTGTCCTTGACCAAGGAGAGCGTGGTGGTCAAGGGCGCCGGCCGCACCGATTCCGGCGTTCATGCGCGCGGGCAGGTGGTGCATGTCGATCTCACCCGGTCGTGGCCGCCACACCGGCTGCGCGACGCGCTGAACGCCTATCTGGGCATGGCCAGGGAGAAAGTCGCCATCATCGGCGTGCAGGTCGTCGATGATACGTTCGACGCCCGCTTTTCGGCTGTCCGGCGATATTATCTCTACCGCATCATTTCACGCGCCGGCCCGCTGGCGCTGGATGCGAAGCGCGCCTGGTGGGTCACCAAGGATCTGGATCATGAAGTCATGCACGCCGCCGCCCAGACGCTGGTCGGAAAGCACGATTTCACGACCTTTCGTTCGGTTCATTGCCAGGCGAAAAGCCCCGTCCGCACGCTCGACATGCTGGATGTCACGCGCAACGGCGACCTGATCGAAATCCGCGCGACGGCACAGAGTTTCCTGCACAATCAAATACGCTCGCTCGCAGGCACGTTGAAACTGGCCGGTGAAGGCCGCATGACGCCGGCGGATGTCCGCGCGGCACTGGACGCCCGCGACCGCAAAGCCTGCGGACCGGTGGCGCCGCCGGAGGGGCTTTATTTCATGCGCGTTGACTATCCAGGCGACCCCGTAGAGCCTGAGCGCGGGTCTCATCAGAGCGGATAGATGCCGAGGAAACGCTGCAGGGCTTCGGTCAGCAGCATGCTCGGCACGATCAGCACCAGCACCAGCGTGGTGATCATCAGCGGCTGCGGCCCGCAGATCATCCGCATCACCCGCGATACAGCGACGATCATGACGATCAGCAGTGCGAAATGGACAAGCGCCAGGACGGTATCGAGGCTGGATGGCAACAGGAAGCGCAGGCTCAGCAGGCCGTAGAGATAGGCGAAGGGAACCGAGAGCCAGTTGACGCTGACGACGACCGCCGGAAACTTTCGGGCAATGCCGAGAAGCGAGCAGAGTACGCCGGCAAGGATCAGCGGCACCAGCCAGTTGAAGATTTCCAGCATCGCCATGCGAACGAAGAAAATCCCGCCGGTCCGGGCGCCGGGCGGCATGCCTTCGAGCAGATAGTCGCGCCACCAAAGCCAGGAGATGAACGCTCCCGGCAGGCACCAGACGAACGCCCAGAACGAGCGCATCATGCCGCGATCGGAAATGTCGAGCAGGCGGAAACCCTGCGCATCGCCGCGGATCAACAGCCACAGACCGCTCAAATAAAGTCTGACTTCAGGATAGGAGGGCAAGGTTGCCTCCCCGCAAAACGGCGAAATCACGCATCAGGTTAACGCAACCCCCATGATCTTCTCCAGTTCGCGCGCAACAATAATTTCCGCCACAACCACGAGCCCGAGGGTCGCAACTCGTATCATCACCGGGCCACCCATGACGGTTCTCAGGATGCACCACATGAGAAAAAGCGCCGCGATCAGAACGGCCGCCGCCAGCGCGATCACGCCGTAGCCGGCAAGGCTTGCAAGAGCGCCATGCTGATTGGAAAGAAAGGCGAGAGGCGCGAGGATGACATAGGTCGCATAGGCGAGCGGGACGGTAAACCAGTTGCGCACCACGATCAGAATCCGCACGAGCGGCATGAAGCGCAGAATGAAGCCGAGGGCGATAAGCGCCACGGCCGGCACGACCCATTGGGCTGCTTCGAGGACCAGCATCTTCAGGAAAAAGATGAAGGAATAGTCCTCTCGTTGAGGGAAATGGCGAAGGTATTCCATCCGCCGGAAGATCCAGCCGATAATTAATGCCGGCGCGCACCAGGCGACTGCCCAGAACGAACGTAACACGCCCTCGTCCGAAATATCGAACGGCCGCAAACCGCGCGCATCGCCGCGGATCAGCAGCCAGAGGCCGCCGAGGTAGAGCCTGACTTCATGATAGGAGGGCATTATCGAACCAGCGGGAGAGAAAGGTCCCATAGATTTGGGTAAGCGTCTCCAGATCGGCAAGGGCCACGCGCTCGTCGATCATGTGCATGGTCTTGCCGACCAGGCCGAATTCCACAACGGGGCAATAATCCTTGATGAACCGGGCATCAGACGTTCCGCCCGTCGTAGAGAGCTTCGGCACCTTGCCGGTCACGCTCTCGACAGCGCCGGAAAGCGACGCGATCAGAGCGTTGTTGCGGGTCAGGAACACGTGGCTTGGGCGCTCCGCCCAGGTGATTTCGTAGCGCGCCGGTTCCCGATTCGGGCGAAACGGGCCGCCGATCGCCGCCACATCCAGCCGTCGGACGATCTCTGCCTTGACGGTATCGGCAGTCCAGGTGTCGTTGAAACGGATGTTGAACGCGAAACTGGCCTTTGCCGGAATGACGTTGGTCGCCGGATTGCCGACATCGATGGATGTCACTTCCAGGTTGGAGGCCGGGAATTCCGCCGTGCCGCCGTCGAAGGGCGGGTCCATCAGGGCAGATGCAAACGGCAGCAGGCCGCGCACCGGATTGTCGGCCAGATGTGGATAGGCCGCGTGGCCCTGCACGCCGAAGATGGTGACCTTGCCGGAGACCGAACCGCGCCGGCCGATCTTGATCATGTCGCCGAGCACATCGGGATTGGTCGGCTCGCCGACCAGGCAGGCATCCCAGGTCTCGCCCCGTTCAACGGCCCACTTCAGCAGCTTCTCGGTCCCGTTGACCGCCGGGCCTTCCTCATCGCCGGTGATCAGAAAAGAAATCGAGCCTTTTGGCGCGCCATTTTGCTCTATGTGGCGGGCGACGGCGGCGACGAAACAGGCGATCCCACCCTTCATGTCCACCGCGCCGCGGCCGAACAACTCGCCCCCGATGATGTCGGCGGCAAACGGTGGCCGGCTCCATGACGTTTCATCCCCCGGCGGCACCACATCCGTATGGCCGGCGAACATCAGATGCGGCGCATCGCTGCCGAGCCGGGCATAAAGGTTCTCGATGTCCGGCATGCCGGGCTCCGTCGCCACCATGCGCTCGACCTTGAAACCGAGCGGAAGCAGCATGGCCTCCAGCGTTGCCAGCGCGCCGCCCTCGGCGGGTGTCACCGAGGGGCAGCGGATGAGCGTCTGGAGATTGGCGATGGGATCGGCACTGGACATTGGATGAGATCAGTCGCGCAGCAGTTCGTTGATGCCGGTCTTGGAACGGGTCTTTTCATCGACGCGCTTGACGATCACGGCGCAATAGAGGCCGGGGCCCGGCTCGCCGTTCGGGAACGGCTTGCCCGGCAGCGTGCCGGCGACGACCACCGAATAGGGCGGTACTTCGCCATAGCTGATCTCACCGGTGGCGCGGTCGACGATCTTGGTCGACTTGCCGATGAACACGCCCATGCCGAGCACTGAACCCTGGCGGACGATGCAGCCTTCGACCACTTCCGAGCGGGCGCCGATGAAGCAATTGTCCTCGATGATGGTCGGGCCTGCCTGCATCGGCTCCAGCACGCCGCCGATGCCGACGCCGCCGGAAAGATGCACGTGCTTGCCGATCTGGGCGCAGGAACCGACGGTCGCCCAGGTGTCGACCATGGTGCCTTCATCGACATAGGCGCCGAGGTTGATGAAGGAGGGCATCAGGACGACGTTTTTGGCGATATAGGCAGAGCGACGCGCGACCGCGTTCGGCACGGCGCGGAAGCCGGCGGCGCGGAACTCGTTCTCACCCCAGTTCTCGAACTTGGAGGGCACCTTGTCCCACCAGGTGGAGGCACCGGGGCCGTTCTTGACCACTTCCATGTCGTTGAGGCGAAAGGACAGGAGCACCGCCTTCTTCAGCCACTGGTGCACCGTCCACACGCCGTCTTCGCCCCGGCTTGCAACTCGCGCCCTACCGCTGTCCAGCAGGTTGAGCGCTTCTTCGACCGCGTCGCGGATCTCTCCCTTGGTCGAAACCGTTACGGTGTCGCGGTTGTCGAAGGCCGTCTCGATAGTCTTTTCAAGAGAAGAGAAGTCGGGGCTGCTCATGGGAAATCCTTAAACGTCACTCTGTATCGTGATGGTGGGAGAGGTGGCCATTTGGTGTCTTTTGATCTAAGCGACCGCCACTCAAGCGTCAATGTGAATTGGCGTCAATGCATTTGACGCCGGAAGGATCATGCGAATGGCAAAGGCGAAGAAGGACGGGCCGCGGCGCAAGGACGGGGTCTGGGATCCGCTGAAGGACAACAAGGCGGACAAAAACGACGCCGCAGTCCAGCCGAGGACGCCGCAGACGGAATCGCATTCCTATCGCCTCGCCTATGCGGATGACGAATTCCTGAGCCGCGAAGAGCTTCGTCCCGTGCGGCTTCAGCTCGAGCTGATGAAGACGGAAATGGCACTGGCAGAGCGCGGCATCAGATCGACGGTCGTGCTGTTCGGCGGCGCGCGCATCCCGGCTCCCGGCCAGAGCGCCTGGGCCGCCCGCAACGACACCCAGCGCCAGAACCTCGAAGCGGCTTCGGTCTATTACGACGAGGCGCGCAAGTTCGCGGCCCTTTGCGGCAAACACTCGGCCGGCTACAATCATCAGGAATACGTGGTGGTGACCGGCGGTGGCCCCGGCGTCATGGAGGCTGGTAATCGCGGTGCGTCGGAAGCCGGTGCCCCGAGCATCGGGCTCAACATCATGCTGCCCCACGAGCAGGCTCCCAACCGCTTCGTAACGCCGGAGCTCAGCTTCAACTTTCACTATTTCGCCATCCGCAAGATGCATTTCATGATGCGGGCGAAGGCAGTCGTTGTCTTCCCCGGCGGATTCGGCACCCTGGACGAAATGTTCGAGGCGCTCACCCTCATCCAGACCAAGCGCATGGAGCCCATACCGCTCATCCTGTTCAGCGAATCCTTCTGGCGCGGCATCATCAACTTTGGCGCGCTCGCGGAGTTTGGCACCATCGCGCCGGATGACCTGAACCTCATCAGTTTTGTTGAAACCTCGGAACAGGCTTGGAAGATCATCTCGGATTTTTACGAGCATTGAGGGCCTGATTGAAAGTCCGGACGTTCGCGATTAGATTGTTGGTAGAGGATCGTACCGATGAGCGATGAAGTCGTAGACCTGAATTTTCTGGCGAAGCTTGGACAGCGGACGAACGATGAGATTCGTGCGCTTCGCAAGGAAGTTGCTGAAATCAGAACCCTGACGATTCAGACTTATGAATTTTCGAAGCGCCTGGAACGACGTCAGGCGGAAGTTCGGGATGATCTTGAGCTTTCCATCAAAATCGAACTTGGCGGGGCTTTATCCCACATGCAGTCGACGATCGAGCACTCTCTTGTCCGGATCGAGGACAAGGTGGAGGAGGTCGCCGACCGGGTGACTGCGGTCGAGCAGAGACCTTCCTGACCCGAAAATAAAAGAACCCGCCCCTTGGGGAGGGGGCGGGTCCTTTGGACGACTGTCGGAGCTAGTTCCAAGGGGGCGGAGAACTAGAGGGGGCGGTCCGGCAGGTCGTCGATGGAAATGGTTCCATCCTTGTTGCTATCCATGCGGGCGAACAGCTTGTCGGATGCGGTGGTGGCTTCCGTCTTGGTGATCTTGCCGTCCTTGTCTTCATCGACCATGCGGAACATGCCCCGGCCCATCATCTGACGGTCGTGCGGGCCTTCCCACCGAGCGTCTTCGCGGCGCCCGCCGTGGCGGCCCTGACCATCATGGTTCCATGCGGAACGATCGCGGTCCCGACGGTCATCACGCCGGTCGGCCATGTTACGGTCGGCCATTTTATCGTCGGATTGGTCGTCCTTCGGGTCCGTGGTATTGGCGACGTCGGGCTGATGGGTCTTGCGGAACTCTTCCATCTTCGCCTGACGATAGTCTAACATCTCGCCTCGGGTCAGTGAGCCATCCTTGTTGGCGTCGATCGCGGTGAAGAGCTTGTCCTGAAATGCGGTCATCTCGTCCTTGGAGATTTTGCCATCCTTATCGGTATCGGCATTCTTCAGGAGGCGCACGAACATCACGTCCTGCATCATCGCGCGGCCGGGACCACCATGGCGGCCGGGACCATCACGCCCTGGGGCTGCAAAGGCAGGAACGGCTGCGCCGGCGATCAGCGCTGCTCCAAGGGTCGCCAGAACGATCTTCTTCGCGGTCATTGCGGTGGTCCTTCAGGTTGTTTCGATAGCCTGAAGATAGAGCCTGCAACGGTCAAAACCACTTAAACATCCGTAATGTGGATGAACTTTTAGTAATGCCGATAAAACCTTAGCCGATATTGAGGCCGCTGAGGAAGCCTGTCAGATCGTCCGTGACGTAGTCGATATGATCGTCCTCGTCGCTGAGCTTTTCCCACCGTTCCATCAGCACCGCGTCCAGGTTGCGCGGCACGAGGAGGATGGTGCGCATGCCGAGTGCTTTCGGCACCTGCAGGTTGCGCGGCAGATCCTCGAACATCGCGGCTTTTTGCGTATCGACCCGGTGCAGGCTGGCGAACTTGTCGTAAGTCGCGCCCGCCGGCTTCGGCACGTAGTCTGCGGCGACGATGTCGAATATGTCGTCGAAATTGTCGAGAATGCCGAGTGCCCTGGCGGCGGCTTCAGCATGCGGCACGCTGCCATTGGTGAAGATGAACTTGCGGCCGGGAAGCGCCTTGATCGCCTCGCCGAGTTCCGGATGCGGCAACAGCGCCGAATAGTCGATCGCATGCGCCTGCTCGAGAAACCCGTCCGGCTCGATGCCGTGGTTCAGCATCAGGCCCTGCAGCGTCGTACCATGCTCGTGGTAATAGCGTTTCTGCAGGGCTTTCGCTTCCGCCGGCTCGAGCTGCAGCAGTTCCTGCACATAGGCCGTCATGTTCTTGTCGATTTGCGCGAACAGATTGATGTGATGCGGATAAAGCGTGTTGTCGAGATCGAACACCCAGTCGCGGACATGGGCGAAATCGGCGGGGTCGGGCGAGGTCTGCGGCTTTTTTTCCATGGCCGCTTTATGCACCGGCTCGACGGCAAAGAAAACGAAAAAGACGAACGCTTTCGGCCTGAGCCGGCCTTGGCGATCTGCCGGAACGCGTGATACCGCCAGCATATGGAACTCTGGATCCCCATCACCATCGCCGCTGCCTTTCTGCAGAACCTGCGCTCTGCCCTGCAGAAGCATCTGCAGGGTTCGCTTGGCACGCGGGGAGCGAGCTTCGTGCGCTTCGGCTACGGTTTTCCGATCGCGATCCTCTATGTCCTCTGTCTTCACCATATCGCCGGTTATCCGTTCCCGGTACTGAACTGGACCTTCGCTCTTTGGGCGGTGATCGGCGGCCTGGCGCAGATCTTTGCGACCATGATGCTGGTGCATCTCTTTTCGCTCAGGAATTTTGCGGTCGGGACGGCCTATTCCAAGACCGAGCCGGTGCAGGCCGCCATATTCGGCTTCATCCTGCTCGGCGAAAAGCTGACGCCGGGCTCAGTCGCGGCGATCATCGTCGGGGTGATCGGCGTGATGACGATCTCGATGGCGCGCATGCCGCTCTCCTGGCGCAACCTGCTGGTCGCGCTGACTAGCCGCACCGCCCTGATCGGCATCGCCTCCGGGGCGGTCTTCGGTATTTCGGCCGTCTCCTACCGTAGCGCTTCGCTGTCGCTCGGCGGCCCAGGACCCGTCATGGAGGCCGCGGTGACGCTCGCCTGCGTCACGACGTTCCAGACGGCCTTCATGCTGGTCTGGATGTTCTGGAAGGACAAGCGCGAGATCGTCCAGGTCGTTCTCTCGTGGCGTTCATCCTCTCTCGTCGGCCTGGCAGGCGTCGTCGGCTCGGCCGGCTGGTTCACCGCCATGACCCTGCAGCAGGTGGCCTATGTCCGCGCGCTCGGGCAGATCGAACTCGTCTTCACCTTCATGGCGTCCTATTTCCTCTTCCATGAACGGGTGAACCGCATGGAAGTGTTCGGCTGCCTCTTGATCGTCGGCGGCATCCTCGGGTTGCTCTTTTCCTGATCGACGCCCGATTTGCGGCGGCATCCGTCACCGAAACCGGTTAGGGTATTCCGATCAATGGGAGGATCATTCATGCCACAGAAAGACAAGGCTGCCGCGTTCGCAGCGCTTCACCGGAAGGGCAATCCGGTCATCATCTACAACATCTGGGATGCCGGCACCGCCAAGGCGGTTGCGGAGGCTGGGGCGAAGGCGCTCGGCACCGGAAGCTGGTCGGTTGCCGCAGCGCAAGGGTATGCCGACGGCGAGAACCTGCCGCTGGACGCCTTGCTCGCCACGGCGAAATCGATCACTGCAGCGATCGACCTTCCCTTGTCGGTGGATTTCGAGGGCGGTTATGCGGAAGACCCGGCCGAACTGGCGGCAAATGTCGCTAAGGTCATCGACGCCGGCGCTATAGGCGTCAATTTCGAGGATCAGGTTGTTGGCGGCAGCGGCATCTATCCGGTGGAGCAGCAGGCCGAGCGCATCCGTGCCATCCGGGCCTTGGCAGACACCCGTGATATGCCGTTCTTCATCAACGCCCGCACCGATCTCTTCCTGCAGGAAGGCGACCGGACGAAGCATGCAGCACTTCTCGATCAGGCGATCGAACGTGCCAAAGCCTATGCCGAGGCTGGGGGTAACGGGTTCTTCGCACCCGGACTGGCCGATGAGGCGTTGATCGAGACGCTCTGCAAGGCCTCGCCGCTTCCGGTCAACATCATGATGTTCGGAGGCGTTCCGTCGCCGAAACGCCTCGGTGAGCTCGGGGTTGCCCGGGTCAGTTACGGGCCGGGGCCGTATCGGGCGATGATGGCGAAGCTGAAGGAAGACGCCGCGGCGGTTTTCACCGCCGCCGGCTGAGCCTTGAAGCCGTCCGCGATCAGGGAACGATCAGGGTGCCGGCGCCGTGCTCGGTGAAGATTTCGAGCAGCACCGAGTGGGCCGTCTTGCCGTTCAGGATGACGACACCCTGCACGCCAGCCTTGATCGCCTCGATGCAGGTCTCGACCTTGGGGATCATGCCGCCGGAGATCGTGCCGTCCTTGATGAGGGCCAAGGCCTGGGCGACCGTGAGTTCCTTGATCAGCTGCTTGTCCTTGTCCAGAACGCCCGGAACGTCGGTGAGGAAGAGCAGGCGGGTGGCGCTGAGCGCGCCGGCGATGGCGCCCGCGAACGTGTCGGCATTGATGTTGTAGGTCGCGCCGTCGCGGCCTGGGGCGACCGGAGCGATGACCGGGATCATTTCCGATTTGGCGAGCAGGTCGAGCAAGGTGCGGTCGACTTCCACCACTTCACCGACGAAACCGAGGTCGAGGACCCGCTCGATATTGCTGTCCGGATCGATGATGGTCTTCTTGGCCTTTTCGGCAAAGACCATGTTGCCGTCCTTGCCGCAAAGGCCGATCGCCCATTCGCCGGTCTGGTTGATCAGCGCGACGATTTCCTTGTTGATCGAGCCGGCGAGAACCATTTCGACAATCTCGACGGTCTTCTGGTCGGTGACGCGCAGGCCGGCTTCGAATTTGGACTCGATGCCCATCTTCGTCAGCATGGCGCCGATCTGCGGGCCGCCGCCATGCACGACGATCGGGTTGACGCCGGATTGCTTGAGAAGCGCGATATCCGCGGCGAACGCCTTGCCGAGTTCGGTGTCGCCCATGGCGTGGCCGCCGTATTTCACGACGATCGTCTTGTTTTCGTAACGCTGCATATAGGGCAGCGCCTGTGCCAGAAGCTTGGCCTGAAGTTCGCTTTCGGAAGCCGTCATCGGATACCCCTGAATAATAAGTGGGGCCTTTTAGCGCATGTTTCTGACAGAGGAAATAATCAGTCCGCGAGATTGTCGTCCAATCGACGTGCCGGCGCCGGATAAATGGTGGTCGTATTCCGGCAAATACCCTTCGCGGGAAGGCCCAGACATTGCAGTTTGCAAATGGCCCGACAGATATAGGCAAATAAAAACAGCAGCTTGAAAGTTTAACGGCGGTTTTGTCGTCAGCGTTGAAACTCTTCTTCCCGGCCTTCCGTCTCTTGTGATGTCTCCGCCGATGTCGGGACGCCATGCCTTGGGAGGCGCGCATCCGCGCCGGGGCAATTAGTTTCGTTGAGAGGAAGCCATCATGTTCAAGACCGCATTCCGCACGCTCGCTGTCGCCACCGTTCTGTCCGCCACCGCCGTGGCCGTTTTTGCCGCCAATCCTAAGGTCGGCGGCGCGGCGATGTACGAAGGCAAGAACATCGTCGAAAATGCCGTGAACTCCAAGGACCACACGACGCTCGTCGCGGCCGTCAAGGCTGCCGGCCTGGTGGAGACGCTCCAAGGCAAGGGTCCGTACACGGTTTTTGCGCCGACCAACGAAGCCTTCGCTGCTCTGCCCAAGGGCACGGTCGAAACGCTGCTGAAGCCGGAAAACAAGGCTCAGCTCACCAAGGTGCTGACCTGCCACGTGGTCGCGGTCAGCGCCATGTCCACCGCCATCGAGAAGATGATCAAGGACGACAAGGGCACCCATGACGTCAAGACCGTCGGCGGCTGCATCCTGAAAGCCAAGGAAAGCATGGGCAAGATCACGCTCACCGACGAAACGGGCGGCGTGTCGAATGTCACGATCGCCGACGTCAAGCAGTCGAACGGCGTCATCCACGTGGTCGACAAGGTTCTGCTGCCGAAAATGTAAAAGCCGGTCACACCCCTTTGGGGCTTTTGCATCAGGATCCGGTCGCCTCGCTCGGGGCGGCCGGATCTGCCGTTTCTAATAGGGCAGCGTCAGAGCGCCCGGCCGACGGTTTCGGCGATCGCCTGACGCAGTTCCTCGATCCCCTTGCCTTTTTCGGACGAGGTGGAGAGCACGAACGGGAAGGCCGCCGGGTGCATGCGGATCTTTTCCTGCGTCTCGGCCAGCAGCTTCACCACGGCCGGTTCCTTGATCTTGTCGGTCTTGGTCAGCACGATCTGGTAGGAGACAGCGGCCTTGTCGAGGAGGTCCAGGACTTCGTCGTCGTTCTTCTTGATGCCGTGGCGGCTGTCGATCAGCACATAGACGCGCTTCAGCGTCGCGCGGCCGCGCAGATAGTCGAAGACGAGCCTGGTCCAGGCATCGACGGTTTCCTTCGGAGCCTTGGCATAACCGTAGCCCGGCATGTCGACCAGCGCCATCGGCGGCAGGTCGGCACCTGCGCCCGAATAGCCATCCGGCACGAAATAGTTGAGTTCCTGAGTACGGCCGGGCGTATTGGAGGTGCGCGCCAATCCCTTCTGGCCGACGATCGCGTTGATCAGCGACGACTTGCCGACGTTTGAGCGACCGGCAAAGGCGACTTCGAGCGGGCCTTCCGGTGGCAGGAACTTCATCGAGGGCACGCCGCGGATGAAAATCCAGGGGCGGCCGAAAAGCGGCTTGTCGTCCGTGCTCATGTCTGCGGGCATCGGTTCTGGTCGTCCTGTTCTGTCGAAGGGCACGGCTTCAAGGTTTTGGCCGGCAATGTCAAGCTTTCGGGCTTCCCAGCCCTATTCCAAAAGAAAAACCCCGGACCAGCCGGGGTTCCTCATCGGTGTGTTGGGGGATGCTATTTTGTCGGCGCTTCTTTTCGTCGGAAGAAGCCCTTCAGATTGTCAAAGAGTTCGATCTTGGCGCCATGACGCTTCATGATGATCGCCTGCTGCGTCACCGACAGGGTGTTGTTCCAGGCCCAGTAGATGACGAGACCGGCCGGGAAGGACGCCAGCATGAAGGTGAACACCAGCGGCATCCAGGTGAAGATCATCGCCTGGGTCGGATCCGGCGGCGTCGGGTTCATGCGCATCTGCACGAACATTGTGACGCCCATCACCAGCGGCCAGACGCCGATCATCAGCGCGCTCGGCACGTCGAAGGGCAGCAGGCCGAAGAGGTTGAAGAGCGACGTCGGGTCGGGAGCCGAGAGATCCTGAATCCAGCCGAAGAACGGCGCGTGCCGCATTTCGATGGTGACGTAGATGACCTTGTAGAGCGCGAAGAAGACCGGGATCTGCAACAGCACCGGCCAGCAGCCGGCGATCGGATTGATCTTTTCTTCCTTGTAGAGCGCCATCATCGCCTGCTGCAGGCCCATCCGGTCGTCGCCGAACTTGGCCTTCAGCTCTTCCATCTTCGGCTGCATGCGCTTCATGTTGGCCATGGAAGCGTATTGCTTGCTGGCGAGCGGGAAGAACAGCGCCTTGACGACAATGGTGGTGAGCAGGATTGCCACGCCGAAATTGCCCACGTGACGGAAGAAGAAGTCCATCAGCTGGAACATCGGCTTGGTGATGAAGTAGAACCACCCCCAGTCGATCAGGCGGTTGAACTGCGGAATGCCGAACTCCGTCTCGTAGCGCGAGATCAAGGGCACTTCCTTGGCGCCGGCAAAGACGAGGTTCTTGAGCTCGGTGGATTGACCCGGCTGAACCGTCAGGTCGTCGCCCTTGTAGTCCGCCTGATAGCTCGCCTGAGCACCGGCGAAATGCGAGAAGCGTGCAACATAGGGCAGCGTCTGCGGCGGCACGATGGTGGCAGCCCAGTACTTGTCGGTGATGCCCATCCAGCCGGTCGTGGATTTCTCGTTGGTGAACTGCTCTTTTTCAATATTGGAGTAGGTGTGTTCGTCGAGGCTGCCGCTCTCACCCATCACGCCGATGAAGCCTTCGTGGATGACCCAGACGGACGGCGTCGCCGGCTTGTTGTTGCGCAGCACGCGGCCATAGGGCGTCAGCGTCACCGGGGCGGCCGTCTTGTTGTCGACCTTGTCGGCGACGGTCAGCATGTAGTGGTCGTCGATCGAAATCGTGCGCGTGAAGGTCACGCCCTTCTCGTTGGTGAAGGTCAGCGTCACCGGTGTCTGCTGAGTCAGCTTGTCGCCGCTTGCGAGCGTCCATTGCGTGCCGGTGCCGGGGGTGGCGCCGATCGATTCATTAGGGATATAGCCGATTTCCGTGAAATAGCCGTCGGTCGTATCGGACGGCGAAAACAGCGTGATGATCGGGCTCTTGTCGTCGACAGTCTCGTGATATTCGCGCAGCTTCAGGTCGTCGAAGCGGGCCCCGGTCAGGTTGATAGAGCCGATCAGGGCCGGCGTCTCGATCTGCACGCGCCGCGACCGTGCGAGCGCCTGGTCGCGGGAGAGCGCGGCAGCTGCCGGGTTGGCGCCGGGCAGATTGCCCAGTACGCCACCACTCTGAGCGCCGGGGCTCTCCGGGGAAACAGGCTGAGCGCTTTCGCCCTGAAGCGCACGGCTGGCTTCTTCGGCACGCTGCTGGGCTTCCATCCTCGGGTTCATATAGAGGAACTGCCAGGCAAGAACGATCAGCACCGAGAGCGCGATCGCGATGAAGTAATTGCGGTTCTTTTCCATCATGCTTTCCTGGAACGGGTCTCCTCGGACCGCTTTGGTCTCGGCTTGCTTTCGATACGCTCGATAAGCTGGGCCGTCATATCCGCAAAGGGAGCCTTAAGCACCTCCCGCCGCGCGACAATCACATAGTCGTGTCCGTTCTTCATTGCAAATCCGGCAGATTGCCTCACCGCCTCGCGGAGACGGCGGCGCATGCGGTTGCGTTCGACCGCGTTGCCATGTTTTTTGGTAACGGTGAAACCGACGCGCGGCGCTTCGTCCGGCTGGTTTCTATCAAGGACTTCCAGAAGGAAGTTCCGGCCTCGGCGGGCTTCGCCTGCCCGGACGGCAAGGAACTGCGGCCGGCTTTTAAGCCGCCCGACAGTTTTCTCGTTCTTTGTCTCAGTCGTCATCGCCCGGTCGTCTCGGGCATCTCAGGCCTTAGGCCGAGAGACGCTTGCGGCCACGGGCGCGACGTGCGGAGAGAACCAGACGACCACCTTTGGTGGCCATACGGGTACGGAATCCGTGGCGGCGCTTGCGAACAAGCTTAGACGGTTGATAGGTACGCTTCATTTATTTTAATACCGCGGTGTGCGGCCCTTCTTGGAGTTTGCCGTCATCACGACGGCAAGAGCGCTTCGGAAAAACGATCTGCGCAAGCGGCTGCATGCGTGCAAGCCCGCCGGAGCTGAACGTGGGCGGCTTATAAGAGGACTCCGCCGCAAAAGTCAATCGCTGCCGGGATTTTTGGGCCTTTAGGCCGAGAGCTGGCCGATCTTGATCTGTCCCGCCTGCCGGGCGACGTTGCAGGTGCCGCTCCACTAATGTTCCCCCATGAATTTAGGGGTGAGAAATAGTAGGTAACGGCCATCTTCCCTGTCAAACGTCAAATATCTCAACCGAGGCGCGCGCCCGTGAAAACCATGCCCGCCGGGGCTGCGCAAACACTTTTTCTCTAAGCGTTTCTTTAATTTCTAAAGGCTAATTTTAGCAGTTGAATGGAAGAGAATTGGGTTACGGGCCTGCCTTCCGCGCATGACAAGTCCCGTCTGGAAGGGAAAGAAATGAAAATTCGAGGGAAAATCAACCTCCTCGTCGGCCTCATGAGCCTCGTCGCCTGCTTTATCGGCGGCATGGCTCTGTTTGCCATGGCCGAATATCGCCAGATGATGGTTCAATATGAATTGGCCGCAGACCGGGCGCACAAGGGCGAACACCTGAACCGGCTCGTCACCGCCGTCGTGATGGAATCCCGCGGCGTCTACATGTCGAAGGATACCAAGGAGGCTGCAAAATTCGCCGACGGCATCCTCGTGTATCTCGATGAAATGGGCAAGCTTCTCAAGGAATGGGACAAGATCGTCCCGGCCGACGAGCGTGCCGTATTCGATAAGCTGCTTGCCCGTTCCAAGGAGTTCAACGGCTTCCGGACCGAGACCGCCCGCCTGGGTCGGGAAGTGAGCCCGGCTGCCGCCAACGAGCAGGGTAACAACGACGGCAACCGCAGCAACCGCAAGGCCTATCAGGTCGAGATCGATGCTATCGTCGGCACCGACAAGGCCGTCCTCGCCGCGGTCAATGAAGAGCTCAACAGCTTCACGCGGACCCTTTTTATTCTTGTCTCCGCAGTAACCCTTGCAGGCGTTGCCGCAGGTGCTGGTTTCGGCCTCTATCTGGGGCGCCGCCAGCTCAGCCATCCGATCACGGCTCTGACCAAAGCGATGAAACATATCGCCGACGGCAAATTTGATACGGTGGTCCACGGGGCCGACCGCGCCGACGAGATTGGCGACATGGCCGCCGCGATCGAGATCTTCCGCAGGAACGGCATCGAAGTCGCGCGCATGAATGCTTCCGAAGCGACCATGCGCGGCAAGAACGACGACCTCCAGGCGCGTATGGCCACCGTCGTCGCCGCCGCTGCCGAGGGGGATTTTACCCGCCGCATCGACAAGCAATGGGGCGAGGAGAGCCTCGACCGCTTCGCTCGTGACGTCGACATGCTCGTTGCGAGCGTCGATGCCGGTGTGTCGGAAACCCGGCGCGTCGTCAAAAGCCTTGCCGAAGGCGACCTTACCGACAGCATGCGGGGCAACTTCAAGGGCGCATTCGCCGAGCTGCAGCACAATGTCAACGGGACCATGGATACGCTGCGCGGCACGATGCGGAATGTCCGTACCGCCACCGGCTCTATCAACGGTAGCGCCGCCGAGCTGAGCCGGGCGACCAATGATCTGTCCCGCCGCACCGAACAGCAGGCTGCCGCGCTGGAAGAAACGTCCGCTGCGCTGGAAGAGATCACCGCCGTCGTCAAGACGTCGACCGAGCGGGCGCATGAAGCAACCGTGATGGTCGGCGAGGCCAAGCAGAGCGCGGTCCAGTCGGGCGAGGTGGTGCGGAGCGCCGTCGACGCGATGGGCCGGATAGAGCAGGCCTCCCGCGAGATCGCCCAGATCACCAATGTCATCGACGAAATCGCCTTCCAGACCAATCTTCTGGCGCTCAATGCCGGCGTCGAGGCCGCCCGTGCAGGCGAAGCCGGCAAGGGTTTTGCCGTCGTCGCTCAGGAGGTCCGCGAACTCGCCCAACGCTCGGCAAGTGCCGCAAAGGGCATCAAGGCGTTGATCAGCAAGTCCGGCGAGGAAGTGGCCGGAGGCGTGATGCTGGTCCAGAAGACCGGCGAGGCATTGTCGGAAATCGAAAGCCGCGTGTTGCGCATCAACGACCATATCCATTCGATCGCCGTCGCTTCCCGCGAGCAGGCGACGGGGCTTGCCGAGGTCAATACCGCCGTCAACCAGATGGACCAGGTGACGCAGCAGAATGCCGCCATGGTCGAGGAGACGTCCGCGGCGACGCAGACATTGTCTTCCGAGGCCGACAGCCTGTTTGCACTTGTCTCCAATTTCGACATCGGCCAGGAGGGCGAGCGCGCCGCCGAGCCGGTCAAGACCACGCGGTCGGTTGCGGCAGCTGCCGTGCGGCCGGTTGCGGCAGCTCCCGTCCATCGGCCGCGCGTCTCTCCGGTTAAGGCGATGACGGGTGCGCTCTCGCGGGCCTTCGGCGGAGCCGCCGTCGCAACGGCAGCGGTTGCCGGAGAATGGGAAGAATTCTGATCCAAGTTCGCACATCAGCCGAATAAGAAAGCGGAGAGGGGCAACCCTCTCCGCTTTCTCTTTTGCACTGCGGCAAAGGGGACTGGTAAAAAACCGCCGAACCTCTAAAATAAGCGATCATCCGTAGGCTCGCATCAATCCGGCGGGCCGGGTATTCGGAAATGGAGATCCGCATGGACGACGAGGTTCATACCTCGGGGCGCTCGGGGTCCTCGCCGGTAGGCGTAGGTCCGGAAACCATGCCGCGCCTTTTCCGCGGCCTTTCCGGCAGGCTTCTCTGGCTTACCGTCATTTTCGTGATGATGGCCGAAGTGCTGATCTTCGTCCCCTCCGTCGCCACCATGCGGATGAACTGGCTGCGCGATCGGCTGGATACGGCCGCCGCCGCCGGCATCGTCATCGACGGGCTGCAGCCCGCCGAGCTTCCCCGCGCCGTGCAGGACGATACGCTGCTTGCGACCGGCACCAAGGTGATCGCCCTGCGCAAGGACGGCACCTCGCGGCTGCTGGCTGCAACGGACACGCAGCCGCAGATCGACGAAGTGTTCGATCTTGCCAATGTCCCGATAGCATCCTCGATGCGTGACGCACTCGACACGCTCATCTTTGGCGGCGGCCGCGTGATGCGCGTTTATGGCCCGATCGGCGACAGCGACATGGTCATCGAACTGGTCATGACCGATGACGCATTGCGCAAGGACATGCTGAAATATTCGAAGACGATGTTTCTCCTGTCGCTGCTGATCTCCCTGATTACCGCCGTACTGATCTTCCTCGCCATCAACCGGATGATGATCATGCCGATCCGGCGGCTCACCCATAGCATGCAGTTTTTCTCGGAGCAGCCGGACGACCCCGCCCGCGTCTTTAGCGCCGATCGTTCCCGGGGCGAACTTGCAGTCGCCGGCCGGCACCTCACGGCCATGCAGGCGCAATTGCAGCGAACGCTGAAGCAGCAGAAGAACCTGGTCGATCTTGGCCTCGCCGTTTCGAAGATCAACCACGACATGCGCAACATCCTGGCATCGGCGCAGCTGATGTCGGACCGCCTGACGGACGTCGACGATCCGATGGTGAGGAGTTTCGCGCCGAAACTGTTGCGCACGATCGACCGGGCGGTAGGTTACACGAACGAGGTGCTGGCTTACGGTCGGGCCTCCGAGGCAGCGCCCCGCCGCCGCCGCATCCGCTTTGCAGCGCTGGCCCAGGAAGTGCGCGACATGCTGGCGATCGATCCGGAGATCGGCATCGAATTCCTGGATCAGATCGCCGCCGATCTCGAAGTGGATTGCGACAGCGAGCAGATTTTCCGTGTCATCCACAATCTCTGCCGAAATGCCGTCCAGGCGCTGCTGAATTTCGATCCGCAGGATACGTCCATTGTTCGCCGGGTCACGGTCTCCGCGCACCGGGTGGGCAGCGTTGTCAGCATCACCATCGACGACACCGGCCCCGGCATGCCGCGAAAAGCCCGTGAGAACCTGTTCTCCGCTTTCCGCGGCTCGGCGCGGTCGGGCGGCACCGGCCTCGGCCTCGTCATTGCCCGTGAGCTAGTCCTGGCCCATGGCGGCACCATCGCACTTGTCGAGAAACCAGGCCCCGGCACGCAGTTTAGAATAGAAATTCCCGACCGTCCGGTCTCTCTGGAGGACTACCGGGTTCGGGCTTGACGCAAATAAATGTTGCTTCTCAACGGTTTGAGCGAGAAGTGACAGCAAAATGACGTTGCCTTCGGTAAAATCGCTTGCAATCGGAATGCGGACGTTTTAGAGGATCGCCACGCAAGCGGTGACGCACTGCTTGCAGACGCACCCGTAGCTCAGCTGGATAGAGCACCAGACTACGAATCTGGGGGTCAGGAGTTCGAATCTCTTCGGGTGCGCCATTTTTCCTAGACGACGCCATTGGCGTCACTCTCCATCGTCTACGTGTCCTGAAGGACAATCTTCCTCAAAATCTTGATTTGGCGACCGTGTAGCTGCTTTCGATTGGAGTCGCGGAACCTCTCAGCCGGCGGAGCCGATCCTGCCGAGCGCCTGCCGCAGTCTCGGTGCGGCAAAATCCAGAAAGCTGCGCATCTTGAGCGGCATCTGGCCACGCGCGGCGTGAACGAGATGGACGGGTGCGGGCTCCGGCTCGAAGGATTCCAAGATGATCCGGAGCGCTCCGGCTTTGATTGCTTCCGCCGCCTGGTAATGGAGCAACCGCGTGACCCCGACATTGCATATCGCGGCCTCCGCAGCGGCCTCGGCGGTCGAGACGGATAGACGGGATGCAGCCACGGTCGCACTCAATCCTGGCGGCAGCATTTGCCGAATTGACGATGGAGCCGGCCCTTCGAATGTCACCCACGGCATTCTTCGAAGATCCTCCGGTATCTGCGGAACGCCGTGAGCCGCAAGCAGGGCCGGGCTGGCGCAGGTCACCATCCGCATCGATCCGACCCGCGTCGCAACCATCGTGCTGTCCGGCAGCTGGCCGATCCGGACTGCCATATCGACATGATCGTCGACGAGGTGAACGTTGCGGTCGGCCAACTGCAGGCGGATGTTGATTTCGGGAAACAGAGCCAGGAAATCGATGACGATGGGCAGGACATGGAGCCGGCCGAACATGATCGGCGCTGTGATGACCAATTCGCCCTTTGGTGTTGTGAACTCACCGGCGGCCTCCCGTTCCGCATCCTCGACCTGTTCGAGAATGCGTCGCGCCGCCGCTACATAGGTGGCGCCGACATCGGTCAGGGTGAGTTTGCGGGTCGTGCGGATCAACAGACGCGTGCCGAGCGATGCCTCGAGCTCCGAGATTTTCCGGCTGAGCGTCGGTACGGGCACCCGGAGGGCCCGGCCTGCGGCAGACAGGCTACCCTTGTCCACCACCTCCAGCAGCATCGACATGGCTTCGAAGCGATCCATCCATCTTTCCATTTTTTGACAAGATGAGTTCCAGCAATACTATATTATGCTGGATTATGGAAAAGGCTATGCATCCTCTTCAACGGCGCCGATAGCGGCTCTGCCGGGAAGGAGCTCCTTCATGCCCTATGGCTTTCTAGACATCGCCATCACACCGAGCGTTCGGGCCGCACAGAAGGCTATGGGCGCCGATCACATCTGGCAGAATTTCGCTGGTGATCGTGACTTCGATCGCCTGACAGAGAATGAAGCGGCCTTCATCGCCGACCGGGACAGCTTCTACGTGGCGACGGTCTCGGAGACGGGTTGGCCCTATGTCCAGCACCGCGGCGGCCCGCGCGGCTTCCTGAAGGTAATCGACGACCGGACATTAGCCTTCGCGGATTATCGCGGCAATCGCCAGTATATCAGCACCGGCAATATCGCGGCGAACGACAGGGCATGCCTATTCCTGATGGATTACGCCCGTCGTGCCCGGCTGAAGATCTATGTGCATGTGGAGGAGGTGGCGCTTGATGCGGATCCAGCCCTGGACGCACTTGTCATCGATGCGGTCTACCGGGCGAAGCTCGAACGGATTTTCCGGCTGCGGCTCGAGAGCTTCGACTGGAACTGTCCGCAGCACATCACTCCCCGCTTCACCGAGGAACAGGTCGGCGAGGCGGTCCGTCCCCTTCGGGACCGACTGGCCGAGCTCGAATCCGAAAACGCTGAACTGCGCGCCCGCCTTGCCATTCATGGAGATACCCAATGAGCGATCAACGTCCGCCCCTGCCGCCGTTCACGCCGGAAACGGCGGTCGAGAAAGTCCGCCTTGCGGAGGATGGCTGGAACAGCCGGGATCCGGCGCGCGTGGCGCTCGCCTACACGGTCGATAGCTACTGGCGGAACCGGGCCGAATTCGTCGAGGGGCGTGAGGCGATCATCGGCTTCCTCACCCGCAAATGGCAGCGCGAGCTGGACTACCGTCTTGTCAAGGAGCTGTGGAGTTTCCGGGAGAACCGCATCGCGGTCCGCTTTGCCTATGAGTGGCACGACGACGGCGGCAACTGGTTCCGCTCCTACGGCAACGAGAATTGGGAGTTTGACGAACATGGCTTGATGCGCCGACGGCTCGCCTCCGTCAACGACGCGCCCATCCGCGAGTCGGAGCGGCGTTTCCATTGGCCGCTCGGCCGGAGGCCGGACGATCATCCAAGCCTCAGCGCTCTCGGTTTTTGACCTGTAAGGAGATTGGCAGGAAATCCACACGCGTTCAATTTGGCGCAAGTTATCAAACGGCGAGCGCGCGGTTTCTATTGATCCGCGTCGCAGGCTGTGCCACCTGCTTTGTATGATAACTTTCTCATAAGGCAAAAATGAATCGCGAGAGCGTGGGCGCGGTGCGTTCCGAAGAGTTGATCAAACCCGGCCGGCTGACAGGGTTTCTGGCTGGCGGCCTTTGGCCCGCGGCGCTTTTTTTAGGCGCTTATTTCCTGCTGAGCATCGCTGTCCGCCTGATGCTGCCCAACGCACTGACGCTGGACGAGGCCGAGCAGGCGCTGTTTTCACAATACTGGCTTGCCGGCTACGGTCCGCAGCCGCCTTTCTACAACTGGGTTCAGAATGCCTTTGTCAGCGTGATCGGCATCTCGCTCTTTTCGCTGACCTTGCCGAAATTCCTGATGCTGCTGTTGTGCTACCTATTCTTTGGCATGGCGGCGCGTGAGATCGACGCCCGACCCGCCTTTGCGGCGATGGCGATGCTGAGCCTGCTCACCCTGCCGCAGCTTTCCTACATGCCACAGCAGGATCTGACGCACACCGTCGCGGTGCTGATGGCGACGTCGCTGTTCCTCTACGGGCTCTTCCGAACCCTTGTCCGGGCGGATTGGCAGGGCTACCTGATCGTTGGGGTCGCGATCGGCATCGGCATGATCTCGAAATACAATTTTGGGCTGCTGCCTGCCTCCGCCCTCATTGCCGTATTCTGCGACAGGGAATGGCGTGCCCGTCTTCTTGATCCGCGCATCCTGCTGACCGCGATCGTCGGCCTGGTAATCGTCTTCCCGCACGCCCTCTGGCTTCGCGGCAATCTCGATCTCGCGACATCCGGCACGATCGGCAAGATGGTTGAAGCGAACGCGCCGCATGGCATTGTTCGTATTGTACGGGCACTTGGCTCGCTGGTGCTTGCCTGCATCGCGTTCGGCGCACTGACGGTCGCCATCTTCGCGATAGCCTTCAAAAAGGACTTCAGGCGATCGCTGTCCGCTGGCGACCGCTGGACGCGCCTGCTGGGCCTGATGATGGCGGTAGGCCTGCTGGGTGTCGTATTGGTGATCCTCTTCGCCGGCACGACCAAGATCACCGAGCGCTGGCTGGATCCCTATCTGCTGCCTCTGCCACTCTATCTTCTGCTGAAGTTGGAACGAGCGGGCATCGATACCACGCTCCATCTCAAGCGCCTCGTCCCCGTCTTCATCGTCATCATGGCTGTGACATCGGTCCCGCTGGCGGGCAAGACTTTCACGGGTGGGCTCACCGGCGCCTATACCCGGATCAACTATCCGCTCGCCTCCGTCGCGGAAGCGCTGAAAGCGGAAGGCCGGCCGGCGGTGATCGTTGCAGCCGGCATGCATCTTGCCGGCAATATGCGGCTACAGTTTCCCGATGTGCCGGTCGTCAATTCCGAGCAGCCGATCGCCGGCTTCCCGGCTCCAGATGACATGAAGGGGCCGGTTCTGGCGATCTGGGCCGATGGCGCGCGCCCGACGGGCACGCCGCAGATCGATCTTTCCTCCGCTGCTACGCTCGGATTAACCGCATCGCCTGCAAAATCTCTCTCGCTGCCCTATTATTACGGCGACGGCAGAATGCAGCTCAACCTCGGTTATCTCTGGCTTCGCTGAAGACGGTAGGCAAACCGGCGAGGCTGATATATCTGTTCGGGGAAGCCTGCTCGAGGCGGATAAAGACCCCAAGGAGATTCCGATGGCTGAGACGGAAAAGGTCGCGCTAATTACCGGCGGCGGACGTGGCATGGGTGAGGCGATCGCCCGCGAACTGCACGCCGAGGGTTACAAGCTCGCGCTGATGTCGCCCTCGGAAAGCTGCGAGAAGCTGGCAGCCGAACTCGGTGGCGTCGCCTCGCGGGGTGTCGCGGAAAAGGCCGAGGACATCCAGGCGATTTTCGACCTCACCATGAAGACCTACGGCCGTATCGATGCCGTGGTCAATCATACCGGCCATCCGCCGAAGGGCGACCTGCTCGACATCAGCGACGAGGACTGGACACTCGGTTCGGACATGATGATCCTGTCGCTGGTGCGCATGGCGCGCCTGGTGACGCCGGTCATGCTGAAACAGGGCAAGGGCGCCTTCGTCAACATCACCACCTTCGCCGCCTACGAGCCCTCGCTCGTCTTCCCGGTTTCCTGCACTTACCGTGCAGCTGCGGGTGCCTTCACAAAGCTCTACTCGGATCGCTATGCGGCCGACAATATCCGCATGAATTGCATCCTGCCGGGGTTCATCGACAGTCTCGATCACAAGCCCGGAACGGCGGAAAAGGTACCGATGAAGCGTGTCGGCCAGGTCGAAGAAATCGCAAAGACTGCCTCTTTCCTCTTGTCGGATGGCGCCGGCTACATCACCGGCCAGAACATCCGCGTCGATGGCGGCATCACCCGTCACGTCTGATCGGAGTATCTGAGATGAGATGGAAGCGCACGATCCAGCTGCTGGACGTTCATTGCGAGGGTGAGATCGGCAAGGTCGCGATCGGCGGCGTGCCGAAGATCCCGGGCGAAACGGTTGCCGCCCAGCTTCACTGGCTGAACACCGATCCGAAGGGCAACGAGCTTCGTCGTTTCCTCTGCCTCGAGCCGCGCGGAGCGCCGATCGGCTCTGTCAATCTGCTGCTGCCGCCGAAACATCCCGATTCGGACGCCGCATTCATCATCCTGCAGCCGGACCAGGCGCATGCGAGTTCCGGGTCGAACTCGATCTGCGTGACAACGGCGCTTCTGGAGTCCGGCATTGTCGAAATGCAGGAGCCTGAAACCGTCGTTATTCTGGAAACCGCGGCCGGCCTCGTGCGTGCGACCGCGACGTGCCGCGACGGGCGCTGCGAGAAGGTGAAGCTCACCATGGTGCCGTCTTTCGTGCATCAGCTTGATGTCACGGTTCAGACCCCGTCGTGGGGCGATATCACGCTCGACCTTTGTTATGGCGGGATCTTTTACGGGCTGGTGGATGTCGGCCAGATCGGTCTCACCATCGAGAAGGGCAATGCGGCAGCACTCGTCCAGGCCGGCATGGTGCTGAAGGACCTCATCAACAGGCAGATCGAAGTCGTCCACCCGGAAATCCCCGCGATCTCCGGCGTCGCTTATGTGATGTTCCGGGACACCGAAGCCGATGGCACGGTGCGGACCTGCACGACGATGTGGCCGGGCAGGGCGGACCGTTCGCCCTGTGGCACCGGCAATTCCGCCAACCTGGCAGCGCTCCATGCGCGCGGCAAGGTCAAGGTGGGGGACGTCTTCAAGTCGCGCTCGATCATCGGTTCTGAGTTCGAGGTGGGATTGGCGTCCGAAACGGAGGTCGCAGGAAAGCCGGCGATCGTTCCGACGATCACCGGCCGTGGTTTCACTTTCGGTCTGCATCAGATTGCCCTTGATCCGTTCGATCCGCTGTCGGACGGATTTGCGATGACCGACGTATGGGGGCCATCCGCTGGGGAAATCTGAGTTTCAGATTTTCTTGCCGTTGCCGGCCGACTGCTCCATGTCGCCCGGCTTCAGCACCAGCGAATTGACACCTTCGATCGTCGCGGGGTCGCTCGGACCCGGGACAATGCCCAGTTCCTGCATCTGCATAAATTTGTAGGCGCCGAAGACATCGCCTTTCTCGGCAGCCTTGCCGTACATTTCGGCAGCCTTCAGAGCATTGGCTTCGATGCCTTCGCCGGCCTCATACATCAGCCCGAGATTGATCATCGCATCGGTATTGCCGCGCTGAGCCGCAAGGTCGTACCAGGCGATCGCCGTCTGGTCGTCCTGCTCCACAAGTTGGCCTTCGTCATAGATCGCCCCGATATTGAAGGCAGCCGTGTCGTCGCCTTCCGCCGCCGCCTTTTCAAACCACGTGAGCGCCCGCTCGACATCCGGCTGGGTGCCGAGGCCATCGCGATAAGCGACGCCGAGATTGTAGGCGGCCAACACGTTGCCGCCATTGGCAGCCTCGGTATAGAGCTGGAACTCCGATCGTTCGTCGCCGAGCCGGCCCATCAGCATGCCGAAATTCACCTTGGCGGCGGCATATCCCGCCTGGACTGCAACATCGTAGGCATTCATCGCCTGGTCGGCCTGCTGGGTCTTGTTGAGAGCCCGGCCGAGCTGATAGGCGAAACGCGGATTGCCGGTCGCGTCATAGGCCATGCGGCAGGCGTCTACCGCGGTGCCGTCGATATCCGAAATGCCGACAGGTGCAAACTTTCCGTTGCGCTGCTGATCGTAGGGGCTGCCGGCGAGGCGGTCACATTCCGTCTGCACGGCAGAGGTGAGCTGCAGTTTGGCGCGTTCCTCGGCGCCCAGTGAAACCGTCAGGGCGCAGAGCGCGACGGCGGTACCTGTGGCAATTGCAAAACCCCTGTTGACTTTCGAGAGGCGGGATTTCATCTTGCGCTCCGATTTAACTGATCATTCAGATTGCTTAACGAACGCCGGAAGCAGGCACCGGTTCCGCGTGCCTTTCAGGTTTCGTGCGCGAGAAGCCTTTGCATCCCGCACATTCGCGTGAGAAGTAACCTGGATCGGGCCTGCTGGATTGCAGGTTCCTCGCATGATCGGATTGTTTTGTCCGAACCATTGATGTTATGGCGGACTGATCGACCACGTCCGGAAGTTCTCCCATGAAAACGCTCACGCTCCGCCGCCCTGACGACTGGCACCTGCACCTTCGCGACGGCGACGTCCTGCAAGCGGTGATCGGCGATACGAGCCGGCATTTCGCACGCGCAATCATCATGCCCAACCTGGTGCCGCCGGTGGTGACGACCTCGGATGCCAGGGCTTATCGCGACCGCATTCTCACCGCCCTTCCGGCAGGCGATCGCTTCGAGCCGCTGATGACGCTCTACCTGACGGAGAATACCGACCCGGACGACGTGGAAGAGGGCAAGACGAGCGGCCTGATCTCGGCCGTAAAACTTTATCCCGCCGGGGCCACGACCAATTCCCATGGCGGCGTGCGCGACTTCAACAAGGCGATGCCGGTTCTGGAACGCATGGCGAAGATCGGTCTGCCGCTCTGCGTGCACGGCGAGGTGACCACCCCGGAAGTGGACATCTTCGATCGCGAAGCCGTCTTCATCGAAACAGTGCTCGATCCGCTGCGCCAGCGCCTGCCGGAACTGAAAATCACGATGGAGCACGTGACGACCGCCGACGGCATCGATTACATCAAGTCGTCGAAGGGCAATCTGGCCGGTTCGATCACCACCCACCACCTGATCATCAATCGCAACGCCATCCTGGTCGGCGGCATCCGCCCCCATTATTACTGCCTGCCGGTGGCCAAGCGCGAGAACCATCGCCTCGCACTACGCGCGGCAGCGACATCCGGTGATGCGCGCTTCTTCCTTGGCACCGATTCCGCACCCCATGTCGATCCGCTGAAGGAATGCGGCTGCGGCTGCGCTGGCATCTATACGTCGGTCAACACCATGAGCTGCCTCGCGCATGTGTTCGAGGACGACAATGCACTCGACAAGCTGGAGGCTTTCACCTCGCTGAACGGCCCTGCCTGGTATGGGCTGAAGCCGAACGAAGAAACGATCACGCTTGAAAAGCGTGATGAACCGGTGAAGTTTCCAGCCAAGCGCGACAGCGGCGCCGGGCCGATCACGGTCTTCGATCCGATGTTCCCGCTTCATTGGCAAGTGATTGATTAGTAAATTCTAATGGTCATCGATTGATGGAATTTGGATCGATCCGGTAACCTTTTGGATAGAATCCGGGCTTAGCTTGGCGCCCAAGATTTTCCGGCGGGGATGTACCCGAAGAGAAAGCTAGGCATGATGCTCGACTATCATTCTCTTCTGCTCGCGCTGGGCGTCTCAGCGGCGTGCCTGATGGTGACGCTGTTCGGCACATGGTATTCGCGTCGCACCGATTCCTTCCTTCTCACCCTCGTCATCGCGCTCTGCCTCA
Source organism: Neorhizobium sp. T25_27 (assembly GCF_002968565.1). NCBI lineage: Bacteria > Pseudomonadati > Pseudomonadota > Alphaproteobacteria > Hyphomicrobiales > Rhizobiaceae > Neorhizobium > Neorhizobium sp. T25_27. The sequence goes on from NZ_PVBJ01000002.1 coordinate 523,388, forward strand.
CGGTTTCGGGCATTTTCGCCTATAGTTCCTATACCGTCGAAGCCGACGTCGTCGGCGCCTCGATCGCCTATACGTTCCTGATGGCGGGGTTCGGCACGATCTATGCGGCATCGGTGCAGTTCCGCAGCGGGACCCGGCCCTGGATCATGGCCGGTGCCATTACCGCTGCTTCCGTGACTTTCGGCCTGCCGCTGATGATTGCCGGCCTCGATGGCCTCGGGTTCATCGTCATGAACCTTGCCACGGCGGGGCTACTCCTCGAAACCGCCAGGCAATATTGGTGCGCACGCCGGGAGGCGCCGGGACCACTCATCGGAATGGCGGTGCTCTACGCCGCCACCGCGGTGTCTTTCGCCCTATGTGCCGTCGTCCTGATCGACGGGCAACAATGGGTGCTGGGCCACGCGCCCGACAACTGGGCCGAAAACCTCAATATCGCTGTCTGCATCGCCGGCATGACCGGCATCGGTGCGCTGTCGCTGGCGCTGCATCAGTGGCGCATGGCGGCCCACCATCGCCACGAAGCGATCACCGATGCGCTGACGGGGCTTCTCAACCGCCGCGCTCTCTTCGAGCAGTATGGCCATCGCACTCTCGGTCCGTCGACTGCCGTCGTCGTTTTCGATATCGATCGGTTCAAGGCCATCAACGACCAGCACGGCCATGCCGCCGGCGACGAAGTGCTGAGGCTTTTTGCCGACGATCTCAGAAGCGGCACTAAAATTCGCAACACCGTGGCTCGGCTTGGCGGCGAGGAGTTCGTGATGATCCTCGTCAACGCCCTTCCCGGACGGGCCGAGCGGATCGCCAATGACATCTCCCGCCGTTTCGCCGCTCGCGAGATCATCATCGGCGACGCGGTGCTCAAGTGCACGGTCAGCGCCGGTGTGGCGGTCGGTGCCCCGACCGGCCAGCCTTTCGAAGCCGTGCTGGGCCTTGCCGATAACGCGCTCTACGAAGCAAAGCGGGCCGGCCGCGACCGCGTGCATGTCGCAGGTTATCTTCGCCCGGTGGACCTGAACGAAACGCGTACCACCGCCTGACTCCCTCCTTATTTTTCGCATCGTCTGGCATACTCTGCCGCATGCTGCTATTGCGGCGCGTGGTTTTGACAAAAGGAGCGGGCGCATGATTCAAACCACATTTCCGGACCGCGGCGTAATGGCCGAACTGATGGCGAAGATGCTCTGGGAGATCGGAGCGGTCCATTTCAGCGCCGACAAGCCCTATAAATTTGCCTCCGGCCTGATGAGCCCGGTCTATATCGACTGCCGCAAGCTGATTTCCTATCCGCGCATCCGCTCGGCGATCATGGATTTCGCGGCCGCGACCGTCATGCGCGACGCCGGTTTCGAGAAGTTCGACTGCGTTGCCGGCGGCGAGACCGCAGGCATTCCCTTCGCGGCTTTCCTCGCCGAACGTTTGGGCCTGCCGATGATCTACGTTCGCAAGGCGCCGAAGGGCCACGGGCGCAATGCCCAGATCGAGGGCCATCTGCCGGAGGGCGCGCGCGTGCTGGTCATCGAGGACCTGACGACTGCCGGCGGCAGCATGTTCAAGTTCATCGATGCGATCCGGGCTGCCGGCGCTACCGTCGATCACGGCATCGCGCTCTTCTTCTACGATATTTTCCCGGAAGCCTACGAACGCTTCTCGAACGGCCAGGTGAAGCTTCATCACATCGCCACCTGGCGTAACGTCCTGGCGGCGGCCAGGGAAGGCAAGCTTTTCGATGACAACACGCTGTCGGAAGTCGAGGCCTTTCTCGACGCACCGCTGGCCTGGTCGGGACGCAATGGCGGCGTCGGCGAGATCGCGCTCTGAATTTTTGCTCTGGCCTTTTGGCAAAAGCTCGCTTAATCGATTGAAAAACTGCTGAGAAGCGCGCGGGAGGATTTTATGATTTTGTGCTGCGGCGAAGCCCTGATCGATATGCTTCCGCGTGACACCACGCTCGGTGAAAAAGGCTTTGCGCCTTACGCCGGCGGCGCGATCTTCAACACCGCGATAGCGCTCGGGCGGCTTGGCCAGCCGACCGCGTTTTTCACCGGCATTTCCGATGATCTGATGGGTGACGTCCTGCGAGACACGCTGGCAAAGAGCGGCGTGGATTACAGCCTTGCGGCTGTCTCTTCCCGCCCGACCACGATTGCCTTCGTGAAACTCGTCAACGGCCAGGCGACCTATGCTTTCTACGACGAAGGCACTGCCGGCCGGATGATCACCGAGGCCGACCTGCCGCCGCTCGGCGATGACTGCGAGGCCATGCATTTCGGCGCGATCAGCCTGATCCACGAACCCTGCGGCGGCACTTACGAGGCGTTGATGGCCCGCGAGTACCGCAAGCGGGTGATCTCCTTCGATCCGAACATCCGCCCCGGCTTCATCAAGGACAAGCCGAAGCACATGGACCGCGTCCGCCGGATGGCCGCCATGTCCGACATCATCAAGTTTTCCGATGAGGACCTGGACTGGTTCGGCATGCAAGGCGACCATGACACGCTGGCAGCGCATTGGCTGGATCAGGGCGCCAAGCTGGTGGTCCTCACTCGTGGCGCGGATGGCGCCACCGGCTATACCAAGAGCTTCAAGGTATCCGTGCCGAGCGAGCGCGTCACGGTGGTCGACACGGTGGGCGCCGGCGACACCTTCGATGCGGGCATTCTGGCCTCGCTGAAGATGCAGGACCTGCTGACCAAGGAAAAGGTCGCGCGTCTGACCGAGGATGCCGTGAGCAAGGCTCTGGCACTCGGCGCAAAGGCCGCTGCCGTCACCGTATCGCGGGCGGGCGCCAACCCGCCGTTTGCCCATGAGATCGGTCTCTGAGGCCCTGCCTTCGGTCTTTAAAGGGAGATAGTTCGGCCCCCGGACGTGAGGGCCGAAACGTCATTTCCGGGCGGTGAGCAGCGCCTTCACCAGCCCTTGCGTCGATGCGTCGTGGCCGGAAGCACTTTCCTTGCCTTCCACGACGGGTAGCAGGCCGGTCGCCAGTTCCTTGCCGAGCTCGACGCCCCACTGGTCGAACGAGTTGATGCGGAACAGCACTCCTTCGACGAATACGCGATGTTCGTAGAGCGCGATCAGCCGGCCGAGGGCGAATGGCGTCAGCTTGTCGTGGACGAAGGTGATCGAGGGGCGGTTGCCGGTGAAGACGCGGTGCGGCGCGATGAAGTCGGCCTGCCTATCGTCCATTCCCTTTGAGGTGAGCTGCGCCTTGGCCTCCGCCACGGTGCGGCCCTTCATCAGCGCTTCCGACTGCGCCAGGCAATTGGCGATCAGCAACTCGTGCTGGTGGCGCAGATGCGGCTCGAAACTGTTGGCCGCGATCATGAACTCGGCTGGGATGACGGTCGTGCCCTGGTGGATGAGCTGATAGAAGGCGTGCTGGCCGTTGGTGCCGGGTTCGCCCCAGACCACCGGGCCGGAATTGCCCTCGACCGGGGTGCCGTCGATCGTCACGCCCTTGCCGTTCGATTCCATATCGAGCTGCTGCAGATAGGCCGGGAAGCGCAGCAGCCGCTGGTCATAGGGCAGGATGGCGCGCGACGGATAGCCGAGAACGTTGCGGTGAAAAAAGCCGATCAGGCCGAGCAGCATCGGCAGGTTCTGGCGCACCGGCGCAGTGCGGAAATGGGTGTCCATCGCATGCGCGCCGTCCAGGAACTTGCCAAAGTTCTCAGGGCCGACGGCGATCATCAGCGGCAGGCCGATTGCCGACCAGATCGAATACCGTCCGCCGACCCAGTCCCAGAACCCGAAGATGCGGTCGCTGTCGATGCCGAAGGCGGCGACCTTGTCGAGCGCGGTGGAGACGGCGCAGAAGTGATGCCCGACGGCTGCCTCCCCGAGCTTGTCGGCAATGAAGGCGCGCGCCGAGGCTGCATTGGTCATCGTCTCTATGGTCGTGAAGGTCTTGGAAGCGACGATGAACAGCGTCGTTTCCGCATCGAGCAGCTTCAGCGTGTCGGCGATATGGGCGCCATCGACATTGGAGACGAAATGCGCCCGCGGGCCGTCGTGGAACGGTGCCAGTGCCAGGGTGACCATGACCGGGCCGAGATCGGAACCGCCGATGCCGATATTGACGATATCGGTGATCTTTTTGCCCGTCGCGCCCTTCAGCGCGCCCGAGCGGATGCCGTCGGCGAACTTGCCCATGGCGGCGAGCACGCCGTTGACATCCGGCATCACGTCCTTGCCGTCGACCAGAACAGGCGTATTGGAGCGGTTGCGCAGTGCCGTATGCAGGACAGCGCGGCCTTCGGTGAAGTTGATCGCAACGCCCGAGAACATCTCCTCGCGCTTGGCCGCAATCCCGCTGGCATCTGCCAGCTTTTCGAGCAGCACCATGGTCTCCTCGTTCACGGCCGTCTTGGAATAGTCCATCAGGAGATCGTCGAAAACGGCGCTGAACTTGGCGAAACGGCCGGAATCGGCCGCGAAGGCGGCGCGGATGTCCGTGGCATTGGTTTTCGCGACGGTGGACTTCAGGTCTTGGACGATGGCCTGCATGGGTGATTCCTCGGCACTCTGAATGGGATGATCGGGAACCTATTCCGTTTCCATGTCAAATCAAGCACGGCCGAAAGCGATGGCGTGTTTATTGCCCGACAGCAGTCGTCACCGTGTTGCCGACAGCATTGCCGAGCCGGTCGACTTGGTCGTTGTAGGTGCGTCGCGTCGCCGGATCGAAGATCGCGATCGGCGTGCTGACGGCGACGCTCGCCGCCCCGCCGACTGTCTGGGCGGCACCCAACGCCACGGCACCGAGCCGGTCGCCGAGCCCGACATCGCTATCGGTTACCGTCTGGCCGGCAATCAGCCGGTTGCCGATCAGCTTCACCACTTCCGGGCTCTCGGCGAACTTGCCGTGGTTCAACCTGTCGCCGGTCTTGAGCGCCGTGAGGTCGAGGACGACAATGCCAGCCTTCTCGAATTCGCTGCGATAGGGCTCGACGGTCGGATCCACCTGGCCGAGCCGGTCGATATTGCCGGAAATCCGTCGCGACAGGCTGAGCGCCCGATCGTCGCGGGAAACGAACAGCGTGAAATGCGGCCGCTTTTCGCCGATTTCGGCAAGCTGCTGGCCGAACACGTCGACATCGAGATCGGGGGAGGCGAGGATGACGTTCTGGATCTTCGGCGCCACCCGACCGTCGCGGATCGCCATCTGCCGGAGCGCCTCGACGGTCAGCCACGATCCCATGGAATGGGCCATGACGGTGATTTCCCCGACATTCGGCTCTTTCGCCAGCCGGCGCAGCATCTCCTCCAGCGCATCGCGGGAATAGTTGGTGCTTTCCTTGTCGTAGTTATAGGCGAAGATGCTGCCGCGCGACGGCCAGGTGAACAGGACCGGAGCCACGTCGGCGTTGGAGTCATGGACGATCTGGGCAAAGCGGTAGACGGCGTCCTCGTAGCGGTTGTTGAAGCCGTGCACGAAGACGAAGACCCGCCGGCTCTTGCCCAGGTGGCCCTTGAGCCAGGATTCAGCAGCCGGGGTGGCAAGCGGCGTCACGGAAACCGTCGCGAACTCCTTTGCAGGATTGGCAGGCAGCTTCGACGGCCACTGCACCTGCCCGATCTCTCGGGCCTTGTCCGGCGGGATGGAGACCGCAATCTCGGTAACGACGGGCTCCTTGCCGCGCTCGCCGGAAAACAGCACACCGGGCGTCTCGGTCGGGCGTCGCGTGGTTGCCACCAGCACATCGACCGTCGAGGTCCCGGCTGCCTGCGTCTGGGTTGGAATGAGCACGCCTTCTGGGCGCCCCGCACAGCCTGCAAGGACGCTCAGCACCGTGACGACGGCAATCACACGAAACGAAACTCCGGCGCGGCTTTCCAAGCGAACTCCAACATGCTTTGACCAGCCCCCGCGGAAAGGGCTAATCAAGGACTGCCGCATCGTCCACCGCTAACGGAGGGATTCCGGCTTTACGACACACGCTTGGTCGTCATCTGTCGCAGCGTTGCAACGGTAGGTTAGCCGCGCAGCTCCCGACGCAGGATCTTGCCGACATTGGATTTCGGCAGTTCGGTGCGGAATTCGATGAATCGCGGGCGCTTGTAGCCGGTCAGGCTGGCCACGCAATGGGCCTTGACGTCCGCCTCCGTCAGGTTGGGATCCTTCTTGACCACGAAGAGCTTCACTGCCTCGCCGGAATGTTCGTCCGGCACGCCGATCGCCGCACATTCCAGCACGCCGGGATGGGTTGCGACGACCTCCTCGACTTCGTTCGGATAGACGTTGAAGCCGGAGACGAGGATCATGTCCTTCTTTCGGTCGACGATCTTGGTGTAGCCCTGGCGGTCCATATAACCCATGTCGCCGGTCCGGAAATAACCGTCCCCCGTCATGACCTTGGCGGTTTCGTCCGGGCGGTTCCAGTAACCGGCCATCACCTGCGGGCCACGGATGCAGATCTCGCCGACATCGCCGAGTTCCACCTCGGAATCGTCGTCGTTACGGATCGAGATTTCCGTGGAGGAGATGGGAAGCCCGATCATGCCGCTGAATTCGGTGGCGTCGAGCCGGTTGGCGGTGGCGACCGGCGAGGTTTCCGACAGACCATAACCCTCGGTTATCTGGCTATGGGTCATCTTCAGCCAGCGCTCGGCGACCGGCCGCTGCACCGACATGCCACCCCCGAACACGAGCAATAGAGAGGAGAAGTCGAGCTTCTGGAAATCCGGGTTGTTCATCAGCGCATTGAACAGCGTGTTGAGCCCGGGGAAGATGTGGATCTTGTATTTCTGCAGTTCCTTGACGAAGGCCGGAATGTCGCGCGGGTTAGCGATCAGGATATTGTGGCTGCCGGTCGCAACCCCCATCAGCGAATTCACCGTCAGCGCAAAGATATGATAGAGCGGCAGGGCGCAGACGAACTGGATCTGCTCCGGGCGCGGTTTGTTGAGGAACGCGGTTTCCAGCCACAGCGCCATCTGCTCCTTGTTGGCGAGCAGGTTGGCATGCGTGAGGATCGCGCCCTTGGAAACGCCGGTCGTGCCGCCGGTATATTGCAGGAAGGCGATATCGTGAGGCGAGACCTCGACCGGTTTCATCGTTTGCCGGGCGCCTTCGGCAACCACCTGCTTGAAGCTTCGGCTCGATGGCAGCGACCATTCCGGCACGAGCTTCTTCACCTTGCGCACGACCAGATTGACGATATGGCCCTTCAGGCCGAGCATGTCGCCCATCGTGGCGACGACCACTTGGCTGATCTCCGTCTGCGGCAAAGCCTGCTGCACGGTATGGGCAAAGTTTTCGAGGACGAAAATCATCTTGGCGCCGGCATCTTTCAGCTGGTAGGCCAGTTCGCGCGGGGTGTAGAGCGGGTTGACGTTGACGACCACCATGCCGACGCGAAGGATGCCGTATACGATCACCGGGTTCTGGAGAATGTTGGGCAGCATCACCGCCACGCGGTCGCCCTTGACGAGGCCCTGGGCTTCCAGCCAGGCGCCGATCTTGCGGCTTTCCGCTTCGAGCTGACGGTAGGTCAGCGACTTGCCCATGCTCGAAAAGGCGGGACGGTCCGCATACCGGGCGCAGCTGTCCTCGAAAAGGTCTCCGAGCGAATGATGGTGCAGCGGCGGGATCTCGGCCGGCACCGTCGGCGGATAGGAGGCGAGCCAGATCTTGGGTGGATTGGCACCGGTACGTGCGGTGACTTCGTTCATGCCGACCTCCTCTATCGTTCTTGTTGTTGTCCCGCGCTTTCCCGGCGCGTGCGGGTCAGGTCCTCCACCTTCCCGCGAACAACAGATTATGCCATGCCGCGACAGCATCAAGCCATCCGCACAGATTTAAACAGCTATCCGCCTTTGACGTAAACGTCAACGAGGGGCCTGATGTTCGTATCCAGGTGCAATTGAACCGACAGCGGAACATCCCAAAGGATCGGGCGTTTTCCATCCGTTGCGAAATGCACGAGGAATCACGAAAAGGAGGTGCGCAATGTTGCATCAAGAACCACGAGCCGGACAGGATCCCTATGTCAAGGACAGCCCATCGCTGATCGCCAGCGACAAGGTCGAAGGGACAAAGGTTTATGGCGCCGACGGCAAACATATCGGCTCTATCGTCCGCGTGCTTCTCGAAAAGCGCGGCGGTCGGGTCGGTTATGCGGTGCTCAGCTTCGGCGGCTTTCTGGGTATCGGCGACGACTACTACCCGCTGCCCTGGGAAAAGCTTCGTTACGACGAACAGCTCGATGGCTACCGCATCGACCTGACCAAGGAGCAGATCACCGGCGCCCCGCGTTACCGCGATCTGGATGACGATACCTGGTACAACGACAAGGGCCGGACGATCTACGACTATTACGGCATTCCGCCGTACTGGATGTAAGCGTTCCGCCAATGGAACTCCGGAGGCTCCGCGTTGCGGGGCCTCTTTTCGTTTATTTAATTCTCCTGATGCAAGGTCCTCGCGACAAGGGGACGGCGATGACGGGAAAGACGGAAGCGGGCACGGTCCGCGATTTCGAGCGCGGTGATATCGAGGCTGTAGCGCAGCTTTTCCAGGAGACGTTCCGCAAAACGAATGCGCCGTCGCCCTCATTGATCGCCTATCTGGAAGAAGCCTTTTTCGACCATCCCTGGGCGGAGCCCGATATCCGTTCGAAGGTCTTTGCCGGCACTGGTGGAAGGGTCTCCGGTTTTATCGGCGTCTTTCCGTCGCGGCTGGAACTTGACGGCCGACCGCTCCGCGCCGCCTTCGCCGGCTCGATGATGGTCCAGAACCCGAAGGATAATCCACTCGCCGGGGCACGGCTGCTGCGCTCCTTCCTCGCCGGTCCGCAGGATATCTCGCTGACAGAGACCGCCAATTCCACGGCGCTCGGCATGTGGCAGAAGGCCGGCCATCCGCTCGATCCCGGCTACAGCATGAATTGGCTGCGCATCCTGCGTCCGGCTTCCGCAGCGGTCGAGGTCCTGGCCAGGCGGTTGCGTCCCGCGGCCCTCCTGCGTCCCTTCGGTCGGATCGCCGACCGTGGCTCGGCGCTGGTCCGCATGACGCCTCTTCGGCCGGCCGAACGCAACGCCTCGAAGATCACGTTCCGCGACGTCACCCGCGAGGAGTTCGGCACGGCGGTTCTGACGCTTGCCTTGAACTATCCCCTTCGCCCGCGCTGGGATGATCGTTCGTTGGGATGGTTCCTGGATCAGGCGGAAAACAAGCGGAATTTCGGCTATCCGGAATGGCGCGTCGGCTCTGCTCCGGACGGACGACCGCTTGCGGCCTACGTCTATTTCGCCGGTCCCGGCGAGATCGGCTGGCTGCTGCAGGCGTTGTCGGCGCCGAACGCGGCAGCGGAAATGGTCGACGACCTGTTTGCCCACGCTTACGAGATGGGATGCTCCGGCATACGCGGCGGCGGGCATCCATGGCTGATCCCGACGCTGATGAGCCGCAAGACAATTTTCTACGGCCGATCGTTCTTTGTCGCGCAGGCGCGCGACAAGAGCCTGCTGGAGCCGATCAGGTCCGGCCAGGCGCTGATCAGCGGCCTAGCCGGAGAAAGCTGGACGCGCCTGATCGGCGACCGGTTCGACTGAGGCTTCTCAGCCGAGCCCACTTAACCGAGCATAGTCACCGGTTCAGCATGCAGATATTCCGCCACCTTGCGCTTCGAGGCGATATTGCGCCAGACGGCATCGACCTCGTCCGGCGTCAGCCCGGCGGCGTCGCCGACCTCTTCCCGCGCAATCCCGTTGTCGAGCCCGTAGAGGCAGAGATCCATCCGGTCATAGGGAAGCGAGAAGTAATACTCGTCCTGGCCCTGCGGCAGCGACCATGTGTCCGTCGTCGGCGGGCGCCGGCGAATATCGGCGGGTACGCCGAGGGCTTCGGCAAGCTGATAGACCTGGCTCTTGTAGAGATGCGCGATCGGCTTGAAATCCGCGGCGCCATCGCCGTTCTTCACGAAGAAGCCCTGATCGTACTCGAGCCGGTTCGGCGTGCCGGCGACGGCAAAGTTCAGCCGGTCGGCATGATAATATTCGATCTGCTTGCGGGTACGCTGTTTCATGTTGGCGGCCGCGATCATGCCGAGATAGACCTCGAGCGGCATGCGGTGGCGGCTCTGTTCGCCCGCCGGATTGGCGACCACCAGCCAGGAAATATTGTAGCCGCGGCCGGTCAGCGCATTTTCCAGCACCACCTTGCAGCCCCAGCCCTCGCCGAACGCCGGAACGATCTGGCGGATGAAGCCGTCGCGGCGGGTATAGCAGCCGGCCGCGGCAAGCGCCGGTCCGATATCTTCGAGCACGGTCTCCACGCCGACGGCTTCGGCCAGCGCCTTGCCGAGTTTCAGGCTGTCCGGATCGGAATCATGTTCCGGCATGAAGACGCCCGTCACCTTGCCCGGACCGAGCGCGCGGGCGCAGAGGGCCGCGGTGACGCTGGAATCGATGCCGCCGGACAAGCCGAGCACCGCGCCGCGCTTGCGCAGATCCTTCAGCACCGTCTCGCGCAGCCACCCGCAGATGCGCTCGATCTCGGCCTCCGCATCGAGCTTCAGCGTCTCGGCCGAGAATTTTCCCGCCTTCTGGGCCTGCTTCAGGCTCTGGATCATGCGACATTCCCCCGTGTGACTGTGTTTGTTTCGTCCGCGCCGAGCCGGATCTTGCCGGTCGTCGTACGCGGCAGCGCGTCGCGGAACTCGACGCTTTTCGGCACCATATAATCTTCAAGCAACTGGGCGCAGTGGCGGATGATTTCCCGTTCGGTCAGCGTCACGCCGTCCTCCACCACCACATAGGCGCGGACGACCTGGCCGAAGATCGGATCGTCGATGCCGCCAACCGCCGCTTCCGTGATGCCGGGCAGCGCATAGAGCGCGCGCTCGACTTCCTGCGGGCTGACCTTTTCGCCGCGTGTCTTGATGATGTCGTCGCGCCGGCTGACGAAATAGAGAAAGCCGTCCGCATCCGCCTGGAAGAGATCTCCGGTGTGCAGCCGCCTGCTGCCCGCAACCCGCGAAAATGCCCTTACCGAGGTCAGGCCGTTGCCCCAGTAACCGGACATCACATGCGGCCCCTCGACGACAAGTTCGCCGATCGTGCCCGGAGGGGCGGGCCGTCCGTCCTCGCCGATCACGAAAGCGCTGGTGCCGGGAATGGCGCGGCCGACCGAAAGCGGCCGGCGGGAAACCTCTTCAGGCGGCAGGTAGGTGGCACGCAGACATTCCGTCTGGCCGTACATCAGGAAAAGCCGGATCTCCGGGAAAAGCTGCTGCAACCGTTCTGCAAGGGCCGGCGGCATGGCCGCGGCGGCGCTGGTGATGGTGCGCAGATGTGGCAGGAAACCCGGCTCCAGATCCTTCATGCCGGTAATCAGAGCGGCCATCGGCGGCACGAGCGGGAAACCCGTCGCCTTTACCTCTGTCAGCCGTTCGAGGATCTTCCGCGGAAACGCGAAGCTCTTTTCGAGAACCAGCGTACCGCCGGCCATCACCATCGTCACCACCTGCGTGATGCCGTAGCCGAAGGACAGCGGCAGGACACTGAGCACGACGTCCTCGGACGTATTGCCGAGATAGGCAACGATCGCTTCGCAGGCGGCGCCAACATTGGCGTGGGTCAGCATCACGCCCTTCGGCTGGCCGGTGGAGCCCGAGGTGTGAAGCAGCAGCGCCAGCGCTTCGGTGTTGTCGAATTTCCCGAGTGGTACCGAAACCTCGTCGCGGACCAGATCCTCGAACCGTAATCCGCGACCGAGATCGTCGCCGGCATCCGCCTGGGCGACGATCGTCAGCGGCTGCATCTTCGCCATGGCGATGGCCGCATTCACGGTTGCCCGCTGACGGGCATGGGTGATGACCGCGGAAGCCTCTGTGCTGGTGAGAATGACAGAGAGCTTTTCCGCCTTGATCGACGGATAAAGTGGGCAGGGCACGGCACCCGCCTTCCAGAGGCCAAAAAAGCTGACCACCGCCTCATGGCTGTTGTCCAGCACCATCAGTACCCGGTCACCGGGCTTGATGCCGCCGCTGGCAAGGCTTGCGGCGAGGCGATCGGACAAGGCATCGAGTTCTGCGTAGGTCAGCCGGACGTCGCCCGCGATGAGCGCGAGCTTTGTCCCGAAACGTCTGGCACTATCGCGGAGCCTGGCCTCTATGCGCACCGGCGCAGCCTCAGGCCGCTGCCAGCTTGATCGACAGGTAGCTCGTCATGTTGTCGATACTGTCGAGGTTTTCCGGAACGATTTCATCGTCGGCCACGGTGATGCCGTAGGTCTGTTCCAGGAAGGCGATCAGTTCGAGCACGCCGGTGGAATCGATCACGCCGCTTTCGAGCAGCGACTGGTTGTTGGAAACCTGCGCGTCGGCCCGGAAAAGAAAATTTTCCGCGATGAACTCGCGCACGCTATTTTCGATTGCTTCCGCCATCGACGGACCTCTCCACAAATGGTTTTTGCCGCGCGGATGCGGCGCGGTCGATTGAAAAGGCATCTTCCAGACTATCCCTGAACGTTTTGCTAATTTGTAAAACGCTTTTGTCCACAAGCTTAACCGCATCCAAATGCCGCCCTCGACGTTGATGCATCCATGAAGATCGCGACCTTCAATGTGAACGGCGTCAACGGTCGCCTCGGCCTGCTCCTCGAATGGCTTGAGGAGGCGGCGCCGGACGTTGTCTGTCTGCAGGAGCTGAAGGCGCCGCAGGAGAAGTTTCCGGCAAAGGCGATCGGGAAGGCGGGTTACGGCGCAGCCTGGCACGGCCAGAAAAGCTGGAACGGCGTCGCCATCCTTGCACGCGACGCCGATCCGATCGAGACGCGCCGCGGCCTGCCGGGCGATCCGGAGGACCTTCACAGCCGCTATATCGAAGCCGCGGTGCAGGGCGTGCTGATCGCCTGCCTCTATGCTCCGAACGGCAATCCCGCCCCAGGGCCGAAGTTCGCCTACAAGCTTGCCTGGTACGAGCGGTTTCTGGCGCACGCTCAGGCGCTGCTGGAGACAGGTGCACCCATCGTCCTTGCCGGCGACTATAACGTCATGCCGACCGATCTCGATGTCTACAAACCGGAACGCTGGCGGGATGACGCGCTGTTCCGGCCGGAGGTACGAGAGGCTTTCTCCCGACTGCGGGAACAAGGCTGGACCGACGCGATCCGCAAGCTCCACCCCGGCGAGCGCATCTATACGTTCTGGGATTATTTCAGGAACGCCTGGGGCCGAGACGCCGGCCTGCGGCTCGACCACCTATTGCTCAGCCCCTCGATCGCGGACCGGTTGCAGGCAGCCGGCGTCGACCGCCACGTCCGCGGCCGCGACCATGCGAGCGACCACGCGCCGGCCTGGATCGAACTCGGCGACTAGGTGAGATCGATTGCCATCTCGGACTGGGTGAGGGTACTTTTCCGCCAGCCGATCCGCCGCATGAAGCGGTCGAGCAGGCCCTCCGGCACGTTTTCGATGATGAAGAGCCTGCGGCCCGGATAACGGGCGGCGAGGGCATCGGTCAGCGACCGGCCAAACCCCTGCCGGCGATGGGTGGGATCGACCGCGAGGCCGAGGAGCCGGATATCCTTGCCCGAGTCATCCAGAAGCACGGCCGCCTTGTCATCGAGCACGAAACCTTTCAGCGGCGCGCCGGCTCTCTCAAAACTTCGGGGATCCGTCTGCCAGGAGAGGCCGGCATCGGCGAATTTTGCGAGCATCGCTGCGGCCCTCTTCAGGTCGCTTTCCTTGGTCGGCGCCACATCCGGAGCGGCAAGCCTGCGGCTGCGGCCGAAGCCCACAAGTTTGCGGGTAATCACGAAGCCGAGCGACAGATAGAGATCGCGCGCCCGCTCATTGGTGTTGATCACCTCGAGGATGAGTTTTCGGTCGCCGCGCCCCTTCGCCGCCTCGATGGCATTGAGCATGACGCTGCGTCCGAAACCGCGGCCGCGGATCGTCGGCCCCATGCCGACCGCGCCGACCCGCGAAAGATCACCCCGCCGGCCGATCAGCAGAATGCCAGCCGGTTTTTCGCCGTCGAAATAGACGAAGCTCTCATCGAGATCGACATGATCGCGTTCGATGCGCAACCGCAGCGACGGGACCGTCACATTCATCGGCACCACATAGCCCGAAAAGCCGGCAGTAAAACCTTCAGCCGCCTCTTCCAGGCTGCAATCCGACAAGCGACGATGGGAAATGGCGGATGTCATGACCTCTCTTCCGAGCGTGTTGCCTCAGAGCACGTTGGACGGCGAGCCCTTTTCGAAATTCTCGACATGGGTGATGACCTGCGCCCAGAGCGTCTGCATCGCCTCGTCGCTCGCCCAGGCCACATGCGGGGTGAGGATGAAGTTCGGCCGTTCCAGGATCGTCAGCAGCGGATTGTCCGGCGCCGGCGGCTCCCTGGTCAGCACGTCGAAACCGGCGCCGCCGATCAGGCCCTCGTCGAGCGCGGTCACCAGATCGGCCTCGTTCACCAGGCCGCCGCGGGCGGTATTGATGATCAGCGGATGCCGCTTCATCTTTCGGAACTCGGGCAGGCCGATGAGGTCGCGGGTCGCCGGCGTCAGCGGCATGTGGAAGGTGATGATATCCGACGTTTCCAGCACCTCGTCGAAGGCGGTGTAGCCGGGCTCGACCTTTTCGGCATCTTTCCGGGCCGCGAAGATGACCTTCATGCCGAACGCCTCGGCGATCTTCGCCACCGACTTGCCGAGCGTGCCGCGGCCCAAAATACCGAGCGTCGATCCGGCCAGATCCTTAATCGGATGGTTGAAGAAGCAGAACTGGTTGGCGCGCTGCCATTCGCCGGCGATCACGTCCTCACGAAAACCGACGATGGAACGGCGGAGCGCGAAGATCAGGCCGAACGTATGCTCCGGCACGGTGTTGACCGCATAACCGCGCACGTTGGAGACGGTGATGCCGCGCTCCTTGGCGAAGGCCAGATCGATCACGTCATAACCCGTGGCAGCAACCGCGATCATCTTCAGCTTCGGGGCATTGGCGATCGATTGCTCGCGCACCGGCGCCTTGTTGGTGATGACGATATCGGCATCCGCGATACGGGAAGCCACATCCTCCAGCGCCGTCTTGCCATACTCTACCCATTCATGAGCGAACGCGGGCCGGGTGATCGTCACCGAAGGGCCGATCGTGTCGCGGTCCAGAAACACGACCTTCATTGCGAAAATTCCTGCATGATTTGAACTCCTCCCAATCGAACCCACGGCGGCCGAAGCGCTGGCCGCAATGGATTTCTCGTATATCATCCCGCCCGCCGACCGGAAGGCAAAAGTGCGGAGAATGGCATGGGTGAAGTGTTGACGCTCGATTGCGTCGTCATCGGCGGGGGCGTGGTGGGGCTGGCGGTGGCCCGCGAACTGGCAATTGCCGGCCGCGAGGTCGTGCTCCTGGAAGCCGAGTCGATGACCGGCAGCATCACCTCTTCCCGCAACAGCGAAGTCATCCACGCCGGGCTCTATTATCCGACCGGTAGCCTGAAGGCCGAACTCTGCGTCGCCGGCAAGGAGAAGCTCTACGACTATTGCCGCGATCGCCATATCCCGCACAAGAGATGCGGCAAGCTGGTCGTCGCCTCGAACGAGGCCGAAGTCGCCTATCTCGAAAAACTGCTGAAACAGGCGCAAGCCAATGGCGTCGACGATTGCCGGCTGATCGACGGGGCCGAACTTGCCCGCCTCGAGCCGCAGATCACGGGCTTTGCAGCACTTGTCTCCCTTTCGACCGGCATCATCGACAGCCACAGCCTGATGGGAGCCTATATCGCCGATATCGAGGCGCATGGCGGCAGCGTCGTGCTCAACTCGCCCGTCCTGGGAGGCGAACTTCTGGCCGACACGGTGCGGCTCTCGGTCGGCGGCCGCGATCCCGTGGAGATCGAGGCGAACCTGGTGGTCAACTCGGCCGGCTTAAGCGCCTGGGCGATCTCCGAAGGCATGATCGGCCTCGACAGGGGAACTATCCCCGAGCGCCACTATGCAAAAGGCTGCTATTTCTCATTGACCGCCCGCGCGCCCGCAGAACGGCTGATCTACCCGGTGCCGGAGACCGGCGGGCTCGGCGTCCACCTGACGCTTGATCTCGCCGGCCAGGCGCGGTTCGGCCCGGATGTCGAATGGGTCGAGACGATCGACTACGACGTCGATCCCCGCCGCGCCGACAAGTTCTATGCAGCGATCCGCCGCTACTGGCCAAATCTGCCGCACGCCGCCCTGCAGCCTGCCTATGCGGGCATGCGGCCAAAAGTAGTCGGTCCGAACCGGAGAGGGGCCGGCGACTTTATCATTCAGGGGCCTGAAACTACCGGCCACCCGGCCTATGCCGCGCTTTACGGCATCGAAAGCCCCGGCTTGACCGCCTCCATGGCGATCGCGGAGAGGGTGGCGCGCCTGACCTTGCGATAAGGTCAGGCGCTTGCAGCTCAAAACGCCGCGCGCCTGTCGTGTTTGGCGAGGCGGGTGAGCAGATAGTCAACTTCTGCCTTGGCGGTCGCAGAAAGCATCTGGGCCGGCTTGCGCTGCGCATCCGAGGTGATGACGCCGCGCCGTTTCAGCACGTGTTTGCGGATCGCCAGACCGATGCCGGCCTGCTGCTCGTAGCGGATCAATGGCAGATGCGCATCGAACAGGTCATGCGCCTCGTCGCGCCTGCCGGCGGCAAAAAGGCCAACCAGTTCCGTCAGCATGTCGGGGAAACCGTAGCCGGTCATTGCGCCGTCGGCGCCGCGTTCCGGTTCGAAATCGAGGAACATGCCGCCATTGCCGCAGAGGATCGAGAAGACGCGCAGTTCGCCGGCCTTCTGCATGGCGCGCAGCTTCGACACCTTTTCGAGCCCCGGCCAGTCCTCATGCTTCAGCATCAGGCAGGACGGGTGGTTGGTGATGATCCTGGCGATCACGCCCGGCGACATGACGACGGTGAGCGTCAGCGGATAATCCTGCAGCACCCACGGCACATCCTCGCCGACCGCTTCGACGGCGCCGGCAAAATAGCTGACGATCTGGTCGTCGGTACGCAGCGCAGGCGTCGGGGCGATCATCACGCCGGCAGCACCCATGTCCATCGCATCGCGAGCAAGCGATCGCATGCCGGCAAAGCCCGGCGCCGAGACGCCGACGATGATTGGAACTTTGGCGCGAGAGACGACACGTTTGATGATGGCGCGGCTTTCCTCCGGCTCCATCTTCGGCGCTTCGCCCATGATCCCGAGAATGGTGATGCCGGTGCAGCCGCTCTGCTCGTAGAAATCCGTCAGCCGGTCGATCGAGGTAAAATCGATCGATCCGTCTTCAAAGAACGGCGTGGTGGCGATGGCGTAGACGCCTTTGGTCTCGATCCCGAAGGTCATCATTGGGCGTCCTTCCAGGCCTGGTAGCGGGCTTTCATTTCGGCGTTCATCGGGTAGAGGCCGGGCAGCGGCACGCCCCGGTCGACCTCGGTCATGATCCAGCCTTCCATGCGTTCCTGTTCCGGCGCCTCGGCGACAACTGCGTCGAGCAGCTTGGCGGGGATCAGCACCGCGCCGTCATCATCGACGACGACGATATCATCCGGGAAAACGGCAACGCCACCGCAGGAGATCGGCTCCTGCCAGCCGACGAAAGTCAGGCCCGCGACGGAAGGCGGAGCAGCGATACCATCGCACCAGACCTTCATGCCGCTGCCGAGCACGCCTTCGGCATCACGCATCACGCCGTCGGTGACAAGCCCTGCCACGCCGCGCTTCGCCATCCGGGAGCAGAGAATGTCGCCGAAAATGCCGGCATCGGTGACGCCAAGCGCGTCAGCCACCGCGACGCAGCCTTCGGGCATCGCCTCGATCGCCGCGCGGGTGGAGATCGGCGAAGCCCAGCTTTCCGGCGTCGCCAGATCCTCGCGGGCGGGCACGAATCGCAGTGTGAAAGCAGGCCCCACGACGCGGCCCTGGCCCGGCCTCAGCGGCTTGGTGCCGCGCATCCAGACATTGCGCAGGCCCTTTTTCAAAAGCACCGTGGTCAGCGTGGCGGTGGAGACACCCTTCAGCGTCTCGATGATCTTGGGGTCCAGCGGCATGAATTCTCCTTGGGAATCTTGAATGCCGCCTTCGCAGGCGGCGGGCGATATTCGGTCGCGACTTCTCGTTCGTCAAGGAACTAACGCCTCCGTCGTCATTGACACGACAGCCGTCTGTCGAGGTATAACGTCTTTCAACACTGACACATGGGAGGATGAGACAGTGCTTTTTCCAACGACACTCGTAGGCAGTTATCCGCAGCCGGAATGGCTGATCGACCGCGCCAAGCTTGCGGGCCGTTTCCCGCCGCGCGTCCGCGCCAGGGAACTCTGGCGCATCCCCCAGGAATACCTCGCCGAGGCACAGAACGATGCGACGATCATGGCGATCAAGGCGCAGGAGGAGGCCGGCCTCGACATCATCACCGATGGCGAAATCCGCCGCGAGAGCTATTCGAACCGCTTTGCGACCGCGCTTGAAGGCGTCGATCTCGACAATCCGGGCTCGGCGCTTGATCGTTCCGGCCACCCGAACCCCGTTCCGCGCATTACCGGCAAGATCCGCCACAAACACGCGGTCGAGGCGGAGGACGTGAAATTCCTGCGCAGCCACACGGACCGCAAGATCAAGATCACCGTTCCCGGCCCCTTCACCATGTCGCAGCAGGCCCAGAACGATTTCTACAAGTCGGAAGAAGAAGCCGCCTACGACTATGCCGACGCGGTGAACGCCGAGATCCGCGATCTCTTCGCCGCCGGCGCCGACGTGGTGCAGATCGACGAACCTTACATGCAGGCCCGGCCGCAGAAGGCGGAACAGTACGGTCTCGCGGCGCTCAACCGCGCGCTCGACGGCGTGCAGGGCACGACGGCCGTGCATATCTGCTTCGGTTATGCGGCCATTATCCACGAGCGGCCGTCAGGCTATTCCTTCCTGACCCAGCTTTCGGGCTGCTCCTGCCACCAGGTGTCGCTCGAAACGGCGCAGTCGAACCTCGATTGCTCGACGCTGACCGGTCTTTCCGGCAAGACGCTGATGCTCGGTGTCATCGACCTGTCGGACATGAATATCGAGACTCCCGAAACCGTCGCCGACCGCATCCGCCGGGCGCTGCCTTACGTCGAGGCGAAGAACATCATCGTCGCGCCCGATTGCGGCATGAAATACCTGCCCCGCGAGGTCGCCTTCGGCAAGATGAAGGCGATGGTCGAGGGCGCCAAGATCATGCGCCGGGAACTCGGCGAGGCTGCCTGATCTTCCAGTTGAGTGCGTGGATAATAGGGGCGATTGCCACGGCAATCGCCCTTTTGTTTTGCGGTCTTGGCGCCTGAGCACACGCGATTCGGGGATATGTATCCCAAATATGTAAATTTTGACCATTTCTGGCTTATGATCCGGTCTATTGTATCCCAAATAAAATCGATATATACATTGCGCCAGAGGATTTTCGGCTGGCGGTTGTGCGATCTGCCCCACACAGGCTGGTCCGATAGGAAGATCATGACGACCCTTGTTCTCATACCCGGGCTTGTATCGGACGCCATCGTCTGGGCGCCCTTGGCCGAAGCGGCGTCTGGCGTCATGCCGGTTCATCACGCCGATCTCTCCGACGGCGCATCGATCACGGGTATGGCTCGAACGCTTCTCGATGAGACGGATGGCGATATCGTTGCTGTCGGCCACTCGATGGGTGGCCGCGTCGCTCTGGAAATGGCTCGCATGGCGCCGCACCGGGTTCGCGGTCTCGTGCTGGCCAATACGGGGCATCATCCGAAGCGCGAAGGCGAGGAAATCAAGCGTCAGCAGATGATCGATCTCGGCAACCGCAGCGTCGAGGACCTGGCGCAGCAATGGTTGCCGCCGATGCTCGATCCGGCCCGCGTGGGTGACAAGGACCTGATCGAACGCCTCCACGCCATGGTCCTCAGGGCAGGCTCGCAGGTTCATGAGCGCCAAATCCGCGCCCTTATCTGCCGCCCGGATGCCAGCGCCTATATCGCCGATCTTCGTTGTCCCATCCTGCTTGTCGCCGCTCGCCAGGACGGCTGGAGCCCGATCGCCCAGCACCAGGAAATTGCCGACGCAGTGCCGGATGCCGAACTCGTCATCATCGAAAATGCCGGGCATTTCGCTCCCGTCGAACGCCCCGTGGAAACGACCGCCGCCATCACCGAATGGCTGGCGCGCAGATTTGGAGAATCCCAATGAGTGAAGCAGCAGCTACGATACCGGATACCCCGCTCTTCGACCGGGCAGGCTCGATCCGCGGCTACCGGATCAACAAGATGGCCATGGCGCTTGGCCAGCCCGCCAACCGCGCAGCCTTCAAGGCTAACGAAGAGGCCTATCTCGACAGTTTTGGCCTGAGCGCCCACGAAAAGTCGGCGGTTATGGCTCGCGACTGGCACGAGATGGTGCGCCTCGGCGGCAATCTCTTCTTCATCCTGAAGATTTCCGCGGTCGATCCGACCCCGATCACCAGGATCGGTGCGGCCCAGGCCAGCATGGAACACGAAGACTTCCTGCATCTGAGACTGGGAAAAAAGCGCAATGGCTAAGATCATCGGTGGGCTTGGAACGAGCCACGTTCCCTCGATTGGTGCGGCACTCGACAAGGGGCTGCGCGACACGCCTGACTGGAAGCCGTTCTTCGACGGTTACGAAGTCGGCAAGCAGTGGATGCGGGATGCCAAGCCCGACATCGCCGTCGTCGTCTTCAACGATCACGGCAATACTTTCTTCCTCGATCGCGTGCCGACCTTCGCCGTCGGCGTCGCTGAAACCTACAACCCAATCGACGAAGGCTGGGGTCCGCGCGCCATCCCGGCATTCGAGGGTGCCGTGGATTTCTCCTGGCATTTCGTCGACAAGCTGGTTGAGCGCCATTTCGATCCGATGGTCTGCCGCGAGATCGAGGTGGATCACGGCTTGCAGGTGCCGATGGAACTGTTCTTCGGCCGGCCGGAAGCCTGGCCGGTGAAGGTCCTGCCGATCTGGGTCAACACCATCCAGTATCCGATCCCCACCCCGCAGCGCTGCTGGGACATGGGCAAGGTCCTGCGCGAAGCAATCGAGAGCTGGCCGGGCGACGAGCGCGTCGTCATTCTCGGCACCGGCGGCCTGTCGCATCAGTTGCAGGGCGCCCGTGCCGGCTTCATCAACCAGGCGGCCGACCGCGCCTGGCTGGACGGCATCGCCAGCAATCCGGAACCCTATCGCGCCATGAGCCGCGAAGACTATGTCGAGCAATTCGGCTCCGAAGGCGCCGAGCTGATCATGTGGCTGGTCATGCGCGCCGCGATGAACAGCGACGTCAACCTCATCCACAAGCACTACCACGCCCCGGCATCGATGACCGGCGCCGGCATGGTCGTGCTGGAAAATGCGGCCTGATCCGATGTTTCTCCTGATGCGCTGCCTGCACCATGAAGGCCAGGATGCCGCCCGCGATACCCATCGCCCGTCGCACCGGGCCTGGGTCCAGTCGGGCGGTGAAGGCCTTGCCGCGGTCCTGATCGGTTCGGCGCTTGTCGACGAGGGCGGTTCGTCGCTCGGCAATTTCGGCATCCTGGAGGCCGCGAGCCTCGAAGAGGCGCAGGCTTTTGCGCAAGGCGATCCCTTCAATCGTGCCGGGATCGTTTCGGCGATCGAGCTGACGCAGCTGCCGGACACGTTCCAGGCGGCTCGGATCAGCGACCCGATGACCCCGCGAAAGCACGGCTGATCCCATTTCGGCCAATAAAAAGCCCGCCATCCGGCCAGGATGGCGGGCTTTTCGTCATGTCGTTCAGTCCCCGATCGTCTCATGGGCATCCGCCTTGCCCTCGGCCCAATATCCGGCGGCCTTGATCCAGGCGAGCGGATATCCGCGCTTTTCGACCAGATAGGCTCGAACCGCACGGGCAACCGAGGCTTCGGCGGCGACCCAGACGAAGGTCTCGGGCTCAAGCGTGATCGTATCGAGTACCGAGATCAGCCCGGAGGCGTCCGTGGCGTGGGAAAGAGGGCGGTGCACCCAGAGTGTCTCCAGCGACGCCGGCGTCTCGAAGACCTGTTCCTCTTCAGGCCCGGTGACCAGCCCGATACTCGTGATCACGGCGTCTTCGCCGGCCTCTTCGATACGGCGGCCCATCGCCGGAAGTCCGGTCTCGTCGCCGATAAGCAGCCAGCGCTTCACGCCGGAGATGACGGCCGAGCCTCGCGGGCCGCCGATCGACAACGTACTGCCCGGCTCGGCATCCAGCGCCCATCGCGTGGCGGGACCGGCATCATGGACGGCGAAATCGAGCACCAGCGACCTGGCGTTCTGATTGTATCGCCGGGGCGTATAGTCACGGCGCTCCGGTTCGCCGGTTTCGGTCGGCAGGAAAATCTTGACGTGGTCGTCCGGCGCAGCGCTGACGAAATCCGAAAGATCCTCGCCGCTGAGCGTGACGCGCAGCGTCTGCGGCGTGATACGTTCGACGGTTTCAACCGTCAGCACGCGACGCTTAAGTTCGTGACGAATGCGCTCGATCTTTGGGGTGGAGGAAGTCTGGTCCTGGATCGTAAGGTCGTTCATCTAAATCCTTTCACGGGATGTCGATATCGACCTGCCGGACACAGCCGCGCAGACCGAAACCGGCAATGCCCGGTCGATCAGCGCGTTGAGTGACGTTAACGCTTACGTGCGAAGCCTTACGGCAATCGCAGTGTGAGCTTTAGGTAGGCGGGCAAAGCCCCGACGGCAAGGGTTGGCGAGCGTCAATTCCGGCAATTTTGCCAGTTGGGAAACTGCAAACAGCTGTCTTCGAGGTCATCGTCTTCGCAGCGCTGGTCTCGACATCCACCTTCCCTGCACCAGATACCTCCGATCGTTCAGCCTTTGTGAAGGACTGGCGGCCAATGTGCTGCAATCCCTGGGCGATTCGCCCGACAATATGGAGATGGCATGACGCTGCTGCAATTCCCCGCCGATCGGCGCACCGCTGACGTAAAACGTTGCGCCGAAGCGCTTCTGCGGCTTCACGGCGAACAAGCGAACCGTTTCTGGAGATCGGAAATGGCCAGTTTTGCGGCAGTTCTCAGAGCCCAGGGTGTGGCAGACGAGGAAATCTCCCGCCAGGCCGGCCTGTTCATGCACGCCGTCCAGATGCAGCTCCAAAACGATTGCCTCAACGACGAAACGAGCCTTGTGGCAGGTTGACGCCCGCCGACCTTCTGGCCGAGATATCGCAAGGTCTGACTGCGAAGGTTAGCTTCGACCGGGACAATGGCATAAAGCCCGACCGTCTTCGGCTCAAAAATTGCGCTATCGCAGTATGGTTTCGGTTGCAAAGGTTTCTGACGGCGGTTGTCACATATTACATTTGTTTGATCCGCGTGCTCGTCATAGGCAATTCGAACATTGCTCCACCCTGAACTATGGCAGACTGTGTCTCGATCGTTTGCCATAGCGCGAGAATGCGTTCCATTTGCTTGACGATCGGCGACTTATAGAGCCCTTTGGAAAGGAAGAAACCTACCATCTGAGAGTTTCGGAATGCGTTGTATTCAGCTTTGTTGCGCGTGATACGCCTGTCGCCCGACAGCACAATCCATCGACCCTCCGAATTGAGCTGACTAATCCAGTCCACGTCCTTGACGCCTGGCCCGAAGCGATCTCGGATGTGAATGATTTCGTGTTTTCCAGCGAATAATGCGCCTAGGGAGCGAGCTAGCACAGGCGGGAGGTTCTCATCGACAAGAACCTTCACGCAACTCTCTTCAAGCCGTCTTCGAAATGCACGGCGTCACGAACGACAGCGACCGGCACATCATAAAGTCGGGCGACATCCTCGGCGGACCCCTCGACTTCCACAGCTTCAGCAAGTGCGACAGTAGGGACGCCGAACTGAGAGGCAATCGGTTGCCCGAATGCTCGGTCGGGATCGATAATGATTGACTGTTTTCCATTGAAGGGGCGCCAGCGAGCTACTGTGTCGTCCTGAATGTCGAGATCTTTGAAAGTCTTCTCGATTACTTGTTTGAAAACATACTGCCGTTTTTTGAGATCGAGGAGCTTCGGCTCGCTAGTCCGCTCAATACTTTCGAGGAAAATAGTACGGCCGTCCGTTTGAAACCGGCGTGTGGAAAACGGACGATCGTCCTTCGCGCATTCTCTTGCATATTCCAAGCAGTTTCGGACGGCGAGCAGTCCAACGCCGGCGTCCAGGAACGCCTTTACGAAGCGAAGCTCAATCAGGTCACGGAAGCCGATTTCCAAGTGCTCCTGAATGTCGGCATGTTGAGTGGGCCAAAGAGGCTGGATACGGCGCTCCTCGCCGGATCGTCGGTAAATGTAACCTCCAAGCCAACGGTTCACATTAAGCGGAGAGGTTCGGAGCAAGCGAGCTGCTTCTGGCGCGGTGTAGGAGCCCACGCCAGTCGCGTCAGATATCGAAGCATGCTCTCGCGTTAAAACCATAAGCGCAACCTACCCATATCGCCGCTTGCTGCAAGATGGAGCGGCTACAGTCATGTAGAATTTTTCCAGCTGAAACGCACTCTCTTCCATAGGCCAGGCGTAGACAGCGACATGCTGCTTCCTATCAAAAAATATTGTCGTTACTAAGCGGTGATCACTTGGAGCCCTATGATACACCAACGGCCCTTAACGACAGGGCGTCCTCGCCAAAGGCTTAGTTTTTGAGATATAACTGGTGCCGCTTGCAGGAAGCGTTTCCTAAGATCAAAGGCGTTGCAAACCAAGGGGTCTGCGGGCAGGCGGTGAAACACGATGTCTCACCTTATTGTACCAGTTTTATACGAGCAGACAGTACGCGGCAATATGCGAGCCGTGCCGCTGCGGCGCATTGAACAACAAGAGGTGTGCGGGAGAGGTGGCGCAGGAGGGAGCGCCCACCATCGCTTAAAAGCCTTAGAAACCGGGCTTTCGGGGATGGGAAGGGAGACACAACGTCCCCCTTGTCCCCCAGCATTACATAAGCTCACTGAATATGCAAAGGGTGCGGGTGTCCTCTACGCATCCGGAGGATGCCAACGCACAAAATCATCGATGATGATTTACGGAGTGAAATGGCACCGCGTACAGAAGCGCTTCCTGATATCTAAGGCTTTGAATACCAAGAGTCTATGCAGGAGGTGGTTAAACGCGATGTCTCTCTTTGATGTACCGGCTTTATACGAGTGGACAGCGTGCGGCAACATATGAGCCGCGCGGTTGAGGCGCGTAATTAACGGTATAGTGGGGAGAAAATGTCCTTCTTATACATGGGTTATATGCAGCAATATCTCACGCAACAGCGACGAGCTAACGCCCGATACGGTCGAAAGATGCCAACGCATAAGAAATCTCTGAACGAACAGCGCTTACACTGCGTCCGCCTGCAGGCATTTCTTTAGGAGGTCTGAGGCTTCTTATGCAAGGGCGTCATGGGCGGGGAGTGAAACACGAGGTCCTGATATCCCTAGTAGCTTTAACTTACCCCCGCTTAGAAGACTGCAAGGCATAATTCTGTGCGTGAGTTAAGGTAGCCAAGATTGTTCCGCTACCGATATCTTCTAGCGGACCGAGCGGCTGGTTCCAGTTCGTAATTTTCGGGCATAGCATGAAGTTCATTGTCGGCGATCGCAGCGATAATGCGTCTATAAAAGGTAGGCTCATAGACATTCTGAATCTCGCTGCTAAGTTCCTTACGTCGATCGTTTAGATGCAGAATTCTACCAGATGCGAAAATGAGGTGCGGATCTCCCTCAATAAGGCCTGTCTTTAGGTATTCGCCAGCATATTTAATAGCATCTTCGACAAGCCCTGCTTTAAGCAAAAGATTAAGAACCGAATCTTGGTTTCCCGATTCAGCCAGCCGACGTAATGAAGGAGGAGCAATTAACACATCGGGTACAGCAACTTCGTTATCCGCCTCTTCAACAGATGCCCAAGCTGCTAATAACTTATCGCTCGAAATAACCAAATCCTGATTTTGGGAAATCAGAGAGCGAGCTTCCCTATAAGACTCATTTCTTACAAGCTGAACAATTAAAGTTGAAAATACATTTTCATCCGTCGGGTCTATCGCAAATGCGCGACGAAGAACGCTCGCCGCAACGTCTCTATTGGAGAGGTTATCGTAGCTTTCTGCAAGATCAACTGCCACCTTCATACTCGGCTGATTGCTGTTCGTCCAAACTTCATGAATGAAATCTAGTGAATAGTTTTTAGTGCGCATGGCATACGCGTAAACTTCACTAAAATTGGCATTCACGACGGATTCTATTAGCGCGTGATCTTGCTCTTCTCTAAACGACCACAAACGCGCTGCGGCCTGTAAAATTTCGTCGCCCTTAACATTTCTCAGCCGGTAAAGTTTAAGTAATTCCCGAAATGCTTGAGGTATGTTGAACGAGTAAGCAAGGTTTTCAATCTCCTTCTGGGACTCATCCGGGAATTCCATCAATTTGTTTAAAGCACGATCAATGATCGGCGTTACGCTCTCTCGAATAGTTTCAGCGCTCAATTTCGCAAATAACAAAAGATAATCTTGCAAAAGCTGAGATTTTTCCGCCGAAGTGCTGCCGCCGACGAGAATTTTTTCTCCTTGGAGGATGTCAAGGTCATTATGAAGAACGACAAGTTCGCCAAAATTCAACGTATCTTGCAGATCTTCAGCTTCCTCGTTGAGAAAATTCAGCGTCTTATCGATGATTTGCTTCTCGTTCTGGAGGCCGTGCGGCAAGCGCGAGACAACAGGGAAAATTTGGGGAGTAGGCATCTCGGGCGGTCTTGGAGATTGACGCAATGCTCTGAGAACCATACGGGCGCCGTCAAGATTTTCTTGCATCGGGGTGACAAGACAAACAATCTTATCTGCCAAGAGCGTGGTAGCCACGCCGCCAATTTCCGTAATGCCCGTACGTGCATCAATAAGAAGAAAGTCTGGGTTTATCTCTTCTCGTATTTGCTCTTTGAGTTCCAGAAATCTCAAGGCGCCACTGGTAGGTGAATTATATAAGAAATCCTGCCAATCGATGTTAGATAGCTTTCTCCAATATTCCCTCTCTGGAGCCGCTCCAGCGGGCATCATCAAAATGCTTCCTTCGGCTCCCTTCATCAAGGATAT
The DNA here is from genome assembly GCF_002968565.1 of Neorhizobium sp. T25_27. Classification (NCBI taxonomy): domain Bacteria; kingdom Pseudomonadati; phylum Pseudomonadota; class Alphaproteobacteria; order Hyphomicrobiales; family Rhizobiaceae; genus Neorhizobium; species Neorhizobium sp. T25_27. The sequence goes on from NZ_PVBJ01000002.1 coordinate 550,456, forward strand.
GCTGATCAAGTATTTTGAAACATCCGACGCCTGACCAGTTTCCATTGTCTCGACGAGATAGTCGATCAATCCATGCCTGATGGCTGTACGCTCAGATCTTTTATTTACAAGCTTATAATGGAGCCCTGGCGCCTCCAAATCGAAATCTATAGCAACAACTTTTTTCCCCAATAGCGCGAGATAGTGGGCTACATTGGCCAACGCTAACGTTCGCCCTACGCCGCCCTTATATGAATAAAATGTAATGGTTTCCATCAGCACCGTCCCTAAAATGCGAACATACTACGACGCTTCGAATACACGGCGCCTATCGCAACCAAATCCTCCACTCCATATCTTTTGGTGCAGTGAGGAAATCTTGAGGGAACATCGATCGCTTTGATATGCACATGAGCACGCTTCTCTCGAAGAGCGGTGCACTTTTTGAGTAAACCTATGCATCTCTCAAAAATTTGATTATCTTTCTTGGAAAGTGGAACTTCTAGTATTTCCAAGATTATTCCTTCTGCGAGATTGAAATCTGCTGTTTCTAATATATCAACTTCGATGCGCTCAAGAAGATTATTTATGTGCCGCGCATCTGCATACTGTAGCGCCCTAAGTGCTAAAGTCTTAGATGACTCAATTGGCGCAACTTCGCTGCGGTAATCCCCGACTAGACGATCGAGATAATCAACCGTCGCTTGATAATCAGTAAAGACCTCTTCCGAAGGGATGAAGCCGCCTGTTTCAATGGTAGACTTGATGGCGGTTTTCTCAATCCGCTTCTTCTGTTCGCTTCGGTACGGTGGGTAAATCAAAAAAGTGTCATCTTTATCTTCAACGATTGCCCATCCATCAACCGGTGAGACAAATAAACACTTTATCATGCAGTGATCTCCATGGCGTTGAGAGGAATTTTATAAGCCTCCGCCTGAGCAACGATTTCTAGAAAGTCCTGCGCCAAAGCACGATCTGCATTGCCTCGGGTTTTACCATACATGCCACCTAGGGCCAGGTCCATCAAGGCATCGTATTCGGTTCTGGCTATCCTAATTTCTGCGATAGAAGTAGGTGTAAGTTGCTCATCGACAATCGCCTCTACATAAGTGTTGTCGTTGCAAGCCATTCGTGACCACGACAGCGAATCGTGGATAAGTGGATCTCCAGCGTGCTTTAAGCAGCACAATTCTGGAAGCGACAGTTTCGAGCAGGCATTGGCTATCAGCCCGGCAACATTTACGTTAGCGTTGTCATCAACGTAGTTTTGTAAGCTGTCGGACGCTACAAACACAGCCTTATCTTGATCTACGGCCAAGCCGTTTAGAATCACGCAGAAACTTCCGTATTTAGGGGCGCCGAGGCCACCTAAGTTCACGGCGGCATAATATATCGTGTCGGGTATTTCCAAAGCTGCATCAAGGGCTATTCGCTTGCTAAAGTACTCACCCAGAAGTCGCCTCAGTTCTTGCTCAACAGATCGCTTACTAATGCCGGACAACTTTTTCGCTTGCTGATAAATATTTTCATAATATCCCTTACTCAGCACCGCTCCCACGACGTGAGGTCGCATATTAATCGACAGTCTACCAGACGTTCGGACACCAACACAAAAATCCTGAAGCTTGCTGGGATCCGGCAATGATCTTGTTGCAGTTTCGAAGAGTTGCCGAATTGGCTGGTCATTATTCGTTGCTTCGACAAAGAGCTTAGGCATATGCGCTTGGATCTCGATATAGGTGTTAATGTCTCTAGTATGCAACCATATATATGACTGCTATGGCAATGGCAAAAAATAAAATGTAACAGAACCTTAGCTGTTAATCGTAGCTGTTCCACAGTCATCGAGCCCGACAAAGTAATTTTACCTTCAGGGATCGGAGAGTTTGCTTCAGGTTCAGGGCTTCCGGCAGGCGAATCTACCGTCATGCGGTGGGGCTTTCACTACGGGGACTTTTGCTTGCAGACGGAGGAGGGGAAGTCTGTGCTGTGCATCCCTTGGAGGCGCTGACCCTGACTGTAGCAGGTTAGAGATTTTGCTATTTTGGCAAGTATTCTTATAGAATGCTAATGGTTCCGTGCATGTCGAAAAACTAGAAATTTTTGCGAGAGGGTATTTAAGTTCCTTCGTACAGCCGTTTCCCCATAGGGCGCTGTCGGTCTGGCGTGTAGCAATTCGCTCTCGGCAATGCGTGCGATATTTCGCGCCAGCCTTCGTCATGACAGAAGGCACATAAGGCCCGGGTACAGGGTCTTGTCCGCAGGGGATACCGTAATGGCTGTTGGTTATCGCCTACGTTTCTTGTCTACAAGGCTGTGCCGACTTCTTCCTATGGTGCATCCAACAGGCGTGACCGCAACGGACGCGGTACATCCAGCTTAGTGGGTTTCACGTCGCTCCGTACATAAAGGTATACCTTTTCAGCACAGCACTCTTGACTGTACAGATAGAGTACACTAATGGTTCGTACACATAAGTCTAAAAGATAGGAGTACGAACTATGGGTGCAGTTGTCGGCTATGCGCGGGTGTCAACTAGCCAGCAGGACCATTCCAGTCAGGTTGCGAGGCTAGAAGCAGCCGGAGCTACAAAGGTTTTTACTGAGAAGCGATCCGGCCTAGACGGTGAGCGTCTGGCATTGGCTGAATGCGTACGTTATTTGCGGGAAGGGGATACGCTGCTTGTGACCAAGCTTGATCGATTGGCCCGGTCCACGGCGGACCTGTACAAGATAGTGAGCGACATCGATAAGCGCGGGGTTTCATTCAAGGTACTGGACGACGCCGCAATCGATACCAGCAGCCGAACCGGCAAACTTGTGATGGGTATACTAGCTTTGATCGCTGAGTTCGAAACCGACATCCGCAAGGAGCGGCAAATGGAAGGAATTGCCAGAGCCAAAGCCGAGGGCCGTGCAGGCGGTAGACCGGCTCTTGTGACCGAGGAAGTCCGCACTAGGGTATTTGGTTTACGAGAGCAGGGCCTGAGCATTCGCAAGGTGGCTGAGGAAATTGGCTTCTCGAAGGCGACGGTTCAAAACATCATTCAAAATCAATAAGATATGAAGCTCGAAACGGACTTTTTTGGTACTGGACCCCTTTTAGGAATAACAACTCCTGTATCGGTTTAAGCAGATATACGAATGTATATATGAACAGTTAACAACAGTAGCGTGTATAGTATGCAATCCGGAAAATGATAGCATAGCGAAAACTAGGAAAATTGATATAATATAATATAGTACATATCTCAGTAATGTAGCTATAATACATTAGGCATCGATAGATATGCTGTCTATATAATACCATAGATACATAAATATGATTGTGTAATTGGATATAATACAGAGATATAACAATTGAATACATATAGATATCGACACAGGATAGAAAACAATGACGGCGCCAGCTAAAATACCTATTCGTTTTCAATGGCCTACGATCATGTGGACTGTGCATTCCATTTGGCCATGGCGGTCGCACCTTCCATACTGACCGGTTCATAATCAATGGCTAAACATATGGAACATACCAGGCCCCGGCTGGATGAAGTTCATAGTCCTCGGAATTTGAACTGGACCACGATTGAGTACGACCGGGCTGTGATGAAGTAACGTGCAAGACGTTAGTCTGGTTTACAATACGACACCGATGCACGGCATAAGAAGTACAGCAAAGTCTTGGTATTTAATCACGGCTTTCGCATAAGGGTTGTCGATTTCATAAGTTTGATTGGACGGGGTTCTTTCCGATGCAGCCTCTTTCGGTCGCAGAGGCCCGTCAGGGCGCAAACTCGGGTCGGGATAGGCAATGGTGCTGCGATGGCCCGATGCCTCCCTACGGTCGAATGCGGGAATTTTCGATATCGCTAAACTTAATTTAGATCTTGGTATCCTTCAATATTCCTGTGCTGAACTGGTAAAATCGCGTTGTTTTTAACGTCTGTTGTCCCGCCATTATTCTAATGCCATCAGCACCACGGTTGCCTTCGCCCGGTCCATGTCCGGGCCAAACCTTCCGAACACGAGAATGCCGCAAGGGATCGACCTCCCCGTACCAGTACTCGGAGTTCGCGCCCGTTCCTGTCTTTGTCTCGGTTTCTCCATGCCAATATGTGGAAGGGGCCGTCATTGACCAGTTCCATGAGCCTTACAGTTGCCCGTTCGCCTAGCGCCTTTTCGGCTGCACAATGGGGCTGACTGATTTCCGGTGTGTCGATGTCGGCAATACGGATTTTGACACCATCGTTCCAGAGCGTATCACCGTCCACGATGCAATTTACTCGTGGGCCGGTCCCGCATCGCTGGTAGGCCGGTTGCACTATATCGGCTACAGCCGGACAAGTGAGAGAGAATAGGACGCCAAGCGGTACGACTAGCCAGACCGCAAGGCTCATGCCGGTGATGACACTCATACCGTCAATGCTGGGTCACGAACTGGAAATACCCATCTGCAGCAAGCCGGGGATGAACGCCCCGTTCGAAGCTGCTGTTGATCCGGGCCGGATCGGCTCTCTCAAGCCAACCGCGAAACTGCGCTGTATCGGCGGCAAAACGTCTAAGCTCGTCCTTGAAGGCAGCATAATAGCTGTCGTAGGTCTGGTAGCGTTCCGTAGTCAGGCCGTGCTTGTGACAAAACGAGGCAGCGAGAACGAGGGGGTCAACTCTGTCACGATATGCTCGTTGCAGCGGCTCGTCTCCCAGGAAGTCTATAACGTTCAGTTCACTGCCGCTCCTGCCGGAAAGCCGGTGAACCTCGTCCGCGAAGCTCTGGTAGAAAGCGTTGTAGTTGTTACCCACGCTTGGCTGCCTGCTGGCTTGCGCCTCGTCAGCTTTGGGAGCGGGCGTACCACCGCCATAAGTGGCATCCAGTGCGACAGTCTGCGGCGCTGACAGAGCCATGTTCCGATACCAAGCGGGCATCGCTGATCTCATACCGCGACGATATGCATATCCGATAACTGGAAGCTGCTTGCCGCCATGCACGGTCTGCAACTGATGCTTGGCCATAAGGGCGACATTCCTCATCTGATCGGAAGCAAGGTCGCGCATGATCGTATCAGCATCCTGGTTTGCACCGTGTTGCGATCCGCTAATCTTCAAGGCTTCGAGGTAGACGTAAGCCCGAACAGTCTCTTTGCCTGCGCTCGTGGTATGCCGAAAAAACTTGTACCCAGCGAATGCCAGCAACCCAATGATGATGATTTCCAAGTGCCTGCCCCTGCGCCCAACACGGCTCAAATATCCGATTTTTGGATAATCCGAAATTCGGATTACCGCACGGTTGAAGGGACAGTCAACCGAGCATGGCGAAAACGCTGCACTCAAAAAGGCAAGAGGTGCTGGTAGCGGCGATTGCAGAGCAGCGCCGTGCTAAGGGCTTGTCTCAGGCGCAAGTAGCCAAGGCGCTAGGACGGCACCAACCGTTCGTTGCCAATATCGAAAGCGGTGAACGGCGGGTTGATTTGCTGGAGCTTCTCGCCCTGGCGGACATCATTGAGCTAGACGTGCATGCTCTGCTTGATCGGTTGCAGCAGGTTTCCGGCTGAAGTCGAGTTTTTGTATTGCTTCGTTGAGCAATTGCAGGGTATGGCCGCCGAAATAACTCTGGTACGTCACGCCCTGTTGGCTGTGTCCCACAAGGGCTTTGATAAGAGGTCCGTCAACCTTCGCGTTTATCAGCTCAGTGATGACCGTATGCCTCAGGCTGTGGAATACTAGTAGCTTCGTTTTGATGCCAAGGGATGGAAGCAGGGTCTCGTTGAACCAACGGCCAATAGCTCGACCACGCCCGTGTTCAACGGAAGTGCTAAGATCGTGAAACAGCTTTGATACGCCCCGCTGGCGCAATGTCTGTACATAGTCCAAGAAACCCAGTGCGATCAGGTCTTTATGTACTGGAACCCTGCGCTTTGCGGACAAGGTTTTCAGCTTCTTCTCATCGCCTTCATCGTTCAGGTCGAAAAACAGGACACCATCCTCTTGCTTGATGTCTGTAAGATCGATCTGCGCGATCTCGTTCAGCCTTGCACCCGTATATAAGCCAACCAGCGGTCCCCATTTTTGATGTGGTTTCCGCGCATGCACAAGGCCACCATCCACTATGGCGTCCAAAATGGTTCGTACCTGCTCTGGTGTAAACCCTTCGCGCCTCTTTGCCTGCAACCGCTGACGGTTCTGTTTAATGGCAACGGCTGCGAACAGGTTTTGTTTGATATGGCCGTGTTGGTGGGCGTAGCCAAAAAAGTCATTGTAGGTCTGTAGGTACTTGTTGATCGAGGGCACCGACAGACGGGGCAGATTTGTCATGATGAGTACCTCCGCCAACGGCTTCCCTATAGTCTCCTGCTTTTTGTGGCGATGCTTGGGGAGGGCAAACAGCGTGTCCTTAACGGTTGTCACGTCCTGTTGGGTCAGCGTGGCAATGTCCCGGTTAGCACCGAATAGCTCGGTAAGCAGGCTAAGATATTCCTCCTTGCCGCTTACTGTAGTCGCTACCCAGTTGCCACCCCGGGTTCGCTCCATGATGAACCGCTTGGCGAGTTCGTCTATCGTTACGCCCGTGCTGCTAGGCTGTTCCAATGGGGCAGGCGAGGGTCTGGGCTGCGGGTCCGCAACAGATATAGTGCGGTCAACCGGCGCGCTTAGGTCAAACTGATCGTAGGATGCATCGTGATCGAGCGCCGCTTTCAAAAAGCTGCGGACGGCCTTTTTGAAATCTCGTTCCAGCCAACCGTATTGTTCGTCCACATTCGAGAAAGGTACTCTGTACTGGGCCATGAAACCCGCGAGCAGGGTCTGGTAACTGGTATCAAAGGACAGAGGCCGACCTTCCACTATTTCCCGCTCGGTCGTGGCAAGCCGTAGCTCGTAATCCTGTCTCGTCTTTTCATTCAGACGGCCTTGGACATCTATCTCGTTTCTGACCTTGTCGAGAAGTTCGCGAAAATGCGTCTTCAGCAAGCCGTGCAGTTCGTCGTATCGCATCCCGTACGCAATTCCATGGTCGTTCAATTGTTCGCCTATCTGGATCAAAGAGCGAGACAAGCGCAATGCCTTATGAGGATCACGCGTCTGTAGTGATAGCTTGATCGTTTCGGCTTTGCGTTGCGGATGGAGCTGCTTCGGTAGTGGCCAACGGAAATAGAATAGGCCGTGCCGCGACTTGAGAAGGTACGTGGGAACGAACAAGAAATGCCTCACCGGAATGTCCCACCTGTGGAAGCCGGCAGCAAGTCTTTGATTTAAAAGGAACTGGTGCCGCTTGCAGGACTCGAACCTGCGACCCCATCATTACGAATGATGTGCTCTACCACCTGAGCTAAAGCGGCACGGGCAGCGGCCGGTTTTGCCGGGGCTGCGAGTGATGCGGCTGATACAGGCAATGACCTGCGATTTCAAGCCGGGTTTTGGGCTTCTCGACGATTTTCCTGAAATGGCGGTTATTATCCAGCCGTTAGTTCAGATCGTAAGGCGCTCGCGCGCCGCCCGGTATTCGCTTTCCAGCCGGTGAACGAGTTCCGCGACCGGAACCACCGCCTTGACCGCGCCGACGCCTTGGCCTGCCCCCCAGATCTCCTTCCAGGCCTTCGGCCCGCTGACCGCCTGTTCGAAATCCATCTTGGACGGATCGGCGACCGGAAGGGCGTCCGGGTCCATGCCGGTGGCGGTGATCGAACCCTTGAGGTAGTTGCCGTGGATGCCTGTGAAATAGTTGGAGTAGACGACGTCGGCAGCATTCGAATCGACGATCATCTGCTTGTAGCCATCGACGGCGCGCGCCTCCTTCGTGGCGATGAAGGGCGAGCCGATATAAGCCATGTCGGCGCCCATGGCTTGGGCGGCAAGGATGCCGCCGCCGGTGGCGATCGCCCCGGCGAGCAGCAGCGGCCCATCGAACCATTCCCGGATTTCCTGCACCAGCGCGAAAGGAGACAGCGTGCCGGCATGCCCGCCGGCGCCGGCAGCGACAGCGATCAGCCCGTCGGCGCCCTTGCGGATCGCCGAATTGGCGTGGCGGTTGTTGATGATGTCGTGCAGCACGATGCCGCCATAGGAGTGCACGGCGGCATTCACCTCCGGCACGGCGCCGAGCGAGGAGATGACGATCGGCACCTTGTATTTCACGCACATCATCAGGTCGTGCTCCAGGCGCTTGTTGGAGGTATGAACGATCTGGTTGACGGCAAAGGGAGCGGCAGGCCTGTCGGGATTGGCGGCGTTATAGGCGGCGAGATCCTCGGTGATCATGGCCAGCCATTCGTCGAGCTGGCTTTCCGGCCGCGCATTGAGCGCCGGGAAGGCGCCGACGACGCCTGCCTTGCATTGCGCCAGTGTCAGTTCCGGATGGGAAATGATGAACAGCGGCGACGCGACCACGGGCAGGCGGAGCCTGTCCTTGAGGACTGCTGGAAGCATGGATCAAAAACCTCCCGATTGACCTTTACGCAAACGTAAATTCGTCTACCAGATCGTGGGAGGCTCGAAAAGCCGGTGGAAAGATTTTCGAAGCAGATCTCCGCGACGCCCGGCAGGGGCCGCCGACATATCCTGTCCTTATTTTTCGCCATGGTGCAGTCGAAGGCGGTGCTTGCAGTTCCGCGGCGGAGGGGTTACCGAAACGTAAACTCCCGCGCGGTGGGAATGACGATGAAGAAGGACCGGCAGTGAGCGGTTTGGAAACGGCCATCAGAAACGCACTGGATCGCTCGAACCGGGCGGACCGGGAGATCAGGGCGCGTATTTATCAGTCGGCGCGCCAGGCACTGGACGCCGGCCTTCGCAAGCAAGGCGTTACCGACCGGTTGATCATCATGCAGCAGCATGAACTCCTGGAGCGGAAGATTCACGAGATCGAAATGGCGGAAGTCGAGCGTCTGGTGGAACCGGCGCCGGGACCTGCCGTGGAGCTCGAACCGGAACTGCCATACGCCGCGGAACCCATGGCGGTGGAGTCTCCGGTCATGCCAGCCAGCCCGCGGCCGGAAGCGCCGCAACGGCCGGCGGCACCTTCGCTTGTCGCTCCGTCCATCGATACCGTTTCGGGTGAGGCGCGCGCTCCATCTGCTGCTGCGGCGATTTCCTCCGGCGATCTCGGCGGCGTCAGCCCCGCGCGCGGCGAGCGGATCGAAGCCGAGCAATTCCAGCCGGAACCTCCGGCGAAAGCCGCAAAGCCGGGCAAGCCGAACAGGAACGCCCGCCCGTCCTCAGATAGCGGCCTGGACGTTCCCCCGGAACGGGCCGCCAAACCGCGAAAGCGTCGGGGTTTCCTGTCGCATCTCTTGACCTGGGTTATCACCCTTGGCGTGGTCGGCGGCGCCTGCTGGTGGTTCTATCAATCCGGTCTGGTGCAGTCGATCGTCGAAGAAGCGATGAAGTCGGCCGACCGCTCGGTCGCCGGCCAGGCGGCGGGAGGCCCGGTCGCCTTCGATCCGCGCCGCGGTTTTTCCGACGAATGGGTGGAGATCTTCGTGCCCGCCAAGGCGGCGGAAATGAAAGCCGGCGGCCAGGCGAAAGTCGAGGCAGTGGCCGCATCGGAAGGGCAGGCCGTGCGCATCGCATCGGCAACGTCAGGCGACGGCGGCGATGTCTCGGTCGAAGTGCCGCCGGAAGTGCTGCGCGAAATGGCCGGCAAGAGCTCGACGGTGGCCCTGACCCTGCAGTCGGGGCAGAACAGTTCCGTGCAGCTGTCGGTCCGCTGCGATTTCGGAAGCCTCGGCAACTGCAGCCGTCATCGCTTTACGGCAACGCAGGAGAAGCTGGAGGCGCTCTTCCGGGTGACCTTCGAGCGGTCGCTTGCCCCCAACCGGCCCGGCCGCCTGATCTTCAACAGCGGTATCGACGGCGCGGACCGGGCGGTTCTGCTCTATTCGGTGCGCATCCTGCCCGGCCAATGACCTTTATCTCAGGAACTTCGGGCCGAAACCGAAGATCTTGTCGTCGATCTCGCCGATAGCGTCCTTGTCCTTGCCCTCATAGTCGAGCGATAGCAGGATATGGCGAATGACGTTGAGGCGGGCGCGGCGCTTGTCGTTGGCACGCACGACCGCCCACGGGGTCTCCTTGTTGTGGGTTCTTTCGAGCATCGCGTCGCGCTTCTCGGTGTAGTCGTCCCACTTGTTGAACGCGGCGATATCCATCGGCGACAGTTTCCAGATCTTGAGCGGGTCGTGCCGCCGGTCATGGAAACGCTTGAGCTGCATCTCGCGGCCGATATCCAGCCAGAACTTGAAGAAGATGATGCCTTCGTCGGAAATCGTGTCCTCGAAGCGCGGAACCGCCTTCATGAAATCCTTGTACTGTTCCGGCGTGCAGAAGCCCATCACCGGCTCGACCCCGGCCCGGTTGTACCAGGAGCGGTCGAACAGCACGATCTCCCCCGATGTCGGGAAATGCGAGATGTAGCGCTGGAAATACCATTGGCCGGCCTCGGTCTCCGTCGGTTTGTTGAGCGCCACCACGCGGGCCGAACGCGGATTGAGATAGGCATTGATCGAAAAGATCGTGCCGCCCTTGCCGGCCGCGTCGCGGCCCTCGAACAGCGCCATCATCCGCTTGCCGGTCGCCTTCAGCCAGAACTGCACCTTGACGAGTTCGACCTGCAGCTTTTCCAGCTGCTTTGCGTATTTGTCCTTGTCGAACTTGTCGTCATGGGGATATCCGCCGGAGCTAAGCGCATGCTCCTCGATCCACGCCGGCAGCACCGGGTCGTCGATATCGAACTGCTTGAGCTTGCCGTTGATGTCGATGCTGACTGCCCGGCTTTCGGTTTTATCCGCCATGATAGTGCTTCCTCCGATCGATCCGCCGTACGGGGCGGTAGCCGATATGTAACGCAAGTTCGAAATTCCGCTACTCTCCGGATAGCGCCAATTTTCCAATATCCCAACGGAAGCGATGTATATCTGTCATGCAAGGGATATATGAGCGCGTGTTCAACCTGTGAAAGCTGCGAGTCTGTCTGTGGAGTCGGTACTGGAGAAATGGCGTCGGGGTCTGGGCACGCTCGTTGCGAGAGGCCGCCAGGAACGCGCTCTGCTGCTGCTTCTGACCCTGCTGGCGATGATCGCGTTCCTGATCGGTATGGACTGGGTGGGCGTCCTGGTGGGCTGGCTGCTCTTGGTGCTGGTCGTTGTTGGTCGCAAGCCTGCCGTCCTTCCGCCGCCGGCCCCGGTGATCGTCGAGGAAGAGCGATCTGGCTTCCAGCCGCTGCCCCAAGTGGCAGCGACGCTCAGCGCGCTGGACATTCCGGCTTTCGTGCTGGGCGATGATATAACCGTCCTCTACCAGAACAAGGCGGCCGAGAAGGCCTTCGGCATCCTTTCTCCAGGTTCGCATCTTTCGGCCCGGCTGCGGTCCCCCGGCATTCTCGACATGGTGCGGGAAACCATCGCGACTGATGAGCCCAACCAGATCGAGCATTCCGAGCGGTTGCCTTCCGAGCGCGTCTATACCCTGCGCATCGCGCCGATCGATCTCGGCCAACCGGTCCAGCAAAGCTCCGACGGAGTGGCGCAGAAGCTCTATCTCCTCTCTTTCAGGGACATTTCGGAACTGCGCCGCATCGATCGGATGCGTTCGGATTTTGTCGCCAATGCCAGCCATGAGCTGCGTACCCCGCTTGCCTCGTTGCGAGGCTTCATCGAGACCCTGCAGGGGCCGGCGCGCTCCGACGCTGCCGCGCACGAGCGGTTCCTCGCCATCATGTTCGACCAGGCGACACGCATGAGCCGCCTTGTCGACGATCTCATGTCGCTGTCGCGTCTGGAGCTCAAATCCCATATCGCACCGGACCAGACGATCGACCTGAAGCCGCTGATCGGTCATGTGCGGGACGCGCTGGTACCGCTCGCCGACGACCTCGGGGTGGAAATCCGCACGCATCTGCCGGAAGGCAAGGTGGAAGTGCTGGGCGACCGCGACGAGCTAGTTCAGGTTTTCGAAAATCTGATCGAGAACGCCTGCAAATACGGCCAGGAAGGCAAGTTCGTCGACGTTTACCTCAGGAACGGCGCTTCCGATCCGGTGGAAGTGACCGTTGTCGACCAGGGGCCGGGCATTCCGGCCGAACACGTTCCGCGGCTGACCGAGCGCTTCTACCGGGTCAGCGTGGCCGACAGCCGTTCCAAGAAAGGCACCGGCCTCGGCCTTGCAATCGTCAAGCACATCCTGACCCGCCACAGAGCCCGCCTGATCGTGAAGTCGGAAGTCGGCAAGGGAAGCGAGTTCACCGTCAGGTTCTGACAAAAGGGAGTGCTATCGACGTCCCATGTCCGGCGCCTCGGGGAGGCGCTCAATTTCTCCAAACATGCAGGGTGTCATCCGCACCGTTCGCGGCGCGGATTATTCGATAGAAACCTCGAGGAGCGGCGTCAGGCCGCCTCTGTCTGCCGTTGCCATTCCGGCAGCGGAAAGATGCGGTCATAGGCCCAGTTGAACACGAAGGCATAGACCACGTAGAAGACCGCGAACGACACGTCCATCGTCAGCGCATGGACGAGGCTGATGCCGAGATACCAGGCGATCAGCGGCAGAAGCGCGATCAGCAGGCCAAGTTCGAACAGCACCGCATGCGCCACGCGTATTGCGGTGTTTTTCTGCGTGCCGCCGGTAAAGCGCTGCATCAGGTGGTCGAAGCCGAGATTGTAGAGATAGTTCCAGCCGGTGGCGATCGTCGCACTGCCGATGCCGACCACGCCGATATCGGCGGCCGGCATGTCGAAGGCAAAGGCGCCGAGCGGTGTGATGAGAGCGAGCCCGATCAGTTCGAAGCTGATGGCATGGCGGATACGGTCGCGAGTCGAGCGCATGATGACCTCCTGGGTGCTTTCCGGGTCGTCCCGGAGTTTTTGCCCGAATGGGGGAGGTCGTCCTCACCGTCTTTCAGATAGGTGCAATGCCGATCCGGAGCAAGGCTTGGCCGGCATATCTGCCATGCGCAACAAAAAAGCGGGCCTGAGCCCGCCTTCGATCTTGTCCTCGTGTCGCGCCGCCGCTCAGACCCGAGCAGCAACCTTGCGGCGCTCGTTGACCGGCTGGTAGGCGAGCTTTGCATGATAGCCGCAATAGGGCGATGCATCCGGGGATTCACAGCCGCAGAAGTGGAAGTCGTCCTTGAGCGGATCCCCGACCGGCCACTTGCAGGTGCGCTCGGTAAGCTCGGTCAATGCAAGGCGACGGGAGATCGGCACCACCACGTTGGAGGCGGGACGATATTCCATCTCCTGATAGGGTTCGATTTCGACCTCTTCCTTGACCATCGTCGCGCCGACGGCGCGGGTAACGGTCCGGGTCGTGACGCGCGATGCATAATTCGGAGCCCGCGGCGCCGATGTCGTGCGCTTGGCCGCAGCTGAACGGCCCGTCGCTACCGTGCCGCCGGCTTTCGCCCGGCCCGGCAGGCTGAGACGGTGCACCTTGCCGATAACGGCATTTCGGCTTACGCCTCCAAGTTGCGCTGCGATCTGGCTGGCGCTGAGGCCCTCCGACCATAATCTTTTGAGCTTCTCGACACGCTCGTCTGTCCAGTTCATGCCCGTTCTCCGCCTTTGAACGTTGCTGGCATGCAGAATCCTTCCACCTTTGCTGCGAAATTCATTTCGCAGCACCCACTATATCTATGCTTGAGGTGACTAGTTCCGCCGCATGCAGTCTAGTAATTGATCTTTAACCTAGTGTGAGGCTGACTCCGTGGCAAGAGTCGGGGGAATCTGCGGGAATCGATTTCGTGGTTTTCCCCAACTTGCTGTCCGGGAGAGTCATTTTTGTCACATTGGCCGGCGCCTGCCGCTTTCCGGCCCGGGCCTGCCCAAAACGCCGAGCTTTGTTGACATTGATGGCCTAAACCCCGATAGTGCCCCCGCCGCCCAGTGGGCGGCATTTTTGATTTTTTCGGCCCCTTCCATGGGCCTTTCTGGACTGCCTAGAGGAGTGATGTCGCCATGGCTGAAGCCGCGCTTTTCGACACTTTTGCCCGGGCTCCGCTGCGTTTCGAGCGCGGCGAGGGCGTATGGCTTGTGACGGAAAGTGGGGAGCGATATCTCGATTTCGGCTCCGGCGTCGCTGTCAATTCGCTTGGTCACGGCCACCCGCACCTCGTCGGCGCGCTGAAGGCGCAGGCCGACAAGGTCTGGCACACGTCCAACATCTTCGAACAGCCGGGCCAGGAGACGCTGTCGCGTCGTCTCGCCGACAATTCTTTCGCGGATAAGGTGTTCTTCACCAATTCCGGCGCCGAGGCGCTCGAATGCGCCATCAAGACCGCGCGCCGCTATCAGTTCGTGAAGGGCCATCCGGAGCGCTTCCATATCATTACCTTCGAAGGCGCCTTCCACGGCCGTACACTGGCGACCATCGCCGCCGGCGGCCAGGCAAAATATCTCGAAGGTTTCGGCCCGAAGGTCGAAGGCTTCGATCAGGTGCCGTTCGGCGACATGGACGCCCTGAAGGCTGCGATCACCGATGCGACCGCGGCTATTCTGATCGAGCCGATCCAGGGCGAGGGCGGTGTCCGGCCGGTTCCGAAGGAATTCCTCCAGGCGTTGCGCCAGGTCTGCGACGACAACGGTCTGCTGCTGATCTTCGACGAAGTGCAGACCGGCGTCGGCCGTTCCGGCAGGCTGTTCGCCTATGAGTGGGCGGGTGTGGCGCCGGACATCATGGCGCTTGCCAAGGGCATCGGTGGCGGCTTCCCGCTCGGCGCGTGCCTTGCCACGGCGGACGCCGCGTCCGGCATGACCGCTGGCACCCATGGCACGACCTACGGCGGCAATCCCCTCGCCACGGCGGTCGGCAATGCCGTGCTCGACGTGATCCTGGGCGACGGCTTCCTGGAAAACGTCCGCGACGTCGCCTTGGTGCTGCGGCAGGGGCTCGCGAGCCTCAAGGACCGCTTCCCGGACGTCATCGAGGACATTCGTGGCGAAGGCCTGCTGCTCGGGGTGAAGGCGAAGGTGCCCGCGGGTGATCTGGTTGCCGCCATACGCGGCGAATACATGCTGACCATTCCGGCCGGCGACAATGTGGTGCGTCTCCTGCCACCGCTCACAGTCACGGCGGAGGAAGCCCGAGAAGGGCTTGCCCGTATCGAGAGGGCGGCGGAAAAGCTTTCCGCTTCCGAGATGAAAAAATCGGCCTGAGCGGGCAAAAGGGGGACGCCGTTGCAGGTTTCCCGCTTCACAGGGAACATCAAATGGCATCTCCCAAGCATTTTCTCGATCTTTCCGCCGTTTCCGCGGCTGATCTCAGGGCTATCCTCGACGACGCGAAGGTCCGTAAGCAGGCGACCAAGGCCGGTACTGCGGAAAAGCCGCTCGCCGGCAAGATGCTGGCGATGATCTTCGAAAAGCCCTCCACGCGCACCCGCGTATCCTTCGATGTCGGCATGCGCCAGCTCGGCGGCGAAACGCTTTTTCTGTCGGGTACCGAGATGCAGCTCGGTCGCGCCGAGACGATCGGCGATACGGCCAAGGTCCTGTCGCGTTACGTCGATGCGATCATGATCCGCACCACGGATCACGCCCGCATGCTGGAGCTTGCCGAACACGCGACCGTGCCGGTCATCAACGCCCTGACTGACGACACGCATCCCTGCCAGATCATGGCCGATATCATGACCTTCGAGGAGCATCGCGGGCCGATCGCCGGCAAGACGGTTGCCTGGACCGGCGACGGCAACAACGTGCTGCATTCCTTCGTGGAAGGTGCTGCCCGTTTCGGCTACCGCATGAACATGGCGGTGCCGATGGGCTCGGAGCCCTCCGACAAGTTCCTCAACTGGGCGCGCAACAACGGCGGCAACATCATGCTTTGCCATGATGCCGAAAAGGCGGTTGCAGGCGCCGATTGCATCGTCACCGACACCTGGGTGTCGATGAACCAGGAGCACAAGGCACGCGGCCACAACGTCTTCCAGCCGTTCCAGGTCAATGCCGACCTGATGAAGCGTGCCGACAAGGATGCGCTGTTCATGCATTGCCTGCCGGCCCATCGCGGCGAGGAAGTCACCGACGAGGTGATCGACGGGCCGCAGTCGGTCGTCTTCGACGAGGCCGAAAACCGCCTGCACGCGCAGAAGTCCATTCTCGCCTGGTGCTTCGGCGCCGTCTGAGTTCAACGTCCCGGATGGAGGACGCGGAGAGCCGGCGGCGGCAATCAACCTTGATTTCCGCCCCGCAATCCCCCATTTGTCGGCTTTCAACAATACGCCGTCTTCTGGACTGGCGTTTCAACACACATCGTCGACGTCTTTTCCTCCGGCCAGCGGTTCCGCTTGGGCTGGCGCTTGTGTAAAGGTTTGGGTCGGCGCGAAGGAGTGAAGTCATGGCGGAAGCGACTGTGGAACTCAACGAACTCGACTTTGCCGGAGACGATCGGGTCGTTCCCTTCCAGGTGGAAGGTCTCGACGTGCGCGGCCGTGCGGTCCAGCTCGGGCCGCTGCTCAACTCCATCCTCAGCCGTCACGAATATCCAGGCCCGGTCGCGCGGCTGCTTGCCGAGGCGATCGTGCTGACGGCCCTGCTCGGCACCTCGCTGAAATTCGATGGCAAGTTCACGGTGCAGACCAAGGGAGACGGCCCGGTCGATCTGCTGGTCGCGGATTTCTCGACGCCCGACAGCCTTCGTGCCTATGCCCGTTATGATGAAGAGGCGCTGGCCGCTGCTGTCGAGGAAGGCAAAACTTCGCCGCCCGATCTTCTCGGGCAGGGAGTGCTTGCGTTCACCATCGACCAGGGCCGCGGCATGCAGCCGTATCAAGGCATCGTGCCGATGGACGGCTCATCGCTCGAGGAGATTGCCGGCGTCTATTTCCGTCAGTCGGAGCAGATCCCGACCAGGGTCCGCCTGGGCGTTGCCGAACTCTTCGACCGCGATGCCGATGGCAAGCCGCGTCACAACTGGCGGGCAGGCGGGCTTGTCGCGCAGTTCCTGCCGCACGCGCCTGAGCGCATGCGCCAGCCGGACCTGCATGGCGGCGATGGTGACGAGCGCGATTTCGAGTTCACCGAGGACGATTCCTGGGCCGAAGCCCGCACGCTGGTGGAAACGATAGACACCGACGAGCTGACAGACCCGCGGGTTGCAATCGAACGGCTGCTGTTTCGCCTGTTCCATGAGCGCGGCGTGCGGGTCTATGCGCCGCACCCGGTGTTCGATCGCTGCAGCTGCTCGCGCGACAAGATCAAGGGTGTTCTCTCGGGGTTCTCTGCCGAGGAGATCGAGGCGAGCGAGGAAGACGGGGAGATCGCCGTCACCTGCGAGTTCTGCTCGACCACCTATCGCTACAAGGCGGATGAATTCGCCGCAGCCTGATCATCGAACGGCGGGAGTTTCCTCCCGCCGTTTTCACGTCAAGGCATCTTGCATTCAAAGTTTGCGCCGTCTTTCAGATCGCCGCTGCCGGAATATCTGGCTGATTGAGGATAGGGGCAGAGCGGCCGCGTCATCACCGGCTTGTTTTCCTTGATCTGCTTCGCCTGGATTACCGTCGGTGCCTTGCCGTTCTCCACCCAGTCCATCAGCGGCGTGAAGGCATCGAAGACATCCGTGCCGTAGCCCGCGGTGCAGTGGAACATGCCGGGCACCATGAACAGGCGGTAGAACTCCGCCGTCCGCTCGGCGCCCATCTGTTTGCGGACGGCTTCATAATAGTTGACGCCCATCATTGGGTTGAGCGCCGGGTCGGACCAGCCGAAATAGGTGATCATCCGCCCACCGCGTTTTTGGAATTCGCTGAGATCCGGGTTGGTGGCATCGACGATCTCGCGGATCGCGCCGATCTTCGGATATTCGCTATCGAAGTCGAACGTCTTCCAGTCGATCGCCTTTCCCGAGGCGGGCAGCATCGCCATATTCTTGACGAAGGTCTCGCCATAGGCCAGCTGCCGGCTCGGCCCCTGCTCGGATACCATCCACATGTCCCAGCCGCTCACACCGGTCGGATCGACACCCTCGGTGCCGAACTGTACACCCGGGAAAATCGTCTCCCCCTTGATCTTGACCCCGCCGGCGAGCGTCTTCAGCGTTTCCACCTGCGCCGGCGTAAAGCAGTCGGTACCTCCTGCCTCACAGGTCTTCAGGTCCTTGGCCGGATCGAAATTGCATTGACGGGGATCGGCGATCAGCCCGTCCCTGGCACCGTCGATCGCATCGCATTTGTCCATCACCGCCTTGGCGAGCACCGGAAGCTGAGCCCGGTTGATCGGCGCCTTGAGCAGAGCCCGCGCATTCCAGACGCCCCAGATCTGCGTATTGGTGAGATCGAGAACCGGAGCTCCGGCGAGGATGCCGTCGAAATCGCCCGGATAACGCTGCGCCGCCATCAGGCCCTGGCGTCCGCCGGTCGAGCAGCCATCCCAGTAGGAGAAGGAGGGATGCCGGTCGTAATAACGCGCGGCAATCGCCTTGGCGGTGTCGACCGTCACATGCACCGCGCGTGAACCGTAGTCGATCAAGAGGCCAAGGTCCTGCGCAAAATCCCCGAGCTTGTAGGCGGCCGCATCGTGGCCGGTATTCTGCTGGACGGTGAGGAAGCCTTTCGAAAGCGCCGCATTGCGGGTGGCGACCCGTGAAGGTGCCGCAAGGTCCTCGCCCGCGTAGCCGCCATTGCCGAACATATAGAGCCGCCGGTTCCAGTTGTCCGGCAGGGTGATCTCGAAGCGAACCTGCGGCCGGATATAGCCGGTCACCTGGCAATGGCCGGGGACCGTTCCCACGCCGGCCATATGCGTGGCTTTCAGCGCCGTGACCTCGGCAAAGGATTGGCCGTTCAGCATGCCGCAGGCGATCTGCGGCGACACGGTGGCGGAAGCGAAATCCGGCCTGTCCTTCTGATCGATGAAACTGCTCTTGTTTTGTGCGAGTGCCGGGGTGAAGGCCGCAACCGCCAGAAAGGCGCAGGGCGCCAGCAGAAAGGCCCGCTGAAGCGATCGTGTCATCAAGTTCTCCTCCCAAAGACCGGTTGACCAGGTCAAGATGCCGCAGGAGGGAAGGGGTAACAAATAGAAAAACCGACGCCACCCATAACCTGTAGGTTGTCGTCGGTAGCGCGGTTTAGTTGAGGACGCGCATCAGGCCTGGTGAATCCAGCGAGAAGGCCGGGATCGTCACCTCGAAGGTCTCGCCTTCATCGGTTTGCATGTCGTAATGGCCGAACATCAGTCCGGATGGCGTGTCGAGAGGACAGCCCGAGGAATATTCGTAGCTGTCGCCCGGCTTCAGCCGCGGCTGCTCGCCGACGACCCCCGGCCCGTCCACTTCGTCGACGATGCCGTTCTGGTCGGTGATGTGCCAGTAGCGATGCACCAGTTGCACGGTGAGCGTCGAATGGTTTTCGATGACGATGCGATAGCCCCAGACATAGCGGCTCTCTTCCGGATTGGATTGCTCCTCCAGATAGTAGGGTTCGACGGCGACATCGATATCTCTTGTCCGGGCGCGATACATGCGACACCTCAACAAATCTAACTTGGTTCGATATTGTACAGAGGCGCCGCAACGTCAAGAAATCTCGCGGTTTGAACAACCGAGTGTGAGCATTTGTTGAAGTTAAGGATAACCGGGATGGTGAATTTCTGGTCGATCCACCACCCCGGCCACTATCTCGAAAAGCGAACGCTTACACGCCGGCCTTGGAAAGCGCCCGGGCGAAATCCTCGATCAGGTCGTCTGTATCCTCGATGCCGGCCGACAGGCGCACGGTGCCGGGCGAGATGCCGAGTTCGGCCCGGGCCTCGTCCGTGAGGTTCTTGTGCGTCGTGGTCGCCGGATGGGTGATCAGGCTCTTGGAATCGCCGAGATTGTTGGAAATCTTGATGATTTCCAGCGCGTTCTGCAACTTGAAGGCCGCTTCCTTGCCGCCCTTCAGCTCGAAGCAGACGAGCGTCGAGCCGGCCTTCATCTGCCTGGCGATGATATCTGCCTGCGGATGGTCCTTACGGCCGGGATAGATGACCCGGGCCACCTGCTTCTGGTCGGCGAGGAAATCGGCGATCTTCGACGCGCTTTCCGTTTGCTGCTTGACGCGCAGCGGCAGGGTCTCGATGCCCTTCAGCAGTGTCCACGCATTGAACGGCGACATCGCCGGCCCGGTGTGACGGAAATAGTCGTGCAGGTTCTCGTCGATCCAGGCCTTGTCGGACAGCACGACGCCGCCGAGGCAGCGGCCCTGGCCGTCGATGTGCTTGGTGGCGGAGTAGACGACGATATGCGCGCCGAGTTCCAGCGGCTTCTGGTAGAGCGGGGTCGCAAACACGTTGTCGACGACGACCTTGGCGCCGATCTGGTTGGCGAGCTTGGCGACGCCGGCAATATCGACCACTTCGAGCGTCGGGTTGGTCGGGCTTTCCAGGAAGAACACCTTGGTCTTCGGCGTGATCGCCTTTTCCCAGTTTTCGAGGAAGCGTCCGTCGACCAGTGTGCATTCGATGCCGTATTTCGGAGCGAGCGTCTCGACCACCCAGCGGCAGGAGCCGAACAGGGCGCGGGCCGCGACGATATGGTCGCCGGCCTTCAGCTGGCAGAGGATCGCGGCGGTGACGGCCGCCATGCCCGAGGCGGTGGCGCGTGCGTCTTCGGCGCCTTCCAGCATGCACATGCGCTTTTCGAACATGTCGTTGGTGGGGCTGCCGTAACGCGCGTAGATGAAGCCGTCCGTCTCGCCCTTGAAGCGGGCTTCGGCCGCTTCCGACGTGTCATAGACGAAACCCTGGGTCAGGAAGATCGCTTCCGAGGTTTCGCCATATTGCGAACGCAACGTGCCGCCGTGTACGAGCTGGGTTGCCGGGCGCCATTTGTTAGTCATGCGTGTCCTCTTTCAGAACAAAAAAACCGGTCGCATAAGCAGACCGGTTTCGCACCCGGTCTTTTTAGCCACTTATTTAACGTGGCTGCAAGCCGACCGGCCAAATCACCACGGGATAAGATTGGCATAGCGCCGCGCCCCGCTTGCGTCAATGGCTCGCATTTGGTTTTGTCGCGTCGAAAACTTTAAGAGAGACATGATGGCTCGCGAAACAGGAATCTTGGCGGACCGCGCGATCGCGGCGCTTTTCGACAGTGGACGGCTGATTTCCGAGCGGGAGCTCGACCTGGATCAGGTTCAGCCCGCCAGCCTCGACCTGCGCCTAGGCGCCAAGGCATTCCGCGTCCGCGCGAGCTTCATGCCCGGTCCGACGAGCCTGGTCTCCGACAAGCTCGATCGGCTGAAGCTGCACGTGATCGACCTCTCCGAAGCCGCGGTGCTGGAAACCGGCTGCGTCTATATCGTGCCGCTGATGGAACGGCTCGACCTGCCGGCCAATATGTCTGCCTCCGCCAATCCGAAAAGCTCCACCGGCCGGCTCGATATCTTTACCCGCGTCATCACCGACTACGCGCAGGAATTTGACAAGATCCCGGCCGGCTACTCCGGTCCACTCTACCTGGAAATTTCGCCGCGTACTTTCCCGATCGTGGTGCGCCGCGGTTCGCGCCTGTCGCAGATCCGTTTCCGCGTCGGCAACGCGCTGCTTGGTGAGCCGGATCTCCTGCAGCTCCACAACGACGAAACCCTAGTCGCCTCCGCCAAGCCGAATGTCTCGGGTGGCGGCATCGCCCTGTCGATCGATCTTTCCGGCGACAGCGTCGGCCTGATTGGCTATCGCGGCAAACACCACACGGCCGTCGTCGATGTCGACAAGAAGGCGCAGCACGACATCTTCGATTTCTGGGAGCCGCTTTACAGCCGCGGCCGCAACGAACTAATCCTCGATCCCGATGAGTTCTACATCCTTGTATCGCGCGAGGCGGTGCATGTCCCGCCGCTCTATGCCGCCGAGATGACGCCCTTCGATCCCTTGGTCGGCGAGTTCCGCGTCCATTATGCCGGTTTCTTCGATCCCGGCTTCGGTCATGAGGCGGCCGGAGGCCGTGGCAGCCGGGCGGTGCTCGAAGTGCGCAGCCACGAGGTGCCATTCATCCTAGAAGACGGCCAGATCGTCGGCCGCCTGGTCTACGAACATATGCTGGAAAAACCCGAAGGCATGTACGGCGCAGGCCTCGGCTCGAACTATCAGGCACAGGGCCTGAAGCTCTCGAAGCATTTTCGCGTCTGACACCACCTCCGGCTTGACAGTCGATGCCGTCTGTTGGAAATCTGCAGACCGACGCGGGTGTAGCTCAATGGTAGAGCAGCAGCTTCCCAAGCTGAATACGAGGGTTCGATTCCCTTCACCCGCTCCACTTTCCCGCCACACGCACCAGCTGCCTTTCAGCCCAAAGGGCCATTTATCGCCCCATCAGTCGATGACGGGACTGCGAGGTTAGGGGAATTGCGCATCGTGTGGTAGCTTGGCGCAGATAGCTGCCCAGTCCCGACGACACGGAGGTAGGGTCCATGGCTGAGGGCATAGACGCACTTTTCGCGCAGGCGGCGCATCTGGCCGCCGGGTTTCGCCAGACAGATCCTCAGCTCCACCGGCCGCAACTGCAATACCAGGAATGTCTGGCGACGCTCGTCGAAGATCTCCAGGAGGAGACGCTTGCGATGGAGGACGTCCTTCAACATCTCGTGGAAAAGGCCGAGCCGGGTCTCCATCGCATGACGGGCCCGCGTTTTTTCGGCTGGGTGATCGGCGGCTCACATCCGATGGGCGTGGCGGCAGACTTCCTGACAAGCGCCTGGGGACAGAATGCCGGTAATCACACCGCGTCCCCTGCCGCCGCGTCTTTCGAGAAGGTGGCAGCCACCTGGCTCCTGGACGTTCTGGGCCTGCCTGCTCAATCTTCCGTGGGTTTCGTCACGGGAGCGACGGTGGCAAATTTCAGCTGCCTGGCCGCCGCGAGAGGCGAGGTGCTTCACCGTGCTGGCTGGAACGTCGATGCAGACGGGCTATTCGGTGCGCCGCCGATCACCGTTGTCGTTGGTGACGATGCCCACACCACCGTTTTCTCAGCCTTGCAGTTCCTGGGACTTGGGCATGATCGCGTCGTCCGGGTCGCCACAGACGGACAGGGGCGTATTCTTGCCGGGCATTTCGAGGGGGTGGTCAACAAGGCGGCTGGTCCAACAATCGCCATCCTTCAGGCCGGGCAGATCAACACCGGAGCTTTCGATCCGTTCGCGGAACTTATCCCGGTCGCGAGGAGCAGGGATGCCTGGGTGCATGTGGACGGCGCATTCGGTTTATGGGCCAAAGCTTCGCCGTTGACACGGCATCTTTGTCCTGGAGTGGAGTTGGCGGATAGCTGGGCCACCGATGGCCATAAGTGGCTTCAGACCCCCTATGACAGCGGCTATGCGATTGTAAGGGACGAAGTCGCCCACCGGCGCGCCATGACGATCGCTGCCAGCTACCTCCCCATCGCGGCGGAAGGGGAGCGGGACCCGTCACACTACGTGCCGGAGCTTTCGAGGCGAGCACGCGGCTTCGCGACCTGGGCAATGATGAAGCACCTCGGCCGAAACGGCATCGCCCGTCTCGTCGAAGGTTGCTGTTCCGCCGCGCGGATCATTGCCGAACATCTGTCGTGCGAGCCGGGGATCGAGATCCTGAACGACGTCGACCTCAATCAGGTGATCTGCCGCTTCGGCTCGGATCTCTCGACCACCGATGCCGACGAGGTGACGAGAAGAACCATTGCGCGGTTGCAGCGCGAGGGAACGATCTTCGTGACCGGAGCCAGGTGGAGAGGGATGGATGTCATGCGGATTTCCGTAAGCAACTACCGGACCGACGCGAGCACGGCGAAGCTGGCCGCGGAGACGGTGTCGGCTGCGTTCCGGAAGGAACGGTTGGGCAGCTGAGCTGCGGCAGGCCGTCCATCCAGGTTCAAGCGGCCCCGGCGACAGGGACCTTGCAGTCGGTGGCCGCCGGGCGCGTTGAGCGCCCGGCGAACCGGCTTTACTTCTTGGTGTCAGCCCAGCTCTTTACGAGCTCGTCGTAGTTGACGGTGACGGGCTTTTCCTTCTCGTTGGCGACCTTGAGCTGGGGAGCGAGGTTGCCCTTGGCGACCGCCTCCTTGTTCCAGTATGCGAGGTCGTGTTCCTCGGCGAGCTTCGGACCCATGTCACCCTGGACCTTGGCGCGTTCCAGGCGCTGCAGGACCTTTTCCTGCTCGGCGCAAAGGGAGTCCATGGCGGCCTGGGCCGTCTTGGCGCCCGAGGACGCGTCGCCGATCGCCTGCCACCAGAGCTGCGCGAGCTTCGGGTAGTCAGGCACGTTCGTGCCGGTCGGCGACCACTGGACGCGGGCCGGTGAACGATAGAACTCGATCAGGCCGCCGAGCTTCGGCGCGCGGTCCGTGAAGCTCTTGTGCCGGATGGTGCTCTCGCGGATCAAGGTGAGGCCGACATGGCTCTTCTTGACGTCCACGGTCTTCGAGGTGACGAACTGGGCATAGAGCCAGGCCGCCTTGGCGCGGTTGGTGGGCGTGGACTTCATCAGCGTCCAGGAGCCGACGTCCTGATAGCCGAGCTTCATGCCGTCTTTCCAGTAGACCCCGTGCGGAGACGGAGCGAAACGCCATTTCGGCGTGCCGTCCTGGTTCATGACAGGCAGGCCTGCCTTCACCATGTCGGCGGTGAAAGCCGTGTACATGAACATCTGCTGGGCGATTTCGCCCTGAGCCGGCACGGGTCCGGACTCCGAGAAGGTCATGCCCTGGGCGGCGGCCGGCGCATAGGCCTTCATCCAGTCGAGATATTTCTGGATGGAGTAGACGGCCGCCGGGCCGTTGGTATCGCCGCCGCGTGCGACGCAGGAGCCGACCGGCTGCGACTTTTCGTTGACCTTGATGCCCCATTCGTCGACAGGCAGGCCGTTCGGAAGGCCCTTGTCGCCGTTGCCGGCCATGGAGAGCCACGCGTCGGTGAAGCGCCAGCCGAGCGAAGGATCCTTCTTGCCGTAGTCCATGTGACCATAGACCTTCTTGCCGCCCACGTCGCGGCCGGTGAAGAACTCGGCAATATCCTCATAGGCCGACCAGTTGACCGGCACGCCGAGCTCGTAGCCATACTTGGCCTTGAAATCGGCCTTGTTCTTGGCGTCGTTGAACCAGTCGTAGCGGAACCAGTAGAGGTTGGCGAACTGCTGGTCCGGCAGCTGGTAGAGCTTCTTGTCCGGTGCGGTCGTGAACTTCAGGCCGATGAAATCCTGAAGATCGAGGCCGGGGTTGGTGACGTCCTTGCCTTCACCCGCCATCCAGTCGGTGAGCGAGCGGGCCTGCTGGTAACGCCAATGGGTGCCGATCAGGTCGGAATCGTTGACATAACCGTCATAGATGTTCTCGCCGGATTGCATCTGGGTCTGCAGTTTTTCAACCACGTCGCCTTCACCGATCAGGTCGTGGGTGACCTTGATGCCGGTGATTGCGGTGAAGGCCGGAGCCAGCACCTTCGATTCGTATTCATGCGTGGTGATTGTTTCGGAGACGACCTTGATGTCCAGGCCGGCAAGCGGTTTTGCCGCATCGACGAACCATTGCATCTCCTTTTCCTGTTCGGCGCGGGAAAGCGTCGAGAGTTCGCCGACTTCCTTGTCGAGGAACTGCTTTGCCTCCTCGGTGCCGGCATAGGCGGAGCCGGTCAGAGCCAGCAGCACCGCTGCCGTCGTTGTCATAAGATGCCGTCGCATTTTATCCTCCCAGAGTTTTGCGATTGCAATTTCGTACCGAGTGGCGGTTCTCCCGCCACTTTTTCAGCTTGCCTTTCAGACGAAGCGGAAGACGCCGATTGCGTAGACCACTGCCAGGGCAAGAGCCCACCACAGGTTGGGACCGATAAGCCCCAACCATGCGAGATGAATGAATGCCGCGCCGAGCAGCGAGATGAAGAGCCGGTCTCCGCGCGTCGTTTCGAAGCGCAGGATGCCGACCCTGGGCGAACCGCCGGGCGCGAAATATTCCCAGATGCTCATGCCGATGAGCAGGGCGAGGATCGTCAGAAAGAACAGGGCCGTCGGCAGTGTCCAGGCCATCCATGAAAAGCTCATGCGTGGTTCCTCCTTGTCAGACCCGGCCGAGGGCAAAGCCCTTGGCGATGTAGTTTCGAACGAAATAGATGACGAGTGCGCCGGGAACGATGGTCAGCACGCCGGCGGCTGCCAGCACGCCCCAGTCCATGCCCGACGCCGAAACGGTGCGCGTCATGATGGCGGAAATGGGCTTGGCGGCCGTGGTCGTCAGCGTCCGGGCAAGCAGCAGTTCCACCCAGGAAAACATGAAGCAGAAGAAGGCCGCGACACCGATGCCGGAGGCGATCAGCGGCATGAAGATCTTCACGAAGAACCGCGGGAAGGAATAGCCGTCGATATAGGCGGTCTCGTCGATTTCCTTCGGTACGCCCGACATGAAGCCCTCCAGGATCCAGACAGCAAGCGGCACGTTGAACAGGCAATGGGCGAGGGCGACCGCGATATGCGTGTCGATGAGACCGAAGGCGGAATAGAGCTGGAAGAAGGGCAGGGCGAAGACGGCGGGCGGCGCCATCCGGTTGGTGAGCAGCCAGAAGAACAGATGTTTGTCACCGAGGAACCGATAGCGCGAGAAGGCATAGGCAGCCGGCAATGCCGCCAGAACCGAGATCGTGGTGTTCAGGGCCACATAGATGATCGAATTGATATAGCCGTTGTACCAGGAAGGGTCCGTGAAGATGACCATGTAGTTCCTGAGCGTCGGGTTCTGCGGCCAGAGCGAGAAGGCTCCGGTGATCTCGGAATTCTCCTTGAAGCTCATGTTGACGAGCCAGTAGATCGGCAGCAGCAGGAAGATGATGTAGATCGTCGAGACCAGCCAGGAGAGATTGCCTGCAGGCTTGTATTTGGTTGTCCTTGCCATGGTTCTTCTCCCTCCTTCAATTGTCTGCATCGCTGCTGGTCATCACGGTGTAGAAGATCCATGACAGCAGCAGGATGATCAGGAAGTAGACGATCGACATGGCGGCGGCCGGACCGAGGTCGAACTGGCCGACCGCTGTCTTGACGAGATCGATCGACAGGAAGGTCGTGGAATTTCCCGGGCCCCCGCCAGTGACCACGAAAGGCTCGGTATAGATCATGAAACTATCCATGAAGCGCAGCAGGACGGCGATAAGCAGCACCCGCTTCATCTTCGGCAGCTGGATGTAGCGGAACACCGACCACCTTGATGCCCCATCGATCTTCGCCGCCTGATAATAGGCGTCCGGAATGGAGACGAGGCCGGCGTAGCACAACAGCACGACGAGGCTCGTCCAGTGCCACACATCCATGACGACGACGGTGATCCAGGCGTCCAGAGGATCGCGCACATAGTTGTAGTCGATGCCGAGCGCCGCCAGCGTGTGGCCGAGCAGGCCGATATCGACACGCCCGAAGACCTGCCAGATCGTGCCGACGACATTCCACGGAATGAGAAGCGGAAGGGCCATCAGCACCAGGCAGACCGGCACGCCGATGCCCTTCTTGGGCATGTTCAGCGCGATGAAGATGCCGAGCGGAATCTCAATCGCAAGGATGATGAAGGAGAAAAGCAGATTGCGCTGCAGGGCTTCCCAGAAGCGGGCCGAATGCAGGATATCGTCGAACCAGTCGGTGCCGGCCCAGAAGAAGGCGTTGTTGCCGAACGTATCCTGGACCGAATAGTTCACCACGGTCATCAGCGGAATGGCCGCCGAGAAGGCAACCAGCAGGAGCACGGGAAGCACCAGAAACCAGGCTTTGTTGTTCCACGTCTTTTCCATGGTTCAGGCCTCCCTGCCAACGCGCCACGAATTGGCATAGATATTCAGCGCAACGGGGTCGAAGGTGACGCGAGGCTCTGCCGGAACCTCCGCATCCTCGGAAACGACAATCGCAATCGATTGTCCCCCAAGGCTTGCGCGAACGATCCGGCGTCGGCCGATGTCTTCGATGCGCGTCACCGTGACAGGCATGCCCTCCCGGCCGATGCGGATGAATTCCGGCCGGATGCCCAGCTCGATCCGGCCACCCGCATCGAGCTTCGGCGCATAATCGAGGGCGATCGTCTCGGCTCCGAGCTTGATAGTGCTCCCATGGATCTCGGCGGGTATCACGTTCATGCCGGGGGAGCCGATGAAATAACCGACGAATGTATGGCTGGGCCTCTCGAAGAGTTCGGCCGGCGTTCCGATCTGGACGATCTCCCCATCGTACATGACGACGACCTTGTCGGCGAAGGTGAGCGCTTCTGTCTGGTCATGGGTCACATAGACCATGGTGAAGCCGAATTGCTTGTGGAAGCGCTTCAGCTGGGAGCGGAGCACCCATTTCATATGCGGATCGATGACCGTCAGGGGCTCATCGAAGAGGATCGCGTTGACGTCGTTGCGGACGAGACCTCTCCCGAGCGAGATCTTCTGTTTCTGATCGGCCGTGAGCCGCTGGGCCTTGCGGTTCGACCAGTCGGAGAGATCGATGATCTCCAGCATCTCGCGGACGCGGCGATCGACATCCGGTTCCGCAATGCCTCTGTTGCGCAAGGGAAATGCCAGATTGTCGTAGACCGTCATCGTGTCGTAGATGACCGGAAACTGGAAAACCTGGGCAATGTTGCGTTCCTGCGTGGAAAGATTGGTGACGTCTTTTCCATCGAAGAGGATACGCCCGTGGGACGGCTGCAACAGGCCGGAAATGATGTTCAGCAAGGTGGTCTTGCCGCAGCCGGAAGGGCCGAGCAGGGCATAGGCGCCGCCATCGGCCCATTCGTGGTCCACCTCACGCAGCGCATAGGCGGCGTCGGATTTCGGGTTGGGACCGTAGGCGTGGCGGATGTGATCGAGCGTGATGCGTGCCATGTTCGCCGTCCTCAAGCCGCCGCCGCGATGGCGCGGCCGTCTGTTCCAAAAGCCATCAGATGGCGGGTATCCAGAAAAAGCTCGATTTCGGTATCCGGATCGATGTCGTGGATGCCGGGTGCCAGCATGACCCAGCGCACACCGTTGTAGTGCATATGCACGAAGCTTTCGGAGCCCGTGATTTCCGAAATCTGCGTCTGGGCCTTCACCCTTGCAGCATTGCCGGTCTGTGCCGCGAGCCCCAGGTGATGGGGGTGGAAGGCGATGGTTACCGGGCCATCCGGCACGCCGGACAGATGCGGCGGCACCGCGAGGCTGTCTGCTTGCTGGTATCGGAACGAGCCGCCGGACTTGACCACCTCGATGAAGTTGAGCGGGGGATCGGCAAATGTCTTGGCGGTCACCAGGTCAGCCGGACGACGGTAGACCTCGATCGTCGGCCCGAATTGCGTGACCCGTCCTTCGGAGAGCGTTGCCGTATTGCCGCCAAGCAACAAGGCTTCGGATGGTTCGGTCGTCGCGTAAACGAAGATGGCGCCGGACTGCGCAAAGATCTTCGGCAATTCCTCGCGCAGTTCCTCGCGAAGCTTGTAGTCGAGATTGGCGAGCGGCTCGTCCATCAGCACCAGGCTCGCATTCTTGACGAGTGCGCGGGCGAGCGCCGTACGCTGCTGCTGCCCGCCGGAAAGGTTGAGAGGCGTCCGATCGAGATAGGGAGACAATCTCAGCAAGTCCGCAGCACGGCGGACTTCCCGGTCGATGGTCTTCGCATCCTTGCCTGCAATCCGCATCGGCGAAGCGATGTTTTCGTAGACGGTCAGAGCCGGGTAGTTGATGAACTGCTGGTAGACCATAGCGACGTTGCGTTTTTGCACCGCGACGCCGGTGACGTCGGCACCGTCGAAATACACGGAGCCGCTGGTGGGACGGTCAAGTCCAGCCATCAGTCGCATGATCGAAGTCTTGCCCGAGAGCGTCGGGCCGAGCAATACGTTCAGCGAGCCGCGATCGAATGCAAGATTGGTCGGATGAATATGATACTCACCCCCCACCATCTTGGCGACGTTACGCATTTCCAGCATTCGAGTTCCCGTGCCTCCTCACATCAGGAACACATGTCGCTTATCCGGCCATTTTTGCCGGTATAGCGGCCATGTACTCCTCCAGATATTGTCTTTCCGTCTCGCTCAACCGCAGACCGTCCTTGGTTCTCCGCCACAACACGTCCTCCGCGCTCATGGCCCATTCACGGTCGACAAGGTATTTCACTTCAGCCTCGTAGAGATCGCCGCCGAAATGGTGGCCAAGGTCCTGCATCTTGGCGGCGCCGTCGAGGATCACCGCTGCGCGGGTTCCATACCGGCGCACCAGCCGCCGCGCATGCCGTTCCTCCAGAAACGGATAGCGGGCTTTCACCTTTACCACTTCTTCCTCGTAACCCTGCGCAGGAAAATCGCCGCCGGGCAGATGGCTCTTCGCCGTCCAGGAATGGCCTTTTGCTCCGATCGCTTCGGCGATCTTCTCCAGCGCATGTTCCGAAAGACGGCGATAGGTAGTCAGCTTGCCGCCGAAGACGTTAAGCAGAGGTGCGCCCTGAGTGACGTCGACCTTCAGCACATAATCGCGCGTTGCTTCCTGCGCCTTTGAAGCGCCGTCGTCAAAAAGCGGGCGAACCGCCGAATAGGTCCAGACGATGTCGGCCGGTCGCACCGGCTCCCGAAAATACTCGCTCGCGGCATTGCAGAGATAGGTCGTCTCCTCCTCGGAGATTTTCACATCTTTCGGATTGCCGGAATAGTCCCGGTCGGTCGTGCCGATAAGCGTGAAGTCGTTCTCGTAAGGAATTGCGAAAATGATGCGATTGTCCCGGTTCTGAAAAAAGTAGGCGCGGGATCCCTCGAATTTCCTCTTCACGACGATATGGCTGCCCTGGACGAGGCGCACATGGCGGGCGTCATTGTTGCCGAGTGCCTCGCGGATCACCTGGTCCACCCAGGGGCCTGCGGCATTCACCAGCATGCGGGCCTGATAGGTCTCGGTCTTGCCGGTGCGGGTATCGCACGTGCCGATCGTCCAAACACCGTTCTCCCGGCGGGCGGCAACCACCCGGGTACGCGGCAGGATCAAGGCGCCGCGATCGGCGGCATCCCGAGCGTTCAGCACGACCATCCGCGCGTCGTCGACCCAGCCGTCGGAATATTCGAATGCCTTGGTGAAAAGCGGCTTCAAAGGCTTTCCTGCCGGGTCGCTGCGCATGTCGAGGACCGCAGTCGGCGGGAGCAGCTTTCGGCCACCGAGATGATCGTAGAGAAACAGGCCGAGGCGGATCAGCCATGCGGGGCGAACCCCTCCCTTGTGGTAGGGCAGGACGAAACGCATCGGCCAGATGATGTGCGGTGCCATGGCCCAGAGGGTTTCGCGCTCCATCAGCGATTCCCGCACGAGCCTGAATTCGTAGTGCTCGAGATAACGCAGGCCGCCGTGGATGAGTTTGGTGGCACCGGAGGAGGTGCCCGAGGCAAAATCGTCCATCTCCGCGAGTGCGACCGAATAACCCCGTCCGGCCGCATCGCGTGCGATGCCGCAGCCGTTGATGCCGCCGCCGATCACGAAGATATCGTGGATTTTTTGACCCATTATTTCCCTCGCTGATCCGAAACGGCAGCAAGCCCCCAGGCATTGTGAACTTAAAATGGATTAAATCGAAAATATTCCGAATGTCAAACGAAACTGAAGGGCTAATGAACTTCAGCGTTCGTCTCGGAAGTCTCCACCAGCGCGACGCCGTTCTGCAGACAGATTTCCCGGATCGAAGGAGACGCGCAGTGGTCGGTGATAAAGGTCTGGACCTGGGAGATCTGGCCGATACGCACGGGGGCGGTGCGCTCGAATTTCGTCGAGTCGGCAACCAGGATCACGTGCCTGGCATTGGCGATGATCGCCTGGGCAACTTTCACTTCGCGAAAGTCATAATCGAGAAGAGCCCCATCCGGGTCGATCGCCGAAACGCCGATGATCGCGTAGTCGACCTTGAACTGGCGGATGAAATCGACCGCGGCTTCACCCACGATGCCACCGTCCGATTGACGAACGACGCCACCGGCAATAACCACCTCGATTTCGTCGAGAAGTCGTAACCGATTGGCAACGTTTATATTATTGGTAATCACCATGAGTTCCCGGTGATTGACGAGTGCCTCGCTGACGGCTTCGGTGGTGGTGCCGATGTTGATGAGAAGCGAGGCGTTGTCCGGAATGAGGTTGGCAGCAGCGACCCCGATCGCCTGTTTTTCCGCGGCGGCGATCTGCCTGCGCGCGTCATACCGGACATTCTCGTTGCTGCGGGGAAGAGTGGCGCCGCCATGGATCCGCGTGAGAATTTGCTTGTCGCACAGATCATTCAGATCTTTGCGGATCGTTTGCGAGGTTACCGAGAACGTCGTCGCCAGGTCGTCGACGAGCACCCGCCCCGCCGACTTCGCAAGTTCGACGATCTTCGTCTGGCGGTCCGTGATGAACACTTCACCCCTCCGTTCGCTTTTCTTTCACTTTTAGCGAAAGCGCGCGTAAAGGCAAATGCCGTGCGTCAATTTTCGACGCGCGATGGGGAGCATCCCGGAATGTTCAGGCGGAGCGGATGCCGGCGACACCCTCCAGCTCGGCCATCACGGTGTCCGACAGCTGCAGTTCCGCTGCGGCGAGGTTTTCACGCAGGTGGCCCACGGACGAGGTTCCCGGAATGAGGAGAATGTTCGGTGCGCGGCGCAGCAGCCAAGCAAGTGCGACCTGCATCGGCGTGGCGCCGAGGCGCTGGGCAACGTCCGACAGGACCGACGACTGCAGCGGGCTGAAGCCGCCGAGCGGGAAGAATGGCACGTAGGCGATGCCATCGCGGGCGAGATCGTCGATCATGGCGTCGTCTTGCCGGTGAGCGAGATTGTACTGGTTCTGCGCGCAGACGATCTTGGCGATGCCCTGACCTTCGGCAACCTGTGCCGGCGTGACGTTGCTGAGCCCGATATGCCGGACCAGGCCCTTGCGCTGCAGCTCCGCCAGAACCGTCAGGGGCTCTTCGATCGAGCCTTCGGCCGGGCCGTGGACATCGAACATGATGCGCAGATTGACGACGTCCATGGCGTCGAGACCAAGATTGCGAAGGTTGTCGTGGACGGCCTGTGTCAGCTGCTCGGCAGAGAACGCCGGGTTCCATGAACCGTCGGTCCCGCGCATGGCGCCGATCTTGGTCACGATCACCAGATCGTCCGGGTACGGATGAATCGCTTCGCGGATGATCTGGTTGGTCACGTGCGGGCCGTAAAAATCGCTGGTGTCGATATGATTGACCCCAGCCTCGACCGCCTCGCGCAGGACTGCGATTGCCGCATCGCGGTCCTTCGGCGGGCCGAACACACCCTTGCCCGCAAGCTGCATGGCGCCGTAGCCGAGCCGTCTCACGTTGCGGTCGCCGAGAATAAATGTACCCGCTTGGTCTATGTTCGACATGGGATATCTCCTTTTCAAGATGACGTGGATATAGAACTTGAGAGACCGCACGAAAATTGGGTACAGTCGGCACAGGCTGTGCGGAATTTCGAACAATGAAGATCGATCTGAGTGATCTGAATGCCTTTGTGGCAGTGGCGCGCGCCGGCGGGTTCCGCGAGGGTGCGCGGACCACAGGCGGCAGCGCATCAGGATTGAGCGAGGCGGTACGGCGTGTCGAGGCGCAACTCGGAGTCAGGCTTCTCAATCGCACGACACGCAGCGTGGTGCCGACGGAAGCAGGCGCCGGTCTGCTGGATCGGTTGACCCCTGCGCTCGCGGAGGTGGACGCGGCACTCGACGTGGTCAACAGGTTTCGCGACAAACCTGCGGGCGTTCTCCGTCTCAATGTACCGGTCAGCGCCGCGCGGCTGGTGCTCCCGGCGATCGTCCCGCGGTTCCTCGCGGCCTATCCCGACATCAGGCTCGAAATCGTCGCTGATGACAGCTTCGTCGACGTGCTGGCTGCGGGATGCGATGCCGGCATCCGTTATGACGAGCGGCTGGAGCAGGACATGATCGCGGTGCCGATCGGTCCGCGCTTGCAGCGCTTCGCGGCCGCGGCATCCCCCGCATACCTCGATCGCCATGGCCGTCCCGATCATCCGCGCGACCTGCTTGGCCACGCCTGCATTCGCGGGCGTTTCACAAGCGGGGCGATGATGCTCTGGGAATTCGAGCGGGATGGCGAGGTGGTGCGGATCGATCCGACGGGGCCGCTGATCGTGCAGGTAGGTGCAGCAACCGATCTTGCCGTCGAAGCAGCGATTGCCGGCACCGGCATCATGTTGCTGTTCGAGGACTGGTTGCGGCCCCATCTCGACAACGGCTCGCTCGAACCCGTGCTTGAGCCATGGTGGCCGCAATTTTCCGGCCCATTTCTCTATTACCCCGGCCGGCGGCTCGTACCGGCGCCGCTGCGGGCCTTCATCGATTTCGTCAAGGCGTCCAACCAATCATGAGAGCGTGACGCCGCCCTCGTGTTCGACCGAGGGGCGTCCCTCATGTCGGATGTCCGTTAGCTGCAGCCCGCCTTCTGCCGGTCCCGGCTGGAACCACGTTCCCGATGGGGCGTTCAGGAGCAGCGCGGAGCATGACATGGCTGGCAACTGGATTCATCTTTGCATCGACATGCAGCGGATCTTCGCTGAAGACACTCCTTGGCACGTCCCCTGGATGCGCCAGGTATCGCCATCGATCGAGGAGATTTCCGGCCGCCACCCGGAGAAGACGATCTTTACGAGGTTCGTCACGCCGTCGCGGCCCGAAGCGATGGAGGGCATGTGGCGGGTGTATTATGAAAAGTGGAGGATGATGACGCGAGAGCATCTCGATCCAGGCCTCGTCGATCTGATCCCGCCCTTGAAAGCGCTTGTCCCTCCTGCACGCATCTTCGACAAGATGACGTATTCTCCCTGGGTGAGCGGAGGGCTGCATGGAATGCTCTTGAAGGAGGGTATCGAAACCGTGGTCCTGACCGGCGGTGAGACCGACGTTTGCGTCCTCTCCACAGCGCTTGGCGCCATCGATCTCGGATACCATGTGATCGTGCTGAGGGATGCCGTCTGCAGCGGAGCGGATGACACACATGACGCGTCGCTCGAACTTTTGGGAGACCGCTTCTCGGTTCAGCTCCACCTCGCGACGACCGAAGAATTCCTGCGAGAACTCTAGAAAGCCCGCCCGCTCGGCGGAAGCACCAGCCTGCCCGATTTCCGAGCTAAAAGCCCGGTTTAACCCCGTGAAATAAAGCACTCCGCGCGACCCTGCTCCATTTTGCTGCTCCGGGTTTGGAGGTCCCTGCCGACATATTAACGAGTCGTTGACTACGTGCTTTAGCGATTTTTAATATTCGCATATGCTAGTGGATGCGAGCAGCGCAATGCGGACATGACGTCTTCTGCAGCCTTGGGCAAAACAATAACGCAGGGATCCGCCATGCTCGCACGCCGACCGAAGGAGAGCCGTGAAGGCTACTCCGTTTTCATCGCCACCTCGCTACTCCTTCTTGTCGCCATGATCCTGGGTGGGATAGGTGCTCACGTGGTCGATCGCATGCGCAGTTCCGCAAACGCGCTGGACGACAACAGAGCCATTCTGGCGGCAGAGGCGGCGGTCTCCTCGTTCAAGGAAAAACTTGCCGCGACCGTGCGGGACAATGCCGTCTGGGATGATGCCTACAAGGCGATAACCCAAGGGGATCGCGAGGGTTGGGTCTATGAGAATTGGGGCAAGACCAGCGAGGACTACGCGCTCTATGACGGGATAGTGCTGACCGCGCCAGCAGGCGGCAAGAGCATCGCCTATCTCAAGGCCGATATAATAGACCCGACCGAATATCTCGGTTCCAAGTTTACGGGGCAGACGGAAGCCGCCGCTCGGCCTGGCATCGACCCCATCGTCAATTTTTTCAGAAACGGCGATGATATCATTGCTGTGGCTTCGGAAGCGGTCCAGCCGTTCGGGTCGCAGGTACAGGATCAAACCTTCTATGTTCTCAGCTTCTTCAAGACCCTGACGTCTGAAGTCGTGGCCCAGATGGCCAAGGAACATCAGCTCCCGGAACTCCACATAACTGACCGTCCGGCGGGCGATCTTCTGAATTCCCCGCTCATGGATGTGGATGGAATTGAAGTCGCGCGTTTGGCTTGGCCAAGTGCCGCTCCGGGAAACACGATTTTTGACGAGGCGCGCCCCTTTATCGCCGCGGCGGTCGCAATCCTGGGAGTTTATCTGGTTGGCGTTCTGTTTGCAGGCTTGTCAGAAACGCGGCGGCTGAAGAGCCTGGCGGATCGCGCCCAGCACGAAGCAACGCATGACAGCCTCAGCGGTCTCTTGAACAGGCTCGGCCTGATCGAAGGACTGGACCGGTTGATGCAGGCCGACAAGAGCCAGGTGCTGGTTTTGCACCTTATCGATCTCGACGGGTTCAAGGCAGTCAACGATGCCTGGGGGCACGCGATTGGGGATCAACTGATCAGGCTGGTGGCGGAAGCCCTGCGCGACATCCATGGAGACGTATTCGGTGTTGCCCGGTTGGGCGGTGATGAATTCGCTCTGGTTCAGCGCGGCTCCGCGAACCTCGCCGAATTTGACAATCAAGTTCTCGAACGTCTCAAAAGGCCGTTTCTCATCGAAGGCCGCACGATCGAAATTGGCGCAAGCATCGGCGTCGCCTGCCGTGACGACGCAGGGAATGCGCACGAACTTCTTCGCCGGGCGGATATGGCCCTTTATGAAGCGAAGGAAATGGGCAGGGGATGCGCCGTCACCTATCATCCGGATCTTGACCGCCAGCGCGAGAAGATCGCGGGCTTGGAAAGCGACCTTCGGCGCGCCCTCCAGAACGACGAGATCCAGCCGGTTTTCCAGCCGCTGGCTTCGGCGGCCTCGGGCGAGATCACGGGCGTGGAGGCTCTGGCAAGGTGGAGACGCGCCGAAGGAGCAATCGGCCCGGACGCGTTCATACCTCTGGCGGAGAAATGCGGATTGATCGATATCCTCGGCCTCCAGATGCTTCGGAAGTCCATCGTGGCATCCCGGGCATGGTCTCCGCTCTCCCTGTCGGTCAATGTTTCTCCGATCCAGCTATGCAACCCCAATTTCGCCGGGGATGTGCTCACCGTCTTGAGAGAGGAAGGTTTTGATCCTTCGCGGCTGACATTGGAGATCACCGAAGCGGTGCTGATGTCCAATCCTGAACAGGCACGACGCTCCATCACCGCCCTGAAATTGGCAGGCATCCGTTTTGCTCTCGATGATTTTGGCGCCGGTTATGCCAGTATCGGCACGCTTCGTGAGTTCGGCTTCGACCGGATGAAGATCGACCGGTCTCTCGTTCAAGCCATAGATGACGGCAGCACCGGCCGGAACGTCCTGACGGCCACGATCTCCTTGGCCCAGGCCCTCGGGATTCCTGTCACGGCCGAAGGCATAGAATCCGCCGATCAAGCGGACGTCCTCCGAATTGCCGGTTGCGATCAGCTGCAAGGCTTTCTGGTGGGCAGACCCATGGGGCGAGACGAGCTTGCGTCCTGGTTAGCGTCATCGATCGCCGCCTGAGGGTTCTTGTGACAGCGCCGGCCTAAGCCGAATGCTGTTGTCTGACCTCGTCGAACGGCAGCTCCACCGTGAAGGTCGTACCCTTGCCCAGAAGGCTCTGGACTGAGATCGAGCCGCCGTGCAACTCCACAATTTCCTTGACGATATTGAGACCGATCCCCGTTCCCGCGATACCGGTGGCGCTGCGGGCGCGAAAGTAGGGTTCGAACAGCTTCGGCAGGTCGTCGGCATCCATGCCGATGCCGGAATCGCTGACGCTGACCAGAACCCGCTGGCCGTCCCTCCATCCGCTGACGCTGATTCTGGAACCGGCAGGCGAATATTTCACTGCGTTTGACAACAGGTTGGAAAAGACCCGCTCTATTGCGGCCCCGTCGATCATCTGCAGAGCTGGAAGCGCTTCCAGATCATGGCCGATCGTATGGCTCTTGCTGATTTCCGCCCGGCTTGCGATGCAATGGCGCAGAATCGCGCTGAGCGAACCGGCTTCCTTGTTGATCGCAATGGTCCCCGTCTCCAGCCGTCCGGCGGCGAGGATGCTTTCCATCAGCTCGACCATGCGGGCGACGGCGCCCTTGATCTGCAGAGCCTTGCCTTCCAGGAACTGGGGAGTTGCAGCCGCCTTCGTGCGCGTCAGCCGCTGAGCCGCTCCGTCGATCACGGCCAGAGGTGTCCTGAACTCGTGCGAGATCATCCCCACGAAGCGGCGCTGCAGCGCATTAATGCCCCGTTCATGCTGGAGAAGGCGATCCAGTTCGACGTTCTTCTCCTGCACTTCCGCGGTCCTCGCCAGAACGATCTTTTCGAGTTCGTCCCGATGCTGGCGCAATCTGCGCTCGCTGGACTGAAGAGCTTTGAGGGCAAGCTGGCGGTCGTGCACGTCCTCGAGGAGGCCATACCAGCGGATGACCTTGCCGTCGCCGTCGAGCCGGGGAGCAGCACGGTTCCGATACCACCGATACCGCCCTTTCGTTGTCCCGATCCTGTAGATCATGTCGAACGGCACGCCGGTGTGGACCGCGGATCCCCATTTGGCAATCACTTCAGGCAGGTCCGCCGGGTGCAGGGTCTTCTCCCACCCGCGTCCTAGCGCCTCGCCGACCTCCCGTCCGGAGGCATTCTGCCAACCCGGACCGACTTCGATGACGTTTCCTTCTGCGTCGGCCAACCACGGTGTTTGGGGATGCAGTTCAACGAGCGAGCGATAGTGTTCCTCACTGGCCCGCAGGACCTGTTCTGCGTGACGGAGTTTGGTGATGTCGGAAATGACGACAACGACAACCGGTTTCTTTCCGCCGGGCACTGGTACGAAAGACCGCCGCTTGTGCGTGAAAAGCGTCCGGGTCGAACCATCCGGCCCGGTGAGCTCTTCCTCGAACCGCCGTTCCTCGCCGGTGGCCAGCACTCCCGCATCCACCTTCTGGATTCGATCGGCTTCGTCCGCAGGCAAGAAGTCGTGGTCCGTGTGGCCAAGCACGTCTTCGAGGTTCACGCCGAACATCTCGCATGCCTTGCTGTTGAGGAACAGGAAACGCGACTCTCCATCCTTGATGATCGTAGGTCCTGGAGCGTCCTCGAACAGGTCTTCCAGAAGTTCGCGGTGAGGCGTTTGCAGATCAGGTTCGATGGCGGAGCAATGGTTCATTGGCAGGCGTCCAGTTACTCGCGTAAATTGATCGATGCCTAATGTACATTCAGAGCGTTACCGAATGCTGAAACCGGACGGTGCTGCCTTACGCGGCAAGGCGCTTCTATCAGCAGGTCGGCGAGGGCCATTTCTTCAGCGCGCCTGACGGAAATTTCGTGGCCGCATCACGGTATGCGGCCGCTTATCAAGGCGTGCCCGGTGACCGCTGCGGGCATGCCGGGCAATTACTCCTCGACCCAGTAGGAGGTCGTATTCTCGATGACTTTCTTGATTTTGCGATTGTCTCTCCACTCTCGTCCGGTGTCACGGATGACCGGTTTCTGCTGGGGAGAGAATATGTAGTTCCTGTGCGGCGCCGCCAACCGTTCAAGCTCTGCGTTGACGCCGGAATAGAATTGTTTTTCCGGATCCCGAGAAGGGTCCATCAGGCTTGAAGCCTGCCGGGCGAACGAGCCCCGAAGAATGGAGGGGGAGGTAGTGAATTTCGGAAAAGTCCTGAACAGCGGGATTTTTATACCGAGGAACCGCGCATATTCGTTCCTCTCGTGAAGATGGCCGTGCTTGGCGATATTCCAGTTCTGATCGGCCGTGTGAAAGGAAACCTGCATCACGCCCGGATCTGAAAACGGGCCGAAAATCTCCTCGCCGAGGTCGGTCAGCGCAACCCAGTCATCCTCGATGTGGAACACATAGTCGGAACGCGTATTGGCCCACAGACGCTGGACCGCGGCGCCAAAACCCGGCTCGCGCGGTCTGAAGAAGGAGGCTGACGGCAGATAGTTGCCGACCACGCGCAGGCACTCGGCTTCATCCTCTTCCGTGCCGAAGATCGGATCTATGTTTACGAGGACATTTGAGAAGGAAAAATGGGCAAAGCATCGCTTGGAGAAACTTTCCAATGTCTGCTCGAGCAAGCCCGGCCTTCTGCCGGCAACGATACACAAATCCATACTAAAATTCGCCACGCGGCATATCTCCGGAAAACCCGGAACTCCGTATAGAGTTTCTTTCGCCCAGATACCATAGTGCCCGCGAGGTCACCCCCGGCGTCGAGACATGCTGTCCCGTGACCGTGCACAAAGACGCTTGATCGGAGCCATCCGAAATCGACGGCACACGCACGCCGCCGGGGAGGGGCCTGGCCCCGCCTCGACCTTCGGAACACAACTCGGCTCACGGCCGCCTCCCGCAATGGCAAGCGGCAACGCCGAGACGTCGGGCAACTGCTCCGGCAGGGGACACGCCGATTGCGTCCCATCAACCGATACGGGCTACCTTCTGAAGAAGGAAGCCAGGTATGCAAGGGTGCCACTGGATCTGCGGGTGGCTATCGAACGCACCTGATGGGCGACTGTACTTGCGCTCACATGGGCTCCGAAGTGGCAGAAGCAGACCAGTTTGTGGAGCTGTCGGTCGGACAATTCAAAAAAACGTCTGGCTTCCCCATAGGTGTCGTCGCGCATCCCCGCTGCGCGCAGGATCGGATCGCCGAAGGCGACGGCAATCGCCGTCCCGTCGCCACGCATGGCGGCCCTTATTTCATCCGGCTGATATTCGGTTTCCCGAAATGTCGAAAGGGATCGATCGGGGTTGAGCTCAAGAATCTCGGCCCACCGCTCGAGCCGCTCGCTGCTGGACATCTGGAAGTCGGGATAGCTGCGATTTATCCTGGCGATAGTCCTCAGCTGGTCGACTGCACGTTGCTCCATTACGGCCTCCTATTTGAACAAAATAGATGCCCGTCGCCCAATCTGTAATGTGATCCAGACCGCTTTTGATGTCCAATCACGATTGGCCACCGGCAGGAGCTCCGGTCTTTCCTGTAATCAAAATTGATGAGCGGGAATCAACGTCGCCTTTGCGTCCCGCCGCGCCTGGAGTTGCCGGATCGGCAGAGACCTGCTCAGGCGCCGTCCTCAGGCGAAAAGGTCACCCTTCTGAAGGATCTCGCGGGGATGGGCGGAATGTTCCTTCACCACCGTCTCGCTGCTGTCGATTTCCTGCAGCATGACGTCGTAGCCCCAGAGATCCGCCAGATGCTGCAGAACCTGTCGGGTTTCGCTGTCTTCGAGAACCCAGTCGTTCGGCGCCCGGTGCTGCAGGAGAAGGCGACGGTCCCCGGCGAGATCGACATCGATGATGTCGATCCTCGGATCGGTCCAGCCGATATCGTATTCGCGCGCCAGCTGGCGGCGAACGCGTTTGTAGCCCCGCTCGTCGTGGATCGCCGAAACCAGT
Organism: Neorhizobium sp. T25_27; assembly: GCF_002968565.1. NCBI lineage: Bacteria > Pseudomonadati > Pseudomonadota > Alphaproteobacteria > Hyphomicrobiales > Rhizobiaceae > Neorhizobium > Neorhizobium sp. T25_27. The sequence goes on from NZ_PVBJ01000002.1 coordinate 591,692, forward strand.
ATCCCTTCGCTCATCTGCGGATCGTCGTAGAGCTGGAAAAGGCGCCACTTGCGGATCAGGTGCGGGCTCAGGAACTGGCTGATGAAGCTCTCGTCGCGGTAGTCCGCCCAGATGCCGCGCAGGACCTGCATCGGATCTCCGCGGCCGGCGATATCCGGGAACCATTCGCGGTCCTCATCGGTCGGCTTCGTCACGATCCGCTCGATATCCTGCATCATCGCAAAGCCGATGGCATAGGGGTTGAAGCCGGAGAAACGCCGGTCGTCATAGGTCGGCTGGAATACGACATTGGTGTGGGATTTCAGGAACTCGAAATAGTTCCCGTCGCTGATCTGCCCACGGTCGTGCAACCTTTCCATGATCTGGTAATGGACATAGGTCGCAGTCCCCTCGTTCATCACCTTGGTCTGGCGCTGCGGGTGGAAATATTGCGCCACGTGGCGGACGATGCGGAGGATTTCCCTTTGCCACGGCTGTAGCCGGGGCGACGACTTTTCGAGGAAATAGAGCAGATTGTCCTGCGGCAGGCCGAGCGCCGCACGCCGTCTTTCGAAATCGACGTCGGCCGCATCGCGCTTGCGGCCCGTTGGCACCGTGCGCCAGAGGTCGTTGAACATCTGCTCTTCATGGGCGCGCCGTTCCAGCTGGCGTTTTTCCTCCTGACGCAGGTCGAGCCGCGTCTTGCCCGCATAACGGTGCACGCCATGCGACATCAGCGCGTGGGCGGCATCGAGGGTCCGTTCGACCGCCGTTTCGCCGTAACGTTCTTCGCAGCGGGCGATGTAGCCCTTGGCGAAATCGAGATAGTCGAGAATGCCCTCGGCATCCGTCCAGAGCTTGAAGAGATAGTTGTTCTTGAAGAAATGGTTATGACCGAAGGCCGCATGGGCGATCACCAGGGTCTGCATCGTCGCGGTGTTCTCCTCCATCAGGTAGGAGATGCAGGGCGACGAATTGATGACGATCTCATAGGCGAGATCCCGCATGCCGCGGCGGTAGAAGGCCTCGTGATGGGCGAAATGTTTCCCAAACGACCAGTGCCGGTAAAACAGCGGCATGCCGGTCGATGAATAGGCGTCCAGCATCTGCTCGGCGGTGATCACCTCGATCTGGTTCGGGTAGACATCGAGCCCAAGTTCGCCGATCGCGATCTCCTCGCAGGCATCGTGGATGCGCTGCAGGGTGGTGAAATCCCAGTCGGCGCCGTCGAAGAGCAGTCGATTCTTCTGCATAGCCGCCTGGGTCATGGCACCGCCTTCGTTGGTGTCGAACGCTTCTGGAAGAGGTCGTGGAAGACCGGAAAGATCTCGTTCTTGCGGCAGACCTTGCGCATCGCAAGAGTTGCCGAGCTCGATCGGATGCTTTCATAAAGGCGCCAGAGGGGCGAATTGGAGGCGAGGGAATCCCCACCCTCCTCATCGACTTCGATATAGGCGAAATACTGGCAGAGCGGCAGGATCTCGTGTCTCAGCAGATGGCCGGTCGGAGCTTCGTCCCGGTAGGAGTTGTCGCCATCCGACGCCTGCGCAGCGTAGATGTTCCATTCGGTGGGATCGAAGCGTGCGGCGATGATGGAGCGCATCGCCACAAGCGCGCTCGATACCAGCGTGCCGCCGGTCGCCTGGCCGTAGAAGAAGGTCTCCTCGTCGACCTCCTCGGCCTTCTCGGTGTGGCGGACGAAGACGATTTCCACCTTCTCGTAACGCTGCGAAAGAAACAGATAGAGCAGCAGGTAGAAGCGCTTGGCCAGATCCTTCATATGTTCCGACATCGATCCGGAGACGTCCATCAGGCAGAACATCACCGCCTTCGCAACCGGCTTCGGTTCGTTGTCGAAGCGGCGGTAGCGCACGTCGAGCGGATCGACATAGGGAATGCGCCGGATCCTGTCGGTCAGCGACTTGAGTTCCGCCTCCAGCGCAAGGCGGGTCTCATCATCCTCGCTTTCCTCGATCTGGCGTTGCAGCGCCTCGATCTCGGCAGGCTTGGGGCGTTTGAGAGCGATGCGCCGCATCATGGCGAGCCGCGTCGTCCGGTCGATGGAGAGATTGGAAGGGGAGCCGGAAATGGAGTAGCCGGCGCGAACCGGGCTCATCTCCTCGGTCTCGCTCAGCCGCCGCTTGGCGAGTTCGGGCAGTTCGAGGTCATCCAGAAACACCGAGAGGAATTCCTCGCGCGTCAGCACGAAGCGGAAGCCGTCTTCACCGTCGCCCTGGCCGGCCTCCTTGGGCCTGCCGGCACCCTGACCCGGCGGGCGGGGAATGATATCGCCTTCGACGAACGCCCGGTTGCCGGGCAGGACATGATCCGTAATCCCGCCTTCGGCTCGGCGGAAGCTCGGCTCGCCCATGCCGCCGATCGGGAGGCTGACTTCGCCGCCATCCAGTACATCACGGATGCTGCGGCTTTGCAGGGATCGCCTGACTGCCTGCTGCACGGCCTCCTTCGCGCGCCGCAGAAACCGCTGCCGATTTTCCAAACTTTTACCGCGCGGGTTCAGCCGCCGGTCGATGATGTGCATGTTGGCTCCTGCATGAGCATTAGGGTCTGTACTCAACTAGGTTTCGGACGCCGCACAACCCAGTATGCCACAATCCTACGTCCTGTCGTCACACACAATGATGGAGATGGAATCCACCTTTGTGTGTCTAAGGAACTGAACGGTTTTCCTGCATGCTGCGTTCCAAATCCTAATTGAGTACAGACGCTAACCTGCCTGTTTAACCCGCATGTACCACTCCACCAGACGGCGAACCTGTCTCTCGGTGTAGCCGCGCCCCGTCATGCGCGACACGAACTCGCTGTGTTTCTTTTCTGTTTCGCCGTCCTTCTTCGATCCGAAGGAGATGACCGGCAGAAGATCCTCCACCTGGGAGAACATTCTTTTCTCGATCACTTCCCGAATCTTCTCGTAGCTCGCCCAGGACGGGTTCTTGCCGCCGTTATTGGCGCGCGAGCGAAGGCAGAACTTGACGATCTCGTTGCGGAAATCCTTTGGATTGGCGATGCCCGCCGGTTTTTCGATCTTGGTCAGTTCCTGGTTCAGGAGTTCGCGATCGAGAAGCTGCCCGGTGTCGGGATCCTTGAAGTCGACGTCCTCGATCCAGGCGTCGGCATAGTCGACGTAGCGATCGAAAAGATTCTGGCCGTAGTCGGAATAGGATTCCAGGTAGGCCTTCTGGATCTCGTTGCCGATGAACTCCGCATACCGCGGGGCAAGGTCTGCCTTGATGAACTCGATATACCGCTTTTCGGTTTCCTCCTGAAACTGTTCGCGGCGGATGGCCTGTTCCAGCACGTACATAAGGTGGACCGGATCGGCGCCGATATCCGTCGTGTCGTGGTTGAAGGTCGAGGCGAGTACCTTGAAGGCAAAACGTGTCGATATTCCGTCCATGCCTTCATCGACGCCGGCCGCGTCACGATATTCCTGGACGCTGCGGGCGCGCGGATCGGTTTCCTTGAGGCTTTCGCCGTCATAGGCGCGCATCTTGGAGAAGAAGGTCGAGTTCTCGTGCTTGCGCAGCCGCGAAAGTACGGAAAACCGGGCCAGCATCTCAAGCGTTGCCGGCGCGCAGGAGGCATCAGCAAGCTCCGAGCCTTCGATCAGCTTCTCATAGATATGCTGTTCTTCGGTCACCCGCAGGCAATAAGGAACCTTGATGACGCAGATGCGGTCGATGAAGGCCTCGTTGTTCTTGTTCGCCTTGAAGCTCTGCCATTCCGCTTCGTTCGAATGGGCAAGGATGACGCCGGAGAAGGGAATGGCGCCGATATTCTCGGTGCCCATGTAATTGCCTTCCTGCGTCGCCGTCAGCAGCGGATGCAGCATCTTGATCGGCGCCTTGAACATCTCGACGAATTCGAGCACGCCCTGGTTGGCCCGGTTGAGCCCGCCGGAATAGCTGTAGGCGTCCGAGTCGTTCTGGGAATAGTTTTCGAGCTTGCGGATGTCGACCTTGCCGACCAGCGACGAGACGTCCTGATTGTTCTCGTCGCCCGGCTCGGTCTTGGCGATGCCGATCTGGCGCAGTCGCGAGGGCTGCAGCCTCACCACCCGGAAACGGGATATGTCGCCTCCGAATTCATCGAGCCGCTTCAGGCACCAGGGGCTCATCAGCCCGCTGAGGCGCCGGGTCGGAACGCCGTACTGCTCGAGCAGCATCGGCCCCATCGCCACCGGATCGAAGAGATTGAGCGGGCTTTCGAAGACCGGGCTGATGTCGTCGCCGGCCTTCAGCACGTAGATCGGATTGGCCTCCATCAAGAGCTTCAGCCGCTCGGCGAGCGACGACTTGCCGCCGCCGACCGGCCCGAGCAGGTAGAGGATCTGCTTTCGCTCTTCCAGTCCCTGCGCGGCATGCCGGAAGAAGGAAACGATCCGCTCGATCGTCTCTTCCATGCCGAAGAAACCGGCAAAAGCCGGATAGGCCCGGATGGTGCGGTTCATGAAAATCCGGCCGAGCCTGGCATCCTTGGCCGTGTCGACCATCTGCGGCTCGCCGATCGCCGCCAGCAGCCGCTCGGCGGCGTTGGCATAGGCCATCGGATCTTTCTTACAAAGCGCCAGATACTCGGCGACAGACATGTCTGTCTCGCGCCGGGCTTCGTAGTTCCTGGTGAAGGCATCGAACAAGGATTCACTCGGCATAGGCTACTCCAGTCAGGGTTGCGCTACTGCTCGACTGCCGCAAAGATTGAAAACGCTGCGGCAATCTATTGAGAATCAAGATGTTTCTAAACCTAATACGACACCCGGAGCGTTTTCATGGCAATGCACAAAAATGTGCGTCCACAAATCCGTGCTGACTTGGCAAACAGCAAGTGAGGGGCCCGTTGCATCCCCACGACAACGTCTGCGCAACGCTTCGGGCCTTCCAGGATGTCGCGTCGTCGGCGGGGAAGACAAGCCCTGCTTCGCCGTCTATGGATGCAACCGGCAGCGAGACGGGCATTTTTTTATGGACCAGCAATTTTTCGATAGAGGCTCCGTGGAGGTGGCGCGTGACCTGATCGGCGTCGAGCTTGATGTCTCTGGCGCGGGCGGCGTGATCGTCGAGACGGAAGCCTATGAGCCGGACGACCCGGCATCCCACAGTTTTCGCGGGCCCACGCAGAGGAACGCGGTGATGTTCGGCCCGCCCGGGCATGCCTATGTCTATCGTTCCTACGGCATTCACTGGTGCCTGAATTTCGTCTGCCGGCCCGGCAGCGCCGTGCTGATCAGGGCGCTGCAGCCGGTCAGAGGCCTTGAGGAGATGGAGAAGAGGCGCCGCCTTGCCGATCCGCTACTCCTGTGTTCCGGTCCGGGCCGACTCTGCCAGGCGCTCGACATCACCATTGAGCACAACGGCCTGCCGCTGTTCTCGCCTCCGTTCGATCTCACTTTGCCGCAAACACCGCCATTGATCGTCACCGGGCGGCGGATCGGCATCTCCCAGGCTGTCGATCTGCCATGGCGTTTCGGTCTTTCCGGCTCGCTGCATGTCAGCAGGAAATTCACCGGCAAGGGTGGCATGGCGCTTTGAGTTAAAGCTTGTCCGTTGCTGCCGCTCGCCGATATGGGAGACAAGGCGGGTTGGCCGACGTTCAAGCGGCGATTTGAGAAAAACCGTAACCACCGCGCAATGCCGAAGCGAATGCCCTGATAGCGGGTAATATGCGCCCGGTTGAAGCAAATCAGGCATCCTTGCACCTTCCATTAACCTTCAGGCAAGGAATTAACCATACATATTAGAGACCACGGCGAAATGGGACGACTGCGGTCTCCCACCAGGCATGAAGCCGCAAAGCCGTACCGGTCCAATCCGGTATCCGCTCATGAAAATCCAGCAAAGCCGTGGTGACCGCGTTGCCCATGCCCGACGGATATTGGTCCGGTTTGGCGAGCATCCCCGTTCATCAGGCGCTGGCGACAGCAGCTCGCATGCCGCCGATCCTCTCCGAGGATTGGCTTGATTAATTTGGGGACGGCTTTGGTGCAGGAAATGCCATCGGATCAGGCGCGACGTGGCCAGGCAGGCAGCCTGGGCGAGAGACTGGCATTTGCCGGCCTCGACGGCGAACTGCGCGATCTGCTGCGCCGCTGCCGCCCGCAGCTCGACCGGCATCTGAAGACCGGTCTGCGCGACCTTTTTCACCGCTTTCAATCCTTTCCGGAAGCCGCTCGCAATTTCGAAAGCGAGCAGCAGATCGAACGGCTGCACGACCTGCAGGCCTCCCATTGGGGCGTGCTGACCGATGCCCGCTTCGATGCGCTCTACGCCGAGCGGGTGAAGGTTCTCTCCGACGCCGAGAGCCGCATGGGCCTCGATCCGCGCTGGCACGTCGCCGGTCACGCCGTGATGCTCGAACATCTGATCGCCGGCGCGATCGTCGACCTCGCTCCGAAATCGCTGCTGCCCGGCGGCCGCAAGCGTGAGCAGGAGCTGCTCGACCTCGTCGGCGCGATTACCCGCCTGGTGATGGTCGATGTCGAGATTGCCGTCTCGCTCCGCTTCAACGAACAGCGCCAGAAGCACCAGCGCGCGCTCGCCGAACAGCGCGAAGCCGATCATGCGCAGGCGATCGAAACATTCACCGACGTCATCGCAGCGCTTGCCGACCGCGATCTGACGGCGTCTCTGCCGGCCGATGTGCCGGATGTCTATCGAGAGCTCGCCGATCTTCTCAATCAGGCGGTCGCCGGCATGCGCTCCTCGGTCGAGACCGCCGATGGACATGGCCAGAAGGCTGGTGCGCTCACCCAATCGCTTGCCGAAGGCGCCCGCTCGTTCGCCTCCGCTTCCGAAGAACAGTCGGCCCGCCTCAGGGAGGCGGCACGCGTGCTGCTCGACGTCACCGCCAGGGTCAAGGGAAGTGCCGCCGAGACGGCTGCCGCAGAAAAAGCCGCCGCCGAGACGCGCCGTTCGGTCGAGGCAAGCGGCGAAGTCGTCGGCCGGGCGATCAACGCCATGGCGGATATCGAATCCTCGGCCGAAAAGATTGGCGAGATCATCGGCGTCATCGACGACATCGCGTTTCAGACCAACCTGCTGGCGCTGAACGCCGGCATCGAAGCGGCCCGCGCCGGCGAAACGGGCCGTGGGTTTGCGGTCGTCGCCCAGGAAGTGCGCGCGCTTGCCCAGCGCTCCGCCGATGCGGCCCGCGAGATCAAGACGCTCGTCAACGGCACCAAGTCCCAGGTGGATGCGGGTGTACAGATGGTTCATCGCACCCAGGAGGCGATCGGCGGCATTGTCCGCCAGGTTTCCGATATCAATGACGCGATCGCCGGCATTGCCCGCGATACCGGCGAGCAGGCCGTCGGTCTCGACCGATTGACCCTCGAGATCGGTTCGGTCAGCGAACACGTCGCCTCGAATGCAAGCCTCGCGTCCCGCGCTGGCGAAGGCGCCGACGAACTCCATACCGTCATTCTGGAACTCGGACGGACGGTCCGCGAGTTCCGGATCGAACGACAGAACCGCTATGCGGATGCGCGCCGACCGGCGGCGCCAAGACCCCAGCCGACTCTCGTCCCGATCGCGCCGATGGCCTCCGAGCGTGCGGATGACGGCGAATACATCTTTCAGAAACGACAAGGAATAAGCTGATGGCAGCAAAGAAGGCTGGACCTGCAAGTTTGAAGCTGGCCGCGGTGCTGGACCTCAACGAGGCCTCGAACCTGCATGGCAAGCTGGTCTCCATGCGCGGCAGCGATCTCAGGATCGATGCGTCGGGCGTCGAGCGCGTCGGTGTCCAGTGCGCCCAGGTTCTGCTCGCCGGCGTCAAGGCTTGGGAAGAAGACAAGAAGTCCCTCCTCGTGGAGAAGGCTTCGGATGCATTTCAGAAGACGATGCAACTCATCGGCATCAATAACCAGAATTTGGTTGCTAAGGAGATCTAGCAATGAAGAAAAAAGTACTGACCGTGGATGACTCACGGACGATCCGGAACATGCTTCTGGTGACCCTTAATAACGCAGGTTTTGAAACGATTCAGGCGGAAGACGGCGTTGAAGGCCTCGAAGTCCTCGAGGGCTGCAATCCGGACGTGATCGTCACGGATATCAACATGCCACGCCTCGACGGCTTCGGTTTCATTGAAGGCGTTCGCCGCAACGAAAAATTTCGCGCCGTCCCGATCCTCGTCCTGACGACGGAAAGCGATGCCGAGAAGAAGAACCGGGCCCGGCAGGCCGGCGCGACGGGCTGGATCGTCAAGCCTTTCGATCCTGCCAAACTGATTGATGCGATCGAGCGTGTAACCGCCTGAGCCAGGAATTCCCCCGATGGATATGAACGAAATCAAAGAGATCTTCTTTCAGGAATGCGAAGAGCAGCTCGCTGAACTGGAGTCGGGTCTTCTCAAGCTGAACGACGGGGATCGCGACCCCGAAACGGTGAACGCCGTTTTCCGTGCCGTTCATTCCATCAAGGGGGGCGCCGGTGCCTTCGGTCTGGACGACCTGGTCTCCTTCGCCCACGTCTTCGAGACGACGCTCGATTGCGTGCGCTCCAATAAGCTGGAGCCGACGCAGGATGTCCTGAAGGTCATGCTGAAATCGGCCGACGTTCTCGCCGACCTCGTCACCGCGTCGCGTGATGGCGGCGGCGTCGATGAGTCGAGAAGCCGCAGCCTCGTCAAGGAACTCGAGGCGCTTGCCCATGGCGAGTTGCCGTCCTCCTCCGGCCATGACGCCCCGAAACCGGCCGCAAAGGCTGCTCCCGCCGCGGCTCCTGCGGCGAAAGCGGAGCTTCCCAAGCCGAGCGACGACAGCGGCTTCCAGCCGATCCCCTTCTCGTTCGACGGTTTCGGCGAGGACGATGAGCCGGTAGTCGAAGGTTCGCTCTACGAGGTGATCTTCAAGCCGCGCCGCGAACTCTATTCCAAGGGCAACGAGGCGGCGCTCCTGCTGCGCGACCTGTCCCGTCTGGGAGAGATGAGCATCAATTGCGACACGGATGCTCTGCCGACCCTCGACAAGATGGACCCGGAAGCGTCCTACTTCAGCTGGAAGATCTCGATCCGGACCACCCGGAGCGAAGACGACATCCGCGCCGTTTTCGAATTCGCGGAATGGGATTGCGATCTCGAAGTGAAGTTTGCCGAAGAGGCATCTTCCAACGAGGAACTGCCGATGGTCCCGGTTCCATTCGATCTCTCGATCCTCGATGACTCTTCGTCCGGCGAAGACGAAAGGACCGGCGAACGCGGTGCTTCGGAAGAAACCGTTGCCGCGGCCCTGTCCGCCGCCGAGACCGCGAGCAACGTCTCCAGGGCCGCCCGTGTCGCCGAGAAGAAGGAGTCGGCCGCCGCCAGTGCCGCCGCCCAGAACAATGCCGCAGCCGCCGCTGCTGGCGCGGGCCAGACGATCCGCGTCGATCTCGACCGCGTCGACCGCCTCATCAACCTCGTCGGCGAACTCGTCATCAACCAGGCGATGCTCTCCCAGAGCGTCGTCGAGAACGACGCGACCGGTACTTCGGCCGTCAACATGGGCCTCGAAGAGCTGCAGCAGCTCACCCGCGAGATCCAGGACTCGGTCATGGCGATCCGCGCGCAGCCGGTGAAGCCGGTCTTCCAGCGCATGTCGCGTATCGTTCGCGAAGTGGCCGACATGGTCGGCAAGTCGATCCGCCTGGTCACCGAAGGTGAAAACACCGAAGTCGACAAGACGGTCATCGACAAGATCGCCGAGCCGCTGACCCACATGATCCGCAATGCCGTCGACCACGGCATCGAGTCGCCCGAAAAGCGCGAAGCCGCAGGCAAGGACCCGGAAGGCACGATCAAGCTGACCGCGAAGCATCGTTCGGGCCGCATCCTGATCGAGCTTGCCGACGACGGCGCCGGTATCAACCGCGAGCGCGTTCGCCAGAAGGCGATCGATAACGACATCATCGCGGCCGACGCCAACTTGTCGGACGACGAGATCGACAACCTGATCTTCATGGCGGGCTTCTCCACCGCCGACAAGATCTCCGACATTTCCGGCCGCGGCGTCGGCATGGACGTGGTCAAGCGGTCGATCCAGGCGCTTGGCGGCCGTATCTCGATCTCATCGCGGCCGGGCTACGGCTCGACCTTCACCATGAGCCTGCCGCTGACGCTCGCCGTCCTCGACGGCATGGTGGTCACGGTCGCCGGCCAGACGCTGGTGGTACCGCTCACCGCCATCGTCGAGACGCTGCAGCCCGAGGCTGCCGCCATCCATTCCTTCGGCGCCAATCAACGGCTTATCTCGATCCGCAACTCGTTCTGCCCGCTGGTCGATGTCGGTCGGGTCCTCAACTACCGCGCCACCCAGGCCAATCCGGTCGAAGGCGTCGCGCTGCTGGTGGAATCGGAAGGCGGCGGACAGCGCGCACTGATGGTCGATGCCATCCAGGGCCAGCGCCAGGTCGTCATCAAGTCGCTCGAGGCGAACTACACCCACGTCCCCGGCATCGCAGCGGCCACCATCCTCGGTGACGGCCGCGTCGCGCTCATCCTCGATGTCGATGCGGTCGTCGCAGCGTCGCGAGGCCAGTCCATGAAACCTGAAATGTCGTTAGCCGCCACGGGTTGAGTTCACATGTCGTATGCCGTGAAGAATCTGGTCCAGGGAAGCAAGGAGCTGATCGCTTTTCGCATCAGCGATCAGGAATTTTGCGTGAACATCATGTCTGTCCGCGAAATTCGCGGATGGACGCAGGCAACGCCGCTGCCGCATGCGCCCGCCTACGTCATGGGTGTCATCAATCTGCGCGGCGCGGTTCTGCCGATCGTCGACCTTTCAGCCCGGCTTGGCATGAAGGATGCCGAGCCGACGGCACGCCATGTGATCATCGTGGCGCAGATGAAGACCAAAGTTGTTGGTCTGCTCGTCGAAGCCGTTTCCGATATCCTTACGATTAGCGACGAGAATATCCAGCCAGTACCGGAAGTCTCTTCCGATCTGGAGAGACAATACGCCCGGGGGATTCTCGCCATCGATAAGCGGATGATCTGCATGATCGAGTTGGACGCCCTCTTCCCCGACATGGAAAGCGAAGTTGCATGAAGCCCCTGGGCGCCATCGAAAGCCGACAGTCACCGGATGAAGTCCTCGCAAGCGGAGAATATCCGCTGACGCGTCGTGACCTCACCGACATTTCGGCGATGATCTACTCGGATGCCGGGATCTACCTCAACGATTCCAAGGCCTCGCTCGTCTATTCCCGCCTTTCCAAGCATATCCGGGCTTTGGGGCTGCGCGGGTTCAAGGACTATTGCGTTCTGGTGGCGTCGCCCGAAGGCGCCGCCGCCCGCCGCGAGATGCTGTCGCATCTGACAACCAACTTCACCCGTTTCTTCCGCGAGAACCATCACTTCGAGCACCTGCGCGACGAGGTTCTGCCGGGTCTGATCAACCGCGCCAAGAGCGGCGGTCGCGTGCGCATCTGGTCGGCCGCCTGTTCGGACGGGCAGGAGCCATATTCGATTGCGCTGACCGTACTGTCGCTGCTTCCCAACGCGGCTGATCTGGACTTTCGCATCCTGGCGACCGATATCGATCCGAAGATCCTGGCCGCGGCCCGCGCCGGCGTCTACGATGAGAACGCGCTCGAGACCATGACGCCCGCCATGCGCAAGCAGTGGTTCCGGGAGGTCGATGCCGGCGGACGTCGCAGGTTCCAGATCGATGAACGCGTCAAGAAGCTGATCACCTTCAACGAGCTGAACCTGATGGCGCAATGGCCCTTCAAGGGCAATTTCGATGTCATCTTCTGCCGCAACGTCGTCATCTATTTCGACGAGCCGACGCAGATGAAAATCTGGTCCCGCTTTGCCTCGCTCCTGCCTGAAGGCGGACATCTTTATATCGGCCATTCCGAGCGCGTCTCCGGCGACGCGAAAAACCTCTTCGATAATATCGGTATCACGACCTATCGTTATACCGGTAAGAGCGCAGGGAGGAAGGCATGAGCGCTCCGGCACGGGTCCTGGTCGTCGACGATTCCCCGACCATGCGTGGCCTGATTACGGCCATCCTGAATTCCGATCCGGAAGTCAATGTCGTCGGCCAGGCCGGCGATGCGCTGGAAGCGCGCGTCGCGATCAAGCAGCTCAACCCCGATGTCGTTACCCTCGATATCGAGATGCCCAATATGAACGGGCTGGAATTCCTCGAAAAGATCATGCGCCTGCGTCCGATGCCGGTCATCATGGTTTCGGCCATGACCCATCAGGGTGCCAACGCGACGCTCGCCGCTCTCGAGATCGGCGCCTTTGATTGTGTCGGCAAGCCGGCTCCCGGCGACGTTCGCCCTTTTATGGATCTTGCTGAAAAGGTGAAGGCTGCAGCCCGGTCAGGCCCACGCCGGAACGGACCTGCGCCGGTCATCGCAGCCTCTCCCGCCTCGGAATACCGCGTCGGCAGGAAGGTTGTGGCCATAGGATCGTCAACCGGAGGCGTCGAAGCTCTCATCGCGGTACTGCAAAAGTTCCCACAAAACTGCCCGCCGACTGTAATTACTCAACATATGCCCTCCACGTTTACCAAAAGTTTTGCTGAACGGCTTAATCGTATCTGCGCTCCTGTGGTGCAGGAAGCCACCGATGGCGCGCGGCTGGAGATCGGCAAGATCTACCTCGCGCCTGGTGGCGAACGGCACTTGCAGGTGGTCAATCCGTCGGCGCCATGTTGCCGGCTGATCGAAAGGGAGCCGGTAAACGGTCACAGGCCCTCGGTGGACGTCCTTTTCGACTCGGTCGCCGATCTGGCGGGTCGCAATGCGGTCGGGGTTATCCTGACCGGCATGGGCCGCGACGGAGCTGCAGGTTTGCTCAGAATGCGTAGCGCGGGCGCACGCACGATCGGGCAGAACGAAAAGACGTGTGTGGTCTACGGCATGCCGAGGGTTGCCCATGAAATGGGGGCCGTCGAGCAGCAGCTGCCGCTAGGCGCCATTGGTGAAGAAGTGTTGAAGTTAACTGCCGCCCGAAAAGAAGGTACCGAATAAATGTCTATCGCTGAAAAAATCAAAGTTCTGATCGTTGATGATCAGGTCACCAGCCGCCTGCTGCTCAGCGACGCCCTGACACAGCTCGGCTTCAAACAGATCACGTCTGCCGGCGATGGCGAGCAGGGCATGAAGATCATGGCCGAACAGCCGCACCATCTCGTCATTTCGGATTTCAACATGCCGAAAATGGACGGTATCGGTTTCCTTCAGGCCGTTCGCGCCAATCCGAACACCAAGAAGGCCGCGTTCATCATCCTGACGGCGCAGGGCGACCGCGCCCTGGTTCAAAAGGCTGCGTCGCTCGGCGCCAACAACGTTCTCGCCAAGCCGTTCACGATCGAAAAGATGAAGGCCGCTATCGAAGCGGTGTTTGGAGCATTGAAATGAATGACGCCGCTGCAGTCAGGCGTGTCCATATCATCCAGGGGGAATTTAAGGTCCTGAACGACCCGAATGCTGTTCTCTCGACGATCTTGGGCTCATGCGTGGCTGCTTGTCTTCGCGATCCTGTCGCCGGTATCGGCGGCATGAACCACTTCCTGCTTCCGGGATCCGGCGGCTCCATGACCTCGGGCGGCGATGCAACGCGTTATGGCGTGCATCTGATGGAGTTGCTGATCAACGGACTTTTGAAGCAGGGTGCCCGGCGAGACCGGTTGGAAGCGAAGATTTTCGGCGGCGCCAAGACGATTGCCAGCTTTTCGAATGTCGGCGAACAGAATGCCGCATTCGCGATGCAATTTCTAAAGGACGAAGGCATTCCGGTGGTCGGTTCCTCAACGGGCGGGGAACACGGGCGCAAGCTGGAGTTCTGGCCCGTGAGCGGCCGGGCTCGTCAGTATCCGCTGACCGGCGCCGAAACGCAACGGACGGTGGCTATGGAGGAGCGTCCGGTACGCACGCCGCCGAAGCCGGTCGAGAGCTCAATCGAGTTCTTTTAAAGAAGTCATTTCTCGGGGCGAAAGAAGCCATGAACGACATCGTCAAGACGCCAATCGCTCCCTTTGAGGAATCTCTTCCAGAAGTCCTGATGCGTCTGGTCTCGGAGCTTCATGACGTCGCATACCTGATCGAACGGGTCGAGCCGCAGCTTCTGGAGCTCGGCGGCGAAACGATCCTGCAGTCGCCGGACAGCTTGAAAGTCCTGCAGGGCATCGACCTGGCCGTCCAGAAGACGCGCGGCCTTGCAGAATTCGTCGACACGATCACCGGCGGCATTCCGAGCGACTGGATGGTCGATGTCTCGACCGCCCTTAATCTCGTCAAGCTCGCCGACATGCAGAAGGCGCTCACCAACGGCATGCGCCACGGTCATTCCCAGCCTTTGAGCAAGGCAGCCGGCGATTTCGATTTTTTCTGACCGCCAGCCCTGACATGCATGCTTCGGCCATGATGGCCCAGGCCCCCGCCAGTCTCACAATCCCATCCACAATCGCCAAAACCATGCTCCCGCGAAACGCTCGCACAAGCTTCGCTTCTTAGGGTGCGATTGAGCATAGGCTCGAATACCTAGTTGGCGATGTGGGAACAGAATGAATCTGTTGGCTCAATTATCACAAGTCTTTAAAAATCTGGCCGGTTTAGGCCAGACGCGACTTATTGCTTTAGGCGCTGTCGGCGTCGTTTCAATTGCGATCGTCATTGCTGCGGCCCTCTTCGTTAACAAGCCGGCCTACGAGACGCTCTATGTCGGTCTTGATACGGCCGACCTCAACCAGGTAAGCATCGCGCTGGCCGAGGCCAACATGTCCTTCCAGGTCGGTACGGACGGTACGAGCCTTCAGGTTCCTGCCGGCTCGACGAGCAAGGCGCGGCTTCTGCTGGCCGAGCGGGGCCTGCCGAACAGCACCAACGCCGGTTACGAACTCTTCGACAATGTCGGTTCGCTCGGGCTGACCTCCTTCATGCAGGAAGTCACGCGTGTTCGCGCCCTTGAAGGTGAGATCGGCCGGTCGATCCAGCAGATCAACGGCGTCAACGCCGCCCGCGTTCATATCGTCATGCCGGATGTCGGCAATTTCCGCAGGGGTGAGCAGAAACCGACGGCATCGGTGATGATCCGGGCCAGTTCGACGACGGGGCGCAAGGCTGCCTCGTCCATTCGCCACCTTGTTGCCTCCGCAGTTCCCGGCCTCGACGTCGACGACGTGACCATTCTGGATTCCGCCGGTCAGCTGCTCGCCTCCGGCGACGAATACGGCGGCAGCGAAATGAACAAGTCGCTGAGCATCGTCCAGAACGTTCAGCAGGAAATCGAAAACAATATCGACAAGGCGCTGGCGCCTTTCCTCGGCATGGACAATTTCCGTTCCAGCGTCACGGCGGCCTTGAACACGGACAGCCAGCAGATCAACGAGACGGTGTTCGATCCGAACTCCCGCGTCGAACGTTCGGTCCGCACCACCAAGGAAGCGTCGAAATCGCAGCAGACTCAGGACGACAACGCCACGACCGTCGAGCAGAACGTGCCGCAGGCCGCTCCGCCTCCGGGTGGTGCGAACGGTCCGAAATCGTCTGATCAGTCCGATAAAAAGGAAGAGCAGACCAACTACGAAATCAACCAGAAGACCGTCGCCACGACGCGCAACAGCTACCAGATCGAGAAGGTTTCGGTTGCCGTCGTCGTCAACAAGGGTCGTATCGCGAAAATGGTCGGCGAGCCGGCTGACCAGGCCAAGGTCGATGCCTATCTCGCCGAGATGCAGAAGATCGTGGCATCCGCAGCCGGCATCAATGCCAACCGCGGTGACATCGTCACGTTGACGGCCATGGACTTCCTGGAAAACCAGCTGCTCAGCGAAGCCTCCAGCGGGCCGGGCGTGATGGACATGCTGAGCCGGAACGTCGCAGGCATCATCAACTCGCTCGCCTTCGTCCTGGTAGCTTTCCTGGTGGTCTGGCTCGGTCTTCGCCCGCTCATCCGCACCGTCAGTGGCAACAGCGTCGCCGGCGAAGCAGCGGACGGCGCAGGTCTGGAACTTCCGGACTTCTCGCCGACGACCGGCAGCCCGGCACTCATGGACGGTTTCGGCTCCGACTTCGGCTTCGACAGCTCGAACGACATGCTGGGCGGTGGCGACGACGAGGGCTTCAACCGCCGCGTCAAGGAAGGCCCCGAAAAGCGCCTGGCCCGGATGGTCGAAATCTCCGAAGAGCGCGCCGCCAAGATTCTCCGCAAGTGGGCACTCGAAAAGGCAGCCTGACGGGGTATCACGAAAATATGATCGCTATGGGCCGGACCTTGTCCGGCCCATTTCTTTTCAGCCCCGCCGCACACTTGGCGCATTTATCTATCTGGCGAATCAGCATGAATATGGCGCAACTGGGGAAATCCGATGTCGAGGCGATGGTAATTCGCAACGCGTCTCCTACAATGGCCTTGATTCGTACAATCACTTCCAGAGGTCCCAAAGAGGTGGAACTGCTGAAACTCTCGGTGTCTACGACGAGGGAAGGCGGCTACCACCATTATTCTTGATGTATTTGCTAAATCCGGGATCGTTTCGGCGCTGGAGGGGTTGTATGGGAATCGCAACATGCCGCGATGCGGGCATTCATGATGAATGCGCCACGTGGCGGGGAGCAGGTACCGAATGGAGTTGTCGGGGGTAGAAAAGATGACGGAGGGGCGCTCCTATGCGGAGTCTGCCGGCTCCAGAGGACTCTCGCGTGAGCAATTGGTACGCCGTCTTTCGGTTTTGGCGGGCTCAAACAACATTCAGGCGGTCATGCGCCTGCTCGCGGATTACGTCGGCGCTTCTCATTTTCTGCTGGCCCGCTACGACCTCATCCAGGAACAGGGCCTCGATTTCATCGTTACCTCCAACTGGCCCTTTGATCTCGTACGGCGCTTGGGCTCGGAGCTAGCAAGCGGTTATGCGCGTTCCACCGAACTGGAAAAATGCCTCTCGCTGCTGACCCCCAGCTTCGCCTTGTTGCCTGACGACATCGTGCCGCCGGATGACATCAGCCGGCAATATTGCGCGCTGACCTTTTGCGTCGGCAGGACGCGGTTCTCGCTGATGCTGCTGTTCCTCGACGGCATTATCCTGTCGCAGGAACGGTTGAGGGAGGTGGGCTTGTTCGCCGCCTACGGCGCCAGTTTTGGAGAAAACGCCGACGCCAGGACGGAGCGTGATTTCGAACTGACGGAACGCGAGCTGGAATGTCTCTTCTGGATTGCGGAGGGCAAGACCAGTGACGAGATCGCCGTGATCCTCGGCATATCCCGCAATACGATCAACAACTACATTACCAGCGTGATGCGCAAGACGGCAACCAAGACTCGCTCCGAGGCGATTGCCTACGCCGTTCGCAACAACTTAGTTTAGGAAAATAATTTCAATGGGTTATTCGCGCAGCGGCACGGCAGACGGACCTGGAAGCATCCAGTATCTGCGCCTCCAGCGCGCATCGAGCCGGTCGGACATCTTTCCGAAACTCGTCGCCATGCAGAAGAACCTGAAGGCGCGGAATTTTGCGGTTTTCCGGATTGCCGGCGCCGGGCTGCCCAACAAGCGCAAGCTTGTATGCGAGCTCGAAAACTGGGGAGCCGGCGCGCTCGAGAGCAGCAACCAGCTCATCGGTGTTTATGGCGAGGCGCTGCTGGACCATATCGAAACGTCGCTTCTGCCGCTGATCTGGAACGGATCGGAAAATACCAGTTTTGCCGATGCGGGCGAATTTTCGCCATTGACGCATCGCCTGGATTCCAGCGTCGTTCCCTTTTCGGGGATCGCCTTTCCCGTGCGCCTCGGTGCCCTCGGCAACGGCTACGTCGCTTTCTTCGGGACATCGATGGATTTGGTGAGCGATGTGATCATCGACCAGCATGTTAGGAGCTGCCAGGTGGTTATGGACCTCCTGGCGCTTGACGAACGCCGCAGCGTTCCCGCGGAATCCCTGAGCGAACGCGAGATTGCCTGCCTTCAGCTGGCCGGCGACGGCCGTATCAGCGAAGAAATTGCCGAGAAGCTCGGCCTCTCCGTCCACACCGTCAACGCCTATCTCGGCTCGGCTACCATCAAGCTGGATTCGGTCAACCGCATCCAGGCGATCGCCAAGGCGATCAGGCTCGGTTACATCCACTGATCCGTTCGGAGAAGAGCCTGTCTTTTCCGTTTGGGGTAGGGCGGCTCATATCTGCGAGTTGCTGGTCTTCACGAACTTGGCGTCCTGGAGGCTCTTTGCCAGGAAAGCTGTGTTGTCGTGGGGATCCTCGAAAGGGGCCTGGAACGCAATGTGATCGATTTCGAGGGCTGCCAACTGGTCGGCCAGCGTCAGCCGCGCATAGACCGAAACACCGCGCGGCTTGATTTCGAGGTCGAGGACGACTTCCGGCTTGCCGTTCCATTCGAGCTTGTAATCGCCGCCGGCGCCGAAACTGACGGTCCCGGGGTGGAAATAGAGCTCGGCTGCTGAAGACACGAGATCGGCAAGGCTGCTGTGGCACTCTAGACGTAGAAGTGAGATGAGATCGCCGGCATCGAGCAGGCGAAGTTCCGAAGCCACCGGGCTGATTGCTTGTGCAACGATTTCTTCCCGTTCGGTGGAGTAGGTGCATTTCTTCATGACGCTCAGCGTGTCCGTTTTTTGAGCGACCGGGAAGCGTAGACCCGGTGCACGAGTTCTGCCACAGCCTTGTAGAAGACTGGCGGAATGACACTATCCGCCGAGACTTGCGCAAACATGGAGCGCGCCAGAGGCGGATCCTCGAAAATGGGGATATCGTTTTGCTCGGCGATTTCACGAATCTTGAGGGCAATCAGGTCCTGGCCCTTGGCGACGACGACCGGGGCGTCGTTCTCCTCGCGCACGTAACGCAGCGCTACTGCAAAGTGAGTCGGGTTGGCGATCACGAGGGTGGCGCGCGGTACGTTGTTGATCATCCGCCGGCGGGCACGGTCTCGTGCGACCGATTTCTGGCGCTGCTTGACGATCGGGTCGCCCTGAGCCTGCTTGTATTCGTCCTTGACCTCCTGCTTGGTCATCTTGAGTTCGTTGTACCAGTGATAGCGCGTCCACAGCACGTCGACCACGGCAAGTATCCCCGCCGACAGGACGACCACGATCACCATTTGGCGGATGACTGAATCCAGTTTTACGAGGATGACCTGCGGATCAGAGAACATCGCGTCCAGCGAGGAGAGATATTCGCCGCGCAATGCGAAATACATGATCACTGCCACGATCAGGATCTTGAAGATCGACTTTCCGAATTCGACGAAACCCGGAACGCTGTAAATCCGCCCGAAACCCTTGGTGGGTGAAACGCGGGAAATCTGCGGCCGCACGCGCTCGAGGACCAGCGACGGCATGTTCTGTGCGAACGATGAGCCAAGGCCGAAAATGATGAAGAGCAGCATAACCGGAGTGAGGAACGCCGCGATCGCCCAGCCGAGATGGACGCTGAGCGAGACGACGTCCGTCGAATTTTCGAGCCGCCACTGATCCGGCTGTTCGAAAAGATCCTTCAGCGTCTCGGCCATTTTTGCGATGTTCGAGGGCAGGAAGAAGACGAGAAAGACATAGAATGCCAGCATGGAGGCGAAAAGCGGCACCTCTCGGGAGACAGGGACGTTACCCTTGTCTGCCGCTTCCGACATTCGTTTGGCGGTCGGGTTTTCTGTTTTACTGTCTTTATCGTCGTCGGACACGGCTTTGAACCAATCGGTCTTCCGGTTGCGAGGACGTGGCTCAAACGAATCGGCCGCCGCCGCCCGCGATGTTACCGCATCGCCTGCTAGCCGCTAATCGAGTCAAGAAAAAGACTGTGGGTGGCCGGAAAATATCCGCGAAAGGCTGCCGAAACGAAAACGGAGCGGGGAATTTCCCGCTCCGCTTCTTTCGTAGCGCCTCAATCGGCAGGTCAGGCGGCCTCGGCCGGCTTGTCGCCTTCCTTCTTTTCTTCCTTGAGCATGATCTGGCCCGAATTGGCGAGCCGGATCGCTTCCTGTGCGATCGCGCGACGGGCGATCGCCACTTCGCGCGGATTGAGGTTCATGTTCTGAACCGCGAGATCGCTTTCGATCATGCGGCGCTGGCGTGGGCTGATGGCCGCGAGAACACATTCCTTGATCTCGTTGGTCGCACCGCGTAGCGCCATCGTGAGAATGTCCCCTGCGACGTCGTTAAGCAGCATGACGCGGCTGCGCTGCGGCATGTAGAGCAGGTCTTCGAAGAGGAAGATCTTCGGGCGAACCTTGTTGACGGAGTCCTTGCTGATCGTCTCGAGGGAGTTGAGCAGGGTATCGACCTGGCTCTTTTCGAGTTCGTTCATCAGCTCTGCGACCTTGTTCGAGCCATTCGAGTTGCGTTCGGCTTCGATTGCAGCGATCAGTTCCATCACCCGGTTCTCGATGATCTGCGCGGCCTTGGGGCTGACTTCCTTCATGTTGACGGCGCGGTTCATGATATCGGCGCGGCGGCTGTCGGGAAGCTGGAGAAGGACCTTGGCGCCAAAGATCGATGGCATCTGCGAAAGAATGTAGGCGACCGTCTGAGGATGTTCGCGCGACAGGAATTTGCCCACGAATGCCGGATCGGCATCCTGCAGGCGGTCCCAGATATTGGCCTGGTAGTCGTCGAACGCGGTGCGGCGGCCGAGCAGCCCGTCGACTTCTTCCGGTGTCAGGCCCGCTTCGAGAATGCCCTCGATCGCCGCGGCATTGTCCATGAGACCGGTGCCCTCTGTGAACAGGTCCTCAAACTCGTTGACGAGTTCGAGGAGTTCGTCCGGGGGGATGGCGCGCAGGCTTTGGGCACAGGCAATGATATTCTGCAGCTCGGCCTGGGTGAAATACTTGAGAAGTTTGCCAGCGACGCCCTTGCCCATAGCCAAGAGCACTGCCGCGGCCTTTTCGGCCTTGGATAACGGTTTCGTCGAGAGGGCGCTGCCACCGAAATCGTCAAAGTCCATCATGGTCTTCCTTCTCTGTCCCAAACAGGGATCAGGTTCTTCTCGTGCTCAGTACTTCCGTCAGTCGCACACCGAAACGCGTGTCATCATTTTCCAGCACGGTGATTTCACCCTTGCCGATGCGGCGTCCGTTGACCACGATTTCAACCGGCTCGCCGATCTTCTTGTCGAGTGCGATCGTCGCACCCTCTTCGAGGGTCATCAGGCCCGATACCTGCATGCGGCTCGTACCGAGCACGATCTCGACGTCGATCGGGATATCCATGATCAGGTCGAGATTGGCGTTGAGCGCGCTGCCCGGTTCCTGGTAGGCAGCGCTGCTGGATGTCGAGCTGCCGAAATCGTTGCCGCCGAAGCTTTTCGCGCCGCCAAAATCCGAGGCACCGCCACCGAAGCCACTGCCGAATGTATCAGCCTGTGCTTCGAAGCCGCCGCCGAAGGACGGGGCGTCGGCCGAAAAATCGGAGGTTGCTGACGAGCCGAAATCGGCATCGAAATCAGGCGCGCCGCCATCGGCATCCGTCTTCAAGACGCCGCGCAAATCGTCGATGGCCTGATCCAGATCGGCATCATTGCCGAGCGGCATCAGCGAGTCGTCGTCAGTGAGAGGTGTCTTCTTCGTAGCCATGCGGTGATTATTCCTGTTGAAACTTGCGTCAGCCTGCCTTGGCGAAAAAGCCGGCAACAGGCTGGCCGCGGGTCTAGCCTATCAGGTGTTGGAGAATCTCGTCGTCCGTGCTGATGTTATCCTTTACGCGGACTGTATACCGCTCGCCGGACCGCCCGAATTCGCACGAATACATATCCCGGCCGTTTGCACTGACCTGAACCTGGACATCGCGCTTGTCCTGGAAAGCGATCACGTCGCCGGCGGCGAGCCGCGAAATCGTACCGAGCGTCAGCTTCTGCAGGCGGATACGGGCTTCGAGGGTGACATGCGAGCGGCGGACCTGGTCGTTCATGCGGTCCGTCCATTCCTGCTTGGCCTTGGAAGCCTGAGCCTTGGCCTTCGGCGCGGTGACCTTGGTCTTCAGGAAGGCACGCTGAGGGATGACGAGAGCGAATTCGGAGGTGACCGAACCGAGCTCGAACGCCATGCGGATCGAGACGCCGAATTCCGGGCGTGCCAGATCGTCCGGCTTTGGGCGGTCTTCGGCGTTGTGAGGCCGTTCAAGGGCCGCTTCGAAGCTCCCCTGGGCGTTGACCCCGGAGCGCAGCACATTGGCGATCCGCTCGAAGACCACCACGGCGAGGTCGAGTTCGATATCGGAGAGGGGACGTTCGATCGGCTGTACGATGGTCTCGAGCGCCGAGCCCAGCATCAGTTCCATGAGCGCAATCACGAAACCGTTGCCGCAGCCGAGCACGAAGTTCGGCGACCAGTTGCGCAGGGATCCGTCGGAAAGGGCAAACCCATCGCCGAGATCGGCGATGAGATCGGTCATCAAGCCGGACGTGCAGCTCACGTAGGAGACGCCGATCCGGATGCCGGTTTCGCTGTGAAAGACGTCCGGCAGGAATTCTGCATAGAGCTGCGCGAATTCGCTGCTGATCTTCTCGACGGTCTTCTTGTCGCCGAGGCCTCCGGTCAGTTTTGCCAGGAGCGCCAGGTCCATGCCCGACGCCGGTGATTGGTTTGCTTGGTTCGACGTCATCATGCCGCCTTTTCTCCACCAGGATTCATCATTTCCTGCTCGACCGAGTCGATCGAGGGCCGTTCTTTGTTGGAAATCGTCTTACGTCCGTATTCGAGCGCGACCTGCGGCACGGAGCCGTTCATGTAGGCAAGCAGGGTCTGCTTGACGATGATGTACAGGCGATGCTGCTTGGTGCGGACGATCTTGATCTGGGAGGTCAGCGGGTTGCAGACCGAATAGGACAGGAAGATGCCGAGCATGGTGCCGACGAGAGCCGCACCGATGAGGCCGCCGAGAACTTCCGGCGACTCGTTGATCTTGCTCATCGCCTTGATAACCCCAAGAACGGCGGCGACGATACCGATGGCCGGGAACGAGTCACCCATCGCGGTGATCGCGTGATAGGGCTTCATCTTGTCGGAGAACATGGTGTTGATTTCTTCATCCATCAGCGCCTCGATCTCGTGGGAGCGGGCATTGCCGATGATGATCAGGCGCACGTAGTCGCAGATGAAGGCGGTCAGTTCCTTGTTCTTCAGGACCGTCGGAGCGGTCTGGAAGATCGGCGATTCCTCCGGATTGTCGATATGCGCCTCGATTTCGTTGCGCGACTTGGTTCTGAGGTCGCGCATCAGCGAATAAAGCACGCCGAGAACGTCCAGATAGTTCCGCTCTTTCGGTACGGTGTTCTTGAAGGCCTCTCCGAGCGCCTTGCCGCTATCCTTCACGACCTTCATCGGGTTGGCCATGATGAAGCCGCCGAGACCGGCGCCGCCGATGATCAGAAGCTCATAGGGCTGGATGAGGACGTCGATGTGGCCACCCATGGCCATGAAGCCACCGAGAATACAGCCAACGGTGATGACAAAGCCGATAATAATATTCATCGCGTACCTGTGCCCGATCGTTTTCGTTTGTCTTGGGGATAAGGCGTCTGGCTTGCGTGAGGCTGGCTGTGGAGACGTCAACGAAAGCAGGTCCGGAACAGCTTCGCACAAGTCTTCGAGCCTAGTTCTGCCGACGATCGGACCGGATTGCCCGCTCCGCAGCGACGTCCGCCGCTTCCGCGGACTTAGGTAGAGCTATCGTGATCACGACCTATACCAGCTACGCAATGATCAGCCGCGACATGTCGAAGTCGCTGGAACGCGTCGCCGAAAAGCCGGAAGTTGCGCGCGAGAGCGAATATTACCTCTCCAAGATCGGCAGCATCAAAACCATCGACGACTTCATGGCCGATACGCGCATCTATAATTACGCGCTGAAGGCTCACGGTCTCGAGGACATGGCTTATGCCAAGGCCTTCATCCGCAAGGTCCTGACGGAGGGCACCGACAACAAGGCAGATTTTGCCAACCAGCTCTCCGACAGTCGCTATTCGCAGCTCGCCGAATCCCTGAATTTTGCCGCCTTCGGCACCACCGCCACCTCCTTCGACAGGGCCCAGAAGGGCGTCGTCGACAAGTTCCAGCGCCAGACGCTGGAAGAGGATGCGGGCGTCGACAACATGGGCGTCCGGCTGGCGCTCTATTTTGAGCGCACCGCCCCAACGATCAAATCCGGCATGGAAGTTCTTGCCGACGATGCGCTTTCGGAAGTCATGCGCACCGCGCTTGGCATGTCGGCTGAGATGATCGGCGCCGACCTCGACCGCCAGGCCAAATACATCGAAGACACGGTCAAGATCGCGGATTTCCAGGACCCGGCCAAGGTCAACAAATTTCTCGAGAGGTTCACGGCGATGTGGGAGATCAGCAATCCCACCGAGAGCTACGATCCGCTCGCCGTCTTCAATTCCCCATCCTCGAGCGGAATTTCCACGGATCTTCTGATCTCGATCAATAACCTGAAACTCGGAGGCAAATGATATGCAGTCCGGACTTTACGTCGGCATCTCTTCCCAGATCGCGCTCGAGCGTCGCTTGAACACGATCGCCGACAATATGGCCAACATGAACACCGTCGGCTTCCGTTCCACGGAGGTCAAGTTCGACGAGGTCTTGAGCAAGACACAGAACGATATCGGTGCAAAGGTCGCGTTCGTCACCCAGGGCAACGACTATCTGTCGACCCGGACCGGCGAAATGCAGCGCACGGGCAACCCGCTCGATTTCGCGATCAAGGGCAATGCCTGGTTTGCGATCGATACGCCGGGCGGCCAGGTGCTGACCCGCGACGGCCGTTTCACGATGGATGAGCTCGGCCAGCTCCGTTCGATCCGCGGTTATGCGGTTCTCGATGCCGGTGGTGCGCCGATCCAGCTCAACCGCGACGGAGGCCCTCCGACTGTCGGCTCCGACGGCATCATCCGGCAGAACGAACAGCCGGTCGCCAGCCTCGGTCTGTTCACGGCTGACGTCACGAAGGGCTTCGTCCGCCACGACAACTCCGGCGTCATCACCGTCGATACCCCGCAGCCGGTGCTCGAGGGCATCGATAACTCCGTCGTCCAGGGTTACCTCGAAGGGGCGAACGTCAACGGCATCCGCGAAATGACCCAGCTGATCCAGGTCAATCGCGCTTTTGAAAGCATCTCGTCGCTGATGCGCGACAGCGAGACCTCGCTGGACGATGCGATCAAGACACTCGGCGGCTCCAACGCTTAAACGATAGGAAAGAGGGCCCACCATGATGGAAGCGGCTATCCTCGATGCAGTCAACGGCGGCAAGCTGGCCCAGCTTGCCGGCCTTTCGGCACGTTATTCCGACCCGGCCTTCTCGGTCGCCCACGGTGGTCATGTCAGGACCATCGCTGCAGGACATTATACCGTCGCGGGCTTGTCGAAACACGTGCGGCTTGGCGAGTTCGTCGCCCATCGCAGCGCGACCGGCATCCATCTCGGCGAAGTGGTTCGCGTGGAGCCGGACATTATCTACGTCTGCCCCATCGAACCCGGCGAGCCGATCGGCATCGGCGATACGGTGATCCGCAAGGGCGCCTTCCGTGTCGCGCCGGACGATAGCTGGTGTGGACGCACGATCAATTCGCTCGGAGAACCGATCGACGGCAAGGGTCCGGTCGGGCGCGGTCTTCATCCACGTTCGATCGCCAATACCGCACCGCCTTCGATGACGCGCAGCCGCGTCGAAAAGGGTTTCAGGACCGGGGTCCGGGCAATCGACATCTTCTCGCCGCTCTGCCTTGGCCAGCGTCTCGGCATTTTCGCTGGCTCGGGCGTCGGCAAGTCGACGCTTCTCTCGATGCTCGCCAGAGCCGACTCCTTCGACAAGGTGGTGATCGCGCTGGTCGGCGAGCGCGGCCGCGAAGTGCGCGAATTCATCGAGGATACGCTCGGCGAGCACATGTCGAAATCGATCGCCGTCGTCGCGACCAGCGACGAAAGCCCGATGCTGCGCAAGATGGCGCCGCTGGTGGCGATCACCATCGCCGAACATTTCCGCGATCAGGGCGACAACGTCCTGTTCATCGCCGACAGCGTCACCCGTTTTGCCCACGCGATCCGCGAAGTCGCCGTTGCGGCCGGCGAACCGCCGATCGCCCGCGGTTATCCGGCGTCTGTCTTCACCGAGCTGCCACGCCTGCTTGAACGCGCCGGCCCGGGCGTCGAGGGTACAGGTACGATCACCGCGATCATCTCGATCCTCGTCGATGGCGACAATCACAACGACCCGATCGCCGACTCGACCCGCGGCATTCTCGACGGTCACATCGTTCTCGAGCGTTCGCTTGCCGATGAGGGCCGTTACCCGCCGATCAACCCGCTCTCCTCGATCTCGCGTCTTGCCCGCAAGGCCTGGACCGAGGATCAGGAAAAGCTGGTGTCGCGCCTGAAATCGCTGGTGCACCGCTATGAGGAAACCCGCGACCTGCGCCTGATCGGCGGTTATCGCGCCGGCAGCGATCCGGATCTCGACATGGCGATCAAGCAGGTGCCGGTCATCTATGAAGTCTTGAAGCAGACGCCGGGAGAAAAGCCGGCGCTCGACGCTTACGCGGATCTGGCCAATGCGCTGCGTGCGGCGGCAGGGCAGGGCAATCCGCAGTCGGCCATAGCCAGAAGGTGATTATTCGATGAGCGAAAAGAACAACCAGGAAGCGGCAGCTCAATCGGAAGAGGCTCGCTCGCGATTGGGCGACAAGATCCTGGTCGCGACGGGCATCACGCTCGCCGCAGCCTCCGCCTTCTTTCCCTGGTACGTCTTCCTGAATGCCGACAAGTTCGGCATTCGCACGGAAGCGCTCGGCCGCACGCGCGATCTGCCCCCGGGGGCCGCACGCGCGGTCGTCACCGTGTCGCCTCTCGCCATGACCGACAGTACCAAGGACGATTGGCCAAAGCCTGTCGAGCCAATGGACGCGTTGACCACGGCCACCACGTCGTCCCTCGGCGAAACGCGCAAGGACGGCAATCTGCAGGAAGAGCAGCCCTTTCCGGGCCGGGGCAATTTCCGGCTGCTTCACGTCGCCAACGGCCGCGCGCTCATCGAGGACGGCTCCGGCATGTACATGGTCCGGGTCGGCTCGGTTCTGCCCGACAACAGCAAGCTCGCCACGCTCGAACAACGCGGCGGCAAGTGGGTGATCATTACTTCCAGCGGAGAAGTTTATCAGGACACGGGCGGGAGTGCTCGCCCGTAAGTCCGACGCAAGGTTACTGGCATAGTTTCCGGACAGAAGATGGAGACAAGCCTATGCAACCGATTCAATTGTTCGAAATGGCATCCCGTCAGGCCGATTGGCTTTCGGTGCGCCAGGAAGTCGTTGCGGGCAACATCGCGAATGCCAACACGCCGAAGTTCAAGGCGAAGGACATCACGCCTTTTGATTCGGTGTTGGACCGCACGCATGTTCCGATGGCCCGCACCAATCCGGGCCATTTCGCCAGCAACGACCTCAGCGATGAGATCGACATCAAGGCATCGGAGCTGAACGAGGAAATCGGCGTCCAGGAATCCGGAAATACCGTCTCGCTGGCCGATGAGCTGACGAAGACGGGTGAAATCAAACGCCAATACGAATTGAGCACAGGACTAGTGAAATCGTTTCACAGCATGATGCTGACGTTAGTTAAGAGGTAAGCAAATGGATCCGCTTTCAGCCTCCCTGAAGATCGCTGGATCGGGAATGGAGGCGCAGTCGACACGTCTGCGCATCGTTTCCGAAAACATCGCCAACGCCCGCTCCACCGGCGACACGCCCGGTGCCGACCCCTACCGCCGCAAGACGATCACCTTCGGCTCGGAGTTGGACAAGGCAAGCGGCGTGGACGTGGTCGAGATCAAGAAGCTCGGCAACGACAGCTCCAAGTTCATCGAGGAATATGATCCGGACCACCCGGCCGCCGATGCCAAGGGCATGGTCAAGATGCCCAACGTCAACATGCTGATCGAGATGGGTGACATGCGCGAAGCCAATCGTTCCTATGACGCAAACATCCAGACCATCAAGCAGACGCGCGAACTGATCGCAGCGACGATTGACCTTCTGAAGGCCGGACAATGATCGACAAGATTCAAAACCTTAGCTCTCTCTCGCTGACCAACGGCCTCGACGAGGTCGGTTCCGCAAGCAGCTCCACGCTCGCCGGCGGCATCGCGACGACGCCCGGCCAGAATACCGGCATGGATTTCGGCAGCATCATGGCCAACATGGCGACGGACACGATGAACAGCCTGAAGGGTGCGGAATCGATGTCCTTCAAGGCCATCCAGGGCAAGGCCAATACCCGTGAAGTCGTAGACGCGGTTCTTGAAGCGCAGCAGTCGCTCCAGACCGCCATGGCGCTGCGCGACAAGATCGTCTCCGCCTATCTCGAAGTCACGAAAATGCAGATCTAGAGTTTGAGGACGAAGACATGAGAGCGCTTTCCGTCGCAGCAACGGGCATGGATGCCCAGCAGACCAATCTCGAAGTCATCGCGAACAATATCGCGAACATCAACACGACCGGTTACAAGCGCGCCCGCGCCGAGTTTTCCGATCTTCTCTATCAAAGCGAGCGCGCCCAGGGCGTGCCGAACCGCGCCAACCAGGCGATCGTGCCGGAAGGCGCGAACATCGGTCTCGGCGTGCAGACCTCGGCTGTCCGCAACATCCACACCCAGGGTGAGTTGACCCACACCGAGAACGATCTCGACGTGGCGATCGTCGGCCGCGGCTGGTATCAGATCCAGACCCCGGACGGCCAGACGCTCTACAGCCGCGCCGGCGCCTTCAACAAGAACGCCGACGGCCAGCTGGTCACGATCGACGGTTATGCCGTCGTGCCGAACATCACTTTCCCGGCAGACGTCAGCGAAACCAAGATCACCCGTACGGGTCAGGTCATGGTCCGCATCGGCAATTCCCCGGATTTCACCGAGATCGGCCAGCTCACCACCGCAAACTTCGTCAACGAGGCCGGCCTTCAGCCGCTCGGCGACAACCTGTTTGCGCAGACCGCCGCATCCGGCGAACCGATCGTGGCAGCCCCCGAGGATCCTGGTTTCGGTTATCTGAAGCAGGGTTATCTGGAGAGTTCGAACGTCGACGCCGTCCGGGAGATCACCGATCTGATCTCCGCACAGCGCGCCTACGAAATGAACTCCAAGGTCATCACCACCGCCGATGAGATGGCTACGATCGTCAGCAAGAACCTGAAATAATAACCAGGAGACGGGCAGACATGAAGTTTCGCCGGAAAAATGCGATTGGCGCCAGGCTTGGCTTGCGGCTCCTGACAGCTCTTCTTGCCGCAACCGGCTCGCCGGTGCTCGCCGGTATGGGGACGGCCGTGGTGCCGGTCCAGACCATTTATCCCGGCGAAGAGATCACCGAGGGCAGGGTCGAGGAGGTGCAGGTCACCAATCCGAATCTGGGCGGCGACTATGCCCGGAGGACCGAGGAGGTCGTGGGCATGGTGGCAAAGCGCACGCTGTTGGCCGGCCGCACCGTTCCGGTTTCGGCGCTTCGCGAAGCCTTCGCGGTCACTCGCGGAAAGTCGGTTCGCCTGATCTTCACCATCGGCGCCATGACGATTTCGGCATCCGGCGCACCGCTCGAGAACGCGGCTGTCGGGGATGTCATTCGTGTGCGCAACATCGATTCGGGTGTCACGGTCAGCGGTACCGTCATGGCCGATGGGACGATCCAGGTGATGGCGAAATGAGAACCCGTCTCTTCCTCACGCTTGCCGTGATCGGCTCCCTCCTGGGCGGCGCCCCGGCGTCCGCCGACGGTCCCTATGTCGTCACCGCCCGTATCAAGGACATCGCGTCCCTGCAGGCCGGCCGCGACAACCAGCTGATCGGCTACGGCCTTGTCGTCGGTCTTCAGGGCTCGGGCGACAGCCTGCGCTCGTCTCCTTTCACCGACCAGTCGATGAAGGCGATGCTGCAGAACCTCGGCATTTCGACCCAGGGCAGTCAGTCCAACGCCAAGAACGTCGCGGCCGTCATGGTCACGGCAAACCTGCCTCCCTTTGCCAGCCCCGGCAGCCGCATCGACGTCACGGTCAGCTCGCTCGGCGACGCGACCTCTCTGCGTGGCGGCACGCTGGTCATGACCTCGCTTTCCGGCGCCGACGGCCAGATTTACGCCGTGGCCCAGGGGGCGCTGGTCGTGTCCGGCTTCTCGGCCCAGGGCCAGGCGGCCACATTGACCGAAGGCGTGACGACGGCGGCCCGCGTTCCGAACGGCGCGATCGTCGAGCGTGAATTGCCCTCGAAGTTCAAGGACTCGGTGAACCTCGTCCTGCAGCTCCGCAATCCGGACTTCTCGACCGCGGTGCGCGTCTCCGACATCGTCAACAGCTTCGCGGCCCGCCGGTACGGCGGCCCGATCGCAGAACCCCGCGACAGCCAGGAAGTGATCGTTCAAAAGCCGAAGTCCGCCGATCTGACGCGGCTGATGGCCGAGATCGAGAACCTCGTGGTCGAAACCGATACGCCGGCCAAGGTCGTCGTCAATGAACGGACCGGCACGATCGTCATCGGCGCGGATGTGAAGATTTCGCGCGTTGCCGTGAGCTACGGGACACTGACGGTGCAGGTCACGGAGACCCCGCAGGTGATTCAGCCCGAACCTTTCTCGCGTGGCGAGAC
The DNA here is from genome assembly GCF_002968565.1 of Neorhizobium sp. T25_27. Taxonomy (NCBI): domain Bacteria; kingdom Pseudomonadati; phylum Pseudomonadota; class Alphaproteobacteria; order Hyphomicrobiales; family Rhizobiaceae; genus Neorhizobium; species Neorhizobium sp. T25_27. The sequence goes on from NZ_PVBJ01000002.1 coordinate 622,260, forward strand.
GGCGGTTCAGCCCCAGACGGATATCATGGCGATGAAGGACGGCGGCCAGGTCGCGCTCCTCAACGGTCCGGATCTGCGGACCTTGGTCGCCGGTCTCAACAGCATCGGCGTCAAGCCGGACGGCATCATAGCCATCCTGCAAGGCATCAAGTCCGCCGGCGCCCTTCAAGCGGAGCTCGTCCTGCAATGACCGAGACGCTATTCACCATTTCCGTATCCAAGACGCTGGCGCGCCGCGTCCTCGCCGCTGCCGCTGTCCTGATGCTGGTTTCCCAGGTCGGAGCACAGCAGCCGGGGCCGGTCACCGAAGCGTCGACCAGCGACGAGATCCAGAAATTCTGCACCAATATCGCCGATGCCGCGCGGGACCAGCGTTACCTCCTGCAGAAGCAGGAGCTTGAGAAGCTGCAGGCCGAGGTCGACGACCGCATCAAGGCCCTCCAGGATCGTACCGCCGAATATCAGGACTGGCTGAAGCGCCGCAACGACTTCCTGGCGCGCGCGCAGGCCGGCCTGGTCGATATCTTCAAGACCATGAAACCGGATGCGGCAGCACCGCAGCTCGGAGAAATGAACATGGAGGTCGCAGCCGCGATCATCATGCAGCTTCCGGCCCGCCAGTCGGCCCTTTTCCTCGCGGAAATGGACCCGCAGAAGGCCGGCATGATCTCCACGATCATCTCAAGCGCTTCCGACCCCAATACGTCGAAAGCACGCGCTCCCAATGTTCCGAAAGTGCCCTCATGACGAAACGCATTCCCGCCATCATGGCCGTTCTGTTCCTGGCTGGTTGTTCGAGCCAGACGATCAAGGAGATCGGCAATGCGCCGGCCATGAGCCCGATCGGCAGCGGCCTGCAATATGCGCAGGCGCCGCAGATGTCGTCCTATCCGAAGCAGCCGCGGCAGATGGCCAGCGGCTATTCGCTCTGGAGCGACAATCAGGCCGCGCTTTTCAAGGATTCGCGCGCTTTGAATGTAGGCGACATCCTGACGGTCGATATCAAGATCAACGACAAGGCGTCGTTCGACAACGAGACGGAACGCAACCGCACGAATTCGACCAGCCTGACCTGGGGTGCCAACCTCAGCAACCTGTTCGGCTGGACTCCGAAGGCGGGCACGACCGGCGATCTCGGTACCGATTCGAGTACGGATTCGCAGGGCAAGGGAACGACCAAGCGTGCCGAAAGCCTGAAGCTGCTCGTGGCTGCCGTCGTGACCGGCATTCTCGAAAACGGCAATCTTCTGATCAGCGGCTCGCAGGAAGTACGCGTCAACCACGAAATCCGCATTCTGAACGTTGCCGGTATCGTCCGGCCGCAGGATGTCGATTCCACCAATATGATCTCCTATGACAAGATCGCCGAGGCCCGCATCTCCTACGGTGGCCGTGGCCGCCTGACGGAAGTCCAGCAGCCGCCGGTCGGTCAGCAGGTCGTCGATATGTTCTCGCCCTTCTGATGGACCTGGGCGAAGGTCTCTTGATGTGAAGGTTTGAAGACCATGGCGGATGAAGCACAGGCGGCCGACGCTAAGAAAAAGAAGAACGGCACCATCATGGTCGTCGCGGGCGTCGCGATCCTGACCGTGATCGGCGCCGGTGGCGGCTGGGTCGTCGGCGGCATGATCGCGCCGAAGGATCCGAACGCGGCGCAGAAGCACGAGACGGCGGCAGCCGGCGGCGAACACGGCAAGGCCGGCGAGAAGGAAGAGGGGCTTCCCCATATTTCCACCGCGGCCAACGGCGTCGTTCTCCTCGAGCCGATCACCACCAATCTCGCCTATCCGTCCGAAAACTGGATCCGGCTCGAAGTCGCACTTGCGTTCACGGGGCCGCCGGAACTGGCACTCGCGGAAAATATCCACCAGGATATTCTCGCCTACATGCGCACCGTTTCGCTGCAGCAGATCGAGGGTCCGCGCGGCTTCCAGTATCTCAAGGACGATATCAAGGAACGTGTCGATCTTCGCTCGCAGGGCAAGGTCGCCAAGGTGATGTTCCGCTCCTTCGTGATCGAATAGAGGCGGGGTTCAAAGACAACCACGAAAAAAGCGGCCCAAATGGCCGCTTTTTTTGTTTGCTTGGATCTCTGTCCAGTTGGAACCCTCCTTCCGGTTTTGCCGGAAGGAGGGTCTGTTCGTTCAGCGCAGGCGCTTCAGGAAGCCGTCCGGAGCGACGGTGATCAGCAGCTTGTTCTCGACCGACTTGTCGATCTCGAATTCCGGATGGGTCTTCAGATATTCGAAGACGGCCGTTTTCGGATTGTCGCCCGGTCCCCAGGGACGGTCGCCGGCCAGTTCCTTCGGCAGATCCTCGACGACGGTGTCGAAGACGACGCAATAGCTGCCGACGCTGGTGAGCGGGGCATAGAGCTTGAGTTCCTCGAGAACGTGCTCGTGCGTGTGGTTGCTGTCGAGGCTGATCAGGATACGCGAATAACCGGCAGCGACCTTGCGGACCTGGTCCATGATCTCGGGCGCGATGCTGGAGCCCTGGATCATTTCGATCCGCGACGCCATCGGGTGAGCCTCGATCGCCTGCTTGTTATGGGGGCGGATGTCGATGTCGATGCCGAGAACCTTGCGCTTGGGCTTGGCCGGATCGACGACCTCGCCCTTTTCCGCGGCCTCCGACAGTTCCAGCAAGGCCAGCATCGAGGCGCTGAGGATGAGGGAGCCGCCATGGGCGATGCCGGTTTCGATGATCAGGTCGGGCTTTACCGTCCAGATCAGCTCCTGCATGGCGACCATGTCCTGCGGATACTGGATGATGGGTCGGCCGAGCCAGAAATAGTTGTAGGAATATTGCGAGGCGATCGACGTGCGCATGAACTGCGCGGCGCTGTCGTTCAGCTCCTTGTTTCCCGGGACGGCCGCGACGCGGGCTTCAACTTCCTTGGTGAAATCACTCATTGTCGATCCCCACATAGATGTAAGCGTTGTGAGACAGCATTCGAATTTCCTCGAGATAATTGGAGTTCATGACGTAAATGGTCGAGCCGTGGGGAAGTTTCGCCAGTGCGTGCTCCGGCGATTGCACCATCAGGCCGGTTGCCGGCAGGAATTTTCCCTGCTTGGCGGGATTGATGTCGATGACCATGTCGACCGGCTGCCCCTGGCGGGATTTCAGCAGCGAGAAAGTCACCCCCTTCGACGCGCCGCCCCAGATCGCCGAACTGTCGCCCGCGGCAATTCGGTCGCCCAGCGTACGGGCGAAGTCGGCGGGAAACGCGACGCGATCGGTTTCTTCACGCACCGGCGGCCGCAACGAGTCCAGCTCGGCCACCACATAGAGGTACTGTCCGCCGAAAACCCGACCGCTTTCGATGACATTGCCGAAGATCCGATGGAAATCGGACAGGCGGAAATAATTGACGTGCTCGTAGAACACGTCGAACCAGGCGCGATGTTCCATGATCCAGTCGAAGCAGGGCACCTCGATATAGATGCGGCCCTTGCCGCCGTTCGCCTTGCAGAGCTCGACGAGGAAATCATACGGGTCCTGGATATGCTCCAGCACGTGGCGAAGGATCAGCCCCTCGCCTTGGACATCGACGCCGGCCTCGAAATAATGCCGCTTCACGCGCGGGTTCGTGCCCTCGTAGGTGGGGTCGAACCCGGTGAGGTCGAAACCTTTTTCAAGCAGCATTTCGAGGAAGAGGCCCTTGCCGCAGCCGACCTCGACCAGGTTCTCACGGCCCATCGTCCGCTCGACGATGCCAGCCACCATTTCCAGATGCTGGTGGAAGTGCCGGCTGACACCCTGTTCGTTATTGTAATTGCCGTCGTAGTCCATGAGCTTCGGGTCGAACGCATCGTTGTAGACGAGGCCCGTCTTCATGTCCTGCACCAGGCGGATATCGCCCTTGGCGCAGCCTTTGGCTTCCGCCGCCGTGGGATAAACGCGGTTCTGGAAGGTCGGCAACTGCGGCTGTTCGTAAAGCAGCAGGGTATCTTTCGTCGTCATGTCATCACCTCGTTAATCCCACAACGCAGGGAGGATCCACCAGATTGTCGGGACGGACGTCGAATCGCAGGAGATCGCGGCGACCATACTCGTCGGCCAACCGCTCGGCTATCTGCCGCACCGTGACCGGAATTCCGGAGCAGATATTGGTGGCTCCCGTTTTGTCGCCAAGTCCGATATCGGCGATCTGCCTTCCTGCTTCCCGAACGTCCAGGAAGTCGCGAATCTGGTTGCCGCTGGTCAAATCCACCGGTTTGCCGGCGGCAAGCTGCGTCCGAAGATAGGGAAACAGCCGCCGCTCATCCTCGCCTTCGCCGAACAGATAGAAAAGCCTGCACCAGGCAAAGCTGATCTGGTGCAGCGGCAGCCACTGCGACAGCGCCAGGAACGTAGCGGCCTTGGCGCCGGCATAAGGACTGATCGGGCGCAGCGGCGTGTCGGTGGCGAGCATGCCCAGCGAGAGGTCGTATTCGAAACACGTGCCCACGCCAACGAACCGTTTGACGCCGGCAAGCGCCGCGCCCTGCGCCATCCGCAACGTGCCTTCGAGGCAGACGATATTTTCCGGCGACTGCAGATATTTGCCGGGTTCGGCATACCAGGCGACATGGGCGACCGTATCGACCCCTTCGAGGGCCTTCGCCCACCACTCGACTGATTCGCGGAATAGGTCCGGCGTCCGCACGATGCTCTCGACGGCGGAGAGATCGCCAAGCCGGCTTTCCGCCGATCTTTCGCGTAGAACCACCCGGACGCGCGCACCGGATTCGGTCAGCGCCCGCAACACCTGCCGGCCGACAAAACCTGTTCCCCCGGTGAGCAGCACGAGTGGCGTCATATGATCTTCAATTCCGGCACGGCGGTTACGAACCTGGTGCCCTGATCGGCAAGTGAAGCCAGCTGCTGGCGGACTTCGGTCGCGATGTTCCAGGGCAGGATCATCACATAGTCCGGCCGGCGCGCGACGATCTCGTCAGGATGCAGGATCGGGATATGGCTGCCCGGCATGAACTTGTTCTGCTTGGCGGCTGCGGCATCGCAGACATAGGGCAGCAGGTCCGGCTTGACGCCGGCAAAATTCAGAAGCGTGTTGCCCTTGGCCGCGGCGCCATAGGCCGCCACCGTCTTGCCCTCGCGCTTTGCGTCCAGCAGGAAGGCCAGGGCATCGTTCTTGACCTTTTCGGCCTTGGCCTGGAAGTCGGCATAGATCGCCGGCGTCTGAAGGCCGCGGCGCTGTTCTTCCCCGAGCAGCGCAGTGACGGCTTCGGTCGTCTGCCGCTCGTCGCCTTGATGGCAACCATAGACGCGAAGACTGCCGCCATGGGTCGGCAATTCCTCGACGTCGAAGACGCGCAGGCCCGCCGCTTCGAAGATTTTCCCGACCGTGAAGAGGGAGAGATAGGAGAAGTGCTCGTGATAGACCGTATCGAACTGGTTGTGTTCGATGAGCCGCATCACATGCGGAAATTCGAGCGTCACCGAGCCGCCGGCCTTCAGCACCGCCTTCAGGCCGCGCGTGAAATCGTTGATATCGGGCACATGGGCATAAACATTGTTGCCGAGGATGAGATCGGCAGCCTTGCCTTCGCCGGCCAATTGTTTGCCCAGCGCCTCCCCAAAGAACTCCCGGCGAACCGGAATGCCGAGCGCCTCGGCAGCTTCGGCAGTGCTCGCCGTCGGCTCCACGCCGAGGCAGGGTATGCCGGCCTTGACGAAGTTTTTGAGAAGATAACCGTCGTTTGATGCGACCTCGATGACCATGCTGTTCCGGCCGAGACCGAGACGAGAGGTGATCATCTCGACATAACGGGCTGCATGGGCGAGCCAGCTCGTCGATGCGCTGGAGAAATACGCATATTCGGCACTGAAGAGCGATTCGGCCGAGGCATAGTCCTCGGTCTGAACCAGCCAGCATTCCTCGCAGACCTGCAGCCTCAAGGGAAAATAGACTTCCGGCCTGGAGAGGTCCTCGGCCGTCAGATACGCATTGGACGGCGGCGCGAAGCCGAGGTCCAGGAAATCGCAGCGGAGTGCGGTACCGCAGTGGCGGCAGTTCATGGCGTCAGTCCCGTGAATTGTGATGTCAGGAAGGAATGACCGCGATCCCGATCCGACATTTCGGTGATCTCCAGCGGCCAGCTTATGTCGAGAACCGGATCCTGCGCGTTCAGCGCACCTTCCGAACCGGATGCGTAGGGCATCGAATGGAAATAGAGGAGTTCGCAGTCGTCGGTCAGCGCCTGGAAGCCATGCGCGAACCCTTCCGGGATCAGCAGCGAGCGGCGGTTCTCCGCGGAAAGCTCCTGGGCATGCCACCTCAGGAAGGTCGGGGAACCGGATCTGAGATCCACCGCGACATCCAAGACCGCGCCGCGCAGGCAATTGACCAGTTTCATCTCCGCATGCGGCGGATGCTGAAAATGCATGCCGCGCACCGTGCCCTGGCGCGCCGTCATCGTCAGGTTGATCTGGGCGATCGGCTTTGCCCAGCCTGCCGGCGCCAGCTCGTCGGCGCAGAACATGCGTGACAGGAAGCCGCGCGAATCACCGAGGTTCTGGCGTTCAACGAGCTTCAGGCCGGCAAGCGGCAGATCGGTGACGGTGAAGCGGCTCAACGGCGTGCCTCGTATTCGGCGATCTCGGCTTCGCAGAGGGCGCGTGCGTCGGCGCCGTCATTCTGTGCACGATACCATTTCATCGTCCGGTCGACAGCCTCCGCCAGCGACCAGCGCGGTTCGATGTCGAGCATATGTCGCGCCTTGGCCGTTTCCAAGGCAAGCCAGCCCGCTTCGTGCGGTCCTTCGCTGCCGTCGCCATATTGCACTTCGCCGCGGCCGAAGGATGTGCGGGCGATCTCGATCACCTGGCGCACCGGCGCGGCCTCGTGACTGATCGGGCCGAAATTGAAGGCATCGCCAATCGCGGGATCGCTCCACAGCCGTTCGGCAAGTACGAGATAGGCCGAGAGCGGTTCGAGCACGTGCTGCCAGGGGCGCTTTGCCTCCGGCCGCCGGACACTGAGGGTATTACCGGACTGCCAGGCGCGGACCGCGTCCGGCAGCAGACGGTCGGCCGACCAGTCGCCGCCGCCGATCACATTGCCGGCCCGGGCGCTGGCGACCGCCACGCCTTTTTCGCGCAGAAACGAATCGCGATAGCTCGCAATGACGATCTCGGACGCCGCCTTGCTGGCGCTGTAGGGATCATGCCCGCCGAGATGGTCCGTCTCCCGGTAAGGGAAGGCATGTTCGAGGTTGCGGTAGACCTTGTCGGTGGTGATCGCGACGATCACGCGCGCCGACGGAACCGAACGGACCGCCTCGAGCAGGTTGGCCGTTCCGAGCACGTTGGTCGCAAAGGTGCCGAGCGGATCCTGGTAGCTCGGGCGCACCAGGGCCTGGGCGCCGAGATGCATCACGATCTCGGGCGAGGCGGAGCGCACCAGTTCGGCAAGCTTGGCCGCATCGCGGATATCCTGGAAATGGCTTTCCTTGAGATCAGGCCGCGCGAGCGCAAAGAGGCTGGGTTGGGTTTCGGGCGGCAGGGCAATGCCGGTGACCTCGGCGCCGAGGCGTCCGAGCCAGATCGAAAGCCACGCTCCCTTGAAACCGGTATGCCCTGTCAGAACAACGCGTTTACCCGCCCAGAAACCGCGGTCCGGACGAGCCCCGCCGGTCACGGCCAGATTTTCCATGGCGCTTTTCCGGAGGCCCAGAGGTCTTCGAGAAGGTTCTTTTCCCGCAGCGTGTCCATCGGCTGCCAGAAACCTTCATGCTCGTAGGCCATCAATTCGCCCATCGTGGCAAGGTTCGCCATTGGCGCAGACTCCCACGGAATGTTGTCGCCCTCGATGAGATCGATGCATTTCGGCGAAAGCACGAAGAAACCGCCATTGATCATCCCGCCGTCGCCGCGCGGCTTTTCCACGAAACCGGTGACCTGATTGCCGGAACGTTCGAGCGCGCCGTAGCGGCCCGGCGGATGCACCGCGGTAACCGTCGCATTCCTGCCGTGCGAACGATGGAACTTGACGAGCTCGGTGATGTTCACGTCGCTCAAGCCGTCGCCATAGGTGAAGCAGAAGCTTTCCTCGTTGCGCAGATATTCGGAAACCCGCTTCAGGCGGCCACCGGTCATCGTCGCTTCGCCGGTATCGATCAGCGTGACTTTCCAAGGCTCCGCGCTGCGGCGATGAACCTGCTTTTCGTTATAGGCCATGTCGAAGGTGACGTCCGACATGTGCAGGAAGTAGTTCGCGAAATACTCCTTGATGACGTAGCCCTTGTATCCGCAGCAGATGATGAACTCGTTCACGCCATGGGCGGAGTAGAGCTTCATGATGTGCCAGAGGATCGGCCGTCCGCCGATTTCGATCATCGGCTTGGGCTTGAGATGCGTCTCCTCAGAGATGCGGGTTCCCAACCCACCGGCGAGAATTACAGCTTTCAATTCCGTCTCTCCGTAACTGACGGCCTATCCGTTGAACGACGACCGTCAGCAAACCATGCGAATGGGGCTTCTCCGGCGATCGGGCTAAACGCCTTCGTGCGCTAAAGCAAAATGGTCCTGATCAGATCGTCCTGGGCGAACACAAGGTTGGGCAGATAACCCATCTCAACGAAACGGGCCCGCTCTTCCGGCAGATGCACCAGGATCGCTGTGTTTTCGAGTTGTGCGGGTGTAGGTTCCACCGGCTCGTCGATGATCTCCAGTCGCGAAGGGAGCCTCACCCTTTGGAGCCGTTCCTTGAGGGTTACGATGTCCGGATATCCGGAGATGACGAGGTTCTCGATGCCCGCGGTCACCCCCAACTGCCAGGAAAGGGTCTGCAGCGCCGTTGCGAGCAATCCGCCTTCCTTGAAGGACATGACCTCCGGATGCTCGTCGAAGCCTCCGAAGACCATTCTCGTATAGACCTCGTACGCCTTGACGTATTCGCGCATGCCGACAAGCAGTCGCATCGAGACGGCCATTCGCTGCAGCGTGAAGTTTCTGCAGAGATGCTCCTGGGTCGCGCGTTCGTCGGGCGAGGTGCCGACCTTGCCGCGTTTGGACGCGAAGTAGAGGAAGTATTCCAGGCCGCCGCGGTACTGGTCCCATCCGGTTGCCGCGATCTGAGCGCCCCCCTGGACGCGATCGCGTTCGACGTTGGATGCGATGACCTGGCGATAGAAGGGCGTTCTGCGGAAGGCGATGTCGCCCTGGTCCAGGAAGTGGGCAAGCATGGGGAAGGGGTAGAAGCAGATATCCCTGGGAACCCATGAGGACCGGAAAGCGCTGGCGCGGTAGATGCCGATTTCAGGGAAGATGTGGCCCCGGAACATATAGTTGAAAACTTCGGCGAAGCTTTTCTGCGGAAAAACCTTGTCTTCGTTGACCGTGTAGAACAGTCCGCCCTCGACCTCGTTGATGCCGTCATACATCGCCCACGGCGCATGGCAGACCGTGATGTTCGGATTTTCGTCGAGGTAAGCGACGATATTGGCGACTTCCTGTGGGATCAGGCGATCGTCGTCGGCGAGGTAGAGGAGGTATTCGCCGCGTCCCAGCCGCAGGGAGCTGCTCATGTTGGGGATCATCCCCACATTCTCCGCGCCCCTGACGTAGCGGATCGGCATTCCCCGCTCGATGAATTCCTTGGCGACCGCGCCGGTATTGTCCGTCGAGGCGTTGTCGGAAATGACGATTTCATAGGGGAAATCGAAGCGGAAATCGCGATGGCACCGTTCCAGACAATCGTGCAGGTGTTTCTCACGGTTGTAGGTGGGGATGCATATGCTGAGTTTGATGGAAGACACCGAATTTCCTCGACCTGATTTGTTCGAAAACGCAGCGGGTTCGCCGCAAGCAAGGGACGCTCAGCGGCAGAGTTCCGAGGCGCTTCCGATCGACGTCAGAGCCGGCATGGGACTTTTCCAGGCTCTGTACGTCCATTAGCTATTCCTGGATTGAGGCTATGCGACCAGACTTGCGCCAAGCTGAATGATGGTCGCGTCGGCAGCCCAGGCACCGTGGTTCGGCCAGCGCGGTCTCCTTTCTGTGTACGAGTCCCCGCACGCGGCCCGCAGGTGTTGACCTGCATTGGTCAGGGTGACTATCGAAGATGACGCAAAGGACCTTCGTGATCGCATGATTCGGCTGATCTACCTGTTCGTCGCTCTGATGGCGGCACCCGGGCTCGCGCTCGCCCAGCAATCGCCGGCGGATCTTCTCAATCTGCCGGTCGACGGTTCTGCAGCCGCGTGGATCATCCGGACTTTCGGGCTGTTGACGGTTCTTTCCGTCGCCCCCGGCATCCTGATCATGGTCACGAGCTTTCCGCGGATCGTGATCGCCTTCTCGATCCTGCGCTCGGGCATGGGCCTGTCGACCGCGCCGTCGAACATGATATTGGTCTCGATGGCGCTGTTCATGACGTTTTATGTCATGTCGCCCACCTTCGACAGGGCGTGGAACGAGGGTGTCCAGCCGCTTCTTCAGAACCGGGTCACCGAGGCGGAGGCGGTTCAGCGGATCGCGGAGCCGTTCAGGGTGTTCATGTCAGCCAATACGCGCGACAAGGACCTGGAACTCTTCGTCGAAATCGCCCGGGAGCGGAACCAGTCCGTCGGCACGCCGCAGGCCGTCGACTACCGCGTCCTGATCCCCGCCTTCATGCTCTCGGAAATACGGCGCGGTTTCGAAATCGGCTTCCTGATCATCCTGCCGTTCCTGGTCATCGACATGATCGTCGCTGCAATCACCATGGCAATGGGGATGATGATGCTGCCGCCGACATCGATCTCGCTGCCCTTCAAGATCCTTTTCTTTGTCCTGATCGACGGCTGGAACCTGCTGGTCGGCAGTCTGGTTCGTTCTTTCAACTAAACGCAGACCTGCTGAAATGGAAACGGCGGGAAATTTCCCGCCGTTTCTTTTTGGTTCGGATATCAGCTTTTGCGGAAGCTGAAGGGGCCTTCCCGCGGGGGGAGGGCCGGGACGCTGAAGTGATCAGGCTTGATCTTGGCCTTTGCCCGGTCCGCCATCATCGTGTAGGCGGTCTCGAGATGCCGGCAATAACGATCAGCGTCGAAAAGCGGATGCGTGAAGCGGTTTGCCTCCAGCCGCTTGCGCACCTCGGCGAGCTCCTCGCGGTTGTTGTAATAATGGACCGCCCGGCGAACGAAGTCATCCCGATCATCGGCGACCATTTCCGGCAGGCCGAGTGCATTCAGCAGGCTTTCGCTGACGCGCGATGCGAAGTTCTTACCCTTGTGGGTCAGCATCGGAAGCCCGGCCCAGAGCTTTTCGGAGGTCGTCGTGTGGCCGTTATACGGATAGGTATCGAGACCGAGATCCGTCAGGCCGATACGGTTGATATAGGCCGCGTAGTTGTTGACGCGATCACCGAACATCAGGCGGCTCTCGGGGATTCCCGCTTCCGCAAAGGCCTTGATCAGGTTCTTTCGAGCACCGAACCGTTCGCGGCAGATCAGGAACAGATAGCTCTCCGGCGTTTCTTTGAGGACGCGGACCCAGAGGTCGATGGTTGCGGGCGTGAATTTCCAGTGGCTGTGGAAGCACGAGAAGATGAAGGCGTCCTGCGGCATGTCGCAGAGCGCCCGATCGATCGGCTGCGGCATCGGGCGGTGGACCGCTTCGTTCGGGAAGAACGTCTCGGGCATCCAGCAGACCTTCTCGTAGTAGTGCTGGAAGGAGCTTTCCGGCACCACCGTTTTGTCCGCGATGAGGTAGTCGATGTCGACGTTGACCACGGTGCCCGGATAGCCGAGCCAGGTCGCATGCACCGGTGCGGTCTGGCGGTTCATCACGAATACCCGGTTTTCCGCGGTATGCCCCTGCAGGTCGACCAGGATGTCGATGTTCTCGGCCTTGATCGCCTCGGCCGCCTCGTCATCCGTCATGCCCCGGATCCGGACAACTCTACCCCATTCCTCGCGGATGGCGTTGTTGTCGTTGCGCAGCCGCTCGGCAGGAGCGTTGCAGAAGAGCGTGACGTCGAAACGACTCTTGTCGTGCGATTCCAATATGCCGCGAAGCGCCTTCATGACGGCGTGTTCCGTCCAAAGGTCGGCCGAAAGATAGCCTATGCGCAGCTTGCTGCCCCAGCGGTGCGGCATGTTGTGCCTTTTCGAAGCGGCGTTTTTGGGCTTTCTCTCGCCCATCCGGGAGCCAGCGATGGCGTTTGTCTTTTCATCGTCGCACCAGCGCAGATTGAAGAGCGACACCTCGTCGGCGATCGCTTCGAATTCGCCTCTGGCGATTTCCTCGAATTGGATAGGCTCGTATTTGCGGATGATATCGTAATCGAGGGCGTCTCTCATGGCTGAGAGATAGAAATTGCGCACGATCCGATCCTCGGGATCTTTCTCGAAGATCTCCAGGATGCACTTGTTCTCGTCGTCGCTCCGATCCTGGAGCCGGATCGAGCGTGCCGCAAGCTGGCGGTGTGTCGGCTCGTCGCTTCGCGCGAGCGTGTTGCGAAATGCTTCGGCGCCCTCCAGTTCCTGGCGCATCAGAGCGCCGGACATCAGGACCGCCATGTCCGGATCGGCAATCGCCTCTTTGAGAATGCGCGCACCGAGGCGCAGGACGTTGATGTCGTCGTTATTGGAGAAATGAAGCCGCATGGCTTCGCGCGTGTACTTGAGCTTATGCGGAGATTCCATCTCGCCGGCAATTTGGAAAGCCTGGGCGGCCTCGGTCTTCATCTTGAGCTTCAACAGAGTCGCGCCCAGGAGTGCGTAGTGCCTCGGATCCTTGTGAACATCCAGCAGCTTGTTCAGGATGCCCAATACATCGTGATATTCTTTTTTGTCGAAGTGATTTTGTGCTGCGACGTATTGCCGTTGTATCTTCAGGGGTTTCAAGGCTTCCCGCTCCAGTAAAGTTGTGCCGGCGTCCCGGCAAATCGGCTTCACCGCGCATCGTGGCAAGCCAAGCTTGCATGAAGCCGACCTCCCGGAGTCAGGGCGCTTCGTACACCGTTTGTTAATGATACTGGTCGAACGGTTTTCAGGTCGTCGTGCTGTTTAAAGAACTTAGCAAGGATTTGCTGCGAGATTTGGCTCACACGACGGGTTTGGTGTTCCTTCAGATTGAAGAGACCGAGTTGGCATGATGCCGGACCGAAGTGCCGGTAATATATACAGTCCGGTATGTCCCCCTCCATGTATTTCGTTCAAAGGGACAATCAACTATGGCTAGCATTCTCACTAACGTGTCGGCGATGGCCGCGCTCCAGACGCTGCGCGGCATCAGCAACGACATGGAATCCACGCAGAGCCGCGTTTCTTCCGGTCTGCGCGTCGGTTCTGCTTCCGACAACGCTGCCTATTGGTCGATCGCGACCACCATGCGTTCCGACAAGGGTTCGCTCTCGACGGTTCAGGACGCTCTCGGCCTCGGCGCTGCCAAGGTCGACACTGCCTATGCCGCCATGGAATCGGCGATCGACGTCGTCACCGAAATCAAGAACAAGCTGGTTGCCGCTTCCGAACCGGGCGTCGACAAGTCCAAGGTCCAGGAAGAAATCACCCAGCTGCAGAGCCAGCTGAAGAGCATCGCTTCCTCCGCTTCGTTCTCCGGCGAAAACTGGCTCCAGGCCGAAATCGGCGGCACTCAGAACGCCACCACCGGCATCATTCAGGCCGGCACCGAGATCACCAAGCAGCTCATCGGTTCGTTCGTTCGTGACAGCGAAGGCAACGTCTCGGTCAAGTCCATCAACGTCGTCCTTGACGAACAGAACGTCCTGTTCGACTTGAGCGGCGGCCGCGGCGGCCTTCTCGACCAGAACGCCCTCAACGGTTTCCGCGCCATCGAGTTCGACGACGGCACGACGAACCAGAAGGAATACTTCGGCAAGATCAACACCTCGGCGATCTACGCAACCAACGCTGTCTGGAAGGACATCGGCGGCGGCGTGTTCATGAAGGGCGATACCAACGGCGTCTACTCTTCGGGCTCCAACGGCACCTACATGATCAAGGTCGGCGGCGCTTACATCGACGCAGTCTACACGACCAAGGGTTACGACTTCTCGGCCGGTGCGACTGCAACTGCCGGCATCAAGTACGGAGCGGACATCTCGGTTTCCGACCTCGACATCACCAAGCTCGAAGACTATCGCGACTCCAGCGGTGTCAGCTACCTCGGTCTGGGTACCAAAGCCAGCGATGAGGATCTCATGCAGGCATTGACCTCGTTCGTCGACGGTCAGCTGGAAGCGATGGGCAGTGCTGCGGCCAAGCTCGGTGCGGTCTCGAAGCGCATCGACATGCAGTCGGACTTCGTCTCCAAGCTCACCGACTCGATCGACAAGGGTGTCGGCCGACTGGTGGATGCGGACATGAACGAAGAGTCGACCAAGCTCAAGGCACTGCAGACCCAGCAGCAGCTGGCGATCCAGTCGCTCTCGATTGCCAACTCCGACTCGCAGAACATCCTGTCGCTGTTCCGTTAATCGACACAGGGAAAATGGCGCGGCGGCTGACCGCGCCATCGACCTTCAAAAAGGGCCGCGTCCGAGTTCGGACGCGGCCCTTTTTATTCTCTGGATCACTTCAATGTTCCTTAATCATATTGCTTCATTCTTTGGTCATCGAAACGGTGAGTTAACCAAGAAAATTAAATGGTTAACAAGCATGATGCTGACCGCTGTTCCCGGTGAAGTCCGGAATGTCCCTTCCTACAATTAGCCATTCAAGGGGCAATCAATATGACTAGCATTCTCACCAACGTTGCAGCTATGTCTGCGCTCCAGACGCTGCGCGGCATCAGCAACGACATGGAATCCACGCAGAGCCGCGTTTCTTCCGGTCTGCGCGTCGGTTCTGCTTCCGACAACGCTGCCTATTGGTCGATCGCGACCACCATGCGTTCCGACAAGGGTTCGCTCTCGACGGTTCAGGACGCTCTCGGCCTCGGCGCCGCCAAGGTCGACACTGCCTATGCCGCCATGGAATCGGCGATCGACGTCGTCACCGAAATCAAGAACAAGCTGGTTGCCGCTTCCGAACCGGGCGTCGACAAGTCCAAGGTCCAGGAAGAAATCACCCAGCTGCAGAGCCAGCTGAAGAGCATCGCTTCCTCCGCTTCGTTCTCCGGTGAAAACTGGCTGCAGGCCGAAATCGGCGGCTCGCAGAGCGCGACCACCGGCATCATCTACGCCTCCAGCGAAATCACCAAGCAGCTCGTCGGTTCGTTCATCCGTGATGCCGACGGCAACGTCGCGGTCAAGACCATCAACGTCCTCCTCGACGAACAGAACGTCCTGTTCGACTTGAGCGGTGGCCACGGCGGTCTTCTCGACAGCAACGCTCTCAACGGTTTCCGCGCCATCAAGTTCGACGACGGCACGACGAACCAGAAGGAATACTTCGGCAAGATCAACACGTCGGCGTATTATGCAACCAACGCTGTCTGGAAGGACATCGGCGGCGGCGTGTTCATGAAGGGCGACACCAACGGCGTCTACTCTTCGGGCTCCAACGGTACCTACATGATCAAGATCGGCGGCGCTTACATCGACGCGGTTTACACCACCAAGGGCTACGACTTCTCGGCTGGTGCGACTGCAACGGCCGGCATCAAGTACGGGACGGACATCTCGGTTTCCGACCTCGACATCACCAAGCTCGAAGACTATCGCGACTCCAGCGGTGTCAGCTATCTCGGCCTCGGCACCAGAGCCAGCGATGAAGACCTCATGGCTGCACTGACCTCGTTCGTCGACGGTCAGCTGGAATCGATGAACAGCGCTGCCTCCAAGCTCGGCGCCGTATCGAAGCGCCTCGACATGCAGACGGACTTCATCTCCAAGCTGACGGACTCCTTCGACAAGGGTGTCGGCCGACTGGTGGATGCCGACATGAACGAAGAGTCGACCAGGCTCAAGGCCCTGCAGACCCAGCAGCAGCTGGCGATCCAGTCGCTCTCGATTGCCAACTCCGACTCGCAGAACATCCTGTCGCTGTTCCGTTAATCGACACAGGGAAAATGGCGCGGAGGCTGACCACGCCATGGACTTAAAAAAGAGCCGCGTCCGGATTCGGGCGCGGCTTTTTTTAATTTCCTAATCGCTTTTCTCAATTTCCCGATCGGCTTCAATATTCATTAACCATATTGCGGTTACCTAACAGCATCGAAACAGTGAGTTAACCAAGAAAATTAAATGGTTAACAAGCATGATGCTGCCCGCTGTTCCCGGTGAAATCCGGAATGTCCCTTTTCGTAATCAGCCACTCAAGGGGCACCTAAAATGACAAGCATTCTTACCAACATTGCAGCTATGTCTGCTCTGCAGACGCTGCGCGGTATCGCAACCGATATGGAATCCACGCAGAGCCGAGTTTCGTCGGGTCTGCGCGTAGGCACTGCTTCCGACAACGCTGCCTACTGGTCGATCGCGACCACCATGCGTTCCGACAACGGCGCTCTTTCCGCAGTTCAGGACGCTCTCGGCCTCGGCGCCGCCAAGGTCGACACTGCCTATTCCGCCATGGAATCGGCGATCGACGTCGTCACCGAGATCAAGAACAAGCTGGTTGCCGCGTCCGAACCGGGCGTTGACAAGTCCAAGGTCCAGGAAGAAATCACCCAGCTGCAGAGCCAGCTGAAGAGCATCGCTTCCTCCGCTTCGTTCTCCGGCGAAAACTGGCTCCAGGCCGAAATCGGCGGCTCGCAGAGCGCCACCACCGGCATCATCTACGCCGCCAGCGAACTCACCAAGCAGCTCGTCGGTTCGTTCATCCGTGATGCCGAGGGCAATGTCACGGTCAAGTCCATCAACGTTGTTCTCGACGAAACCAACGTCCTGTTCGACTTGAGCGGCGGCCACGGCGGCCTGCTCGACAGCAACGCCCTCAACGGTTTCCGCGCCATTAAGTTCGACGACGGCACGACGAACCAGAAGGAATACTTCGGCAAGATCAACACGTCGTCGTATTATGCGACCAACTCCGTCTGGAAGGACATCGGCGGCGGCGTCTTCATGCGCGGCGACACCAACGGCGTCTATTCTTCGGGCTCCAACGGCACCTACATGATCAAGGTCGGCGGCGCTTACATCGACGCAGTCTACACGACCAAGGGTTACGACTTCTCGGCTGGTGCGACTGCAACGGGCGGCATCAAGTACGCTTCGGACATCTCGGTTTCCGACCTCGACATCACCAAGCTCGAAGACTATCGCGACTCCAGCGGTGTCAGCTATCTCGGCCTCGGCACCAAAGCCACCGATGAAGATATCATGGCGGCACTGACCTCGTTCGTGGACGGTCAGCTGGAAGCGATGAACAGTGGGGCGGCCAAGCTCGGCGCCGTTGCGAAGCGGCTCGAGATGCAGTCGGACTTCGTCTCCAAGCTCACCGACTCGATCGACAAGGGTGTCGGCCGACTGGTGGATGCGGACATGAACGAAGAGTCGACCAGGCTCAAGGCACTGCAGACCCAGCAGCAGCTGGCGATCCAGTCGCTCTCGATTGCCAACTCCGACTCGCAGAACATCCTGTCGCTCTTCCGCTAATAAGACGCGTCATTCGGCACAAAGAAGCCGCGCCCTTTTGGGGCGCGGCTTTTTTTATGTCCCGGTAGTTTTTGTTAACTTTCGTAAATTCCATTTAACCTTTGTTAACCATTTCCACCTTAACTGAGCTCATCGAAACGATGGGTTAACCAAGACGAAGAAAAGGTTAACAGGCATCAGGCCAAGCCAACGTTCACCGGTGTAATCCCGGAAATGTCCCTTCCATCTAGCCATTCAAGGGGCAAACCAAAATGACCAGCATTCTTACCAATATCGCAGCTATGGCTGCTCTCCAGACTCTGCGTAACATCGACGGCCAGATGCAGACTACTCAGGACCGGGTTTCTACCGGCCTGCGCGTCGGCACCGCTTCCGACAACGCCGCCTACTGGTCGATCGCGACCACCATGCGTTCCGACAACGGCGCTCTCTCCGCGGTCCAAGACGCCCTCGGTCTCGGCGCCGCCAAGGTTGATACCGCCTATTCCGCAATGGAAAGCGTTGTCGACGTCGTAAAGGAAATCAAGAACAAGCTCGTTACCGCCTCGGAAGCCGGCGTCGACAAGACGAAGATTCAGGCAGAAATCTCGCAGCTGCAGGACCAGTTGAAGAGCATCACTTCTTCTGCTTCGTTCTCCGGTGAAAACTGGCTGCAGGCCGAAGTCGGCGGCGCCTCCAACCCCACCACGGGCGTGATCTACGCAGTCAGCCCGGTCGTCAAGCAGGTTGTGAGCTCGTTCATCCGTGATCCCGACGGCAACGTCGCCGTCAAATCGGTGGATGTCGTTCTGAACGAAACGAACGTCCTGTTCGACTTGAGCGGCGGTCACGGCGGTCTGCTCGACGGCAATTCCTTCAATGGCTTCCGGGCGATCAACTTTGACGATGGCACGACCAACCACAAGGATTACTTCGGCAAGATCAACACTGCCGCGTATTACGCAACGGACGCGCTCTGGAAGGATGTCGGCGGCGGCGTCTACATGAAGGGCGACACCAATGGCATCTACACGTCCGGCACCAGCGGCACCTATCTCATCAAGGTCGGCGGCGCCTACATCGACGCTGTCTACACCACCAAGGGATACGATTTCTCGGCCGGTGCAACGGCAACGGGCGGCATCAAGTACGCCGCTAACATCTCCATCTCCGAACTGGACATCACCAAGCTTGATGACTATCGCAACTCGAACGGTGTCAGCTATCTCGGGATGGGGACCAAGGCCAACGACGCCGATCTCATGGCCGCTCTCAACTCGTTCGTCGACGGTCAGCTCGAAAAGCTCATCAGCGCAACGGCAAAACTTGGGTCGATCAACAAGCGCATCGACATGCAGGAAGCTTTCGTCTCCAAGCTGACCGACTCCATCGACAGCGGCATCGGCCGACTGGTGGATGCGGACATGAGCGAAGAGTCGACCAGGCTCAAGGCCCTGCAGACCCAGCAGCAACTCGCGATCCAGTCGCTCTCGATCGCCAATACCAGTTCCGAGAATATTCTGTCGCTCTTCCGTCAGTAAGCGGCGCTCTAGGCTAGGAGCGGTTTCGTCCTGCTCTGCTGGCGTGATAGCAAATATTCTGGAAAGAAGACCGCGTCTCGAAAGAGGCGCGGTTTTTCGCGTTTTGGGGCGTGGCTTGCGCGAAACCTGCACCGTTGTCGGATAGGCCGTTAAGACTTCATTAACCTCTTGCCAATCCTCGACCGGGTTTGATAACTGTCGATTTAACGATTTGTTAAGAACGACAGACCGCCCGCATCTGTGATGCTGAGTGGCGGTACGCATGATGCCTCTCGTCGTTTCCGGTGAAGTACTCCGGATTTCCAGACCAATTGACCGAGGCACGGCCGATGACCAGCATCTTGACCAATCCCGCCGCTATGGCTGCACTGCAGACGTTGCGCTCGATCGATCGCAATATGGAAATCACTCAGGCGCGGGTTTCCTCGGGCATGCGTGTCCAGACAGCCGCGGACAATGCCGCCTACTGGTCGATCGCAACCACCATGCGTTCCGACAATCATGCGCTCTCGACCATCCAGGATGCGCTTGGCCTCGGCGCCGCCAAGGTGGACACAGCCTACACGGCAATGGAAAGCGCGATCGACACCGTTGTCGAGATCAAATCCAAGATCGTTGCGGCTTACGGCGTCGGCTCCAACCGCGGCAAGATTCAGGAAGAAATCGCCCAGCTCCAGGAACAGCTGAAGAGCATCTCGGACTCGGCGACCTTCTCCGGCGAGAACTGGCTTCAGGACTATATCAGCGACGGCGGTACCAACGCTCAGGAAAGACCGGTCGTCAAACAGGTGGTTGCGTCGTTTACCCGCACCGCCTCCGGTGACGTCGCGGTCAAGACCGTCGATTATACGCTTGATTCCAAGACGGTCCTTTTCGATCTCAACGGCGGCAATCTTGGCATCTTGGACTCGTCCGTCAAGTTCGTCGCCGAGAGCGAAGTCGCCGTCGACATGATCACCTCCAACGGCACCATGGGTTCAACGAGCGCGTCCTACGCGGTCTCGGTTCTCGCCGAAAGCCAATTGATGGCGTTGGGCGCGGATACGAATACAATCGACACGAGCATCTATGCTGTTGGCGGCAATTTTTATCTGAAGGTCGGGGAAGGCAAGTGGGCTCAGGTGACGACGACCGATCCGGCTACGGCACCGGCGGTAACGACCCCTGCTCACGACGACGGCACGACAAAATATTATTTCGTTGTGACCGCGGCGAACAATCTCAATAACCGAAAACTTGGGATGTCGGTCACCACGGTCGACATCAACAAACTGAACGACCTCGTCGTAAAGATGAACACGATGGTCCCGGGCTCCGCGCCGAACACTGACGCGGTGCTTGATATGATGGAGCGTTTCCTCGACAAACAGCTTCTGGCGATGACGAGCGCCGCTTCGAGCCTCGGCTCGATCCAGAAGCGCATCGATCTGCAGGAAAGCTTCGTCGCTTCCCTGACCGACGTGATCGACAAGGGTGTCGGCCGACTGGTCGATGCGGACATGAACGAAGAATCGACACGATTGAAGGCGTTGCAGACCCAGCAGCAGCTCGGCATCCAGTCGCTCCAGATCGCCAACACCAACGCCGAAAACATCCTGCAGTTGTTCCGGCAGGGTTAAGACTGCGCGGCGCCGATCACTCGGCCGCCGCCCTTCATCCTCGCGCAAGTTTAACTTCCTACCGTTCCGCTAAAGTCCGGCAAAGTGTCTTGTGTCGCCGGGGACAAACGAATGGCAACCTTGTCGGGATGATACGATGATTGCAGCGGCGAAGATTTGCGCTTTCGGGAGGCTCATGACGAGCCTCGAACGAAAGGCGACGGCAGGGCAGGGGGACGCTCGATGAGTGCCTCGCTCGCCCGCTATCTGAAGGATTTCAGCGAGCCGCAGGCCCCACCGTTGCCCTTGCTGGCCGATGGTTTCGGCGATGGCTTCGAAGACGATCCGGCATTTCCCACTGTTGTCGAGGCGCCTGTCGATATCGAAGCCGAACGCGCCGAAGCCTATGCGAAAGGCCATGACGCGGCGTCCGAGGAGCTTCAACAGCGTTTTGATGAAGAGCGGCAGGCGCTTCTGACCGCGCATGCGGAAGAGATGGCGGCGCTGCGCGAAAAATATGAAACCGAAGCGGCCGCGATGATCGCGACCGGACTTGAGGGCATTGCCGGATTGACGGCCCAGGCGGTCAGCGATCAGACGGCAAGGATCCTGTCGCCTCTTCTCGACGAAGCGCTCGTCGCCAAGGCGATCTCCGATATGGCGGATATCATCCGCAGCGCAATACTCGAGGGCGACGTCGGGACCTTGACCGTCCGCGGCCCGCTGCATCTGTTCGAAAAACTGAAAACTGCGCTTGGAGAGCCCACCCCACTCCTGCGCCACATCGAAGCGCCTGACCTGGATATTGCGGTCGACATCGGCGAGAGCGCCCTTGTGACCCGGATGTCCGCATGGCTGGCGAGTCTGAAGAAGGTATTGGGATGAGCGAAGGCGAAAACCATCACCACGGCAAGAACGAGGTCGTCATCGTCAAGCGACATGGCGGCGCACACGACGACGGCGTCCATGGTGGCGCCTGGAAGATCGCCTATGCCGACTTCATGACCGCGATGATGGCGTTTTTCCTCGTCATGTGGCTGGTCAACGCCGCCAACGAGGAGACGAAAGCCTCGATGGCGAGTTATTTCAACCCGATCAAGCTTTCCGACGAGACTCCGGCCTCGAAGGGATTGGAAAAGCCGGTCGATGCGGCCGAGGGCCAGGAAAACGGCGAGAAGTCGAAGGTCAAGGCGGAGGGCAACGTTCAGGGCTCTGCGGCGGCGACCGGCGAGGACATGACCTCGACGTCAGGTGACGAACCCAATTACTCCGAGGCGGATTTCTTCGAAAACCCCTATTCCGTTCTTGCCGAGATCGCTCAGCAAGTGGGCCAGCAGGCGAATGTCAGCGCCAAGGGCGAGGGCGGTGCCAGCGATTCAGGGCCCGCGACCGGTGCCGACGGCGGCCAGGCCTACCGCGACCCCTTCGATCCGGACTTCTGGACCAGGCAGATGCAGATGTCTAGCGCCGAAGGGCCTGAGCAGGCTGTGAAGACCACGGCGAGCGACGATCCGCTCGCCCAGATGGGGCAGGCGCCGCAATACCAGCAGGCGCCGCAATCCACGGAAGCCAACACGCAACTGCAGCAGACCCAGATGGCTGTTGCCATTCCCATCCCCATCCCGCGTCCCGACCCGACGCAGATGGATAAACCCCAGACGGCCTCGGATGCGCAGGCGACGAAGCCTGCCAACCTCAACGGACAAAGGCCGGAAGATGGCGCGAAAGCGGAAGAGCTGGCGGAACTGAAGGCCGCGGACGAGCTGAAGAAGGAAATCCAGCAGCAGATTTCCGGTATCGCCGGCAAGCTCGCGGAAGGTCTTGTCGTGACGCCTGCCGAAGGCGGTCTGCTGGTGTCGATCTCCGACCAGGCGGATGATCCGATGTTCAACATCGGTTCGGCCGTGCCGCGCCGCGAAATGGTGCTGGCGATGGAGAAGATCGGCCAGATCCTCAAGGATCGGAAGGGCAGCATCGTCCTGCGCGGACATACGGACGGCCGTCAGTTCAAGGGTACCGAGAACGACAACTGGCGCCTTTCCATGTCCCGTGCTCACAGCGCCTATTACATGCTGGTGCATGGCGGCCTGGCGGAAGATCGCATCAAGCAAGTTTCCGGCTTCGCCGACAGGCGTCTCCAGGTGGCGGACGATCCGCTCGCAGCCGCAAACCGGCGTATCGAAATCCTGCTCGAGGCGGACGAGGGATAGTGATGGCTGTGGGCATAAAGTCCTTGATTGCGGCCGGCCTCGTTTTCGGGGTCGCATTCGCGCCTGCGGCATCGGCTCAGGATCGTACGGACCTTGCGCCCTATGCGATGCTTCGGTCCCTGCAATTCGTGCAGGATTCCGTCGTGCTCGGCGATCATTCGGCCGCGGAAATGCAGCGCTTCATGCTGGGGACGATCGACCAGCGCCTGCGGACGGCGCCCGCGTCCATCTTCGAAGATCCGCGCAATGTCGACGCCGCGCTGATCTACGCCATGAGCGGCGGCAATCCCGCTACGCTCGAATTTCTCGCTTCGCGCGATGTCGCCGGCAATTTCGATAACCGCGTTTCCGACGGTCTGAGAAAATACCTCGGCGGCCGCGGGACTTTGATCGAAAAAAGCCTCAGCGAAATGGCCAAGGAATATCGGGATGAGAAGATCGGCCCCTACCTTTCGCTCGTCAGCGGAAACGTTTTGGTCGCCAAGGATCCGAAGGGCGCCTTGGTTTTTTATGATTGGGCGCGCTTGACGGCGCCCGGCACGATCATCGAGGAAGCCGCGCTGCGTCGATCGGTGGCGATCACCGTCGATGCCAATATGGTGGCGCCGGCGCTCTCCTATTCGCGGAAATACGCGCGGCGTTTCATCCATTCGCCCTACGCCAGCCAGTTCGCGGATTTCTTCGTGCAGCTGGCCGTCGGCCATTTCGGTGAGATCACCGAGGACGATATCGACGGAGCGCTGGAATTCATGGACGCCGACCGGCGCCGTGAGATTTTCCTGCGCATTGCCCGTTCGGCCGCGATCGCCGGCAAGAACGATCTCGCTCGTCTCGCCTCCGCAAAGGCCGAAGCGCTTGCCAAAACTCCGACGCCCGAGGCGCTCGCGAAGCTTTATGGTGGGTTCGCCAATATCCCGACGAAGGATATCGGGCAGGCCATTCAGGCGATAACCGACGTTCCCGAGGAAACGCTTTCGCCGCGTGACCGTGCTTTGCGGCAGGCCGCAAAAGTGGTGGCGGAGCAGGTCGTTAGCCGGCCTACGGTCGACAGCCTCGCACAAGATAAAGCTATCAAAGTGACCAATACAGAAGACGCGAAATCTCCAGTCGCGTTGCCCAGGAATGAGATCGCTGGGCCTGCCTCCGCCACGGAACGTCCGATGGCCGGCACCGCTGCCAAATTCGATCCGGCCTTCCAGACATTCGTCGATAGCGGTCGTTCGAAATTGAGTGCTATCGACGAAATGCTGAAGGAGGAGAACGCTTCCAAATGATTACTGACATTCTTGGTGGTGGTAAGACTGGCGCAGCCGACGCGGCTTCGGCCACGAAACAGGGCGTTGCCGGTCGCAAAGGTGCCGACGGTTCAGCTGGCGGCTTCTCCGACGCTCTTTCCGGTTTTGACCGCGATGCGGCTTCGGCTAATGCCGACGACGTGCCGGATGAGGACGCCCGCGCGTCTTCAGCGGAAGAACGCATGGCTGGCGACGTGAAGCAGGGCAAGCCAAAGCCGATCATCGACATCAAGCCGCAATCCCTCCGCCGCCCGGTCGAGGAGGCGGAAGATCCCGCCGCCGCCCTGAAGCAGACGCCGGTAAACGAGCCCAAAGAAAAGCAGATGACCACCGCCGAAAGGAAGCTTCGCGAGGCCCTCGAGGCCGCAAAAGCCGTCGCGCGGAAGTCGGACGAGGTTCAGGGCAAGCGCGCCGCCAAATCCGAGAAGGACGCGGAGACCGAGACGGAGGGCGGCGAGGATCTCGACGTCTCCATGCTGGTCGCAGACGATGCCAAGATCACAGACATGCTGTCGCTTTTGACGAACGGTGAGGCGACCGGCGCTATCAATGCGATGGTATCGAAGAATGCACCCGGGCAGCAGAACAAGCGGACCAAGGGTGAGGATGACGAAGGGCGCGAGGTCGATGCCCTCGACCTGAAGGATGCCAAGCACGCAGGCGCCGGCGGCGCGGAAGCGGACCCGCTTTCGACGCCGGTGGATGCGGACCGGAGTGCCCCTGGCACGCGTGTCTTCCGTTTCAGCAACGCGCGTACCGACCAGCATGTCGATATGGCCGTCGGTGGGCGGGGCGAACGCAGCACGGCGGAATTCAGATCGTCGTCGGGCGGTGCCGCCGAAAACATCACCGTGCTCGACGCACGCCGCTTCCTCGGGCTCGCACCGAATTCGAACGGCGCCAATCTCACGGCGATGCTGTCGGGGGATGCCGATTGGGCGGGCGCCATGAGCCCGAGTTCGGCGCTCTCGAATGCAGCGGCGCAGAGCAGCACCGGCACCGTGGTGAATACGCTGAAGCTGCAGTTGAACCCACACGATCTCGGCGCGGTGACGGCCACGCTGCGGCTTCACGGCGAAGAACTCAATGTTCATCTGACCGTCGAGACCCGAGCGGCCTATCGCCAGCTCAGCGAAGACAGCGGCGGCATTCTGGATGCGCTGCGTGCCCAGGGCTTCGCGGTCGAGCAGGTGACCATCAGCATCGCGCCGACGGCGGATTCCGACGGTACCGGCAGCCAGCAGGGGCAACCCGGCCAGAGCGGCCAGCAGGCCATGGCCGAGGGCGGGCGTCAGGGCCAGGCCGCCGGCCGCGGCCAGCAGCAGAATGGGGAGCGCCAGGGAGCAGATCAGGGAACGAGGAACGCAAATGACGCGGCATCGGACAATGTGGCTGGTACCGCTCCTGGTGGCGCTCGTCCTGGTCAGCTCTATCTCTGACGCCGACGCCGGATCGCTCTTCAGTTCCGGAGGTTGGGGAGCGCAGCAGGGCGCTGCTGCGCCCGCCACGCCTCCCAAGAGGGCTCCAGCGACGCCGCGCACGCCTGTCAGAGCGCCCGCATACAGCGCACCGAAGGCCGCCAGTGCGCCTTTGAGTTCCGGCGTCTGCGAGCGGGAAATACAGGCTGCTGCGGCGAGATATGGCGTACCGGAAGGCATCCTCTATTCGGTCGGTCTCACCGAGACCGGCCGCAAGGGCAGCCTCAGCGCCTATGCCATGAATGTCGAGGGCAAAGCCTATTTTCCTCCCTCGCAGCAGGCGGCAATGACGACCTTTTACGACGCCAAACGGCAGGGCAGGAAGCTCATCGATATCGGCTGCATGCAGATCAATCACCATTTCCACGGTGAAAATTTCTCCTCGCCGGAAGAGATGTTCGACCCGAAACGCAATGTGGAATACGCGGCAAAGTTCCTCCGGAACCTGCACGACAAACACGAGACCTGGACGATGGCCGTGGCACGATACCATGCCGGACCGAACAACAACCCCGCCCAGAAGCAATATGTCTGCCGGGTGATCAGCAATCTCGTCGCCACAGGCTACGGAGAGTGGACTTCCAACGCTTCCCGGTTCTGCGCCAGCTAGACAATCACTAGTTGAATCTCCGAAATAAAGAATCGCAAAATTGCAGTGGTTTGCATTTATGGCAAAAATGGCCATGCAAGCCTTCTTTTATGATGCGTTAATTTTTCCACCGGAAATTTGTGTCCGAATTTGGCGCACCCACTATATCTAGTGCAAATCGCGGTGCAGTTATTAATCAACTGTTAATTTGTTTGGTTAACTTCACACAGCTTGTCTCGGATTTCGCCGATTCGTACCCATAGACATATTGAAGCACCACAAGTGATTCGGAGGCGGACGAATGATCGTAGTGGTTGATGAGCGTGAGCTCGTGAAAGACGGTTACACATCTCTTTTTGGGCGTGAAGGAATTCCTTCCCAGGGGTTCGATCCAAAAGAATTCGGCGAATGGGTGAGTACGGCGGCTGACTCGGATATTGCCGCGGTCGAAGCCTTCCTGATCGGCCAGGGCGAGCGTACGCTCGAACTGCCGCGGGCCATCCGGGACCGGTCCATGGCACCGGTGATCGCAGTCAGCGATCAGCCGTCCCTGGAGGCGACCCTCGCCTTCTTCGACAGCGGCGTGGACGACGTGGTGCGCAAGCCCATCCATCCCCGCGAGATCCTGGCGCGTGCCGCTGCGATCCGTCGCCGGCTGAAGGCGATCTCGAATTTCACCGATATCGGTTCGATCCGGGTATTCTCCGACGGTCGCGATCCGGAAATCGACGGCGATGTCTTCGCCCTGCCGCGCCGCGAGCGCCGCATCCTCGAATACCTGGTCTCCAATCGCGGTCGCCGCGTTTCCAAGACCCAGATCTTCAACGCCATCTACGGCATCTTCGACGAGGAAGTCGAAGAGAACGTCGTCGAAAGCCATATCAGCAAGCTGCGCAAGAAGCTGCGCAAGAAGCTCGGCTTCGATCCGGTCGATTCCAAGCGTTTCCTTGGTTATTGCATCGACTGGAGCTGATTTCTTAACAGGGCCTTGCCGCAAATTTTCGGCGGGAACCGTAAGCAGACAGCTTCACGCAAGGCCCGCCACTTACTCTCTCCATCAGACAAAAAGGAGATTTTCCTATGAGTATTTTCGGCACGATGAAAACGGCCGTCTCGGGCATGAACGCTCAGGCAAACCGCCTCGGTACCGTTGGCGATAACATCGCGAATTCGAGCACCGTCGGTTACAAGCGTTCTTCCACTGCGTTCTCCACGCTGGTTCTGCCCTCGACTCAAGGGTCGTATTCTTCCGGCGGTGTCGAAACCAACGTCCGCTACAGCATCGCGGAACAGGGCGGCATCCAGTACACCACGTCGTCGACCGACCTTGCCATCCAGGGCGAAGGCTTCTTCATCGTCAGCGATCCGAACGGTACTCCTCACCTGACCCGCGCCGGTGCCTTCGTGAAAGACGCAACGGGCTTCCTCAAGAACACCGCCGGTTTCAACCTGATGGGTTATCCCTACGGCACGAACCCGCCGGCCGCCGTCGTCAACGGCTTCAACGGCCTCGAGGAAATCAACATCAACGACTTCGGCATGGTGTCCTCGCCGTCGACGGCAGGCAGCTTCCCGGCCAACCTGGACAAGGGAGCTGCTGTGGTTCCGCTTGCAAACCGTCCGGGTGCTAACGCGGCAACTGCTGTCATCACCAACAAGAGCTCGTTGACCGCTTACGACCACGCCGGTGCCAAGGTGCTCTATGATTTCTACTACACCAAGACGGGCGTCGGTCCCGATACCTGGGAAGTCTCGGTCTATCGCCAGGATCAATCTACCAACGGTGGTTTCCCTTACACTGTGACGGCGCCCGAGGTTCTTGTGCAGCAGACGGTAACGCTTGCGTTTGACCCGAACACCAACAAGCTGACGGCGGCTTCGCCGAAGTCGATCACCTTCGTCGACCCGAACGACGGCGCTACTCCTGCACAGTCGATCGCTATCGACCTTTCGGATATG
The DNA here is from genome assembly GCF_002968565.1 of Neorhizobium sp. T25_27. Lineage (NCBI taxonomy): Bacteria > Pseudomonadati > Pseudomonadota > Alphaproteobacteria > Hyphomicrobiales > Rhizobiaceae > Neorhizobium > Neorhizobium sp. T25_27. The sequence goes on from NZ_PVBJ01000002.1 coordinate 650,406, forward strand.
ACACAGTTCGCGACCGCCTTTACCCCGGGCAAGGGCATCATCGACGGCAATGCGCCGAGCCCGATCACCGACGTCGAAATCGGTGGCGACGGCCTGGTCACGGCGGTCTATCAGGATGGCGGTCGTCGTCCGATCTACCAGGTTGCCCTCGCAACGGTCCCGAGCATCGACAATCTGCTTCCGCAGAACGGCAACGTCTACCTGCCGACCAACGACTCGGGCGTCGTCACCATCGGCTTTCCGCAGGCTGGCGCCTTCGGCCAGATCTACTCCGGCGCGCTTGAAAGCTCCAACGTCGATATCGCCAGCGAACTGACGGAAATGATCGAATCGCAGCGTGTCTACACCGCAAACTCCAAGGTCTTCCAGACCGGTTCCGACCTGATGGACGTCCTGATCAATCTGAAGAGATAATCGGACCGACGATCGAGAGAATAAGTCTCAAGAGGTTAGTAAAAAATGTCGCTCGCATCAGCATTGTCTACGGCACAGTCGATCTTCACCAACTCCGGCACCCAGTCGGCTGTATCGGCGAAGAACATCGCTAATGCACAGAACCCCGATTACACCCGCCGATCCGCAATGGTCGTGACCGGCGGCAACGGGGCCATTATCGGCGACATTACACGATCCTTCAGCGAGCCGCTGCTGCGCCAGACGATCGCAAGCTCGTCGATCGCCAGCGGCCAGCGGACGGTGCTGGACGGCCTGCAGGAAATCAAGAACCTGATGGGGGGGAACGACAACGAGCTCTCCCCCGCCAAGCTGATTGCCGCCTTCCGCAACAACCTCGATGCTTTTGCCGGAAAGGCAAACGATACCGGCATCGGCATCGCCTTCATTTCAAGCGCCCGGGACGTCGCGGCCGGCCTGAATATCGCCTCCGATAAGCTTCAGCAGATCCGCAAGGATGCGGACGATCAGATCAAGCAGAACGTCACCGATCTGAATGCCCTGCTTGCGAAGTTCGAGACCGTCAATAACCAGGTCAAGAACGCGGTCTCCAGCGGCGCGGATCCGAACGACTCTCTTGATGAGCGCGACGGCCTCGTCAAGAAGATCTCCGAAATCGTCGGGGTCACGTCCTATACCCGCGGCGGCAACGACATGGTGCTCTACACCACGGACGGCACGACGCTGTTCGAGGCGGTGCCGCGCAAGGTAACATTCCAGTATACCGCAGCCTTCGACGCATCGACGACCGGCAACGGCGTCTATATCGACGGCGTGGCGCTCAAGGCCGGGGATTCGGGCAATACGACCGCCAAGGGCTCGCTCCAGGCGCATATGCAGATCCGCGACAAGATCGCGCCGACGTTCCAGAGCCAGCTCGACGAAATCGCCCGCGGTCTGATCACCTCGTTTGCGGAAACCGGACCGACCGGCGCACTGCTCCCGCAGACCGGCCTCTTTACATACAAGAATGCCGCCGGCGTCCAGCAGACGGCCATTCCCCCTGCCGGGACGATCGTTCCGGGCCTCGCCTCCAAGATCTTCGTCAATCCGGTGGTCGTTCCCCCGGCAGGCACGCCCGACAAGGTGCGCGACGGTGGCATCAACGGCCTGACCTACGTCGTCAACACCGGCGGCAGCAGCTACGGGGACCTCCTCGACAAGTACAACCAGAACCTGACCAGCCCGATGGCCTTCGATACGGACACGGAAATCGCCGATGCGCCGGACGTCCTCTCTTTTGCCGCGGACTCCATGGGCTGGCTCGAGCAGCTTCGCAGCACGGCGACCGCCGCAGACGAGACGAAGACGGCCATGCTGTCGCGCAGTCTTGAAGCGTTTTCCAGCAACACGGGCGTCAGCCTCGACGAGGAACTGTCCCTGCTTCTCGATATCGAGCAATCCTACAAGGCCGGCGCCAAGCTCATGTCGACGGTCGATGATATGATGAAGGCCCTCTTGGATATTGCGAGCTGATCATGAAGACCTCTTTCATTTCCACATTGTCGATCCAGACTACGATGCGAAACTCCATCTCGAACGTTCAGCGCGAGATGGTGAAGGCGAACCAGGAGGCCGTGAGCCAGAAGCACGCCGATCTCGGCGTCGCGCTCGGCGCCAACACCTCGCGCGCTATCGATCTTTCCCGCGACATCACCCGCACCGACTCGCTTCTGACCACGGCCGCGCTCGCGACGCAGCGTCTCGAAACTGCTGAGCTTTCGCTCAAGAGCATGAACGAGCAGGGTTTGAAGATTCAGAGCGCGATCCTGACGCTTGGAAGCTCGGCCGACGAGACGAGCCTGTCGACGGCGCGCATGGCCATGTCCGACGCGCTGGACGCGTTCACCAACTTCGCCAACACCGCCGTTCAGGGCGAATATATCTTCTCCGGCATCAATTCCGACGTGAAGCCGCTCGATGATTATTTCGCGCCGGCATCACCGGCCAAGGCCGCGGTCGCCGCCGAACTCACTCACTACCTTTCGGTGAATGCGATCCCGAGCAAGGAGCAGATGACGGGGGCCCAGATGAACGGCTTCCTGGACAACCTGGAAGCCAAGTTCAACGGCTCGGCACCACTGACAAGCCCGCCGCATCCGGCGGCGGTTGCCGGCCAGGACTTCTGGAAGACCTTCTTCTCTGATGCCAGCGACGAAAACATGAAGAGCCGCATCAGCCCGACGGAAGTGGTCGAAAGCTCGACCAATGCCAACAGCCAGGGCATGCGCAACTTCGCTTTCGCATCGATCATCTCGATGGAATACCTGCAGACCGGGATGGACAAGGATGCCCGCGCAGCCGTGGCCACGCGTACCACAGGTGTCATCAACAAGGCGATGAACAGCGAGGGCAGCATCAACCAGCAGCGGACATCGATCGGTATCTATACCGAACGCGTCTCCAAGGCTGAGGAAAGGTTGCAGGCGCAGAAAGATATCCTGAAGACCAGTCTTGGATCAATGGAGAACGTCAACCCGGAAGAGGCGGCAACCCGCCTCAACACGATGAAGACGCTCCTCGAAACTGCATATACAGTAACGGCAAAGATACAGCAGCTGAGCCTGGCCAACTTCCTTTGATGAATAAAGGAAGGCTCGTGACGAAGGATACATGAATGTACCAATTTTCATATGCCGAGATCATGGAGGACGGCGTTGCCAACGCCAAGGATCGCGAGCGGCAGGCCCTGGATCGTTCTATCGATCTTCTGATCGCGGCTCGCGATGAGAAGAACTATACGCGCACCACGGTTGAGGCTTTGTTCTACACCCGGCGTGTCTGGATCCGCTTTGTCGAGGATCTGAAGCATCCGGATAACGAGTTGGCCAATGAACTTCGTGCGGATCTGATCTCGATCGCAATCTGGATACTGAAGGAATGCGAAAAGATCAGGAACCGTGAATCGACGAATTTCCAGGGCATTATCGATGTGACCACCATCATCAGGGATGGACTTAAATGAAAAGTACGCTTCGCATCTCTTTGAAATCCGGCGAGCGGATATTTATCAACGGCGCGGTTCTGCGCGTTGATCGCAAGGTCGCGCTGGAATTTCTCAATGACGTCACGTTCCTTCTGGAGAACCATGTTCTTCAGCCGGAAGATGCGACGACGCCGCTTCGGCAGCTCTACTTTATCGCCCAGATGATGCTCATCAACCCGGATGGCAAGGAACAGTCGACGACATTGTTCCGCAAGTCGGTGGCAATGCTGCTGACCTGCTTTACCGACGATGAGATGCTGGCGGAACTCAAGCGCATCGACGGCATGGTTGCATCTGGCCGGGCCTTCGACGCTCTGAAGGCAATCCGCGCGCTCTACCCCATCGAAGACCGTATCCTCAACAATCGGGAACTCGCGCCGGCAACCGTCGAGCGGATTCGCAAGGAGATAGCACCGTGGCGGTAGACCCGATCAACAACAACAACCCTTATGCCTCCGGCAACGGCAAGACGCCGTCGTCCGACCAATCGGCCGCAGGTCTGAACTACGACAACTTCCTGCAGCTCCTCATCGCTCAGATGAAGTATCAGGATCCGACCGATCCGATGGATGCGAGCGAGCAGATTGCCCAGCTCGCCACCTTCTCGCAGGTCGAGCAGTCCGTGAAGATGAACTCGAACCTGCAGTCGCTCATCCAGGCGAACTCGTTCTCGCAGGCAGCCGATATGATCGGCAAGTACGTCACCAGCGCCGACGACAAAACCACCGGTATCATCAAACAGGTGGAAATCTACTCCGACGGTCTGGTGGCGATCACCGAGAAGGGTGATAAGGTCCTCATACAGCCCGGCATCATTCTTTCGAATCAGCCGCCAACGACGCCTCCGGCGACCTGAGACCAGACGACGCGGCATGATGCCGAAACACTAAAGCAGACGGAGCCGGCGCAATGAATGAAGCCGATGCCCTTGATATCATGCAGGCGGCGATCTGGACGATCCTGATCGCCTCCGGTCCCGCGGTCCTTGTGGCGATGGTCGTGGGCGTCCTGATCGCATTTCTCCAGGCTCTGACGCAGATCCAGGAGATGACGCTGACTTTCGTGCCGAAAATCGTCGCCATCATGATCACGATCGGCATTACCGCGCCGTTTATCGGCGGCCAGATCAATCTTTTCGCCAATCTGGTATTTTCGCGGGTGCAATCGGGGTTCTGACCCGGTTGCTGCCCGCCCATCCTTTTTCATCTACCCACCTTCGCGCAAGCTTCGCCCTTTAGGCAGGACATGAACTGGTAGGAGTACTTCCTGCCGCCATCTCATGAAGAGACGGGAAAGTCATGGCGCAACCACCTTCACTATCCATTCCGAAAGTAGCCCCGAACGGTCGCGATCTCGGATTTGCGGGCGGCATCGTCGCCATCCTCTGCATCCTCTTCCTGCCGATCCCGGCATTCCTGATCGACCTTGGCCTTGCCTTCTCGATTGCCTTCTCGGTTCTGATCCTGATGGTGGCGCTGTGGATCCAGCGGCCGCTGGACTTCTCGTCCTTCCCGACCATCCTGCTTATCGCCACCATGGTGCGATTGTCGCTCAACATCGCGACGACGCGCGTGATCCTGTCGCATGGCCACGAGGGCCATGGCGCGGCCGGTAACGTGATCCAGGGCTTCTCCGGCCTCGTGATGTCCGGCGACTTCGTGATCGGCGTGATCGTCTTCATGATCCTCGTCACCGTGAACTTCATCGTCATCACCAAGGGCGCCACGCGTATCGCGGAAGTCGGCGCCCGCTTCACCCTCGACGCCATCCCCGGCAAGCAGATGTCGATCGACGCGGACCTTTCGGCCGGGATTATCGACGAGAAGGAAGCGCAGCGCCGCCGTTCCGAGCTGGAAGAGGAAAGCTCCTTCTTCGGGGCGATGGACGGTGCGTCGAAATTCGTTCGCGGCGATGCGATCGCCGGCCTCATCATCACCGCCATCAACATCTTCGGCGGCATCATCATCGGCTATTTCCGCCACGACATGCAGATCGGCGAAGCCGCCGACGTTTTCGTCAAGCTGTCGGTCGGTGACGGTATCGTCACGCAGATCCCGGCCCTGATCGTTTCGCTCGCCGCCGGCCTCCTGGTCACCCGCGGCGGCACGGCCGGTTCCACCGACAAGGCAGTAGTCGATCAGCTGAGCGGCTATCCGCGCGCCCTTTCGATGTCTGCCGGCCTGATGGCGCTTCTGGCGATCATCCCCGGACTGCCCTTCCTGCCCTTCATGGCACTCGGCGGCCTGATGGGCTTCGGCGCCTGGCTTGTTCCGCGCCGTATCGAGGCGGAGAACAAGGCTCGCCGCGAAGACGAGGAACAGAAGGTCGTCCAGACCAAGGAGATGGAGAAGGACTCCGTCAAGTCGGTTCTCAAGACGTCCGAAATCGAGCTCGCTCTCGGCAAGCAGGTCTCCACCCGGCTGCTTGGCGCCCACCAGGAACTCGCCTTCCGCGTCGGCAAGATGCGCAAGAAGTTCGCGACGCAGTACGGTTTCGTGGTGCCGGAAATCAAGGTCACCGACGACATCTCGATCCAGGAAAAGTCCTATCAGATCCGTATCCATGGCACGACGATCGCGTCGAACGCCCTGCGGGTCGGCGACGTCCTCGTGGTGACCGGATCCGGCCGCAAGCCGAGCATCCCGGGCGACGAGATCCGCGAACCAGCCTTCGGCATGCCGGCGGTGTCGATCCTCGAAACCTTCGCCGAAGACTTGAAGCGTGAAGGCTTCCACCCGATCGACAACGTCTCGGTGGTGCTGACCCACTTGTCGGAAGTCATCCGCAACAACCTGCCGCAGCTTCTCTCCTACAAGGACGTGAAGATCCTGATCGAGCGTCTCGATCCCGAATACAAGAAGCTCGCGGACGAGATTTGCTCGTCGCACATGTCCTATTCCGGCCTGCAGGCGGTGTTGAAGCTTCTGCTCGCCGAGCGCGTCTCGATCCGCAACCTGCATCTCATTCTGGAAGCAGTGGCTGAGCTCGCCCCGCATGTCCGCAAGACGGAGCAGATCGTCGAGCACGTGCGCGTCCGCATGTCGCAACAGCTCTGCGGTGACCTCGCCGACAACGGCGTGCTGCGCGTACTCCGCCTCGGCAACAAATGGGACATGCTGTTCCATCAGGCGCTCAAGCGCGACGGCAAGGGCGAAGTGGTGGAATTCGACATCGACCCGCGCACGCTTGAAGAGTTCAGCGAGCAGGCGACCAAGGTCATCCGCGAATTCATGGATCGCGGCCTGCCCTTCGTGCTCGTCACCTCGCCGGAAACGCGTTCCTACGTCCGCATGATCATCGAACGGCTGTTCGCGACCCTGCCGGTTCTGTCCCATGTGGAACTCGCCAAGGGCCTCGAAATCAAGATACTGGGCGCCATTTCGTGATAGACTGTCCGCAAAGGACGATTCTCGCATGATTACAGACCCGCAGGGGACCATTCTCGCACTTTTCCTTGCGTTTTGCCGCATGGGTACGTGCGTGATGGTACTCCCGGGGCTGGGAAGCGGCCGCGTGCCGGTTCAGGTGCGATTGTTCGTGGCGGTCGCCCTGTCCATGGCAGTACTGCCGGTTCTGTGGGACCAGATTTATCCAAGAGCCTCCGAGCCGACTGCCACCTATCTTGGCCTGATCTTCACCGAGGCCTTGATCGGTGCGGTCTATGGATTGATAGCCAGGCTCTATACGCTCGGCATGCAATTTGCCGGTACCGTCCTTACGATGTCGATCGGTTTCACGGCGCCTGGCGGCCATGACATTTTTGAAGACTCGCAGGAAAATCAGCTGACCATTCTGCTGACGCTGAGCGGCCTGCTGCTCCTGTTCTTGATGGATTTCCACCACATCGTGTTCCGCGCGCTGGTCGATTCCTATGCGGCGACGCCGGTCGGCGCGCTGATCGATCCGCAGAAGATACTGATCACGCTGACCGATACGCTGCGCGCGTCGACCATCATCATGTTGCGGCTGGCAAGCCCGTTCCTGATCTTCGGCCTGATGTTCAACGTGGCGATCGGCCTCATCAACAAGATGGCGCCGCAGATCCCGATCTTCTTCATCTCGACGCCCTTCCTGCTGATGGGAGGGCTTTTCCTTCTCTATCTGTCCATCGCCGCCTTTATCCGCCAGTACGCGGATGGTTTCGCGCCGATCTTCAGGTCCTTCTAGGAGATCGCAATGGCAGGTCCAGTCAAGCGGTCGGACAAACTCAAGCGCCTGGTGGCGGTCCAGCGGCATCTCGAGACGATGGCCGAGCACGAGCTTGCTGCGACGACCCGATACCGTGCCGAGGTCAATCAGTCGATGGAAGACGTCATCGATGCGATCGGCTCGATGAACCCGGTGCACCGGCAGTTCTCTCAGCATTATTCGGAACGCTTCGGCCGCCTGACCACGAAGGAGCGCCAGCTTGCCGGCGTTCAGCAGATCCAGGAAATGAAGGTGCTCAAGGAGCGGACCAAGGCCGACCGCCTGGAAGAACACATGAAGGACGCGCGTGATCACGAAGACCGCGAAGTGGCCGACGATGCGATCTATGAGCTGATCGATATCACGCTCGCCCTCGAGCAAGTCAAATAGACTGGCCAGCCTCCAGCAAGCTTCGACCTTCATAGTCTCGTCATTGCACTGATTGCCGGTTCGATCGAGGTCGGGCGGGATCATGTGCCATTTCAAACTGTTGCTGCGCTCTTGCACCTTTAGGATGCGGCTCGCGGCAGTCATGAAAGGAGCTGACGTGGCGATTTCACCTCCGAGCGATCTGGTCATGGACGTCGTCCGCGCTGCGGACCCGACTGCCGTTCAAGAAGCGCAGGCCAAGCTGAAGGCGAACAAGGCGGCCTTTGCCGCGACCAGCCTTGCCGAAGTTGGCAAGGGTTTTGGTGCAGCCATGAAATTCATCGACACGCCCGGCACGACGGCGGGTCTCGGCAATCCGGAGGCACCGAAGAAGGTCGCCGAAATGCCGGAGGAATACCGCAAGTTCGAAGCATCGGTTCTTTCGACATTCGTGAATTCCATGCTCCCGAAGGAGACCGAGGAAGTTTACGGCAAGGGCTCCGCCGGTGAGTTCTGGAAGGGCATGATGGCCGAGAAGATCGCCGACGAAATGTCGAAAAAGGGCGGTGTCGGCATTGCCGAGCAGATGTATTCGCAGGCGCTCGCCCGCGCGGAGCGTCAGGCCTCGGTCAATCCGACCACCAATGAGACTGATCGCAGCCGCGCAATGAGCATGATCACCGATTTCGAGCGGCAGGTTCTCGGCGTCGATAAGAAGAGTGAGGCCTGATATGCATCAGACTGGGGCAGAAAATATGGAAGTCATTTCGAATGATTATCGCATCAAGACCGTGCTTGGCCGGTTGGAGATGATAATCGACAACGAAAATCAGCGCATCGGCCGCGATCCGGAATTCGACCTGAAAGTGTCGAACGCGCACAAAAGCCGCTGCCTCTACGAATTGACCATGCTGTTCCGCGGCACCGATCCGAAGCAGCTTGCCACCGGCCATATCGATCAGATGCACGGGCTGAAGAGCAAGCTGGCGCTCAATGCCCGCCGGGTCGAGGCACATCTTCACGCTGTTCGCGCCGTCGCCGATCTCTTGAAGAACGCTGCCCGCGACGCAGACGACGACGGTACCTACACCCAAGAACAGTTCACCTACGGCGAGGCCTGATGGTCAAGCTCCTTCTCACTGGTCTGTGGGTTTGCATCGTCACGCTTGGGGCGGTGTATTTCTCCGTGCAGATGTCCGCAGCACCTGCGCCGGTCGACGAAGAGGCCAGGCGGAAGGAGCTTCTTCAACTGGTGCGCGGGGAATCGATCACCATTCCGATGATCGCGGACGGTGCCATTACCGGTTATTTCTTGAGCCGTGTCTCCTTCATGATGGACAAGGAAAAGATCAAGAATACCAAGCTGCCGATCACCGAACTGACGACGGACCAGCTTTTCACGCTGCTGATCGGCAACCAGATGGTCGATCTCAGCAAGCCCGGCGCCTTCAACCTCGAAAAATTCCGCACCAGCATCAAAGACAACTTCAACAAGAAGCTCGGCGAGGGGCTGGTGGCGGAGGTGCTGGTCGAACAGCTCGATTATCTCTCCAAGGAAGACATTCGCAACAACGCCTCGCGCGGCAACAAGAACCCGAACCCGGGCAAGAAGATTGTCGAGGGCGTGAAGATCGAAGATCCGAAAGCTTCGCCCACGGCCGGCCACTGACGACCGCATCGCGATAGCACAACGAATATAGGCCGGCCTTCATGGTCGGCCTTTTTCGTTGCGAGGGCCTTGGAAATACGGGCATCGTTCGCATTTTACCAATCGATTTAAAGGCGATTTCAGAGCGCGCTGCTAGACCTTGGGGACGAATTGGTCTTGCCCATGGGGAGCGCATCGATGAACGCATCCGGAGACTTCCTGGCATCCGCGTCACCCCGGACCCTGTTCGGCCTGCGTGTCTGCGATCTCGGATGGAACGCAACGCTCGGCTTCGTGGAAAGCCTGATCGCGCTGCGCGGCAACCGCACCACACTCGGCTTTCTGGACGAGCGGACGGCTTTCCGTCAGATGATCGATCCCGCCTACCGCGGTCAGTTGAGCCGCAGGATGCTTCTGCCGGGTGGCGGCCGCGCCTTCGGCATCCTCGCCAAAGCGCGACATGAAAAACCGGCGCCGGTGCGTTTTTCGGCCAGCATGTTCGTCCCGGCCCTGTTGAGCTTCCTGGAAAAAGGTCATCGCATCGGCATAGCCGGCGAGGATGCCGCGCGGGTCGAAGCCCTCCGCGAGCATTTCGCCCGCCATGCCCCCTGGCATGACGTGGCGGTCGTACCCCTCGACCAGGATATGCCGCAGCGTTTCGATCTTATCCTCGTCGATGCGGCGGGTCTCGGCCAGGAGCGGCGGATCGAGCGCCGGCTGGCTTCTGTCCGTACCGGATTGGTGGTGATGACCGGTGCGGGGTTGTCCACCTTCGTTGAAGGCAAGTCGGTGCCCGCAGTGCCCCAGGCGACAGTCCCGTCCCGGCAGCCGTCTTTCGCCTGACAAGTTAACCCTTTCTTTGCCATGAAATTTTAGACTGCCTTAATCAGAGGGCTGCCCGCGGGATGCCGGCGGCCTCAGATTAGCGCGGTCTTCCCATGTATCAGTCGGTGAAAATCGAAGACGACCGAAACCCTGACCCGGCAGCAATGCTCGCCGGCACCGGTTCCGTGTTCGCCGGATTGCGATCCGCGGCCCTCAAGGTTGGCGCTCTGACGGTGATCGGCGCTCTTTTGCCGCTGCTGTTTATCGAGACGGTTCCGCATCAGTTCAGCGCCGAGACCCGACTGAAGGTCGAAGCGGCGAGCGAAGGCACGATCAACACGGCCGCTGCCGCGCTCCGCTCCAAAACCAGCCTCGACAATGTCATCCGTGCCCTCAATCTCGGCCGCGACAGCGAGTTTTCGGTCGACCGCCCGAGCGTCATCAGGATCGTGTCCGATATCGTCTCCGGTGAGGCGATGACCGTGGCGGAGGCCGAAAACCGGCTGCGCGAGCGACTTTCTCAGGCAATCGTAACGAGTTACGACCGCCGCGCCGGCCAGCTTGCGATCTCCGTCACGGCGGGAGAGCCGGAAGAGGCGGCCCGCATCGCCAACATGCTTGGCGACACATTCCACGACGAGATCGCATTCTCCGGCACAAGGTCGTCCGGCCCGGTGGTGGAGAAGCTGCGCCAGACACTCGAGCATGCGCAGGCCGCTCTTTCCGGCTTCATCGCCGAGACCGACGCGCAGAAGCTTGCCGAACTGCGCCGGACCGAGGGCGACGGACAGCAGCTCACCGCGGAAATAAATGAGGCGACGGCGCAGCTTGGTGAACTGAAGCAGAAGGCGGCCCAGGCGTCCGCCATGAAGCTTTCGGACGTGCTCAACAAGCCACTGCCGGACAGTCTCGAATACACCGGCCTCGACTATCAGCGGCAGAGGCATGTCGAGGCAAAGCTTGCCGTCGACCAGCTTTCGAGCGATCTCGGCCCGCGTCACCCACGGCTTGCTGCGGCTCAGGCGGCACTGGCGGATGTCAAAGACGACATCCAGGACGCGCTGAAACAGCTCGGAACCTCGCTTCGTCAGCAGGAGACTGCCGCAGCCAAACATCTGGCTGAGCTCAAGGCGAAGCAGGCGAAGAAACCCGACGACAAGGAAATAGCCGATTCCGGAGCAAGGCTTGCGGCTCTCGAAGCTGCCGTGGACGAGGCACGGCGAAATTATCTCGAAGCGCTGCACGGCTCCGAAGCCAAAGCATCCACGGGCAAAGTGTCGGTCGTCGTTCCGGCCGTGGCGGCATCCGCGGCCGTCCTGGGTCCCTCATCCGCCGAGCTTTCGGGCATCGGTGCCCTGATCGGGTTCTCCCTCGGCACTGCCCTGGTCTTTCTGAGGCGTCGCGCGCCGCGGCCCGCGAGCTCCGCCGATGAAACGGATCCGGCCGATGAGCCCGCGCTGATTGTCGACCGAGACCTGCTCGCGGAGCATCTGGACGAGCGGGATTTCCTTCCCGAGGAGTATGATCCGGCTTACGATCGGCTAGCCTATGAGCCGCAGCCGTCCTGGCGCCCGCGCCATCCGACGCCCGCCAATGACTGTCCGCTCGCCGATCACATCCGCGAAATGCTGATGGTCAATCGCCGTCCGGCTCCGGAGGCGGAGCTTCCATCCCTGGTCGCGGCCGTCATGGCCGGCCGCCTTGCCGATGGACCGTCCTATGGTGCACCTCGTCGCCCGGTTCTATCGCCGGAGGAGGTCCGAAAGGCGGAAGAACTTCGCGAGCTTCGCCGGAACATGGCGGAGTTGCGCGAACGGGTTCAGGTCTATTCCGACCGCCGGAACGCCTCCCGAGGATAAGAAGCCTGCGACATCGAATCCGCTTGCATTTGCCGTCTGCGACCAGCATAGGCGTTGGTGGGCAAATTCAGAACATGCCCAATGTATACATTGGCGGCGGTTTCAAGCGGGAGGTGCGCATGGCTGTGGTGATCGATGGTAAAGAGGCGGCAGCATCGGTAATCACCGCGGTGACCGAGGCTTCGAGTTCGCTCGAGAGGGAAACCGGCGTGAAGCCAGGCCTTGCAGTCGTCATCGTCGGCGACGATCCGGCCAGCCACGCCTATGTCAATTCCAAGAGCAAGATGGCCAAGCAGTGCGGTTTCAAATCGATCCAGCACAGTCTGCCCGACGACACCACTCAGGAAACGCTTGAGAAGCTGGTTGCCGAGCTCAATGCCGATCCGTCCATCCATGGCATTCTCGTCCAGCTCCCGCTGCCGAAGCACCTGAACGCCGAGCCGGTCATCCTGTCGATTTCGCCGAAGAAGGACGTCGACGGTCTGCATGTCGTCAATGCCGGCAAGATCGCGACCGGCGACCTTGAGAGCGGCTTGATTTCCTGCACTCCTGCCGGGGCCATGTTGCTGGTCAACCGTATACATGGTCGTGACCTTTCGGGTCTCAACGCTGTCGTCATCGGCCGCTCCAACCTGTTCGGCAAGCCGATGGGCCTGCTGCTGCTGGCCGCTAACGCGACCGTTACCATGGCGCATTCCAGGACGAAGGACCTCGGGTCCGTATGCCGCAACGCCGATATCCTGGTTGCCGCCGTCGGCCGGCCGCAGATGGTCAAGGCCGACTGGGTGAAGCCTGGCGCCACCGTTATCGATGTCGGCATCAACCGCGTAGCGGCGCCCGACAAGGGCGAGGGCAAGACCCGGCTGGTCGGTGACGTGGCCTATGCGGAAGCCGCTGAAGTTGCTGGTGCCATCACCCCGGTCCCCGGCGGCGTCGGCCCGATGACCATTGCCATGCTGATGGCCAACACCGTCATCGCGGCCTATCGCACGGCCGGCAAAACTGCACCCAAATTCTGATCCTGCGAGGACAGATTTTTTCATTTGTTCCACACCGGCTGCGCGGGGGTTGACTCCTCCGCGAGAGCGTTAAATCTCTCCCCATGTTTTGGAACTCCCGGCAGGGTAGAAAAAGCCGGGACAGCGGGAGGATATTTCAATGAAGGCATCATTTTGGATCGGTACGGCGCTGGCAGCGCTTCTTGCCGGTGGCGCGGTCGCCCAGGAGCTGAAATTCGCGCCCGGCCAGGATTCGAAATTTAACTGGAAGAGCTATGAGGATTTCAAGGCTGCCCACGCCAATCTCAAAGGGCAGAACCTGACGCTTTTCGGCCCCTGGCGCGGCGAGGACGAAGTGCTGTTCAACAGCGTTCTGGCGTATTTCAATGCCGCGACCGGCATCAATGGCCGCTATTCCTCCTCGGAAAATTACGAACAGCAGATCGTCATCGACACCCAGGCCGGTTCTCCGCCCAACATCGCCATCATTCCGCAACCCGGCCTGCTGGCCGATCTCGCAGCCAAGGGATTCCTGACCTCGCTCGGCCAGGAGAACTCCGACTGGGTCAAGACCAACTATGGTTCGGGCGGGGACTGGATCCGTTACGGCACCTACAAGGGCAAGGACGGCAAGGAGGCCTATTTCGGCTTCCCCTTCAAGGCCGATTTCAAATCCATGGTCTGGTATGTGCCCGAAAACTTCGAGGAAGCGGGTTACGAGGTTCCGAAAACCATGGAGGACCTGATCAAGCTCAGCGACCAGATCGTCGAGGATGGCGGTGTTCCATGGTGCATCGGTCTCGGCTCCGGCGGCGCGACGGGCTGGCCGGCGACGGACTGGGTCGAGGACATGATGCTGCGCACCCAGAAGCCGGAAGTCTACGACAAGTGGGTGAGCAACGAAGTCAAGTTCAATGATCCGGCTGTTGTTGGCGCGATCGATGAATTCGGCAAGTTCGCCAAAAATCCGAAATATGTCAGCGGTGGGGTTGCGGCCGTTTCCTCCACCGACTTCCGCGACAGCCCGAAGGGCCTCTTCGGCATTCCGCCGAAATGCTACCTGCATCATCAGGCATCCTTCGTTCCGTCCTTCTTCCCTCCCGAGACCAAGCTCGGCACCGATGCCGACTTCTTCTACCTGCCCACCTATGCTTCGAAGCCGGACCTCGGAACACCGGTTCTCGGCGCCGGCACGATGTTTGCCATCACCAAGGATTCGCCCGCCGCCAAGGCGTTCATCGAATTCCTGAAGACGCCGATCGCCCACGAGGTCTGGATGGCGCAGTCGTCGTTCCTGACGCCGTTCAAGGGTGCCAATGCGAATGCCTATGCCAATGAAGTGCTGAAGAAGCAGGGAGAGCTTCTGACCACTGCCACGACATTCCGCTTCGATGCCTCGGACCTGATGCCCGGCAAGATCGGCGCCGGCGCGTTTTGGACCGGCATGATCGACTATGTCGGCGGCAAGGACGCCAAGACCGTGGGGACCGATATCCAGAAGGCGTGGGACGGCCTGAAATAAGCTTTCCCCAGTGGGCTCTTGAACACGACCGCGTCGGACGCCGGCGCGGTCCAATAAAAAGCTACGCATAAAACCGTGAAAAGGGGAGAGCCATGATATCGCAGATCGTTTCAGCCGTCGGCGTCGTGATCGCCGGCGTTTTCGTCTGTGCCTTGTATTACTGGCTCTCCGACAAGATCCTTCAAATCGTCTTGCCCGTGCCGGTCGAGAATGTCCGCACCGCCTCCGTCAATCTCAACCGCCGCGCCATGGTGCGTCCCTGGCTGTTTCTCGGCCCGGCGCTGATCCTGCTGGTCGTCTATCTGGTTTACCCGGTGGTCGCGACCTTCATCCTTTCCTTCTACGATCGATCGGGCGGCAATTTTGTCGGTCTTGCGAACTATCGCTGGGCGATCCAGGACGCGCAGTTCCGCCAGTCCATCTTCAACAACATCCTCTGGCTCGCCGTGGTGCCGGCAGCGTGTACCTTCTTCGGCCTCGTCATCGCGGTGCTGACCGACCGCATCTGGTGGGGCAACCTCGCCAAAAGCCTGATCTTCATGCCGATGGCGATCTCCTTCGTCGGCGCTTCGGTGATCTGGAAGTTCATCTACGAATATCGCGGCGGCAGCGAAACGCAGATCGGCCTCCTCAACGCCATCGTGCAGGCCATTGGCGGCTCTCCGCAGGTATGGATCTCGCTGCCGTTCTGGAACAATTTTTTCCTGATGGCGATCCTGATCTGGATCCAGACGGGCTTTGCCATGGTCATCCTGTCGGCGGCCCTGCGCGGCATCCCCGAGGAGACGATCGAGGCGGCGGTGATCGACGGCGCCAGCGGCTGGCAGATCTTCTGGAAGATCATGGTGCCGCAAATCTGGGGCACCATCGCCGTCGTCTGGACGACGATCACCATTCTCGTGCTGAAGGTCTTCGATATCGTGCTGACCATGACCAACGGCCAGTGGAACACCATGGTTCTCGCAAACCTGATGTTCGACTGGATGTTCCGCGGCGGGGGCGACAGCGGCCGAAGCGCGGTCATCGCGCTGATCATCATGGCCGCCGTCACGCCGATCATGATCTGGAACATCCGTCAGGCGAACAAGGAAATGGGAGGCCATTGAGATGAGTGCAGCCGCAAGCCTCCGCCGTATCGGCCTTCCGCGCCTTATCGTCCACGTCTCCGTGCTCGTCATCTGCATCATCTGGCTCATCCCGACGCTCGGCATCCTCGTCACCTCCTTTCGAGAAGCGGGCCAGATCACCGCATCGGGCTGGTGGACCGCCTTTACGGGCGCCGCCGAGACGAGTGCCGCCCGCCTCGGCGAGCCTTCAACCGCCAAGCAGAATGGTACGAACTACGTCATTTCCGGTTCCGTTTTCGAGGGAGGGAAGGGCGGCACCGTGCGCGCCTTCGGTACCCGCGTTGCCGCCCCAACGGAATTTACAGCGGGGCAGCCCGCCGATATCGGCAATGGCGAGATGCTGACCGTCAACGAAGACGGCAGTTATACCTATTCCAAGAACGCGCCGTTCGAGGGCCGCGGCAAACGCGTCTACCTGTCCGTTGCCACTCCGCCATCCTTCACCACCGAAAATTACCGCACGGTGCTGACCTCTCAAGGGATCGGCCAGTCCTTCGTCAACTCTCTGACGGTCGCGGTTCCCGCTACGATCATTCCGATCCTGATCGCCGCCTTTGCGGCCTACGCTCTGTCCTGGATGGAGTTTCCCGGCCGCGCCCTCATCATCGCCCTGGTGGTCGGGTTGATCGTCGTGCCCTTGCAGATGTCGCTCATTCCGCTTCTGAAGATGTATAACGAGATCGGCAATTTCTTCGGCGTGCCGTCTCGCAGTTATGCGGGCATCTGGCTCGCACACTCCGCCTTCGGCATGCCGCTCGCGATCTATCTTCTGCGCAACTACATTTCCGGGCTGCCGCGGGAAATCATCGAATCCGCCCGCGTCGACGGCGCCAGCGATTTCGAAATCTTCGTCAAGATCATCCTGCCGCTGTCGTTTCCCGCGCTCGCGTCCTTCTCGATCTTCCAGTTCCTCTGGACCTGGAACGACCTCCTCGTCGCCATGGTCTTTCTCGGCACCGGCAAGGACCAACTGGTTCTCACCGGCGCGCTGAACGCGCTTCTGGGTTCTATGGGTGGAAAGTGGGAAATCCTGACAGCTTCGGCCTTCATAACAATCGTCGTGCCGATTATCGTCTTTTTCGCCCTTCAGCGATATCTCGTCCGCGGACTGCTTGCCGGCTCCGTCAAGGGCGGCTGATCAACATCGAACGACAACAGGACATTGAATGAGCGTTTCAGCAGAAGCCTCCGCAGCACCGGACAAGGACTGGTGGCGTGGGGCCGTTATTTATCAGATTTACCCGCGCTCCTATCAGGACTCGAACGGCGACGGCATCGGCGATCTGAAGGGCATCACCGCCCGTCTGCCGCATGTGGCTGCCCTTGGCGCAGACGCCATCTGGATCTCGCCCTTCTTCCCGTCGCCGATGCGGGATTTCGGCTACGACGTCTCGAACTATACGGATGTCGATCCGATGTTCGGCTCGCTGTCGGATTTCGACGGTCTGATCGCCGAGGCGCACCGGCTCGGCATCAAGGTGATGATCGACCTCGTCATGTCGCATAGTTCCGACCAGCACGCCTGGTTCATCGAAAGCCGGTCGAGCCGCTTCAATCCCAAGGCGGACTGGTATGTCTGGTCCGATGCCAAGCCGGACGGCACGCCGCCCAACAACTGGCTGTCGATCTTCGGCGGGTCGGCCTGGCATTGGGATCCGACCCGCATGCAATATTACATGCACAACTTCCTGACGTCGCAGCCGGATCTCAATCTGCACAACGCGGAAGTCCAGGATGCGCTGCTCGACATGACCCGCTTCTGGCTGAAGCGCGGCGTCGACGGTTTCCGCCTCGACACGATCAACTTCTATTTCCACGACAAGGAACTGCGCGACAACCCGGCACTCGATCCGTTGCGCCGGAACGCTTCCACCGCGCCTGCGGTGAACCCCTACAACTTCCAGGAGCATCTCTACGACAAGAACCGGCCGGAGAACCTGGAATTCCTCAGGCGCTTCCGCGCCGTGCTCGACGAGTTCCCGGCGATCGCCGCCGTCGGCGAAGTCGGCGACAGCCAGCGTGGTCTGGAAATCGTCGGGGAATACACGTCCGGCGATGACAAGATGCAGATGTGCTACGCGTTCGAATTCCTGGCGCCCGATCCGCTGACGCCGGCGCGTGTCTCCGAGGTGCAGAAAGCATTCTCTGTCGCCGCACCGGACGGTTGGGCCTGCTGGGCCTTTTCCAACCACGATGTGGTGCGCCACGTCAGCCGCTGGGGCCACGACGTTCTCGACCGCGACAGCTACGCCAAGATGGCATCCGCCATCCTGATGTCCCAGCGCGGCTCGGTCTGCATCTATCAGGGCGAGGAACTCGGTTTGACCGAGGCCGATATCGCCTATGCCGACCTGCAGGATCCCTACGGCATCCAGTTCTGGCCGGAATTCAAGGGCCGCGACGGTTGCCGCACCCCGATGGTCTGGGACAGCCAGGCATTGCAGGCGGGCTTCTCCACGGCGGAGAAAACCTGGCTGCCGATCCCGGTCGAGCATCAGCTTCGGGCCGTCGGCGCTCAATACGGCGATCCCGCATCGGTTCTGGAACAATACCGACGGTTCCTCGCCTTCCGCAAGCAGCACCCGGCCTTTGCCAAGGGCGAGATCGAATTCCTGGCCGAGGACGTCACGGTGCTCGGCTACAAGCGCCAATACGGCAACGAGACGCTGCTCTGCCTGTTCAACATGAGCCCGGCGGAAACGGCAACCGAGTTGCCGGCCGGCAATTGGGAAGTGCTGACCGGCCACGGCTTCGAAAGCGGGCTTGAAGGCAGGCGTGTCGAACTACCGGCTTGGGGGGCGTTCTTCGCCCATCACGCGTAACGAGAACAAAGGGGAGGAAAGCATGGCTGGTGTCGTTCTGAAGGATATCCGCAAGGCCTACGGCCAGGTGAAGGTGCTGCACGGCATCGACCTGGAGATCAGCCAGGGCGAGTTTGTCGTGTTTGTCGGGCCGTCCGGCTGCGGCAAGTCCACGCTGCTGCGGATGATCTCCGGGCTGGAAAGCATCACCGGCGGCGAGATGTTCATCGACGGTCAGCTTGTCAATGACGTGCCGCCGTCGCGGCGCGGCATCGCCATGGTTTTCCAGTCCTATGCGCTTTATCCGCATATGACTGTCTATGACAACATGGCCTTCGGCATGCGGATCGCCAAGGAAAGCCGTGACGAGATCGACCGCCGGGTGCGTGCGGCGGCCGATATCCTCCAGCTCACGCCTTATCTCGATCGCCTGCCGAAGGCGCTGTCCGGCGGCCAGCGCCAGCGTGTCGCCATCGGCCGCGCCATCTGCCGCGATCCAAAGGTCTTCCTGTTCGACGAACCGCTTTCCAATCTCGACGCGGCGCTGCGCGTTGCCACCCGCATCGAGATCGCCAAGCTGAAGGATTCGATGCCGGACACGACGATGGTCTACGTGACGCACGACCAGGTGGAGGCGATGACGCTCGCCGACCGCATCGTCGTGCTATCGGCTGGCCGTATCGAACAGGTCGGCGCCCCGCTCGAACTCTACGAGCGGCCGCAGAACCTCTTCGTCGCCCGCTTCATCGGGTCGCCGGCGATGAACATCATCCCGGCCACGGTGACGGAGACCGGCGAGATGACCACGGTTGCGCTGAAGGGCGGAAAATCGGTGCGCCTGCCGGTGCCGACAGCGGCTTCGGAAAAGGGCAAGGCTGCCAGTTTCGGGGTGCGGCCGGAAGATTTGTCGATCGCCTCAGGCGAGGACTATCTCTTCGAAGGGCAGATCGGGATTATCGAGGCGCTCGGCGAGGTGACGCTGCTTTATATCGAAGGCTTGGCTGATCAAGAGCCGATCATCGCCAAGATCCCCGGCATTCTGCAGGTGAAGAAGGGCGAGACGATGCGCTTCTCAGCAGACCTGAAGAAACTGCACCTTTTCGATGCGGAAGGTAAGGCCTATCGCATCTAGGAGTAACTATCCGTTTACTGTGATTTTGCGATATGCAATTGGAGTTGTTCTGATTTGGGACTTCAAAACACTCTGTTAAATTTCGCCGGCTAGGCTTCCTTCCATTAAGCAATGGAGGGATGTCGTGAGTGCGACTCCAAGTAACAAAAATCACTTTTTGAACAAGGAAGAGTCTTTCATGTACGACCGGGAAGCCCGGTTCAAGATGGAAGACACGATGAATGCGGCGCGTATCGAATATACGGAAAATGGCGTGATGAACATGGCGCAGCGCCGCTGTGACGTCATCCGTATCTCGATGAGCGGCGCCGTCCTCGGCATCCTGACCCAGTATAATCTGCCGAAGCAGTTTTATCTCGATATTCCCGACGCGCGCATTTCAAAGGTCGGCTGCCTGCTGATGCGCACCAACGCCAACAACACGATCGAGGTGCGTTTCCTGTCGCTGCTCAAGCAGAAGGAACTGGACCGCATCTTCATATTCTCGACCCATCCGAACCATCGCGACCGGACGCTGGATATCCGCTCCTGGTAACCCGGTACAGGACCTGAAAATGGGAACGGCGGCTCCACGGCCGCCGTTTTAGTTTCTGCGGGCAATCAGCCTGTTTACCCAAACACGCTGGCACCCATGTCCGCGGTGCCGACATGGCGGCGGAAGGGGGCGAAGAGTTCGCGGCCCATGCCGAATTCGTTGTCGGAAAGATCGACGACGACAGCTGTGCGAGCCCCAAACTCTGCGGCGTCCACCAGCACTTCCAGCGTTCCGGCGACAGCGTCGAGGCGGATCATGTCGCCGTCCTTGATCTTGGCGATAGGCCCGCCGTCCGAGGCTTCCGGGGTGATGTGGATCGCTGCGGGCACCTTGCCGGAGGCGCCGGACATGCGTCCGTCGGTGACCAGCGCCACCTTGAAGCCGCGGTCCTGGAGCACGCCGAGCGGCGGGGTGAGGCGGTGCAGTTCCGGCATGCCGTTGGCCTTCGGTCCCTGGAAGCGGACGACGGCGATGAAATCCTTGTTGAGTTCGCCACGCTTGAAAGCGTCCTGCAGCCCCTGCTGATCGTGGAAGACGATCGCCGGCGCTTCGACGATGTGGCGTTCCGGCTTGACGGCGGAGATCTTGATGACCGCCTTGCCGAGATTGCCCTTCAGCATCTTGAGGCCACCATTCGACTGGAAGGGGGTCTCGATCGGCGCCAGGACCTTGAGGTCGCCGCTTTCATTCGGGGTGGGTTCGCGAACGACGGCGCCGTTGGCGTCCAGCTTCGCCTCGACCGTATAGGCTTCCAGCCCATGGCCGAAGACGGTGCGCACGTCGTCATGCACCATGCCGGTCTTCAGGAGCTGCTTGATCAGGAAGCCCATTCCGCCGGCGGCATGGAAATGGTTCACGTCGGCAAGCCCGTTCGGATAGACTCGGGCAAGCAGCGGCACGACGTCGGAAAGCTCCGAAATATCCTGCCAGGTGAGCAGGATGCCCGCTGCGCGGGCCATGGCGACGAGGTGAAGCGTGTGGTTTGTCGATCCGCCGGTCGCATGCAGGCCGACGACGCCGTTGACCACGGAGCGCTCGTCGATCATCTCGCCCGCGGGGGTGAACTCGTTGCCGAGGGCGGTGATCGCCAGCGCCCGCTTGGCAGCCTCGCGGGTGAGCGCCTCGCGCAGCGGCGTGCCCGGATTGACGAAGGAGGCGCCGGGCATGTGGAAGCCCATGATCTCCATCAGCATCTGGTTGGAATTGGCGGTGCCGTAGAAGGTACAGGTGCCCGGGCCGTGATAGGACTTGGATTCCGCTTCGAGCAGCTCGGCGCGGCCGACCTTGCCTTCCGCATAAAGCTGGCGGATGCGCGACTTCTCGTCGTTCGGAAGCCCCGTGGTCATCGGGCCGGCGGGAATGAAGATGGAGGGCAGGTGCCCGAAGCTGAGCGCCGCGATGACGAGGCCCGGCACGATCTTGTCGCAGATGCCGAGGAAGACGGCCGCGTCGAACATGTTGTGCGACAGGCCGATGCCGGCCGCCATGGCGATCGCATCGCGCGAGAACAGCGACAGCTCCATGCCCGGCTGGCCTTGGGTGACGCCGTCGCACATGGCCGGCACGCCGCCGGCGACCTGCGCTATGCCGCCGGCTTCCCGCGCCGCCTCTCGGATGATCGACGGGAAGGTCTCGTAGGGCTGATGCGCCGAGAGCATGTCGTTATAGGCGGTGATGATGCCGAGGTTCGGGACGACGTCTCCTGCGAGTGCATCCTTCTCGGCGTGGGAACAGACCGCAAAGCCGTGGGCGAGATTGCCGCAGGAAAGTGTCGACCTGTGCGGACCCTGCGTGGCCGCCCGCCGCACGCGGTCGAGATAGGCTTCACGGTGGGGTTTCGAGCGTTCGACGATACGGGCGGTGATTGCCTCGATGCTGGAATGAGCGGCCATGGTCTTGTCCTCTTGTGCTCAACCCCGACTCGGGAGGGACAGGACCTTCGGGAGGGCCCTAAGCCACCGGGATTGCTCGCGTTGAAAAGTCGGCGCCTTAAGGCGCCCAGAAAATCTGCAGCGGCGAAGCGGCTCGATTGAGCACGGCGCGGATCGGCATGTCCGTTTCGTCGGAGCCGGCCTTTGCCGTCTCGAGCACGTCCTTCTTGCCCTGGCCTTCGATATGCAGCACCAGGAAACGCGCATCCGAAAGGCTGGCGAACGAGAAGGTCAGGCGCTCTTCGCCGGCACCTTCCGCCTGCATGGTCAGAACGCCGCGGGGGCCGGAAAGATCGAGTGCGCGGGCAAGATTATTCCCATGCGGGAAGAACGAAGCCGTATGGCCGTCGCCGCCCATGCCGAGGATCGCCACGTCGAACGGATGGCCGATGCCGGACGTCTTTTCGGTCGCGATCACGGCCGCTTCATCGATCGACGGCGCTTCGTAGTAGAGAGGTATGAAGTTGGCGGCAGCCGCCTTGTCTTTCAGCAGATGCGCCGACACCAGAAGGTGGTTGGAACGCGGGCTGTCCGCCGGCACGAACCGTTCGTCGACCAGCGTCACGGTGACCTTGCCCCAGTCGATATCGCGGGTCGCCAGCGCCTCGAAGAACTTCTTCGGGGTAGAGCCGCCCGAGACCGCGATCGAGGCGGTGCCCCGGTCGCGGATCGCTGTTTCGAGGTGTGCCGCGACCTCGTCCGCCAGGCTGGCGGCGAGGGCGGCGGCATCCGCAAATTCAAGCATGTTCGCGGTCATGACCCTTAGCCCTCATGCCATGTCCGGCCGTCGCGCTCGATGAGGGCGATCGCCTGGCTCGGACCCCAGGTGCCGGCGGTGTAACCCTGCACCTGCTGGCCGGCCGCTTCCCAGCCTTTGAGGATCGGATCCACCCAGCGCCATGCAGCTTCCACTTCGTCGCGGCGCATGAACAGCGTCTGGTTGGAGCGGATCGTGTCGGTGAGCAGGCGCTCGTAGGCATCCGGATTGCGCACCGAGAAGGCTTCCGCAAAGCTCATGTCGAGCGACACGTTGCGCAGCCGCATGCCGCCCGGGCCCGGGTCCTTAATCATCAGCGACTGCTTGACGCCTTCGTCCGGCTGCAGGCGGATGATCAGCTGGTTGGCCGAAATGCGGCCGGCAGCCGCGTCGAAGATATTGTGCGGGATCGGCTTGAAGGTGATGACGATCTCGGACATGCGGGCTGCAAGCCGCTTGCCGGTGCGGATGTAGAAGGGAACGCCGGCCCAGCGCCAGTTGCCGATCTCGGCCTTGATGGCGACGAAGGTTTCGGTGTTGGAAACGCCGCCTTCGAGCTCGTCGAGATAACCTTTTACCGGGCCGCCTGCGGATGCGCCGGCGCGGTACTGGCCGCGCACCGTCATCTGCTCGACATTGGCCTCGGTAATCGGCTTCAGGGCGCGCAGAACTTTAAGCTTCTCGTCGCGCACCGATTCCGAATTCATGGAGGAGGGCACTTCCATGGCGACAAGGCAGAGGAGCTGCAGAATGTGGTTCTGCACCATGTCGCGGAGCGCACCCGCCGTATCGTAATAACCGGCGCGGCCTTCGAGGCCGACGGCTTCGGCGACCGTGATCTGCACGTGGTCGATATGATCGGCGTTCCACAGCGGCTCGTAGAGCGCATTGGCGAAACGCAGCGCCATCAGGTTCTGCACCGTCTCCTTGCCGAGATAGTGGTCGATGCGGAAGATCTGGTCTTCGTGGAAGGCCTTGCCGATCATGTCGTTGAGCTGCAGCGCCGACGCGAGGTCGCGGCCGATCGGCTTTTCGACGACGATGCGGGTCGACCGGGTGATGAGCTTGTGGTCGCGGATCTTTTCGGAAATCGGGCCGAAAATGCCGGGCGCCACGGCGAGATAGAAGACGCGGATGCGCTCCTTGCCGTCGTCGAGCAACTTCTTGAGTTCGGCCCAGCCACCCTCGGCCTTTGCGTCGACCGAAATGTAATAGATCCGCTGGAGGAATTTCTGGACTTCCGCCTCGTCGTATTCGCCCTGCTTCAGATGCTCTTTCAGGGCATCCTGGGCGAACTTGCGGTAATCCTCATGGGAAAGCGTACTGCGCGAGGCGCCGATGATGCGGGTTGGCTCGGTGAACTGGCCCTCGATCTGCCGGTGGTAGAGGGCCGGAAGGAGCTTGCGTTCCGCAAGGTCGCCGGTACCGCCGAACACGATACAATCAAAGGGTTCAACTGGGATGATCTGGCTGCTCATCGCTGTTCTTTCGTCCTGCATGGTTGGGTGCATACTTATTCTAATCGATTTAAAAACGCTAGCCCGAATTGGCTTCCGAAGTGTGTTACGGACTGCTTGTCAGAGCCTGTCGCGCAGCGCAAACCACGTGAGGGCAAGGAAAAGCAGCGGAGTCCGCATGTGACGCCCGCCGGGGAAGGCAGGAATTTTGAGGGCGGCAAGGTGGTCGAGATCCGTTGCCTTGCCGCCGACCATATCAGCATAAAGTTTGCCACAATAGTTTGACAGCATCACGCCATGGCCGGAATAACCGCCGATCGACGTGACCCCGGGCATGACCTCGCGCACGAAAGGCTGGCGCGGCATGGTGATCCCGACATTTCCGCCCCAGGCATGGGTGATTTCGACGTCTTTCAGCGCCGGATAGGTGTCGACGATCTGCTTGCGGATGGCGTTGGCCGTGTCCGTAGGATTGCTTGAGGTATAGACTTCCCGGCCGCCGAACAGCAGCCGATTGTCCCGGCTCTTGCGGAAATAGCGCACCACGAACCGCGAATCAGCAACGGCCTCGCCACCGGGGAGGATACCGGGAAAATCGTCGAGCGGCGCGGTGGCGGCGATGAAGGAGCCGATCGGCATGATATGCGCTGATGTAACCGGTTCGAGATCGCCGATATAGGCATTGGTGGCGATCAGCACCCGATCGGCAGTCAGCGTGCCCTTGGGCGTCCGGACCAGGATCTTGCAGCCCGGTCCGTTTCTCGTTTTCTCGATGCCCGTCGCGCGGGTCATCTCGAAAATCTGCGCACCGGCCGCCTGCGCCACCCTGGCAAGCCCGACCAGCAGCTTCAGCGGGTGGATGTGGCCGGTGCCGGTATCGCGCACCCCGCAATAATAGTCTTTCGTGCCGAGCCGCTCGGCGGTCTCCCGGCCATCCATGAAGGAGATGTGCGGATACCCGTAACGCTCCGCCGCGATCTCGGCGGTCGCCCAATAATCCTTCTCGTGGCCCCGTTTGTGGGAAACGTTCATCTGTCCCGGCATGTACTCCATGTCGATGCCGTGGATCTGGGCAAAGTCGAGGAGATGCCGCTTGGCGTTCTCGGCCATGTCGAACAGCGCCCTGGAGCGCTCGTAGCCGATCTCCTTTTCAAGATCCTCCGGCCACCAGCGCTGCCCGGTGCCCATCTGTCCGCCATTGCGGCCGGACGCGCCGTCGCCGAACCGGCTGGCCTCGATCAGTGCGACGGAGATGCCAGCCTTTGCAAGGTGGTAAGCCGCCTGCAGGCCGGTATAGCCGCCGCCGATGATCGCTACGTCGACCGATCTGGATCCGTCGAGCGCCGGATAGGTCGGTCGCTCGCTGAGAGTCGCCTGATACCAGGAAATTCCCGGTGCGATCGGGCTCTGCCATGCATCCAAGGCGCAGCCCTCACACGTTGAGAAGCAGGAATTCCCGCTCCCAGGGGCTGATCACCTGCATGAAGGTCTCGAATTCGCCGCGCTTGACGCCCGCATAGAGGCCGATGAATTCCGAGCTGAAGACGCTGGCAAGCGCCGGATCGGACTCGAGCAGCGACACGGCTTCGAGCAGGCCGCGCGGCAGTTCGATCGATCCCTCGTTGGCTGTATCCTCGGTCGGCGGACCCGGCTCGATCGCGTTCATGATGCCGAGCAGGCCGCAGCCGAGCGAGGCCGCGAGCGCTAGATAGGGATTGGCGTCCGAGCTCGGCAGCCGGTTTTCGACGCGCCGGGCGTTCGCATCCGAGACCGGAACGCGGAAGGCGGTGGTCCGGTTGTCGTAGCCCCAGGCATTATTGACCGGCGCCGACATGTCGGGCGTCAGGCGGCGGTAGGAGTTCACATAGGGGGCCATCATGGCGAGCGTCTTCGGCACAAAGGTCTGCATGCCGCCGATGAAGTGGAAAAACTCCTTCGAGGCGGAGCCGTCCGGGTTCGAGAAGACGTTCTTGCCGGTCTTGATGTCGACCACCGACTGGTGGATGTGCATTGCCGAACCCGCCTGGCCCTGCATCGGCTTGGCCATGAACGTGGCGTAGATGCCGTGTTTCATGGCCGCCTCGCGGATGGTGCGCTTGAACATGAACACCTGATCGGCGAGTTCGATCGGGTCGCCATGACGCAGGTTGATCTCAAGCTGCGCCGGGCCTTCCTCGTGGATCAACGTATCGATCTCGAGGCCCTGCTTTTCCGAGAAATGGTAGATGTCGTCGATCAGCTCGTCGAATTCGTTGATGCCGGCGATCGAATAGCCCTGGCCGCCGAGGATGGACCGGCCGGACCGGCCTTTCGGCGGGTGCAGCGGATAGTCCGGATCATCGTTCTTGGCGACGAGGTAGAATTCGATTTCCGGCGCCACGACCGGCTTCCAGCCCCGCTCCTCATAGAGCTTGAGGATGTTCTTCAGAACGTTGCGCGGCGTATAGGGAACAGCCTTGCCTTCGGTGTCGACGATGTCGCAGATCACCTGCGCGGTCGGGTCGGTCTCCCAGGGCACCACCGCCAGGGTCGAAAGATCCGGCACCAGCTTCAGGTCGCTGTCACGCGGCTCGTAGCGGAACGTGCCGGTCTCTTCGGGGTATTCACCGGAAATGGTGTGGCGGTAAAGGGCGGACGGCAGCGCCAGCGAGGTGTTCGAGGTGAACTTCGAAGAGGGCATCATCTTGCCGCGTGGCACGCCGGCGAGATCGGGCGTGATGCACTCGATATCCTCTATCCCTCGAGCCCGAAGCCACGCGGCGGCCTCCCGCCAGTCCGCCACCCCTCTGAGCGAAGTGAGCGTCGGCTGGGCAGTCGCGGCTTTCGCCACAGTGCCGGTTGCAAGGGCGGGAGCGGTTTTTTTGCGCGGCATGACACATCGGGGTGAGGTTGATCGGATGTTCCATCATAACCACGGATTGGCGAATGGCGAGGGGGAGACGCCATTGACTTTGAGTTGCCGATCGAAAACAGCAGATATTGAAACAAGGAGCATGCGGTGACGCGGAAATTCGATGTGGTGGTCCTGGGCGCCGGCGGCGCGGGCATGATGTGCGCCATCCGTGCGGGCGGACGCGGCCGTTCGGTGCTGGTCCTCGATCACGCCAAGGCGCCGGGCGAAAAGATCCGTATTTCCGGCGGTGGCCGCTGCAATTTCACCAATATCCATGCGACCGCCAAGAACTACCTCTCAGCCAATCCGCATTTCGCCAAGTCGGCGCTTGCGCGCTACACGCCGCGCGATTTCCTGGACATGGTCGAACGCCACGGCATTCCCTGGCACGAAAAGACGCTCGGCCAGCTCTTCTGCGACGACAGCGCCAAGGACATCATCCGCATGCTGCTGTCCGAAATGAAGGCGGCGAACGTCGTGCTCGAATTGCAGAAACAGATCACGTCGATCGAAAAGATGCCCGACGGCTTCCGCATAGGCACCTCCGACGGGCCGGTGGAGGCGGGGTCGCTGGTGGTTGCGACCGGCGGCAAATCGATCCCCAAGATGGGCGCCACCGGTTTTGCCTACGACGTCGCCCGGCAATTCGGGCTGAAGATCGTAGAGACGCGGCCGGCGCTCGTGCCGCTGACGCTCGATCCGAACCTGCTCGAAAAGCTGTCGCCGCTTTCCGGCATCGCGGTCCCGGCCGAAGTCCGTCACGGCAGGACTGCCTTCCGCGAGGCATTGCTCTTTACGCATCGTGGCTTGAGCGGCCCGTCGATCCTGCAGATCTCCTCCTATTGGCGGGAAGGCGACGACGTGACGCTGGTCATCGAGCCCGACCTCGATATCGCAGCGATCCTCAAGACGGCCCGCAAGGCAAACGGAAGGCAGGCGGCGCAGACGGTACTGGCGGAAGTGTTGCCGAAACGGCTGGCGCAGTTCTTCGTCGAAAACCGCGGCCTGACCGGGCATCTCGCCGATCTTCCCGACAAGGCGATCGAGGGGCTGGCCGCCTCGATCCAGACCTGGGCCATCCGGCCCGCCGGTTCCGAAGGTTACCGGACGGCCGAGGTGACGCTCGGCGGCATCGATACCTCGGAACTGGACTCGAAGACGATGCAGGCCAAGGCGGTGCCTGGCCTTTATTTCATCGGCGAATGCGTGGATGTGACCGGCTGGCTCGGCGGCTACAATTTCCAATGGGCATGGGCCTCGGGCCATGTTTGTGGGGAGGCTTTGTAGTATAGGTTGATTCAGCACTTGTTAATGTGAGCGCCCCATCCTGCCTTAATGCCAGCCAAGTCCTGTGTTTTAAGGCGGGCATGCGCTTCCTGCCGGTGGCGGCTGGAGCGCCAGAGCAACTTGCCTTGGAGTGCCGTTTCCATGCAGAGACCCAGCCGTGCCCGTGCAATCGCAATCGCTAAGGTTCAGGATAACCCGAAGCTCATTCGCCTTCGTTTTCTCGCGATCGCCATCGGTGCAACGGCCGCGCTCCTCGCGCTTCCGACTCTCTTTTTCTAAGAGCTTCCACTCTTCGAGATCACCGCGCGCCTGAACGGCGGCGGTCTTTAGTCACGCTCGCGGAGCGTTGGCCTATTTGTTCTTGGGCATTCCCAAGCTCAGTTCTGTGCCTCAGAGGCCTCTTTAATTCACTACATTCAAATTTAGTAAATTTTCACTTCCCCAGGCGATACTAGATTTCAGTACATAGTTTTGCGGGGAAGCTGGCCTAAATGATCAAAATCCTGCCGTCGTCCGTGGTATCGCGGATCGTTCTTCTTTGCCTTTTCATGATCTTCGTTGCGGTGATAGCGGTAGGTGGCCTCACCTATACCTACCTGCGCGGCGATATCATGGATACGGCGAAGAACGATGCCCGCAAGGCGATCCGCACCATGAGCCTGCTCTACGATCTGGAGCTGGACGGCGCCAAAACCGAGATCCGTGACGGCGCGGTCATCCGTGTCAGCCAGGCCGAGGGTGTGGTGAAAGACCATGACATGGTCGATCGCACGGCGTCAGCCATCGGCGGTGTCGCGACCCTGTTCGAAAAGAGGGGCACCGACTATGTCCGGATATCGACCAATGTGAAGACGGAAAAGGGCGAGCGGGCGGTCGGCACCAAGCTTGCCGCAGAGCATCCGGCGCAGCCGTTCCTGGCGCGCGGGGAAGCTTATTTCGGGCCTGCTGTCTTATTCGGCAAGGATTTCATGACGGGGTATTTCCCCATCACCAACGCCTCGAACGGCGTCACCGGCCTGCTTTTCATCGGCATTCCGATGGAAGTCTATTTTGCCCATATTGCCACTGCGGGTCATATCGTTATCGGTACATCGCTTGCCGCTCTTCTCGTTATCGGAATCGCAAGCCTTTTCGCCCTGCGTATGCTGCTGAAGCCGCTCGGCGTGCTGACCGGCACCGTGCATGCACTTGCCCAAGGCAATGACGCAACCGAAATCCCCTATGCCGAACGCCGCAACGAATTCGGCAATATCGCTCGCGCCCTGGAAGTTTTCCGGGAAGCCGCGCGCGAAAAACAACGGCTGGAGAGCCGCAGCGCCGAGGATCGCGCCGAAACGGAGGCCGAACGCCGTCGCAACGATGCCGAAAAGCAGCGTGTTGACCGCGAGATCGACACTGCCGTCAGCGAACTGGGTGCGGCTTTGGCCCGCCTGGCGCAGGGCGACCTGTCGAGCACGATCGAGACGCAGTATTCCGGCCGGCTGGAGCAGCTCCGCACCGACTTCAACGGCTCCATCGTCCGGCTGCGGGACACGCTTTCTCATATCCGCGAAAGCACGCTCTCCATCCAGAAAAGCAGTGCCGACCTCAGCCACTCCTCGACCGAACTTTCGCGCCGTACCGAAACCCAGGCGGCCTCTCTCGAGGAGACAGCTGCCGCGGTCGACGAGATCACCGCGACGGTCCGTTCTTCGGCCGAGCGCGCTCGCGAGGCGGACCTGGCAGTCGCCGTCACCAAGAAGAGTGCCGACAGCTCCGGCACCGTGGTGAGCAACGCCGTCGCTGCCATGGGACGTATCGAAGAGGCTTCCGGCAAGATCGAACTGATCATCGAGGTTATCGACGACATCGCGTTCCAGACCAACCTTCTGGCGCTCAACGCCGGCATCGAGGCAGCCCGTGCCGGTGAAGCCGGCAAGGGATTTGCGGTCGTAGCGCAGGAAGTTCGCGAACTGGCGCAGCGTTCCGCCGGTGCCGCCAAGGAGATCAAGGACCTGATCACCCAGTCGAGCCGGGAAGTCGGCTCCGGTGCCGGCCTTGTGCAGCAGGCGGGCGAAGTGCTGGCAGCGATCAGCCAGCAGATCACCGGCGTCAGCCAGCATGTGGAAATGATCGCGACGGCCAGCCGGGATCAATCGGCCGCGTTGCAGGACATCAACAATTCCGTCAACCGCATGGACCAGATGACCCAGCAGAACGGCGCGATGGTCGGCGAGACGACGGAAGCAAGCCGACGTCTCGCAAGCGAAGCGGATGCCCTGCTCGAACTGGTAGAGCAGTTCCGCATCGACGCGAGCAGTCGCCGCTCGGGTTATTCCCGCGCTGCGTGATATCTGCCGATCTCAAAGCGACGGCGAGCCGGGTACCGCGGAAAATCGGGTGCCACGCCGCTCCGGCACTGCCCGGCAATCTTGCCTCGGGCGGCAGCGGTCGGAGTTTTGGTCTTCGCCTGCGCCGCCGGATAGACTGGAACCAACCTCCTGGGCGGCAGCGATGCCGCCCTTTGCCGTTTTATGTCTATCCGTCACCCGCTGCAGGCTGACGAACCAGCGCGGGTAGGGATGGGCGTAACGTTCATAGAAATCGTTCTCCGCTGCGGTATCGCGACGGATGGGACTTGTTCGGAAGAGGTACGAATAGGCGGCTGCGACGATATTCTCATGCATCGGAATTGCTCCGTTTGTGGAAACCGTCTCCTCTATTAAACCTCAAAAACTGCTTCTTGTACCGCCGAATTCCGGCTATGTCTTTCACCGATGAAAAACATCAACTGGGATGCCTACGAGCTTTTCATGCAGGTTGCCCGGCTTGGCGGCCTGTCCGGTGCTGCCGGCATCACCGGATTGGGCCCCGCGACGATCGGCCGGCGGATGCTCGATCTGGAAGAGGCCGTCGGGCGTCCGTTGTTTTTACGCAGCCGCACCGGCTATCAGCTGACCGCCGATGGGTCTGCGTTGTTTGCCCAGATTCTGGAGATGGAGGGCGCTGCCCGCCGCATCGAGAGCTGGAAACGGGAAGGTGCCGGTTCGACGCTGGTGCGGGTTGCCTGCGGCACCTGGCTTGCCTGGATGTTCACCCGCAATCTCTCGCTTATCCGCACCGAGCGCGATGACTTCCGCCTCGATTTCTATGTCGCCGAACGACGGGCGAGCCTGACGCACCGGGAAAGCGATATCGGCATACGTGCCTTCGAGCCGGAAGAGCCGAACCTTGCGGCAACCAGGCTCGGGGAAGTCGCCTATGCGGCCTATCGTGCCCGCAACGCCCACCCCTCGGTTGCCGACCGCTGGCTTGCAGTCTCGGAGGAGGATGCGATTTCCGCCTATCTCCGTTGGCCGCATCAGGAACGGGCGGCGCAAGTGGCGGTCACCGTCAACCGCCCGCGCTCCCTGCGCGATTTGGCGCTGGGCGGGGCCGGAACCGCGGTCCTGCCCTGTTTCGTCGGCGACCAGGACATGCGGCTGGAGCGGGTCGGCGGCGAGATCGAGAGCCTTCGGCACAGCCAGTGGATCGTCATGAACAACGACGATCGCCACCGCCGGGATATCCGCACGGTGGTCGATCGCATGGTGAAGTTCGCCCGAGGCCACGGCCCGCTATTTGCCGGCCGCCAGCCCTAGGCGCCTCCTCGCTCACTGGACCCGGGCTCACTGGACCCGGTTGGTGACGATGACCGGGATCATCAGGTCGCCCCAATGCCCGTCGCCGCCGTGATGCCGCGCGGAGCGGACGAGCTCGACCGATACACCGGCATCGACTGCCTTCATGATCGCATGGTTGAGGCGATGCAGGTCGTTGGCCAGCATGCGGATCGCTGCCTGCTGCTCGGGCGTCATCGCGGTCGACTGCTCTTCTGCGCGTTCCTTGACATGGGTCTGGATGTTCATGGTGGTTCTCCTGTTGGCGATGAGTTTCTAGGTCTATTCGGCAGCCGGCCGGAACTGGTCGTGCTCGGTGGATTCCTTCATCGCGGTGGTCGATGAAAGCCCGCCCGATATCGCGACCGAGACGGCGTCGAAATAGCCGGTGCCGACCTCGCGCTGGTGTTTGGTGGCGGTATAGCCGTTGATCTCGGCGGCGAACTCCGCTTCCTGCAGCTCCGAGTAGGCAGCCATCTGGCGGTCCTTGTAGCCACGGGCGAGCTCGAACATGCCGAAATTCAGCTGGTGGAAGCCCGCCAGCGTGATGAACTGGAACTTGTAGCCCATCGCACCCAGTTCCCGCTGAAACTTGGCGATCGTTGCGTCGTCGAGGTTCTTTTTCCAGTTGAACGACGGCGAGCAGTTGTAGGCGAGCATCTTGCCTGGATGCGCCTTGTGGACGCCCTCCGCGAACCGGCGGGCCTGTTCGAGGTCCGGCTTCGAGGTTTCGCACCAGATGAGATCGCAATAGGGTGCATAGGCGACGGCGCGGGCGATGCAGGGTTCGAGCCCGTTCTTCACCTGATAGAAGCCCTCGACCGTGCGCCCGGCATCGTAGTCGACGAAGGGCCGGTCGCGCTCGTCGATATCCGAGGTAAGCAGCTTTGCCGCTTCCGCATCGGTGCGGGCGATCACCAGCGTCGGCGTGCCCATGACATCGGCGGCAAGCCGCGCGGCCGTCAGGTTGCGGATATGTGCGGCGGTCGGGATTAGGACCTTGCCGCCGAGATGGCCGCACTTCTTTTCCGATGCGAGCTGGTCCTCGTAGTGGACGCCCGCGGCACCCGCCTCGATGAAGGCCTTCATGATCTCGAATGCGTTGAGCGGCCCGCCGAACCCGGCTTCCGCATCCGCAACGATCGGCGCGAACCAGGTTTCGACCGAAAGGCCCTTGCCTTCCGATGTCTCGATCTGGTCGGCACGCTGCAGGGTGCGGTTGATGCGCCGCGCCAGTTCCGGCGCGGCATTGGCCGGATAAAGCGACTGGTCCGGATACATCGCGGAAGCGGTATTGGCATCGGCTGCGACCTGCCAGCCCGACAGGTAGATTGCCTTCAGCCCGGCCCGGACCTGCTGCATGGCCTGATTGCCGGTCATCGCACCCAGCGCGTTGACGAAGTCCTCGCGGTGCAGCAGCGACCACAGCCGGTTTGCACCCATTTCGGCGAGCGAATAACGGATCTCCGCCGAGCCGCGCAACCGCTTGACGTCGTCTGCGGAATAGGGGCGTTCGATCCCCTCGAAACGGCCTTTTTGAGCGCCTGGAACCAGCGTGTAAAAATCTGTCATCGTCATCCTCCTGTGTAAATGCCTCAGCCGCTCGATGCGGATTTGATGTGACTATATTTACAGAACAGAATGCTGCACTGCCAGAAAAGATGCCATATTGCTCCCTACAAAGGGGTTAGGATGTCTTGTCTTTCACAAGTGCTTCTGTGAAGATGTCAATTTAGTAAAATAGCCCGAACAGCGGCTTTGTAAAAAACGGTGACAAATGGCAGAACGAAAGATTTTTGCCGGCCCGCGGGTGCGGCGGGTGCGATTGGGGCTTGGGCTCACCCAGACGGCCATGGCCGAGGCGCTCGGCATTTCGCCTTCCTATCTCAATCTCATCGAACGCAACCAGCGGCCGCTGACCGTTCAGCTCCTCTTGAAGCTCGCCTCCGTCTACAAGGTCGATCTCGATGCGCTGCAGGGCGAGGGCGGCGGTCTTGCGGGGCGGCTACGCGAAGTATTTGCCGATCCGCTGCTGGCCGGTGAAATCCCCGGTGACCAGGAAATCATCGAGGTGGCGGAGGCGGCCCCCAATGCGGCGCTCGGGCTGATGAAGCTTTATCGCGCCTATCGCGAGCAGGCAGCAAGGCTTTCCGATCTCGCCGAGCTTCTTGCGCGCGAGGGTCACGAAACATCGATTGCCGGCACGCGCCTGCCGATCGACGAAGTGCGCGAGACGCTGGAGCGTCGCCCCAACTTCTTCGCGCGCATCGACGATGCGGCGGAAACCTTCGCGACCAGGCTCGGAACCGGCGACGAGCTGCCCGGCGCCTTGAAGGCCTGGGCGAAGAACGAGCACGGCATCGTGGTGCGCACGCTACCCGTCCATGCCATGCCGAACCTGCGCCGGCGTTACGACCGCCATTCCATGCGGCTGTTTCTCTCGGAGAGGCTCTCGCCCTTCGATCGGACCCGCGAGCTTGCCATGGAAGTGGCGCTTCTGGCGCTGGGCCGGGAGATCGCCGCCGAACTCGAAGACCTCAACCTCTCCACCAACGAGGCGCGGCGCATCGGCCGCTTCGAGCTCGCCCGTTATGCCGCCCATGCGCTGATGATGCCCTATGGGGCTTTCCTCGCGGCAGCCCAGCGCGCCCGATACGATCTCGACGTGTTGCGCTCGCGCTTCGACGTGTCGTTCGAACAGGCCGCCAACCGCCTGACGTCGCTCGCGCGGCCCGGCGCGCCGGGCATTCCGTTTTTTCTGATGGAACTTGACCACGCCGGCAATGCGATCCGCCGCGCCGGCGCTCAAGGGTTCCCGCAGGCCCGTTTCGGCGGGTTCTGTCCGAAGCTTGGGCTCCATTCCGCCTTCCTCCAGCCGGGCCAGGTCCTCGTCGATCGGGTAGAAATGCCGGATGGCGGGACGTTCCTGACATTGTCGAGGACGCTCGAAGGCCCTCAAGCGGGGTTCGGCGAGCGGATCCGGCGCACTGCGATCCTTCTCGGCTGCGATCTGTCGAGCGTGGGAGACACCGTCTATGGCGAGGCCCTGCCGGGAAGCGCGGCGACGGTACTTGTCGGCACCGCCTGCCGGCTTTGCGAAAGACAGGGTTGCCTTTCCCGTGCCGAACCGCCGGTCACCAGACCGCTCGGTCTGGACGAGATGGTGACCGGCCTCAGCGCCTTCGATTTCCAATGAGTTTTGCGGCGGCGCACATTCCCCCTTGTGGGGTGTAAAATTACTTTTTACTCTCGCGAAAAATATAAGGGAACTAGGCGTGATTTGACGATTGCGCAGAAAAAACTGGAACAGGAGAGATCATGAAAAGTCATTTGCTCAGTCTTGCCGCTGCAGTTGCCGCAACGGCCTTCGCCGCGACGGCCGCTCTGGCCCAGGAGCGCGAAGTCCGCGTCTATAACTGGTCGGACTATATCGATGAGTCGATCCTGGTCGATTTCACCAAGGAGACCGGCATCAAGGTCATCTACGATGTGTTCGACAGCAACGAGATGCTGGAGACCAAGCTTCTCGCCGGCGGTTCCGGTTATGATGTCGTCGTGCCAACCGGCCCGTTCCTCGCACGCCAGATCCAGGCCAAGGTTTTCCAGAAGCTCGACAAGTCGAAGCTGCCGAACCTCTCCAACGTGTGGCCGCTGGTTTCCGAGCGTCTGTCGAAATACGATCCCGGCAATCAGTATGCCGTCAACTACATGTGGGGCACGACCGGCATCGGTTATAATGTCGACAAGGTGAAGGCGGCACTCGGCAATGTTCCGATCGACAGCTGGAATGTCCTCTTCAAGCCCGAAAACGCTGCCAAGCTGAAGTCCTGCGGCATCAACATTCTCGATGCATCCGACGAGACCTTCGCAATCGCGCTCAACTATCTCGGCAAGAACCCTGACAGCAAGGAAACCAAGGACCTCGAAGCCGGCGGCGCCGTCTACTCGAAAATTCGCAAGTCCGTGAAGACCTTCAATTCGTCCGCCTATATCGATGAGCTCGCCAATGGCGACAGCTGCATCACGATCGGCTGGTCGGGCGACGTGCTGCAAGCCAAGACCCGCGCCGAGGAAGCCAAGAACGGCGTCAACATCGAATTCATCATTCCCAAAGAAGGCACCTATATGTGGTTCGACAACCTCGCGATCCCGGCGGACGCGAAGCATGTCGCCGAAGCGCATGCCTTCATCAACTACCTGATGAAGCCGGAAGTCATCGCCAAGGCTTCGAATTTCGTTCAATACGCCAACGGCAACCTGGCTTCGCAGAAGTTCATCGACAAGGAAGTCCTGGAAAATCCTTCCGTCTATCCGCCGGAAGACGTGGTCAAGAAACTCTTCACCATTTCGCCCTACGGGCCGCGCGAGCAGCGGGTCCTGAACCGGGTCTGGACGCAGATCAAGACCGGTAGCTGATCAAGGGCGGGGCAGGCGGAAACGCCTGCCCCGAATGCTTTTGGGGCAGCGGCAATCGGGTGAAATGGGGTAAGGGCATGGCGAAATCTCTTGGGCCGGTTAAGCGTAAATTTTCTCCCTGGACCGACCCGTCGGCGGTTCCGTTCATTCGTTTCGAAAACATCACCAAACGGTTCGGCACCTTCACCGCCGTCGACAACCTGACGCTCGATATCTACGAGCGGGAATTCTTTTCGCTGCTCGGGCCCTCCGGTTGCGGCAAGACGACGCTGATGCGCATGCTCGCCGGTTTCGAGGAACCGACCGAAGGCCGCATCCTGCTGCAGGGCAAGGATATTTCCGGTGTGCCGCCCTACCGCCGGCCGACCAACATGATGTTCCAGTCTTACGCGCTCTTCCCCCATATGACGGTCGAAAAGAACATCGCCTTTGGGTTGGAGCAGGACAATCTGCCGAAGGGTGAGATCGCCACCCGCGTCGAGGAAATGCTGAAGCTCGTCAAGCTGGAGCAGTTCGCCAAACGCAAGCCGAACCAGCTGTCCGGCGGCCAACGCCAGCGCGTGGCGCTCGCCCGTTCCCTCGCCAAGCGCCCCAAGGTGCTGCTGCTCGACGAGCCGCTCGGTGCGCTCGACAAGAAGCTGCGCGAAGAGACGCAGTTCGAGTTGATGGACCTCCAGACCAAGCTGGGCCTGACATTCCTGATCGTCACCCACGACCAGGAGGAGGCGATGACCGTGTCCGATCGCATTGCTGTCATGGACAAGGGCCTGATCATGCAGGTGGCGACGCCGGCCGAAATTTACGAAGCGCCGAACAGCCGCTACGTCGCGGATTTCATCGGCGACATCAACATTCTCGAAGGCACGGTCGCTTCGACCGACAGCGCACTCGGCGCGCCGGGCACGGTCAGGATCGATTGCGACGGCATCGCGGTATCGGTGGAGCAGGAATGCCAGGCGGTCGCGGGCGACAAGGTCGCCTTCGCGGTGCGGCCGGAAAAAGTCCGCATCTCGCCCGACCAGCCGGCGGGTATCTCGGCCAATGCGGTCTACGGCGAAGTCTGGGATATCGGTTATCTCGGCGACTTTTCGGTTTTCCTGGTGAAGCTCGCGGATGGCCGGGTGGTGCGTGCGGCGCAGGCCAACGTTTCCCGCCTCGTCGATCGGCCGATCACCTTCGGCGATATGGTCTGGCTCACCTGGCCGCTCGATGCCGGCCTCGTGTTGACGCGTTGAGCGGGGGACAAGGAGATGGCAAATGTTTCCGAAACCCACCCCGCCAACAAACCC